>CALVAQ010000001.1 GCA_944325595.1 Candidatus Gastranaerophilales bacterium
TTGTTTTATGCAAAACAGGATGCCTATCTTATAGATGTCGGCAGAGAAGCTTATATTCCCTGGCAGATGATTGAAGGAAAAGTTCTTTACAGAGATATTTTCAATGTATACGGACCTCTGGGGTATCAGATAAATGCTCTTGCTTTTCTGTTTTTTGGGGTTAAATTGAACACTCTTTATTTGATGGGTTTTTTGAATTCCGTTGTAATAACTTTTGTTTCTTATTTCATAACAAGACTATTTGCTTCAAGACAAATAGCTTTTTGTGTAATTGCACTCATAATGTCAGTTTGTATTTTTATCAGAACATTTTTTAACTTTATCTTTGCATATTCATATTCTGCTGTTTATGCATTGAGCGGGTTTTTGATTTCCTTGTTTTTTGCACTTTTATATTTAAAAGACAGGAAAATACAATATCTTGCTTTTTCTTTTCTGGCTGCGGGTTTTTCGTTTGCAAACAAGATAGAAAATCTTCCGTATTTTTGTTTCTTGTTTTTATGTCTGCCGTTTTTTGTAAAAGATTGGAAAAATTGTATCAAAACAGCCGGACTGTTTTTTGTTTTTCCTGTATTGTCTTTCGATGTATTGCTTTTACAGGGAGCATCTTTTAGTGATTTACTGAATGCTGCGGAGCTAATCCAAAAAATGATAAAAGCTCCTGTCACAGAGTATTTTTACAACTCATACGGTTTGTATTTTAACCCGCTGTATATTCATGATTCATTTGTTATTCTGGCAAAAATTCTTAAAACTGCTTTGCCTTGCACATTATTATTTTACGGATTAAATTTTTTGAATGAAAAATATATAAAAAATGAGTTTTTAAAGACAGTTACAAATATCTTTGTTATTTTTTTGAGCATAATAATTATCGCAGGTAATTGCAAAATAGTCATGACTTCCGGCATAAAGCTGTTTTGCTGGCTCGGTTTGTGCGGAATAATTGTTTTTTTAGGTCTGCTCGGGTTTGGAATTTTTAAAGCGGTAAAAAACAAATTTGATTTTTCAATTTTTGAAACACGAGACAAAATGTTTTTGTTTTTGCTCGTTTCTTCCATTCTTGTTTCTCTGAAAGGAATTTCCGGTATAACTACGGAGTGTTACGGAACATTTTCTCTTGCGGTTTTGTTTATTCCGTTTGTGGTGTTTTTTGTATTGTATTTACCTAAAATAAAGTTTGTTGACAAAACAGCTCTTGAAAAAACAGTTCAAAATCTTTGCTTCACACTTTTTGCTGTATTTTTGCTGGCAAATTTGTTCAAAATAGCTGAAAATCCTTTGTATGCCGTTGAAACACCCAGAGGAAAAATCCATGTCAGAGAATCAATGAAATCTCAAAACGAATTCATAAAATTTTTGAAACAAAATACACCGGAAGACTCTTCTGTCATAGTGGTACCGGAAGGTGCCATGATAAATTTTCTTTCCGAGAGAAAATCAGACGGATTTTATTATTATCTGATACCCGTTAATGTCCAAATTTTTGGCGAAGAAAAAATAGTATCGGATTTTTCAAAAAATATGCCGGATTATTTTGTAATGAGCAATATCCCTTACACACCTTACAATGTCGGAACTTTTTGTGATTATGCACCGAAAATCTGCGGGTTTATAAAGGAAAACTATACACCTGCAGCAAAAGTAAAGGACAAAGTAAGTTTTGTGTTGTACAAGAAAAATCCTGTAGTAAAATAATAGTATCAAATTGAAACTGAAAAATATGAAAAAGATAAAAACTAAAACAGCAAAAAAAACAACACATTGTCCTATTTCAACAGTGCTTTCTTTGATAGGACACAAATGGAAAATCTTTGTTATAAGAGATTTGCTGGAGGGAGCAAAACGTTTTAACGAGTTGAAAAAATCGACCGGAGCTTCACAAAAATCCCTCACTATTCATCTTCGTGAACTGGAGGACAAAGGGATTGTCGAGAGAAAAGCCTACAAGGAAGTTCCGCCCAGAGTAGAATATTCTCTCACGGATATAGGTTATTCTCTGGCACCTGTTCTTGAATCGATGGCACAGTGGGGAACCGATTATACTGAATATCTGAGATTAAAAGAGAAAATGAAAAAATCGGAATAATTTGTACTTGTTTTATCTATTGGATATAATAATTTTTATCTGAAATAAAAGATTGAGAGGAAGGCATATGAAAATTTACATCGAAGACATTGCAAAATACGAAGGACAAACAATCACACTTCAAGCCTGGCTTTATAACAAACGTTCCAGCGGAAAACTGCATTTTTTACAGCTCAGAGACGGTACAGGCGAAATACAGGCAGTTGTTTTCAAAGGCAATGTTTCTGATGAAGTTTTTGAACTTTCAGACAAAATTACACAGGAATCCAGTGTTGAAGTAACCGGTACCGTTAAAAAACATGAACGCTCAAAAATCGGTTATGAAATTGATGCAACAGATGTTAAAGTAATCGGAGAATCAGTTGATTATCCTATTACTCCAAAAGAACACGGTACACACTTTTTGATGGAACACAGACATTTGTGGCTGCGTTCGCTGAGACAAAAAGCTATTTTGAGAATCCGTCACAGAATTATCAAATCAGTACGTGATTTCTTTGACAACAAAGGTTTTACGCTTGTGGATGCACCTATTTTTACGCCTAATGCATGCGAAGGCACAACAAACCTCTTTAAAGTAGATTACTTTGATGAAAATGCATACCTTACGCAGAGCGGACAGTTGTATATGGAAGCTGCAGCAATGGCTGTTGGCAAAGCATACTGCTTTGGTCCTACTTTCCGTGCAGAAAAATCCAAAACAAGACGCCACCTGACAGAGTTCTGGATGGTTGAGCCGGAAGTTGCGTTCTTTGATATTTATGATGACATGGATTTGGCAGAAGAATTTGTTGAATACATTGTTCAAGAGGTTGTAAAAAACAACAGGGCTGATTTGGAAGTTCTTGAAAGAGACATTTCAAAACTCGAAAATATCAAACGTCCGTTCCCGAGAATTTCTTACGACGAAGCTATTGAAATACTTAAGAAAAAAGGAAATGACACAGAATGGGGAGCAGACTTTGGCGGTGATGAAGAAACTCTTATTTCTGAAGAATTTGACAAACCCGTTATGATTCACCACTATCCGATGGCAATAAAAGCATTCTATATGAAACAGGAAGGTGACAAAGCCGCCTGTGTTGATATGATTGCTCCTGAAGGCTACGGTGAAATCATCGGCGGCGGACAAAGAGAAGAAGATATCAATAAACTCAAAGCAAAAATAAAAGAACAGGGACTGCCGGAAGAAGTCTTTGACTGGTATCTGGATGTCAGAAAATACGGAAGCTGCAAACATGCTGGTTTTGGACTCGGCATAGAAAGAACGGTTGCATGGATTTGCGGCTTGCACCATGTCAGAGAAACAATTCCGTTCCCGAGACTTATGGACAGATTGAGACCGTAGTTTGGCGGTGTAGATTTTAAACATATTTCAAAAAGGGTTGATTATATATCAATCCTTTTTGTTTTTATTTCAAAGTTTTTTAATCTCAAACAGGAGTTTGGGGTGAAGCCGTCGTTTTTATGGTCATTCTTGTATATGTTAGGTAATTTGATGACAAAAAACATGCAAACCCTCACTCCGCCATCTCTGTCTTGAAATTGGATGTTTCGGAAAACTCAACATTTCCCTTTGCCAGGGCACTGGGTTCGGCTTTGCCTTACACGGCGTGCCCGTCTGATTTTAAGACAGCCTGCGGCAACTGCGACACTAGATTAGATAAACATATTCAGTCCAAATTTTTTGAACCGAAATAGCAGTTATATTTTTTTTCGTAACCAATTGTTGTTTTCGAGTCATGTCCCGGATAGACAGTTATGTCATCATCAAGTGTGAAAAGTTTTTTTGTAATAGAATCGCTCAACTGTGCAAAACTTCCGCCCTCAAAATCTGTCCTGCCGACAGATGTATAAAACAATGTATCGCCGGAAAACAGATTTTTGCCGGTAAGAAAACAAACACTGCCCGGAGTATGTCCGGGTGTATAAATTACTTTTATTTCATTTTTACCAATCCAGAAGGTATTATTTTCCGTGAAAGTTTTTATATTTTGGGGAGGAAATGCGTTAGAAACAAAACCGAATTTTTCAAGCTGCTTTGGCAGATTTTCTACAAGATATCTGTCATTTTCGTGCACAAATACATCAACGCCTGTTTGTTCCTGTGCTTCTTTTTCTCCCAGAATATGGTCAAAATGTCCGTGGGTGTTCAGGATATATTTCAATTTTGCGTTTTCTTTTTCTATTTCATCCTTTATAACCTGAAAATCGCCGCCAATGTCAATAACAACTGCTTCTTTTGATTCTTCATCAATCAGCAGATATGCATTTGTCCCGATTAACCCCATAGGAAAAGTTTTTATCAGCATTTTTTCTCCAATATATGATTTGAAGATTATACCATATAATCCAATTCCGTGTTATAGCCTATTTGTTTTTCATTTGCTTCTATTTCTGCCTGCTGGGAAACGGTTCTTTTTTCGGGAGGGATGTTTTCAAGTTTTTTCATTCTTGCTTCAAATATTTTTTGTTTTATTTTTTGTGCAAAGTTGTTTAAAAAATTATTTTCAAACAACGGTTCTTCGTATCTTGGCAAATCGTCTTTTACATCAGAGACATTTACACTCGCAACAGAAGGAACGGATACTGTTGTTTGTATATTTTGTGAAGGTAATGGTATTGTGTTTAACAAACTTGGAGAAACAGTCATGAAATATTCCTTTTTTGTAATAAATATTAAAACATATAATCGATTTTTTTTGCTATCAAATATGTGAAAATGTTTATAATTATTTAAGTTTGGTAAACAATTCGATAAATTAGCGCATATAGGCTATTATTTATATTGGGAAAGAGTGAAATTAAAATTTTAATAAAATGAACCTGGGCGCATTAGCAAGCTTACTAAAAAATAATGATATTATAATGGCAATAGGTATTGTCATAATTGTTGCTATGATGATTATCCCGCTGCCGCCCATGCTGTTGGATATTTTGCTGACCCTGAATATTTCTCTTTCCGTAATAATTTTGCTTGTCTGCCTTTTTATAAAAGAGCCGCTGGAGTATTCCTCTTTCCCAATAATACTTCTTGTGGCTACTATTTTTCGTCTCGGATTGAACGTTAGTTCAACAAGGCTGATTTTGCTGAACGGTGCAGCCGGTGAAGTAATTAACGCATTCGGGCAGTTTGTTGTCGGCGGCAATTACATTGTCGGTTTTATCATCTTTATTCTGCTTGTTGTAATCAACTTTATGGTTATCACAGGCGGTGCAACCAGAGTCGCAGAAGTATCCGCCAGATTTACTTTGGATAGTATGCCCGGAAAACAGTTGTCTATCGATGCGGATTTGAACTCGGGCTTGATTAACGAAGAACAGGCAAAAGCCAGAAGACGAAAACTCGAAAGGGAAGCTGATTTCTACGGTACTATGGATGGTGCTTCAAAATTTGTAAAAGGTGATGCCACAGCAGGTATCATCATTACAGTCGTGAACATTTTTGCCGGTATTGTTATTGGTTTGTGGCAGATGAAAATGGATATCATGACAGCACTGAATACATTTACAATTTTGACTGTCGGCGACGGTCTTGTTTCTCAGCTTCCGGCTCTTTTGATTTCTTTCTCAACGGGTTTGATTGTTTCCCGTGCGAGCGGTCAGGATGAGTCTTTGAGTGATGATATCAAAAAAGAAATGTTCTCCAATCCGATAGTGTTGGCAATAGTTTCTGTTTTGCTTTTCCTTCTTGGGCTTGTTCCCGGTATGCCGACAATACCGTTTATTCTTGTTTCAATAGGACTTGGCTGGCTTGCATACAGCAAAAATCAAACTGAAAAAACGAAGAAAGTTGAAGAAGAAAAAGCGGCGGAAGAAGCAAAAAAACAAGAAAATGCTTTTGGTCCAAAAACCGGCAAGAAAAAGAAAAAAGCTACAAGAGAAAGTGTCATGGAGCTTTTAAATGTAGAAACAATCGAAATGGAAATAGGCTACAGACTGGTACCGCTTCTTGATGTTGAGCAGGGCGGAGATTTGCTTGAGAGAATAGCACAAATCAGACGTCAGACAGCACTGGATTTGGGTATTGTTTTACCCTCTATCAGGGTTAGAGACAATTTGCAATTGCAGCCAAACAGTTATCAAATCAAACTGAAAGGTGTGCCTATAGAGTCCGGTGAAGTTTATCCCGACAGAAACCTGGCTATGAACGCAGGCGGCTCAAGCAATGACCCCGGAATTAACGGCATCAGTGCAATAGAACCTGCTTTTGGACTTCCCGCTATATGGATTGAAGATAAAGACAAAGAAATTGCCGAAACATACGGCTACACCGTTGTAAGTCCTTCTGCCGTAATTTCTACTCACCTGACAGAAGTAATAAAGAAAAATGCCGCAGAAATTGTTTCAAGAGCAGATATACAGCAGCTTATAGACAACCTCAAAAAAGAAGTTTCGGAAGAATATGTTGCAGATTTGATGAAAGATTTGACGGTTGCAGAAGTTCAGCAAATTGTCTACAATCTGCTCAGAGAAAGAGTTTCTGTCCGTGATTTGAAAACAATTCTCGAGGTTTTGAGCCTTCAATCCCGTGTAAGCAAAAATGCAGATTACCTGACAGAACAGGTCAGACAGGCACTTTCAAGAAGTATCTGCAAACAGAACCTTGCCGATACAGGTGAACTGCTTGCCGTAACTCTTGCACCGGAGGTTGAAAACACTATTGCGCAAGGTGTAAGCCCTGATGGTACAAGTCTTACACTTGATCCGGAATTTACAAGAAAACTCATGGACAACCTGAACAGCGAACTCGAAAGAGCCATCAGTACTTCCGGAAATCAACCGGTGCTATTGTGCTCTTCTCCTATCAGATTGCCTTTCAGAAGACTCATAGAAAGAACGTATCCACAAATTGCGGTTATGTCGTATAATGAAATCAGCAGCAACATTAAAGCAAAATCAATAGGTGTTGTGAGGGTTGCCGCAACAAGAACATAATGATTCCTAAAAAAAGAGGATAGATTTACCTGATATGAAAAAATTGTTGAAAAAAAATCAAAAAATATATGTTGTTCCGCAAGACATTAAAGGCGCAATGTCTTCAAAAATTGTCGGTACGGAGCGCAGTGTAATTGAGTTTGAAATCAATGAAAAAGACCTTCCGTATTATGAAAAAAACGGTGCGCTTGAAATTTTTACAGTTGTAGATGAAGGAATGCTTTATTTTAAAACAAAGGCAGATGAGATAGATTCAAAAAACAGGACAATTAAAGCAGTTTTCGATAAAAAATCATATGACCTTCTTCAAAGAAGAGAATACACCAGAATTGATTTTGAAAAAGAATTTACCCTTAAAGACGGTGAAAATGACTATATTTGCTCCACTTTAGACATAAGTGCGGGCGGAATGAAAATTCTGGCAGATTTGCCGCTTTCTACTGAAAAAGATTATACTATAGAGTTTTCACTTGAAAGCAATATACCGATACAGTGTTTTTTCCGTCCAATCAGAGTTGATGAAGTTCGTCTGAAAGACAAAACAACAAAAAATATCATCTCAGGACGATTTATTGCATTAAAGAATATCGACAAAATTGCAATCGTTCAATTCTGTTTCAAAAAACAATCTGAAAATACCAACAAATAGAGAATAGTTATGGCAAAAAATATTACATGTGCAAAAAAATTCTGCGGAATGTCAGCCAGTCTGACAGTATTTTTGTGCAGTGCAATTATTTTTGTAAAAACTAAAGGCATGATTAATTTTGAAACTTTGCTATACACTCTCTATATAGTTGTTCCGGGTGCACTAATTGTGGGAACTCTGGGCTACTATACAGGCAAAATTTTTGACGGAACAAAAAAGAAAAGAAAACTCAATAAATTTATAAGATAAAAGAAGATAAAATATGAAAAAGATGCCTGAAAAAAAGAAAAAAATCAATAAAAGACCAACAAAACTAAGCACGCAATTTGCTGCATTTACTACAATGCTCATTGCTATTACGGTATTTTGTATTGCGTTGTATTCTATTACAACAGTGAATGATTTGGCACATCAAATCACAGACCAGTCAAAGGATTTGAATGATTCTATTTCTATTACAATTTTTTCAACACTTGGAGAGCAGTTAAAAAATCCTGCAGAATTAAGAACAACGGCACAAAAAATGGTGGACAGCAATATTGTTGCAACAGTAACAATTACAGATATGGCGACAAAACAAGATATTGTCAAAACAGAGCCCAGTATGAAGTTAAAACAACTGTTCATACAAAACAATATTTCTGACAAATCTTTGAAGAAAAAAGCAAAAGAAAAACCAATCAGCGAAAATATATACAAATTGTCTGTAAAAAAAGATAACAAACTAATAGAGCTCGGTTTTTATAATGAACCTATCACAAAGATTTACCTTGATATGCTGCGGGATAACATGCTCGCAATGGTTTTCATCTTTATTTTTCTCGGTTTTTTCCTGTCAAACCTTATTTCCGGTATTTTAATTAAACCGATAAACATTCTTATCAAAAGTTTGGGAGACTTTGCAAAAGGTAATTTCTCCCACCGTCTTGAGGAAACGAACTATCTGGAAATTAACAGGCTGATTCGTTCTTACAACGAGATGGCTGAATCACTTGAAAAACTTTATCAATCTTTGGAACAACAGGTGAAAGACAGAACAAAAGAGTTGGAAGCTGCTTATTCGGAATTGAAAAGCACTCAGGCAATGATGGTTCATTCGGAAAAAATGAAATCTTTAGGCGAACTTGTTGCAGGAATTACTCATGAAATAAACAATCCCGTAAACTTTATTTACGGAAACCTTATTCACCTAAAAAACTACACAACGGATTTGATGTCTGTTATAGACAAATATACTGAATTTGATTCCGATTTGTCAGATGAACACAAACAGCAGATAAAAGATTTGAAAGAAGAAATTGATCTTGCCTTTTTGAAAGAAGACCTGCCCGAGTTAATCAGAAGCTGTCAAGAAGGAACAGAAAGAACAAAAAATATTGTACTCGACTTGAAAAACTTCTCAAGACTGGAAGAAGCTGTTGTCAACAATGTTGATTTGCCAAGAGAAATCGATACAACACTCAATATATTGCACAACAAAATGAAAAACAGAATAACTATTCACAAAGAATATCAAGAAAACCTGTCTCATGTAGAAGGTTTTGGCGGACAGCTAAATCAGGTGTTTATGAACATTTTGGACAATGCGGCTTTTGCTATTCAAGATAAGGGTGATATCTGGATAAGATTAAAATCCGATGACAAAAATGTTACAATAGAATTTGAAGACAACGGCTGCGGTATGGACGAAGAAACCCGCAAAAAAGTTTTTGATCCTTTCTTTACAACAAAAGAAGTCGGTCAGGGAACAGGTCTCGGTATGGCAATAAGCTATAAAGTTATAAAAAATCATAACGGCAAAATTGACCTTATCAGCGAAAAGGGCAAAGGCAGCAAATTTATTATCACTTTGCCTATAAAAATGGAACACAAAAAATAAATACGGATTTGAAAAATGGCAGAAAAAAAATACAATATATTGCTTGTTGATGACGAAGAAGACAATCTGGCACTTTTGTACAGAACACTGAGAGGTACATATAATCTGGAAAAGACCACATCTCCTTTGCATGCGCTTGAGCTGATGAAAGAAAAAGATTTTGAACTTGTCATATCAGACCACAAGATGCCGGAGATGGACGGAGTAGAGTTTTTGAAGGAAACACACCTGATAAGACCGGATGCAATGAGAATACTTCTCACGGCATACTCCGATGCAAACATACTTATTGATGCAATTAATTATGCAAAAATATACAGATATGTAAAAAAACCGTTTAATCCTGATGAATTACAGCTTATAGTTTCTTCTGCTCTGGAGTATTATCAGCTGAAATATGATAACGACAAACTCATTGCAGACTTGAAAGAATTGTTTTCCGGTACTATCAAGGCTATTATGGAAGCATTGGATGCAAAAGATTCTTTTACTTCCGGCAGAAGCAGAAGAATTACTTATTATTCTGTGCTTATTTCAAAAAAACTCGGATTATCTGCCATTGATACGGGCAAAATTGAACTAGCCGGAATGCTGCATGATATAGGCATGATTGGTATTTCCGATGACATTTTGTACAAAATAGACGAACTTACACAGGAAGAATATGATGAAATAAAAAAACATATCACCTACAGTGTAAAAATTCTTGAAGACATAAAACAACTCAAAGATGTGGTTGAAATAATTAAATATCACCACGAAAAATATGACGGCACCGGCTATCCTTACGGAATTAAAGGTGAAGAAATACCTATTGGCTCACGTATTATTGCCATTACGGATGCGTTTGACAGTATAGTTTCAAACCGCTCTTACAGAAACAAAATTGATTTGAATGAAGCTTTGAACATAATAAAACAAGGCTCCGGCACGCAGTTTGACCCTGTTGTGGTAAAAGCGTTTGAAGACTGCTTTGATGAAATACGCAATTCTTTTGAAAGAGCGAAATCAGACGGGCACGCCGTGTGAGGTAAAACCGAACCCAGTGCCCTGGCGAAGGGAAACGTTGAGTTTTCCGCAGCGTCTGATTTCAAGACAGCGAAATCAGACGGGCACGCCGTGTGAGGTAAAACCGAACCCAGTGCCCTAGCGAAGGGAAACGTTGAGTTTTCCAAAAGCCTGCGGCAACTGCAACCCCAGAGCTGATAAGAGACAATCTGTCAATTATTCACCATAAACATTGACAGTGACTTTTCTCCAAAAAATAAAAACCATTCTCTCGTTTACATCAATGTAGCAAATCTTTTTTATATCTCCGTTCTTTGCTGCTGTGTTTATCCCTGCATCTCCAATTTCTACAAGAAACAGAATATTTGTAGAATGAGCTGTTCCTTTTTTCAATGTTGAAAGTTCTTTTACTTCATTTCCCGTTGCTGTAACAGGGTATGTTGCATTTGTATAAAACAGTCCTGCAGCTTTTGCAGATGTTTGTGAAAACATTACAAACATAAACGAGAGTGCTGCAAAAATAAATAGCTTTTTCATTTTTTATTCTCCATATACTACGGTTTTTGTTTCTTTAACATAAATTGGTATAAAGAATAAAGGGATATAGACTTTACCAACTTTTGTATCAACATAATGAATTTTTTTGATGTTTCCGTTCTTTGCTGCGGCATCAATGCCTGCATTTCCTATATCAATCAGATTAAAAAAGTTGTGAGAAGCAGCTTCACCTTTTTTGAATTTTGACAAATCATCCGGAAGGGTAGTATTTTCATTTCTTTTTACCACACTTTGAGGAAAAGTTGTGTTTGAATAAAATACCCCAATGTCTGAGTAATTTGTGGAATTAAATGCTTCTGCATTTGCGCAAAGATTTATTGTGAATAGAATAAACAGGCTATAGATTATTTTGTTCATTATAATTTCCTTAGTAATGGATTGATAGTCCTGTACGCTTTAACAATAATAATTCATTATTGGATTATGAGTCAAGAAGCAAGAAAAAGCATTGCAAAAAAAGTTAAAGAATTGCGTAAATTAGCCGGTCTTAATAAAGAACAACTTTCTTTAGCACTTAATCTTGATAATTCTTATATATCTAAACTTGAAAACGAAAAAATTAATATTACCATTGATAGACTTGAACAGATTTCAGTTTTTTTTAATGTCAAAATAAAGACTTTTTTTAATTAAATTCTTTTAGATTGTTGGACTCTCAATCCTGTCAAAATTTGTTTATAAAGAATTGTAGGTTGGGGTTTCTACCCCAACATTATAGTTTTAGTTGGGCTGAAAGCCCAACCTACTTTGCTGATTTCAAGACAGCGAAATCAGACGGGCACGCCGTGTGAGGTAAAACCGAACCCAGTGCCCTAGCGAAGGGAAACGTTGAGTTTTCCGCAGCGTCTGATTTCAAGACAGCGAAATCAGACGGGCACGCCGTGTGAGGTAAAACCGAACCCGGTGCCCTAGCGGAGGGAAACCTTGAGTTTTCCGAAACATCCAATTTCAAGACAGAGATGGCGGGGTGAGGGTTTGCGGGTTTATTCATTTACTTTTGCGAAATTAAATAATTAAACGGGTTTCAAAAATGAAACCCGTTTTAAGTCCGAAATTATAAAAAGCCCTGTTTTATACAGCTTTTTTAATTCTATAAACAACTCTGTCTTTACCAAGAAGAACAAGTGTCGCTACCATATCAGCACCGTGTGTTCTGCCGGTAACAGCCGCTCTGATTGCCCACATAGTTTCTTTCGGCTTGATACCGTGTTGTTCTTTAAAATATGTTCTCAAATCGGCAAGCTGTTCATGGAGTTTTTCTTCGTCTTCAAAATCCCATTTGTCGAGTTCATTTTCAATGACATAAGGCAAAACTTTTTTTGCTACTTCGCCATTTAGAATTTTTTCCTGAACATCCGGTTCTATTTCAACTTCTTTGCCAAAGAAATATTTTGTATCATTTGTAAGTTCTGAAAGCACCGTGATAGGCTCTCTTGTTACTTCGACTATTCTTTCGAGCTGTTTTTCATTGTATTCGCTCAAATCATAGCAGGACAAATATGGTTTTACGAGCTGAGTTAATTTTGCCAAATCCATTTTTTTGATATATTGACCGTTCATCCAGTTCAATTTGTCATATTCAAAAATTGAATTTGATGAAGAAACTTCGTTTATTCTAAAATCTGCAGCAATCTCATCAAGAGTTTTGATTTCATGTCCGTCAGATGGAGACCAGCCCAAAAGTGCAACAAAGTTGACAAGAGCTTCTGTTAAATAACCTTTTTCAACAAACTCGGAAACAGCAGTAGCACCGTGTCTTTTTGAAAGTTTGCTTCTGTCGGGAGCAAGAATCATGCCAAGATGTCCGAATTTCGGGATTTCGGCACCAAGTGCATTATAAATCATGATTTGTTTTGCAGTATTGGAGATATGGTCTTCGCCTCTTATGATATGAGAAATTTTCATTTCCATATCATCTATTACAACAGCAAAGTTGTATGTAGGTGTACCGTTTGATTTCATAATTACAAAATCACCTATGAGTGAATTGTCAAAATGCAAATGACCTTTTACCATATCATCATATGAAGTTTCGCCTTCTGGCACATGAAAACGGATTGACGGTTTTCTGCCTTCTGCTCTGAGTTTCTCTTTTTGTTCTTCTGTCAAATGTCTGCATTTGCCTGAATATTTGTGAGGTCTTTTATTTTTGATAGACTCTTCTTTTTCTGCATCCAGTTCTTCCTGTGTACAGAAACATTCATATGCATAGCCTTCATCAATAAGTTTTTGAGCATATTTCGGATAGATATCAAATCTTTCAGACTGCTGGTATGGACCATAAGGACCGCCGACATCCGGACCTTCATCCCAGTTCAATCCGAGTGCCTTCAAACTGTCATAAATATTGTCAATATATGCTTGAGAAGAACGGTCCAAATCTGTATCTTCAATTCTTAAAATATATTTTCCGTTGTTCTTTTTTGCAAAGAGGTAATTGAACAGTGCGGTTCTTGCCGTTCCGATATGCAAATTGCCGCTCGGTGAAGGGGCAATTCTAACCCTAACTTCATTTAAAGTAGTCATTATTTTCTCCAATTCTTAACTTAATATCCGTGATTATAATTTTACATCAAACAATAAAATGGGAAAAAATTTTATGCAAAATGATTTGGAACTTTTTTGTAAAAAGTTTAAAATTTTATGAAACAGCATAAATTTTTATAAAACAAAATTAAGCAGAACCGGTTTTTTCGCAGTACTCAATAAGCTCGTTTTGCCAATCTTCTATTTTTTCAATATAAAAATCGGCACCTTTTTTCATACAGAGCTGTCTGTGTTCTTTTTTGGAAGATGCTGTCATAACACCGACAACAGTGTTTGCATCGTTTATTTTTGAAAGTTTTACAAGTTCATCCAACAGAATAAAACCCTCTCTGTCCGTCGGAATGAACAAATCCATAATAACAAGTTTGTACGGATGTTTTTTGTATTTTGTAATTGCATCATAAATTTCTTTTGCAATAGTAACATCGTAACCGAGGTTTCTAAACATTACCCCGAGCTGGTATGTAATTACACCCAAATCATCAACAATCAAAACGTTTTTGGGGTTTTCTTCGTCTGTAAATTCTTGTTCGGAAGTAATAGAACTGTTTTTGTTTTTACCTTTAGGAGAGCTCAACTCTTCAAGGGCTTCTGTTTTTGCTCTGTCGAGTTTGCGTTTTATATCAAGAATAAGGTCTTTCAACAAATCGACATTAATGTTTTTTTCTCCCGGAGGAATTTTGCCGACAAGACCGTATAGTTGTTCCAAAAACTCTTCGTCTACTTCTATTGTTCGTTTTTTTTGTTCTTCGCTCATGACTCTATCTTATCATATTTTTGTCATTATTAATATACTAATAATATCGTTTTTTAAAAAATTTGCCACCATTTTTTTTCAGGATTATTTTTTTTTAATCCGGAAATACAGTTTTTCAAAAGTTGTATCATCTGTACATCCGTAAGATTAAAATGGTGTTGTAAGTCACGAAAGTATTTTAGAGCATATTTTTGTGCACTTTGCATGGTATTTTGTTTTTTGCCGTTTAAGAGATTTTCTCGCATATTAGCTCCTTTTGTACCATAATATATGGAAACCGGCAGAAAAACATTGTCAAAAAGAGCAATAACAGGCTGGTTTAATTTAATCTGGCGCTACAGTTGATTTCGCTCTCTTGAAATCAGACGCTGCGGAAAACTCAACGTTTCCCTTCGCTATGGCACTGGGTTCGGCTTTACCTCACACGGCGTGCCCGTCTGATTCCGCTCTCTTGAAATCAGACGTTCGCCAAAAGCGTGGTTTAGGCTCACAAGGGCACTGGGTTCGGTTTCACCTCACACGGCGTGCCCGTCTGATTCCGCTCTCTTGAAATCAGACGTTCGCCATTAACGGCGAACGAGTCAGAACGTAGGTTGGATTTCAAGACATCCGGCGGCTACTGCGACATTAGATTAGATTATTTCTTAATTTAACAAAATATAATAATTTAAACTTAACCGGCATATGCCGCTAAACAAATAATATGTTGAAAAAATTTATAAAAAAATTTTTCTGAGGAAAATAATGTTAACGTTTGATTGCAAAATGTAACAACAATGTTTAAAATATTAAAATAAGTGGAATTATTAAATTAAAGCTATATTTAAAAAAACAAATGGAGCTCATATGAAAAATATTTTGTTTCGCAGATATGTTGGTTTTTCGCTTGCTGAGGCAATGATTACTATTTTGATAATAGGGATTATAGCTCTTTTGAGTGTGCCTATTGCAAAAAAAATAGAAAAAAAACAAGACCAGCTTCATGGAAAATGGATATGTACTATCAACAAAGCGGGTCAACATGTTATGTGGCAAAAGGGATTTCCCGGTGATTCAGGCAATCCTGAAACCTGGCAGACTACAGGTAACAGCTGTACCTTTAATGCACCGCTGAAAGCCAGAAATTTCTCAATACAGGCAATTGGCGGCGGTGGCGGCGGCGCTGCTGGCGTGAGCGGGCTGGATGTTAAAACAGATTCTTTCAATGTAAAAAATTATGGTATCTACAGAATGGTAGCTATTGGTGCCGGTGGTTCAGGAGGAATGTCTGAGTGCGATCTTTATTATTATGATGTTACACAAATGAGACAGGAAATGAATGACTGGTTTGGTGAAGCCGGCGGTGGCGGCGGCGGCGGTGTAGGATATGCAACCGTCGAAATTGGTCCTGAAACATATCAAATACAAATGCAAAAAGGAAATGCTGTTAGCAACACTTCCAGTAAATGGGGTGGCTCAAAGGGCGGCGACTCATATATTAAAAGGCTATATTCTGGCGGCAGCAAGTATACTATATATGCCACCGGAGGTGAAGGTGGTCAGCCTTTACAAAATATTTGTGAAAACTGGACAAATAATACTCACAAGAAAAATAATGCACAGGGCTATGGCGGTGCAAACGGTACTGCAAGATTTGAAGATAATACAAGTATATACAAAGAAAAAGGTACCTATGCCGATACAAAAGCAAGAGACCGCTGCAGAGGATACATGACAAATGGTTCTTATGCTTATTGTTACGGATATAACCATTCTTTGAGTATGGCAAACAGGTATTTAAGCGGTACACAAAACTATCAACAATTTATAAATACATCAATGGATGTGCTGCCAGGCAGAGGCGGAAACACAGGTGCAACAAATGACAGATGTGAGTATGGTCACAACTGCGGAGGCGGAACATATAGCTCTCACAGAGGAACAATGACAAGAAGCAATGAAGGTTTTGTTATAGCTGTTACTGACCTGATTATGGCAGGCGGTGCCGGAAAAACAGCACAAAGAACAAACGGTCAAGAATTCTATCCATCATTCCCCTCAAAACAACTTATTGTAACAATTGGCAAAGGCGGTGCTGGAGGCGTTGCAGATTCAGCATCAGGAACAACTGTTGATGAAAATACAAGTATAAACGGTGAAAAGGGCGGCAGTACGATTATCGGTAATAACTGGCTTATTTTTGAAGGCGGTGAAGGCGGTACATCGCAAAGCGCAGTTGCCGGAAAAAGCAGTCCCGGAGGGAACGGAGAAAAAACTCCGATTGTAATGAGAAATGCTCCTGATATAGCTTTAGGCGGATTATCCGACAAAAACGGAAATCTAAATACAAGTCTTTCTGTTGACGGACAGACTGCTCTCGGCTTTGGTACCGGCGGTGGCGGAGGCGGTGTTCTCGTCTCCGACGATGAAATAACTGTCGGTAACGGCGGAAACGGTGCTCCCGGATACGTAATAATTGAATGGTAATAGCAAAAAGTTTGGAGTTTAAATGAATAAAAAAATTTGTTTAAAAAAATACACCGGTTTTTCTCTGGCAGAAACGTTAGTTACCCTGCTAATAGTAGCCATTGTTGCTATTGCATCGGTACCTGTAATTACAAAGAAAAAAGCAACACCGGCAGAACCTTCCGGAACATGGATGTGTACTTTGAACTCACAGGGTCAGCATGTCGTCTGGGAAACCGGTGACAAAAATATGAATGATGCTGATCAGTGGAAAACAACAGGAAAAAACTACTGCGAGTTTTCCGTTCCTAAAGGAGCCAGAAACTTTGCTATTACAGCTATTGGCGGCGGCGGAGGCGGTGCCGGAGCAGGACTTGAAAGCAAAGTGTGGACAACCAGTTTTAACATACCATATGCTGGCAGATACAAAATGGCGGCAATAGGTGCCGGCGGTAATGGTGCAAAAGGACCTGACGGCGGCGGTAAAAATGTTCCCGGCGGAGGCGGTGCCGGCGGTGTTGCTTTTGCAGAATATGAATTCACAGATAATGTAAAAAAACTAACTCTTACGAGAGGATATGTAAATTCTAACACAACAAACAACCAAAATGGCACTCAAGGCGGTTCTTCAAAAATTTCTGCAACGTATCAAGATAATTTATATAATAACCAAACGGTAGATCTTGTAACAGCAGAAGGCGGATATGGCGGAAGAGGCTGTTATTATGCCGGATTGTTTATGGCTTGTAATAAATGGCGAGATTATTATAGTAAACAGGGTTCTGTTTCTATCTCAAATATTAATAATGATTATATAAAAACAATAGAAACAAAAAACTTTAATTCTGATACAGGTGACGGAGATGCACAGTGCAACGGTCTTTACTGCTTTGGATATAGAACTGTAGCACATCAGTTGGAAGTAAATAAAAAAATGGAACCGTTTGTGTTTTTCAATGTGTATAACAGCAACGGCGGTCTGGTAAGAGACACATATGAAGGACAGTACGGACGCGGCGGCACTGCATTGCATCAGGCAGAAAGAAGACAAGACAACAAATACAATGTATACTATAAACAACCGGGAAGAAATGGTTATGTGATGGTTATTACATCTCTTCACAAACCCGGTCTTGGCGGTGAAGCCGGTGAACATGTTGAAAGAGCTTTTTATTCCGAATTCGATTCGAAAAAACTCAAAGTTATTATCGGCAAAGGCGGAACAGGCGGCAGCGCAGGTTCTTCTGAGCCTGTAGGCAATGTATATAATCCTGCTGTCAGTACAAAAAAACCGACTGAAGCAACAGACGGAACAAGCACTCAAATCGTTGGATTAATTACATTAGATGGCGGAAAACACGGTAAGTCCTTGCAAGAAAACGATATTAAAGCAATGGAGGAAGCCAAAGGCGGTGACGGAGAACCAAGCCCGCTGAGAAATTCAAAAAAACTTGTTGAAGTCGGAAGTGATACGGATCTTCTCAAAAAGTATCAAACTGGTCTGGGCGGATTGTCACAGGGTAATACAAGTGTAGACGGTCAAACCAGCTTCTTCTACGGTGCAGGCGGCGGCGGTGGTGGAGTTAATTCAAATTCCCAAGCCGGCAAAGGTGCCAACGGCTCATCGGGATTTGTAATGATTGAATGGTAGTCTATACGTTTATATGGACAAAATCGGTTTATCACTCCGGAAATAAAAGCCGAAAAAGCCATACACAAGACCAGAAGGAGAAATAATGACAATAAAAACTAAAAAATCCGGTTTTACCATTGCGGAAGCACTGATGGCATTACTTGTGATTTCTTTGATAACAATAGCATCTATACCCGTTATTACCAAAAAGAAAAGGGTTATCGGCACGGCTGTTCACGGAAGATGGGCATGTACGTTAAATGAACAGGGACAGCATATGGTCTTTGGTTCGGAACAAAATCCTTACGGGTGGACAGTTTCAGGAGACCAGTGCTATTTCAACCCGCCCCGTGATGCAAGAAACTTTGCTGTTTCGGCAGTCGGTGCAGGAGGCGGCGGTGCAGGCTCAAGCATGGCATCAGAATATCATAAAGGTCCCAAAAGTATAAATGTAACAAAATACGGTAAATATAGATTTTATGCCATAGGAGGAGGCGGTCAAGGCGGCGGATGGAATTGCTGGCAGGCTTTTAGCGACAGTAACGAATGGGGCTGGGGCGGTGCAACCGGCGGTTCAGGAACCGGAGAAATTGATATAGGTTCAGATGTATCTGTAATTAGTATAGAAGTAGGCTCAGGCGGCGATGGCGGTTCAATGAACGGTGCCGCAGGAGGTGACTCGGTTATTACTGCATATAACGGACCAAGTAGTAAAGAAATAATCAGAGCAAGAGGCGGTGCCGGCGGTCCGGAAAGACAAAGAAGCGTTGGCGGAAATGGTACTTGTGACAGCAACTGGACTGCGCCCAGTGCGGGCAGTGTCACTTTTGGTTCCGGAGTAACTGCAAAAAAAAGTTCCCCCGGAGATTATTATTCATCAAATGGAAACAAAAACAGACAATCTGCTGTTGGTCTGGTAACCACATTGGATCCTATTGGAAAAATGTTTGACATTGAATTCAACGATTTAGACATTGGTGGCGGCGGTTCTTCTGTCAATTGCAGCGGCTCTAATAAATGTCCGGGAAATCCGGGAGGAAAAGGTGTTGCCGGGCTTATAATTGAAACAAGATTTATTGGTGAAGGCGGAAAAGTCAGCCCAAGTGATGTCAAAAGGCGTGAGTTTTATCCTTCTCTTGAAAGAATTTCTATTGTAATAGGCGAAGGCGGAGCAGGAGGTGCTGCAGGTACTGCTGGCAGTAAGGGAGGCACTACATATTTTGGTGATATCTTCTCACTTGAAGGCGGTGAAGGCGGAAAAGTTAAAAACCTTGAAACATCAAATTCAACTAACAAATATGCCGGAGAAAACGGCGAAACAGGCAAACTTTCATTAAAAGATGTTACAAAAACAACAGCTCTTGGCGGAATGGCAAGCGGGAATACAAGCAGTGCTAACGGACAGAATGCAAAATTCTATGGTTCAGGCGGCGGCGGTGCCGGATTGAACGGTTCAACCAGCGGCAAAGGCGGTAACGGAGCACCGGGGTATGTTCTTATTGAATGGTAAAATGTACGGCATATCTTTTTGTATAAATTTCACCAAAAAACAGGGTTCATTAAGAACCCTGTTTTTATGCAAACTTACCGGATTTTTTTGTAAAAATTTCATCCGGTGCCGCAGCTGCCGTCTCGAGCCTCCCGCCCCGCACAGGCAGGCGTTTATGGCAAAATCTTGCCACGAATTTTTTCATACAAACTTTATCCAAAAACAAAATACAACGAATAAATGATGTGACTATCTGATACGGATATTAAGATTATTCTAGGGGAAGTTGCAGAGGTATAATCTTTCTCGGGGATTAGGGGAAAAAATTGCAAACAAAAGCAAAAAAACAAAAAGCAGTTTCAAATTTTTCTAACGAACTAAACCTGTCTTTTGATTGGTTTAGCAGGAATTTTAAAAACAATATCGAAGAATCTTTTTGCGATTTTTGGGAGAGAGACTTTGATGTGAAATTTCTGTGCCTTAGTGAAAACACAAACTTCCTCGCCCAGAATGAAGAATTTTTTGTCACAAAAATACGTTTGAACAAAGAACTTTCCGTATTTGTGAGACTGTCAAAAAACCTTGTAAAAAACCTTGTAGAAAACACTCTCGGTTCAAACGGAAAGCGGTTTGATATAAACAAAATATCCGAACTCGAAGCAAAAATTCTCACAGGTTTCAACAATTATATGTACAAAAGTTTTGCTTCCTCGATAAAACAGTCCGATGAACTTCCCAAAAATAATACAAATTATAACGAGTACAATCTTACATTTTTTGTTGAAAGCTGCGGAGATTCACTCGGAAAACTTGTTGTGAAAATCCCTGTTGTTGCAATAAACCCTGAAAAACTTACCCTGAAAGAAGAAACCTTCGGCATTGACGACTTTCTCAGCACAAAAGCTAAAGTAAACCTTTGTGTAGGCAGTACAAAAATCAAACTGAGCGATTTAAAAAATCTGGAAAAAGACGATATCGTGCTGCTTGAAAACAGCAAAGCATCACAGATGATTTTAAAATACGACGGGCACAAGCTGAAAATGCGTGTCACACCAAACCCCGGAATAATGATTGATTACGATATAGAAGAAAACGGAGCAGGCTCCGGAGGAGAAAAATATATGAGCGGTAACTATAACATGTGGGATACAATTCAGGTCGAAATAGGCGCCGAATTTGAAAAAGTAAAACTCACACTCGGAGAACTGAAACAGATTTCCGAGGGACTTGTTGTCGACATAGGTTCTGTATATGACAACAAAATTGATTTAAAAGTTGAAGACAAAATTGTTGCCTCCGGCGAATTGGTCATTATAAATGATAGGTACGGAGTCAAAATTAATCATATCTTCACTGAAGAAAAAAATCTCGCATCACAAAATGTTGAAGAAGCACAGTACGAAAAACAGCTCGAAGATGACCCTGTTGTTGAACAGCAAGAAAATTACCCGCAAGAGCAGGTTCACGAAACACCGGAAGTTCCGGCTCAACACAGTGATGAAGTAAACGAAGAAGATTTTGATTACAGCGACTTTGATGTAGATGAAGAAGATATCTAGTTAAGAGGCAAAAATGGGCGTATATCTCGTAAATTTTTTGGTATATTCAATGGCAATGGTAGGGCTGCTTTTTGTATGTCTTATGGTATACAAAAAAACAATGCTCTCAAACAAATGTACAAACAACTGCGAAAAATTAACTGTTGAAAATGCATTGAACCTTTCACAAAGAAAAACTCTGTATGTAATAAAAGCAGGCGATGAAAGATTTTTGATTGCGGCAGATGCGGAAAGAACAGCTTTTCTGGCAAAACTTGATGAAAAAACAAAAACTACTTCCGCCGTACCGGAAAATATTCAAAGGCAGGTTGTTGTTCCTGTTGAAACAATAAAAACTCCGCAGGCGAAAAAAGAGATACAAAAACCCGTTGATTATTCCGAAGTAATGAGTGCAATAAAAAGACAAAACAAACAACCGGTAATGAAAGAAATGCTGCGCAAGCTCTCAGAACCGGTAATAAAGGAAGAAACAGCCCAAACAAAATAAAAGGAAGATAAAATAAAATGGATAGCGTATTAAGAGATCTCAATCCGGTATTGCAAATGCTTATGGTAATGACGATATTTTCGTTATTGCCGTTTATCTTTACCTGTATGACAAGCTTTTTGAGATATACAATTGTATTTTCAATGCTCAAACAAGCGCTCGGCACACAGCAGGTGCCTCCGGGAATTGTTCTTGTCGGATTATCCATGATTTTGACTATTTATACAATGAGTCCTGTTTTTTCAAAAATGTGGGAAATGGGCTCTGTTCCGTATCAAAAAAACGGAGATATTGTAGCGGCAATGACAGAAGGTTCAAAACCGCTCAAGGAATTTATGATGAAACAAACCCGTCAGCAGGATATGACATTTTTTATTCAGCTGTCCGGAGCGCCAAAACCAAAATCACCCGAAGATATTACTCTCTGGCAGGTTGCTCCTGCATATATCGTGAGTGAATTAAAAACCGCTTTTGAAATCGGGTTTGTAATATACGTGCCGTTTATTGTACTTGATTTGATTGTCGCAAACGTTCTTCTGGCACTCGGTATGTTTATGCTGTCGCCGACAATCATTTCACTGCCGTTTAAACTGCTCATATTCATTGCCGTTGACGGATGGAGCATGATTGTACACGGACTTGTTACAAGTTTCAATTAGTTAACCGACCGATAAAGGAATAAAAATGGAAATACTGCTTGAATATATGGGTAAAGGACTGATAGTAATGCTGATGATATCAATGCCGTGCGTACTTGTCGCTGCAGGTGTCGGTCTTGTTGTCGGTATATTGCAGGCCGTTACTCAGGTTCAGGAGCAAACCATTGCCGCTGCGCCAAAAATTCTTGCAGTTTTTTTGGTATTGATGATTATGGGTGTCGGGTATGTAAAACTTTTGACCAACCTTCTTTTAGAAGGCTATGCAATGGCATTCAATCAGATTCCGGCTGCCGAAAGCTATGTCCTGTCTTCCAATTATCACAAATATACAAGACCGTTTAACGAAGAATTCAAAAACGGTGCCGGAAGATTTGACAAGCAGGAAATCGGAGATATTATGAGAAACCCCGGCAAAATTCCTTTTATAGACTACAATTCAAAAATAAAACATTATCCCTCTGACAGAATGCCTAACCCTTCTCCGAATTTGATAGAACGTAATGCAATAATGAGCAGGTAATGAACTATGAAAAAATTATTTTTTGCAATATTAGCGATTATATTGATGCCTGTTCAGACATGGGCAGTTGAAAACGGAGACGTATTCAGCGTAAAAACCGATACGGCATATATTATTCCTTTAAATTACAGACCGATAAATCTGAAAAACACAAATACGGAAGTTCTGAGAGCAGAAGCCGTTACAAACATTGATATGACAGATTCTTCCGTTTTGATTGCAACCCAAAAAGAAGGAATAGCTTACGTTTCGTTTAAACAAAAAAACAACACCGTTACTTTGAAATTTCTTGTAGACAACAAAGCACAGGAAGACACAACTCTGATAAAACTAGACAAAGCAGACCCGCCTCAACCGGAAACAAAACCTGCAAAAACACTTCAGACAACGCAAACGGAGCAGACTAAATGATAGATGCGGTTCTTGATGCATTTCCAAAATATTTTCCAGAAATAAACAATGCGCTTGGCGGCGGATTGTTGATTTTTGCGAGGGTGCTTGGTTTTGTCAGATTTGCTCCCGTATTAAACAGAAAAGAAATGGCAGGATATATGAAACTTTGTTTTGCAATAATCCTGACTATAATCCTTATGATGACTGTAGATACAGGACCGGTTCCTCACGGGTCTTCATTGATTCTGGGGCTGGTGCTCAATCTTGCCGGCGGAATGATGATAGGCTTTATTGCAAACTGTATAGTTCAGGCAATATCAGCAGCAGGCGATATGATAAACATGCAGATGGGTCTGTCCTCTGCAATGGTTCTTGATCCGACTGTCGGAGCTCAGGTTTCTATTCTTGGCAACTTTTTCGGAATTCTTGCCGTTATTATATTTATACATGTCGGCGGAGTATACTGGCTCATAAACGCCCTGCACAGGAGTCTTGAGATTTTTCCGGTTTACGCAACTTCAATACCTATGGATCAGCTCATAAACAAAGAATATCTCATTACACTCACATCAAATGTTCTTTATGTGGGTTTGCAGATAGCATCGCCGGTTTTGCTGGCAACTCTCGGGCAGGATTTGATTCTGGGTATAATTTCAAAAACGGCACCACAGGTAAACGTATTTCAGCTAAGCTTTCTTTTTAAACCTGTTTTGGGTGCTGCAATCCTTTTGTGGATAATGCCTGTTATCATTAATGTAATAAGTGATTATTTTATATCCTTTGCAAAAATATTCTAACAGTGGTTGTTTTGGCTGCAGAGTTTTTTTATCACCGCTTGAGCAAGTTTTTTTGCGGAAGCAGGGTTTTGCCCCGTAATCAGATTTTTATCAACAATTACGTTCTCCTCCCACGGTTCTGCTTCATTAAAAATAGCACCGAGTTGTCTGAGTTTTGACTCGAGCATAAACGGAACAAGTTTGTCTTTTTGTACAATTTTTTCTTCTTTATTTGTGAAACAGGTAAGCTGCATTCCCTTTACAACAGGTTCGCCTGTCAGGGTTTTTGCATTAATCAAACCGGCAGGACCATGGCAGACAGCCGAAACTATTTTGTGTTCGTTATAAAAGTAAGAAACCACGTTGCCCAAAGTTTCGTCTTTTGCAAGGTCAATCATAGGACCGTGTCCGCCAGGAATAAATATGGCATCAAAAGATTTGTAGTCGATTTCACTCAATTTTGCCGTATTTTTTAACTCTTTTATTGTGTAATCCCATTCCGTCGGATTTTTGCACTCAAGAGAGTCTTCATCCACCGGCGACTCCCCGCCCAGAGGACTGGCAACAGTAACGTCAAAACCTGCCTCCTTAAAAGCAAGAAACGGTACTGCAAATTCTTCCAGCCAGACCCCTGTTTTATGAAAATCATCGAGCGCCGATGCATTGGTTGCAACAATCAAAATTCTTTTATATATATTATTCTGTTTTTTCATTTTTCTCCGTTTATCGTTTGTTTTTTCTTGAACATTTTCAAAATTAATCAAAACCGGACTTTGTTTCATTGGAGAAAAGGGCAAAAGTTTTTTATTACCGGATTTTACAATATTAAGAAATGTTAATAAAAAATAAATTAAACAGGCAATTTTTACGAAAAAAAATACTTTATATAAATACAAGGGATTAAGGGATTAAAATTTTATAGGGAGAAAAAGATTATGGCAGTTGGACCAAGAGATTACATCGATCAGTTGTTAGTTAAAAAATACGCAGATGAAAAGGTAGACAATCCTGATATTACATCAGCAGTAGCGCCTGAAAAGATTTTGACAGCAATGGGTGATTTTTCTGATATGAGAAAAAATATGATGCTTTTGAGCAACAAACTCACAAGTTTCTGCGCAACATTGAATGCAAAATCTGCTCAATACAGATGCTCAAGATTTGCTACAGCGTAGTTTGTCTTTTACGGGACAACTGTGTCCAAAACGACAAAAACCCGCAGATTTTATGCTAAAATCGGGTTATGAACAAAGATTTTTCCAACAAAAGAATAATCCTTGCCTCACAATCACCGAGGCGTCACTCTCTTATTAAAAAACTGAATGTTGATTTTGAAACAGCACTTCCGACATTTGATGAAAAACTGGAATCAGACAACTATTCAGACCGGATAATCCAATCCCTCTCTCTTAAAAAAGCTTTGTCCGTCCTGGATAACCCAAAGGACGGGGCGGACAAAAAATCCCTTAAAAACAGTCTCGTTGTTAGTGCCGATACCGTTGTAGTGTTGGAAAACAAAATACTGGGAAAACCAAAAAATTCCGCCCATGCAATACAAATGCTCCATTCTTTAAGCGGAAAAACTCATTTTGTTGTAACCGCCGTATCCGTTGTTGACTCGGATACAAAAAAAGTTTTTTCAAAACTTGTAAAAACATACGTCACTTTCAACAAACTGTCTGATAAACTCATAGAAGACTATGTCTCTCAGAAAAAACCTCTGGACAAAGCCGGTGCATACGGCATACAGGAAATGGGGTCCGAATTTATAAAAGATGTTGACGGTGATTTGGAAAACGTAATAGGTCTGCCCACAAAAGCGCTCAAAGAATTGCTTTTGCAGGCAGGTTACAGCTTTAGCAGCAGTATTTCCCAATACTAAAGATTCTCATCTTCAAATCCCGGTGAACGTGAGGGCAGATTTGCATATCCGGGATTGGAATATACGGTTTTTTTGATAAATTTGTTTGTATAGTTTCCTTTTATAAAAAGCTTTTTCAACGTATTTTCTCTTACAACGAGAGGGTGCATGCTGTCATTGTATTTCGGGTCTTTTTCAGACAGTTGTGTCCATACGGCTGCCTCCATGGTCCAGGCATATGTTTCTTCGTTCAACGAATTAAACTCGTCCTGGTGCAAAGCCTCGTGAGCCAGCACTGCTGCCAGAGCCGGCGCAGGTGCATCCTGATGTTTTTTGTTTATGTATATATACAATTTTTCTTTTTTCTTCCAGCCGAGTGCATCAAAGTTTGCATATGCCTGACCGAATTTGCTCAAATCTTCAAAATTTACACTAATAGGCTCTTCTGACAGATTGTTTCCCAAAATTGCATTTCTTGAAAAATCGGCAAGTCCGCCTTTCATTAACTCAAGAGCTTCTATGAGTCGTTCTTCTTTTGTAACTTTTTTGTAAGTCTTTTTTAAAGAATCCATACGCTCTTTTTGCTCTTTTGATATCGGATTACCGTTTTTGTCCGTATAAAGTTCAACTTTTTTCTTTTTTTTAGGCTGCTCTTTTGTTTGTGTCGGAGCTGCAGCGCCGTTGATTTTTTGGATTGCAGAATCCGGAAGAATCATCGGTTTTAGTTTTTGCTGCGGTGCTGCAGCAAAAGAACCCGTCTGAAATACACAAAAAACAAAGAACGCCGCCAATATTTTTTTTAGAGTTTTAAATTTTTTCAATGTAAATCCCACCCGTCTCAACTATTCTAGAAAACATTATTAAGGATTATTTTTATAATATCAAATTTTCACAATTTCATGAAAAGATTTGTAAAGTAAAATCATAAAATCAAATTTTCAAAAGCCTCTGAGCGTTTTCTGTAGTAGCTTTTGCCACTTCTTCAAAACTAATATTTCTCAGATTTGCAATTTCTTGAGCCACAAATTTTACGTATGCCGGCTGATTTTCCTTGCCTCTATAAGGAACAGGTGTCATATAAGGTGCATCTGTTTCCAGCAGCAATCTGTCTAACGGTACTGTTTTTGCAACTTCTTTCGCTTTTTTTGCGTTTTTAAATGTCGTAACTCCGCCTAGTGCAATGTAAAATCCTTCTTTTACGCACTCTGCAGCAAATTCGGGACTGCCCGAAAAACAATGCATAACAACACCTATCTCAGCAGCATTTGTTTTTTTGAGGATTTCAAAAGTATCCTGATGAGCCTCTCTGTCATGGACAAGCACCGGTTTTTTTGCTTCTTTTGCTATCAGGATTTGTTTTTCAAAAATCTCTTTTTGTTTTTCCGTTTGCGATTTGTCCCAGTAATAATCAAGCCCTATCTCGCCTACGGCAATAATCTTTTCGTGTTTTAAATACTCTTTGAGCAGTTTTTCGGAGTTTTCATCAAAATAATTAACTTCCTCAGGGTGTATTCCTACTGCACCATATATGTTTTCATATTTTTCGCAAAGTGACAAAATTCTCTCAAATCCGGACGGTTCAACACCCGGTATAACAATTTTTTTGACACCGTATTCAAAAGCGGTTTTGAGCACTTCTTCAAAACGTTCTTTGTAATTGTCCATATCAATATGTGAATGGGTATCAATCAGCATATTATACAAAATCCCTATATCTTTTGTTCATGATAATTCTTGAATAAAAATCTCCCATATCCAGTGCCTGATATCCCATTTTTGCCAAATCATAACTCAAAACCGTTGCACACGAACCCAGTTCAAGATATATGAGCCAATCTTTATCATAATTTTGTGTAATTTGATTTAATATACGGTCATATTCTGTAAAAGCCCATTGAGAAGGGGCATAAACATATTCTGTTTTTTGTGCATTCAAAAAGAATTTTTCATCTTTTAAAATATTAGAATTTTTTGAAATGACAAACAAAATTTTTTTGTTTTGCCATATAGATTTTATTTTTTCCAGTTTTTTTCTTTTTAACGACCCGTCATCATTTTCATTGAAATAAAACAAAAAAGCATAAGCATCACCATAAAATGTTTTACTGTTAAAATGGAAAACTTTTTTGAATTTTTCTATTCCGATGGACTGCCAAAACCGTCCGAAATGATTTCTGAAAAACATTGGTACATTTTTATCAAAAACATTAAAATTATTCGTACATACAAGAACATTTTCATCTGAACCATGTTCTAAAATTTCTGTTAATCTTTGTTTTAACAAAGGAAACAGCGGTTTTTCATTTAATATGTTTTCAGTAAATTCCTCCCCGTCTCCCAATCTGGAAACAGATTTTTTATTGAGAATAATTTCATCCAAAGTTTTTTCATAATCTAAAATGTTTTTGGGAAATAATGCCTGAATTTCCATGAGGTTGTCGATTTCCTCAAGCGTAAATTTTTTTGTACGTATTTCATATTCCCATCTGACATCTTTATCAAAAAAACTTAAAATGTATGTACGAATATTCCATGGCACACCAAATAATCGCATAAATTCTTTAAAAATTTTTAAAATAAATTTTTTTATTTTCAAAACGAATCCTCTTAATTTTTTAATTAAACAAACTTTCTATGATAGCTTTTTTGTTTTCATCTTTAATTTTTGAAAGAATTTCCGCTTTGTCTATTCCCACCAGCGCATCGAGCTGTTTGAGAGCAGCTGCAGCCTCGCATACAATTATTTCATTATCAGAATCCAAAAGTTTTTTGACTTCTTCTTCCGCATCTTTAATTTTGAATTCGCAAATCATTTGAAGAGCACTTGAAACTCTTAACGGAGCAGATTGAAGCTCCTGAACGGCAAGCCTTTTTTGTGCATTCCAGAAATATTCCTGCTGGCTTTTTAAGAGATTGTATATTTCCTGAACTTCCTGTTTTGTGCTTTTGTCTTCATCAAAAGTGTATTCCTCGTTGTTTGCAAGTGTATCAAACTTTGCAAGTGCTGACAGCAGAACAACCGCCGTTTGAGGATTTTTGTTTTTCTGGTTGTCTGAAATCAAAAAAGCGAGTATATCATACAGTTCAAAGTTAAAAACCTGATTTAAAGGCAAAATCTCGCCCAAACCTGACAAAATGTTTTCCAGACACATCAAAGCGGGTTCTTTTTTTGTTTGAACAAGTGTTAAAAGACTTTCGAGATAAGGTATTTCACCCGCAATATTTTCCGACATAGAGGATTTTTCCATTGCCTTGAACAAAGCATCCACCGCATCTTTGTTTTCATACGCAACCAGAAATTTTACGGCTTTCAAAACGGTAAAATCATCATCGCTGTCCAACAGTTCTACAGCTTTGTTGTATGCAGAATCAATCTGCATTGAGCCGAGAGCTTTGGCGGCATTGAAGGCAAGAGCTTCATTATCATTGTTCAGGGCATAATCCGTGAGCAAATCAGCACTGATTGTGTCCGGAATATACGAAAAATACTTTGCGCTGTATGTTTTTTCGCTTTCCGTTCCGTTTTCAAGAAGCTCGAGCATTTCATCTGTCAAATCTTCATTTGCATAAGATGCAAATGCCCCGACAATGGTATCTTCAAAATCCGGCGCATAGATTTTCAAAAAACCGAACAAATTGCGGAAGTTTTTTTCGTTAATAGCTTTTTGAAGCCGTTTGTTGACATTATTTTTGACAAAGTCAAACAAAAATTCACTTTTGTCTGCAAGAATTTGAAAAGCTTCCGTATTTTTGTTGTTTATCAAAGATTGTGCGGCAGCAAAAGCCTTTTGTTCGTCTTTTGCAGTCAAATCTTTTACAAGTAATTCATTGTCTGTCATAAATTATTCTCTAAAACTTAGTTCAGTAACTGATTTTTTCAGGTTGTTTCTGATTGAATTCATTTGTTCTTCAACAGCTTCATCAGTGAGTGTTGCCTGCTCATCCTGAAATTTTATTCTGAATGCCATACTTTTGAAGCCGTCTTGGATATGTTCTCCCTGATATACGTCGAAAAGCTCTTCACCGTTGAATAAATTGCTTTTTACCGATTTTTTGATTATTTTTGCAATTTCATCGTGAGAAACACTCTCCGGAACTACAAAAGCAAGGTCTCTTTGAACTTCAGGGAACTGTGCAAGTTTTTTGTAACGTATTGCGGAAGAGTGAACAACTTTCAAAAGTTCTTCAAGATTAACTTCAAAAAGATATACATTTTGCTGGAATTTTTCTTTGTCTTTCAGTATAGGATGAAGTTCACCGAAAAAGCCTACTTCAAGCGGTTGTTTCCCGAGCATTACCAGTTTTGCACTTTTTCCGGGATGCAAAAATTCTTTGCTGTCCTGAGCAGTAAACGGACGGAACTGTACTCTGTTTTCAAGTCCCAAAATCTCAAGAACCTCCTGCATCATCCCTTTTGCACTAAAGAAATCAAGAGCGGGTTTTTTAATCCATTTGTCATTGCTGATATCACCTGTCATTACACCGGCAAGCATTCTGTATTCAGCAACGCCTGTATTAGTTTCCTCAGCAGGTTTTTCAACAAAATATGTTCTGCCGACTTCAAACAATCGAAGGTTTTTCTGTCCGTTTGCAAAATTTAATTTTACAATATTCAACATGCTGGGAACCATTGATTGGCGGAGCATTGTGTGTTCTTCACTCTGAGGATTGCAGACTTTGACTGCTTTTTCATCATTGTATGAAACACTGAATTCTTTGTATAAAGGTTTTCCGACAAGTGAAGAAGAAACTGTCTCACAAAAGCCCGAACCCAAAAAGAGATTGTGAATTTTTTTCAAAATTCTTGATTCTTCGGTAATCTCAGGCGATTGAGTGTTTTTGGGCAGAGTCGGTGCAATCTTGTCATAGCCGTAAATTCTTGAAACTTCTTCAATAAGGTCAATTTCTCTGTATACATCAACGGCTCTGAATGAGGGAACTTTGAATTTAGCGGCAATTTCATTTTTGCCCAGAAGCTCAAATCCCAGATTTTGAAGAATTTCAACACATTTTTCAGCAGGAATTTCATAACCGAGAATACGTTTTACCTGAGCAAATCTCAGTGTAATGTCTATTTCCGGCAGTTTATTTTCACCTGTTTCAACAATACCGCCGACTTTTGCCTCTGCCAAATCAACCATAAGCTGCATAGCACGAAGCAAAGCAGGTTTTACCATTTCTATATCAACGCCTCTTTCAAATCTGGCGCTTGCCTCGCTTCTGTAACCGATGCTCCTTGCGGATTTTCTGTTTTGTGCGGGCGTGAAATATGCGGCTTCAAGTGCAATATTTTTTGTGCTGTCATCAACTTCACTGTTTGCCGAGCCGAATACGCCGCCTACACAAACAGACTGTTCTTTTGTTGCAATCAAAACTGTATCACTGTTTGTTTTTCTTTCAATTTCATCAAGAGTAACAATTGTTTCACCTTCAAAGGCACGTCTGACACAGAGATATCCTTTCAATTTGTCTTTGTCAAATGCATGCAAAGGACATCCGTATTCCAGCAGGACATAGTTTGTTATGTCAACAACATTGTTGATTGCTCGAATACCGCAGGCTTCGAGTCTTCTTTGCATCCAATCGGGCGACGGTTTTATTTTTACGTCATTTAAAAGTCCGACACTATAGTATTTGCAGCCTTCTTTGTCAAGGATTTCGACTTCGAAATCTTTTGTTGAAGTATCTTGAGTAGCCTGCAAAGGAGAGAAGTTCAGTTTTTTGTTGAAAATAGCCGACAACTCTCTTGCTATACCAATCACAGACATTTCATCCCCTCTGTTTGCTGTCGGGGCAACATCAAAAACAATGTCCTCTTTGATATCAAGAACTTTTTCAAGCTGTTCACCAAGTTTTAAATCGGAATAAAGCCTGTTCAGGATAAGAATGCCGTCTTCTTCCTGCATGTTTTCAAGACCGAGTTCGTCTTGAGAACAAAGCATACCCTGAGATTCAACCCCTCTGATTTTTGCGGGTGTTAGTTCAAACTGCTCGCCGGTTTTTCTGTCCAAAACTTTTGAACCTACGGAAGCATAAGGAATAATCTGACCGGTTTCAATATTTTGTGCTCCGCAGACAACTGTTTTTGTTTCATTTCCGAGGTCTACCGTAACAAGATGGAGTTTGTCGGCATTCGGGTGCTGCTCTATCAATTGAATTTTTGCAACTCTTATATTTGAAAATTTCGGACCGGTTTTTTCGATATCTTCTACTTCCAACCCGCTCATTGTGAGCTCATGGGCAATTTGCTCCGGTGTAACATCTGACAAATCAATATATTCATTAAGCCATTCCAATGAAATTTTCATAGTTGCATTATCCTTTTCTTTTCCTTTAATACATAAATTTTATAATAAAGTGCGGTTAAATAAAAGCGCCAAAATATATTTGTGTGTCTAATTCGGTGTTATAATTGCCGGCAATAGCAGAGCAGAAAACAAAAAAGCAAAATAAGTCAAAGGTGAGCGATGTTGTCCAAACCCGCCATTGTTAGGTCGGAAGGCTCAAGGCGAAAACTGTGACAGCGAATTGGTTTTTATTTAATACAAAATAAAAGACTTCCCCAAAATCGGGAAGTCTTTTAAATTTGTTTGATTTAAAACAAGTTTTATCCTCTGATACCGAGTTTTTTGATTAAATCTCTGTATTTTTGAAGGTCTTGTTTTTTCAAATAAGCAAGAAGTCTTTTTCTTTGACCAACCATCATCAAAAGACCTCTTCTGCCCTGAAAGTCTTTTTTGTTAGATTTGAGGTGTTCTGTAAGTTCAGAAATTTTTTGTGTCAAAAGTGCAACCTGAACTTCTACGGAACCTGAATCTTTGGCATCTTTACCAAATTTTTTGATGATTGCTTTTTTTTCTTCTTGTTTCAAATTTATTGCCATTTTGTTTTCCTTCTTCTAATTTTAATAAGTTTAAGTTGGTGGCGTAAACTCAATAAAATTATCTATTGTTCCTAAATAATAACATTTCAAATCCGCCCGTCAAGCATGATAGAGAACAAAATGTAAAAAAGATTAATCTTTTTACAAAAATTTTTCCAAATGATATTATTGTTAATTAGGAAAGAAGATTTAGTTGGGGAAGATTATGGAAAACAACAAACCGGTCGTAAAACTGATTTCAAAACCGGAAAATATGCTCAGAACAATCTATACGGCTTGCAGAACATGTTACAGTGCGGATTCACCGGTAAACATCTATGACAAAGCCGTTGATGAAGAAAAAATGCTCAAATTAATAGAAAGAGTTATTTCTTCCGGACACTATTCCACAATTGAACATATTCAGGTCTCTTTTGCTATTTCTAATGTCTCAAGAGCCTGTACACATCAGTTTGTAAGACACAGACATGTTTCTTTCTCACAAAAATCTCAAAGATATGTTAAAGAAAAAGGTCAATTTGACTATCTTGTTCCGCCGACAATCGAAAAAAATCCGGAGCTTTTGCAAAAATACAATGATTTTATGTCAAAAGTTTCTGATTTTTATCTTGAAATGACAGAAGCAGGCATTCCGGCAGAAGATGCAAGATTTATTCTTCCGAATGCAACATCAAGCTCAATGGTTGCATCAATGAACCTTAGAGAGCTAATACATCTTGCAAATATCAGACTCTGCACCCGTGCACAAACTGAAATCCGAATTATGACAAAAATGATGTGCGAAGAGCTTTTGAAAGAAGAACCTTGGCTGGCGCCTTATCTCGTACCCAAATGCGAACGACTCGGATACTGTGATGAAGACAAATGCTGCGGAAGAAAAATTAAAAAAGAAGACTTTCTTGCAAAATTGAAATAACAAAAAACTTCCTCTTTTGAGGAAGTTTTTTTATGAAAAAAATTTATTATTCAAAAAACAAAACATCATGCCCCGGTATTCTGTCCATCTTTGGCAGTTCTTTTATCGGTGCAGTGAGTCTTGCATCAATACTTTTTCTGAATTTTGAAAGATTTTCTGCAGGAGTTTCGGTATTTTGTACAGAAACAATTTTTCTGAAACTGTTTCTATTGCCAATGTTATTCATACACAGACCTCTTTTCTCAAAAATAATAAACACACAAATTAAAAAAATGACCTGCATACATTATGCACCAATTTGAAAATTTTGCCAATAGTTTTTATTTAAAATTTACATCTCATCCGGCATATATTCTGCCGACCTCCGAATAATACAGCAGTAGTAAAACAGGTGTCAAAAACCCCTGTCACAAACTTTTATCGGACAACATAACAAAATTCAATCAACAAACTGCTATGTTGGTTCGGCAGCAAAAAATTTACATGTTTTTTGCAAAAATTTTCTGCATCTCAAGCAGTGCGGTATACGTCGGCATAATCAGGAGTTGTTCTCCCTTTTCAATGCCGGAGAGGGCATAGTTTATCGCCTCTTTGATATCTTTTTTTACTTCTATTTTTGAGAAATCAAAACCAGCATATTTCATCCTGACAGCCATGTCATAGGCTCTTGTTCCGCTTACTATAATGTTTTGCGGGTAATCTTTCAAAAGTTCAAAATCCGCATCCCAAAGCCATGAGACATCTCTGCCGTCGGCATAGTTGTCATTTATTATTATCAAAAGTTTTTTAGACGTATTTTGATTGACAGTTCTCAAAACTTCTGAAGCCCCTGTCGGGTTTTTGATAAGCTGAATCAGGACATTTTTTCCGTCAATAACTTTCTTTTCCGCCCTGCCGAAAACAGATTTGTATGTATCGAGTGCTGATTGTATAATTTCTTTTGAAATACCGAGTTCAAGAGCTGTGCTGACAGCGGCAAGAACATTATACGCATTGTATAATCCGACAAGATGCGTTTTAAAATAGAGTTCTTTTTCTTTTTCTTCTTTGTTGTAAAGACATTTCAGATATATCTCCGAATAGTCGTCATATATTACAGCATAACCTTTGTAGTCCGGTTCCGGTCTTTTACGCTCACAATTTTCGCAAAAGTATTTTCCGATATGGGCATAATATCTTTTTTCGTATGACAAGTCTGATTTGCAAAGGCATGTCACTGCTTCGGCAGGAGCCTGAGAGTCTTTTAAAGTAGTTTTGTATGTTATATCATCAAACCCGAAAAAAATCTTTTTGTTTCCCGCTCCGAGTTCTGAAAGCATAGGGTCATCCGCATTTATAAACAGTTTTAAGTTTCTGTTTTTTTCGATAGCTTCTTGTATTTTCTTTGCGGTTGTATCCAGCTCTCCGTACCTGTCCAGCTGGTCTCGAAACAGATTTGTTACAAGCAGATAATCCGCATTTATGTAGTTGTACAATTTTGTCAAATAAGCTTCATCCGATTCCAGAACTGCATAGTCAAAACTCGAAAACGGTTTGTAATTTACAGCCAGAGAGCTGGCAATACCGGAGAGCATATTGGCTCCCTTTTCATTATGCAGAACAGTATCGTTGTTTGTTTTTAAAATATGTGCAACAAGCCCTGCTGTTGTGGTTTTTCCGTTTGTTCCGGTGATTGTGATTATGTTTTTTTCACAGTATTTTGACAAAAACGACAAAAAACCGTTTGATATTTTCAGAGCAATTACACCGGGAAGAGAGGTGCCGGCTCTTTTAAACAAATGAAGTCCTTTGTTTACAACTTTTGCACCAAAAAGTGCGGTATAAAAACTCATTTTGTCCGTAAATTTCATACTCTGATTATATCGTAAAATTGGTTTCAAATAATAGTATTTTTGCATTAGGTTTGTCGTAAAATTTGATTATGGAAAATTTGTATGAACAGGCAAAAAATTTAATAACATCAAGAGAAAAATTTCATATTTGTCTCGGACTGGACAGGGTTTCAAAAGTTCTTGAACTGCTAAAAAATCCTCAAAAAAACCTGAGAATAATCCATGTCGCCGGAACAAACGGAAAGGGTTCAGTATGTGCAATTCTGTCAAAAATTTTTACCTGTGCGGGTTATAAAACAGGGCTCTATACAAGCCCTCATATACTGGAATATACAGAAAGAATAAAAATAAATCAAAAAGACATTTCAAAAAATGACTTTGCACAATTAATATTCGAAATCAGTGATATAGCAAAGAAAAATGAAATTTACCTCACGGAATTTGAGCTTTTAACCGTTGCCGCATACAAATATTTTTCCGACAAAGAAACTGATATATGTGTAATAGAAACAGGTCTTGGCGGCAGGCTTGATGCGACAAACGTAATTGAAAAAAATCTTTTGTCCGTAATAACCTCCATCAGCCTTGATCATACGGACAGACTCGGAAACACAATAGAGAAAATAGCTTTTGAAAAAGCCGGCATAATAAAAAGCGGATGTCCTGTATTGATAAGTCAAGAAAACAGAGGTTTTGACACTGTTTTAATGATTGCTGAAGAAAAAAACAGCGAGCTTCTTATACCTGAAAACAATATAGAACTTGTTTTTGAAAACAATACAAATTATGCATTATACAAAGACAAAAAGTACAGGTTTAACCTTCTCGGACTCTGGCAGAAGGAAAATCTCGAACTTGCTCTGGCATGTATAGAATATCTGAACAAAACAGGATACGATATACCTGAAAACACAATAGAAAAAGCACTCAAGACTGTCTTTTGGGCATGCCGTATGCAATATATAAAAAAGCATAATCTATTGATTGACGGAACGCACAACCCTGACGGTGCAAGAGTTTTGAGACAGAGTTTGGATTATTATTTTCCGGATAAAAAGAGAGTATGGATTTATGGCTCTTTAAAAACAAAGGATTACAAAAAAGTTATGCAAATTCTTTTTCGCAATGAAGATGAAGTGTATTTTTACAACTTTGATTATCCAAACAGCGTAAAAATAGAAGATTTTAAGAAAATAAAGCCGGATGCCCGGCAGATAAACCAATTTGATTTGGAGTATCTTGCAGCAGAAAATAAAAACAATTTAATAATAATTTCAGGGTCTTTTTATATGATAGGAGAAATACTGAGCAGCAAAAATTCAAATAATTTTTTCAAAAATATTGCCGAGTTGGATAATATCTAATAATTTTTTAATCATCAATAATTACATGAAAACAATTTGTTTCAAATAATTCTTAATTGGCTGATTAAAAACAAAGAGAAAGGAAAAGGTTATTTGATGTTGACAACGGTTGAACAAGAAAAAAAAGTAATCAGTGTTGTAATTGTTGAAGATTACAAACTGACAAGAGTAGGTTTGCGTTCTGCACTAAATGAGTTTGAAAATATAAACGTAATCGGAGAAGCCGAAGATGCTTCTGTCGGACTTGAGATTATAAAAAAAGAAAATCCGGATGTTGTTCTGATGGATTTGGGCTTGCCTGAGATGAACGGTATAGAAGCCACACAAAAAGTCAAAGAAATTTCTCCAAAGACAAAAGTCATTATTCTTACTTCCCACGACAGAGAAGAAGAGGTGCTTGCGGCACTGGGCTCGGGGGCTTCTGCATACTGTTTGAAAGATATAGACCCCAAAACTCTTTCTTCAGTTATAGCAAATGTAGCAAAGGGTGCCTGCTGGCTGGATTCAGCAGTAGCACAGGTCGCTTTGAACCTGTTTCCGAAACCGGAAAATATAAATTTCCAGAACGGTTCAGACATGTCAGATGCAAGAGCACAATTGACAGAAAGAGAATTTGAAGTTTTGAGACTGCTGGTCAAAGGCAGAAGCAATACTGAAATTGCAAAAGAACTCATTGTGAGTGTACATACCGCAAAAGCCCATGTATGCAGCATATTGCAAAAACTGTGCGTAGATGACCGTGTACAGGCTGCAGTAAAAGCTATTAAAGAAAACATTATATAAAAAACATTGATTCACACTAAAAACCTCCTTTATTTCATAAAAATTGAGACAAAGGGGGTTTTGTTTTTATATTTGAGCTCAGATAAAACTGCATAACAGGTATAAACAAAGAGGTTTTTATTTTACATCAATAACAAAATCAAAAACAAAAAAATCGGGCAAAACCTTTGATGTATATCCCCAGTAACGCCCGTAAATAAATAATGGTAAGATAAAATTTTTGAAAAAACCATCAGCACCGGTAAAAAACAGTGTTTTTACCTTTGTCACAGACAATTTGTCGTCCGCAAACAGTTTTTTATGGATTTTCAGACTAAATGTAATCCAACAGTGATTGGTTGGATATTATTGTATAAGCCTGCATAGAAGCCTGTAATGCATAGTTTTGCTGCATAAGTTCACTTATGGCGGTCGGCATATCTACTTCTGAAATTTCTGCCTTTCTTGAAGTTAATGTGAGTTTTGTTTCATCAAGAATTTCTGTTGTCATATTCAGCTTTGTGACAGTAGAACTGTGAACAGATTGGATTTCAGAAATATGTTCTATAGAGTTTTGCAGCGGTGTAAGCTGTTCTCTGATTTTTTCCTGATCACTGCTTTCAAATGCCGCACTCAAATCACCCAGCACTTTAAAAAGACCCGAGCTTACATCAGGATTGTCAGGATCATTTGCATCATATGTACCGAAAATTGAATCACCGGCACTGTTGAGGTCAATATAATCTCCGTCTGATACCTCGAGATATCTTTCGTATCCTGCAAAGTTGTCGGATGTTGTTCCGGCATAAGTAATTGAACCGTCATCATTGAGAGTAAAAGGTTCCGTTGTTACATTTGTTCCGGAAAAAATATATTTGCCGTCATACTGGCTGTTAGCAAGACTGACGATTGTTTTTTTGAGTTCTTCAAACTCTGTTCTGCAAGCCTCAAGTCCTGATTCCCCGCTGGCACCGTTGGCTGCCTGAATTGCAAGGTCGTTTATTCTTTGCAATTTATCAACGATAGTAGAAAACACACTGTCCTGTGCATTTATCTGTGTAATTGCATTATTTACGTTTTTTGAATAAGTTTCAATCTCTGCGAGTTGTTTGTTTATTCTGACCAAATCTGCAGCATCAATCGGATTTTCAGAAATATTTGTATATTTTTGATTGGTGTTTAGTTTGTTAAACAGCTCATAAAGCTTGTTTTGCTGGCTTGTGATTGTACCAATCATATTGTTTGATGAATAACCGCTTATGTTCATTTTCTTACCTCAAAATATTAGTTAAATCATTTGCATAATTGTCTGCATCAGTTCGTTTGCTACCGTGAACACTCTTGCAGAAGCTTCATAGGCTCTTTGATATTTAATTAAATCCGCAAGTTCTTCGTTCAAATCAACGCCGTAGAGTTCGTCTCTTTGGGATTGTGCCTGCTGGAGCACGGCATCTTGAGCATCACCGGCGCTTTTGATTGAATCAACACCCGAACCGATTTTTGAAACAAGACTGGACAGGTAATCCGTAATGCTCATACCTTCTCCCGGCGGGTCAGATATGTTCAAACCTGCTATTTTGCCTTTTCCAAGCTCATTAAACAACACCATATTTGAGGCATTGCCGACAGCTTCAGGTTCATAATCAGGGTTTGTTGTATCTATTCTCGCTGTTGCAACAAGGGTAGGATCATCAATCAATGCCTGATTAATTTGAATGTTGCCTGCCGTAAAATCCGCAGAACCGTCTTTTGTAACAAAAAACGGTGTTGTTGATTCCGTCAGTGTTCCGTCAGGACCGATATACAGCGGTGTTCCGTTTGCATCAGCCTGTGTTTGAATTTTGTTCATTTCCTGTGCAAAGGCGGATGCCAGTTTGTCCAAATCGTCTAAAATTGATTGATAGCCGAAAGAATCGCCCTTGCCTGCCTGTAAAATTGCTGTAATTGAACAGTTTCCGAGTGAATCGGAAATATCATCTTTTTTTACATTACCTTCTTCGTCCAAAAGCTGAATTTTGACGGGATTGTCAGGGTCATCACTCTGTACAGCCTGGATTGTCAGTCTTTTTTCACCGCCTTTGACAACAGTTTGCCCGTCAATTAGCACATTGACTGTTCCGTTTTCATTTGTTGTTGTGGTAATCGGAACCATAGACGAAATATCGTCAAGAAGCATATTTCTTTGGTCAATCAAAGCGTTTGATGATGGATTTTGCGCTATTTGATTATTCAAATCAGCAAGCTGTTCGAGTTTTGAATCCAGTGAATCTACGTTCGTATTTATTAAAGAAGCTTCAAAACTGTCTGCATCACCAAAAGTACCGATAGCTGTGTTCATGTAGTTTTTAATTGTACTGGACATATTGTTCAGCGCATCGGCAACATTCTGGGCTGCATTTACGAATGCAATTTTGTATGCTTTGTTTGTAGGGTCGCCGCTCAAAGCCTCTGAAGCTGCAAAAAAGTCGTTAAACAGCTTGGAAAGTCCGTTTGAACTCAATTCATCATTAAGAAGGTTTTCCATATTATTAAGCATTCCGCCGATTTGGTCATAATAACCGGCATCTGCATTCTGGTCTCTGAAATAATTGTCGAGCCACTCGGATCTTTTTGTTGATATGCCGGTAATTTCGGCACCCTGACCGGGCGTAACTTTGCCGTTGCTTGCGCACCAGTCAAAAATTCTGTATCCCGGAATAGCGGCAAAATCCACTGTTTGTCTTGTGTAGCCCTCTGTATTCATATTTGAAATATTATTGCTCACGACATTCAGTGCAACCTGATTGTTGTTGACCGAGTTTATTGCAATATTCATTAATCCGTTTAAGGTGCTTCCCATTGTTTTTCCTTTTTTTTAAGCTTCTTCAATAATTGATGACATTTCGAGCTGATCTTTTGTAATATTTTTGCCGTTTTTGTTGTATTCTTCGGTTATCGGCTTCAATCCTCTCAAGATAATTTCAAGTGTTTTGTTTGTAACATGCATTCCGTGTTTTAGAAGTTCCATGTTTATTTTTTCAAGTTCAAAAATTCTGTGAGAAAGTTCTTTTACCTCATCTCTTTTCTTTTCAAGATTTTGAGCCGCCTGTGCATCCTGTTCTTTGATATTGTTAATAATATCTGTCAGAGAAAAAGTCGGCATATTCAGTGCTTTTGAGATGTTTTTTCTCATTTCGGAATAACTGTTTATGCTTTTGTAAGTATCAACAATTTTTGCATCAACATCAAAAAGTTCCGTACTTTTTCCTTTCACAAGGATTTCTTTTTTGTCTACATAGAGTTTTTCTATGTTTTTGTATCCGTCAATTTCTTTGTCTATAACGTTTTCGAGTGTTTTAATCTGTTCTTGTAACATATATTTTCTCCGTAGTAAGTAATTCTTATGCAAGATATTCCACAATCACACTTCTTCCATAGCTGAGACCGTATTTGATGTCTTCTTCGCTCAAATTTTCTTCGCCCGCAAGTTTTGCATATTCTTTAATTTCATCTACATTTTGTGATTTCAAAATATCATTGTCGTTTATATCCGTACCGTCTGTGGTGAACGGTTCTTGCGGCTGTACTGGATTTGAAACCGCCTGTGTATTTTTGAATGCGTGTGCGGCATTTAAAAGTTGTATTGCGCTAACCTGTGATGATGAATTTACTGATCCCAACATTTTTTAGTTATATCTCCTTATCGACTCGATTTGTTGTTATTTCCGGCATATCCGCTTCAAATACTGTTGCGGGGCGAAGCGTTTTGTTGTTTGCGGTATAATGCATTGCTGCTGTTGTTTTTGCTTCGGTATTTGCCGCTGTTTGAAGTTCTTCCGGTTCTTTCGGAAGGTATCTTTCCATTTGTGAATATATTTGTTTTGCAAAACCAACGCTTGTTCTCGGGTTTTTGGCAATATCTCTGCCTATTTCGTCATAAATAAAAGTTTTAAATTTATCCATGTATTTGTCGTCATTGCCAAAGATACTTCCTTCTCTGTCAACTGTTTTGTCCATCATATTGAGCATTTTTGTCACGAAGATAGCTTCAAACTCTTTAGAAACTTTTTCCAGCTGCTTTTTGGGAGACTTCATTGTTTTTACGTCTCCGAGGCGCTGAACATCGTAGTTTATGATATCCGGTGATAAATGTGCTGTTTGTGATGAAATAAGTGACATTTTGTTTTTGTGTCCTTTTAGTTGTTTTTACGAAAAAGGTTATATTACCTGTATTTCTGCCTGCAGGCTGCCTGCTTCTCTTAATGCCTGCATGATTGATATAAGGTCAATCGGCGCTACACCTATTGCATTCAGTGCACGAACCAAATCGTTCAGTGTGCTGTTAGCAGGCATTGTAACAAGACTTCCGCCGCCTTTATTTACGGATACCGCACTGTTTGCAAAAGCAGTGGTTGTTCCGCCGGCAAATGACTCAGGCTGTGATATCTGATTTGTTGTTTGGACAGTAACTGTAATATTTCCGTGAGCTACCGCAGCAGGAAGAAGTTTTACTTCGCTGCCTATTACAATAGTTCCTGTTCTTTCATTTACAACAACTCTTGCCTTGTCTTTTGTTGCATCTACCATCATGTTTTCAAGAATTGAAAGAAAAGCGATTCTGTCATTATCAAATTTTGCCGGAATAGCAACTTTTATGCTTGAGCCGTCTTCCGCTTTTGCAGCTGTAACGTTTCTTGAAATTGCATTTGCAACTCTTGTTGCCATTGTATAATCTGATTTGTCCAGAAGAAGAGTGAGTGAGTTTTCGTCGCCTATTACGGTGTTTATGTCTCTTTCAACAATACCGCCTCTGGGAATACGTCCTGTTGTAGTGATTGCGGTTCTAGTGCTGGAGCCGTTTGAATCTTTTGAAATACCGCCGACGGAAACAGGACCTTGTCCTATTGCAACGATTTCTCCGTTCGGTGCTCTCAATTGTGTTTGAACAAGCACACCACCCTCAAGGCTCTTTGCATCAGCCATTGTAGAAACAGTCAGGTCAATCTGGTCTCCGTTTTTTGCAAACGGAGGAACTGTCGCAGTAACGAGAACGGCGGCTGATGAACCTTTCTGGATATAGTTTGACTGTTCAATTACCGTACCCAGATTTTGTAATAACATCTGGTTTGTAATCTGTGTTGAACGTGAGTTGTCACCTGTACCGGGCAAACCGACAACAACACCGTAGCCGACAAGCTGGTTGTTTCTGACTCCTTTGACATGGGCAATGTCTTTTATTCTGACCATAGTCGCCATGGCATCAGATGTCATCATGCCTGCTATCATTATTACCGCTGTTATTACTTTTAGAAACTTGTTCATTTCTTTTTCCTTTGTTTTATTCATTAGAACAGGTATTTTACCGCTCTGTTTATGATACCTTCGTTGCCTGCTCTTGAAACAGTACCCTTGCCTGCAAGTGCGAACTGGAAGTTGGCAACATTTCTTGAATATACCTGACCTTTTTGGTCAATAAATCTCGGGTCAACAACCCCGCTCACGAGAAAATCTACTCTTTCATTTCCGTTTACAAGAGTTTTTTTGCCTTGAACCATAAGGTTTCCGTTTGGCAAAAGCTGTACCACCTGAACGGTTACATAGTCGTTGATTCCCAACTGGCGCTGATTGCTGGTAGTTGATTCAACTGTGTTTGAACCGCCGAAGTTGTTGAACTGATTGTTCAAGGGAGTTCCCGGCAGAATTTTGTTGATAAAGTTAGTGAAGTTGTCTACCGTGTTTGCAGAACGGTCGGAAGAATAATTCAATGAATCATTGAATGTAATTGTTTCTGACAGGACAATTGTTACCAAATCACCTACAGAACGTGCTCTTACACCGCCAAAAAGTGATTTCGGCTCAGAGTAATAGGACTGTGTTAAATTTAATGCGTAAAGAGATTCAGCTTTTGCGCACTGCTGTCCTGCATTTGCTGCAAACAAAAAGATTGCAAAGATAACCATTGCTCTTTTTATCAAATTGTTTGTTTTTTTCTTCCCCATTTTTGTTTTATCTCTCCCCTGAAATAAATTTTTTATATTTGTACAAGCACCTGATTTACGCCTGTGACTTCTCCCGTGTATATTTTGTTAAATCTTTTATTTTTTACCTGTATTGTGTCTCCGATGTTTCCCTGCATCATTGCAATACCCTCAACTGTAATATTGAGACCGGCACCGGCTCTGAAATTTACTGTAACCATTGCATTTTTTACGATATCCGGCTTTGCCATTGTATATCTTTTTGTAATCATTTCACCGGGATAAAAAACTTTTGTGGCTACAAGTTCTTTTGAAATATCATCAAGACTCACAGTGTTTTCAAGATTGCCGACTACATCCATTCTTTTAAACTCTACAGCCTGAAGCGGAACAATTTTGTCTCTTTGTATAACTTCCTTTGCTACCGCAACATGTTTGAATGCTTTTGTTTCGATTGGTGCGTAGTAGGTTCTTGCATACTTGCCGTTTACATTGATGTTTATTTTTTTAAATTCTCTTGCGGAAAGATTGTTTGAACCCGAAACAATTTCTACACTGATTTTGCCGTCCGGCAGTGTAAAACTGCTCACAGGCAGATGACCGACGGAAATTTCGGAATCATCTATGTTGTATTTTTGCAAATCTTTTTTTGCCTGCTGAACAACAAGACTTTTAAATTTCTCAGCACTGACAACCTGAGCCTGACAAATGTGAGCCGACCCTATAAGTACTGATAATATTAAAAATGTTTTGATTATGTTATTCATCAATTTAGATTTGCCTTATTTTTATTACTAAGAAACTATTTGATTTGTTGTTCTGAGAATGTCTGATGCCGCAGTGATGATTTTTGAATTTGTTTCAAAAGCTCTTTCCGCTTTAATCAGGTTAATCATTTCATCAACAATCTGCACATTGGAGCCTTCCAAAAATGCCTGCTGGATTGAACCGAGTCCGTCCTGATCAGGAGTACCCGGAATAGGTGTACCTGAAGCCGGAGTTTCTACAAACAGATTGTGACCGATAGAAAGCAAACCGGCAGGGTTTTGAAATCTGACAAGCTGGATTTGCCCCACAATTGTTTGAGTGTTATCGTTACCTACTTTGACAGAAACGTTGCCGTCGGGCGTAATATTTACCTCTGTAGTGTTCTGCGGAATTGTAATCTGCGGCTGCAGCAAATAACCGTCAGAAGTACAAAGCTGACCGACAGCATCCGGAGCGAAAGATCCGTCTCTTGTATATGCCAGAGTACCGTCCGGTCTTACGATTTGGAAAAAGCCTTCGCCTTCAATCGCCATATCGTATTTGTTGCCTGTGCTCTGCATTACACCGCCTGTCATAATTTTTCTTGTTGCGGATGTTTTTACACCGAGCCCGATTTCAACACCTACCGGCTGATATGTGCCCTGAGTAATCATCGCACCCGGAGTTCTTACTGCCGTAGAAAGCAAATCCTGAAACTCTGCTCTGGATTTTTTGAAACCTGTAGTGTTTACGTTTGCAACGTTGTTTGCGACAACATCCAAATTGTTTTGTTGTGCTATCATACCTGTTGCTGCTGTAGTTAGTGATCTTAACATTTTTCTCTCCTGCGGGTTTTTCTAATAGTCTTTAACCCTTTCCCCTTGCCTTTTACTTAAATTACGTACTCAACCTGCCCAGATTTATTGCCTGAGACAGCTGATTTGATTTTTCTCTGACAAAGCTGCTCAGTGTTTCGTAGTTTCTGGAAACTTTGATAGAGTTAATCATTTCATTAATAATATTTGCATTTGAAAGTTCGATTGCGCCCTGTTGTACGGAAAATTTCTGTGCTCTGATTTCAGGGTTTGTTTCTATATTTTTGGGAACATACATCGATGTTCCGACAGCCATCATGTCATCTTTGTTTGCAAAATCAAAAATACCGATTTTCTGCAGTGCCTGTGCGGTTTCATCTCTGATGGAAACAATTGTTCCGTCTTCGTTTACGGTAAGGTCTTTTTCGGATTTTACATTCAATTCCGTCAAATTCAATCTGATAGGATTGTTTTGATCATCCAGAACCTGATTGCCCTGCATATCTGTCAAAAGGTTTTGCGAATTTATACAGAAAGAACCGTTTCTTGTATAAGTGATAGTTCCGTCCGGTGCTCTGAGTTTGAAAAAGCCGTCTCCTTCGATACCCAGATCAAGCGGATTATCGGTACGTGAAAGTGTCCCTTGAGTAAACTGGTGAACCAGTCTGTTTGTAACAGAACCCATGCTGATTTCTCCTACCAGTCTGCCGTCCTGGTTTTTAGGGTTATTTCTTTCAACGGGTTCTTCAATAAGAGCGTTGTATACGTTTCTGAAAGATAATCCCTCTTTTTTGTAACCTGCCGTATTTACGTTTGCAATATTGTTTGCCGTAGAGTCCTGAAGGTCAATCAGGCTCATCATACCTTTTGCTGCTATGTCAATGCCTCTTGAAATCACTATTGACCTCCTCCGCTGTATCTTTGATACATACTCATGATATTTTTGACGTAATTTTGTGTTTCTTTATAAGGCGGAATACCGTTGTATTTTGCAACCGCATTAGGACCGGCATTGTATGCCGCAAGTGCGAGTGATTTGTCTCCGCCGAACCTGTCCAAAAGGCCTTTGAGATATTTTGTGCCGCCTGCAATATTTTGTTCCGGATCATAGGCATCTTTTACACCCATAGAATTTGCTGTTGCAGGCATAAGCTGCATAAGCCCCATTGCTCCGCAGCTCGAAGTAACTTTTGGCTGAAAACCGGATTCTTGTTTTATTACCGCTTTTACAAAAGCACTGTCAAGACCGTTTTTCTCACTGTATGTTTCAATAAGATGGTCTATATCCTCATTTCCGCTTGATATCGGATTGAGTTCACTTGAGAAAATCTTGTTGGCAAAAGGAGAAGAAGCGGAAGCTGAAGCTTTTTGAGACATATTGGCATCAAGAATTTTCTGGAAATCCTGATCCGGTTTCACTGGTTCCGAACCAAAAGATACCAGACTGTTGAAAGTGCTTTCAATAGCCTGCATACGTCTTAGAGTAATATCTAATCCACTGAGTTCCACTATTCTTTTGTCCTACCCAAGTTTTCTTACCATTTGAGGCATGAAGTTACAATACGCCTCATTTATAAATTACTTTATCCGGAGTATTTTCTCATCAACCCGATGGTTGAATTTTGAATTTCAGACATAGACCATGTGGTTAATATTTGTTTTTAAACGTATTAAAATTTTAAAAAGTTTTTCAAAAGATTTCAGCGTATAAAAATTTCTTCCAAAGGCATTGTGCAAAGACTCTGGCGGTAGTCGTAAATTTTTTCTGTTTCGTTTTTCAGTACATCATACATTTCATGTTCTTTTATTTTTGAAAATTCAACCGCATGCAGGAATTTTATTTTGCAGTTTTGCATATTTTTTTCCACCGTTTGTATCATGCCGAGATTTTCAAGTATATCAAAGCACAATTCCGTTACTTCATCCGAAATTGAAAGAAAATCGGAAATTTCACAAAGATTGATTTCTCCGTTCTTGTTTGTACAAACGTATTTAAGCATACCGGAAATATTTTTTATTAATTCCTGAATATCTGTTTTTTTGTTGTTATAGTTCATAAGATGAAAAACTTTTGCGCCTGTCTTTTGAAGAATTTCTGACAGAATACTTTCAGATGCGGGATAATCAAAAAACATTATCTGAGAGCATTTTGAAAGTTCTTTTCGGCTTTTGAGTCTTTTTTCTATTTCAGGATACGGTTTTAGTGCCGTACGCAGGCTGTTTGTCTGTGCAAACACCTGTGTCGGGACTTTTGTGGTCATAAGATAGTCATTTATTTGATTAAAAATATTTGTTTTTTTTCTGTGGTCATAAAGTTTAAACTCGGATTTTTCTTCTTTTTGAGCAAATTCGGATTTTACATCCTGCAAGTCAAGCTGGATTGTCGTTATACCGTTAAAAATATTGAGTTTCGGGTAAAATACGGCATCAAACTCTTTTCCCTGAGGAATGTTTATTGAACTTTTGTTCCAGAATACGCATTCAAACGGTTTTGAGTTTTTATTCTCACAGAAAATCTTCAGATGATTGTTGTTTGAACCCATTGTCTTATATTGATTTAAAACAAGACCTTTTGTTGCAAAAAGAGGTGTTTTGTTGCCTTCGCCGAATGGCTCAAGCTTTTTAATTTCATCAATGAGTTCAAGCGTGATGTCATCAGAGTCAATTTCCATGTCAATAAACAGCGAAGGTTTGAGTTCTTTGCCTTCCAGATGATTTTTTATTGTCTCGTTCAGTCTTTGTTTCACCGTTTCAAAGTTTGTTTTTGAAGAATCAAAAACGAGTCCGGCAGCCTGAGCGTGTCCGCCGTAGTATTCAAAAAGTTCATCGTTTTGTGCAATTACGTTTCTGAGATGGAGTTCGGGAATACTTCTTGAAGAACATCTGATAAGCCCTGTATTGGGGTCTTTTGTCATAAGAAACACAGGCTTGTAGAATTTTTCAACGAGTTTTGAAGCTACAATCCCGATTATACCTATATGCCAGTTAGGATTGAAAAGAATAATACTCTCCTGCGGCGGTTCATTTTGAAGAGCATTTACGGCGTCTTCAAAAATTTTGTCACACAAATCCTGTCTGATGCGGTTGAAATTGTCGAGTTCCTGAGCACAGATGTCCACTTCTGCTTTGTTCTCCGAAATCAACAGTTTCACCGCACTATCTACTGTATCTAATCTGCCTGCGGCATTAATTCTCGGAGCAGCACCAAAAGCTATATTTTCGGAGGTTATTCCGTTTTTTATGTCATAACCTCCAACCTCAAGAAGTTTTGCAATGCCGTAATGTGCGCCGTTTTCAATAAGTTTTATTCCTGCTTCGACGAATGCTCTGTTTTCATACAAAATCGGAACAACATCTGCTATTGTACCAACTGCAACAAAAGGAAGAAGCTGTTGTGCAAAATCGTAATCTTCTTTTCTTTCAAGCAGTGCACAGGCGAGTTTGAAAGCCACACCCACTCCGGCAAGCTGGTTGAGGGCTTCAATTTGTTCTATCTCCAAATCTTTTTCAAGAGCATTAAAGGCTTTCGGGTTGATTATTGCAAACGCCTCCGGAAGAGTCTCGGGCGCCTCGTGATGGTCTGTAATTATTACATCTGTTTTAAAACTGTTTGCAAACCCTACCTGCTCAAAATCACTAACACCGCAGTCTACCGTGATAATGAGCTTTGCTTTGTTTTTTGCAATGAGCTTTACAAGCGCTTTTGTATTAAGTCCGTGGTTTTCTTTTTCACGGTTCGGAATATAAAAATCAACATTTGCACCCAGATGCATCAATGTTTTGTACAAAAGAGAGGTTGAAGTGACACCGTCAGCATCAAAATCACCGTATACAATGATTTTTTCCTGTTTTTCTATTGCTTCAAAAATGCGTTCAACGGATTTTTTCATATCCGTAAAAGCAAAAGGAGCGGTTATTTGCATTTTTGAAGGATTTAGAAAATCATGGATTTTTTTGGGGGTGTCAATTCCACGCTGCAGCAAAAGCTGTGCCAGCAGTTCACTTTGAGCGGCATCAAGAATTTCTTTTGAGATTTCTTTTTTTTCGTTTATTTTCCAGAGTTTATTCATTTTTTGTCTAAGTTCAAAACAGCCTGCAGCTGCATTGCCGGCTCAAATTTTCCGGTACAAATTAAATGTTTTCCTCTTCGTCGTCATCAACGTCGTCGGCATCTTCTTTAATTTTATCTACAACCATTTTTGCCATTTCTTTTGCTACGGCTTTTTGTACGGGCAGAGGGCTGTTTTCGAGCATATTGATAGCTGTTCTGACCGTTGTATCGAGGTCATACCATCTTTTGTTTCCTCTTTCCACAAGCCCGTCTTCCACGGCTGTGAGCATATCCTCAACACCGGTGAATGTGTTTTCTGAAATATTATGTTCGATGAGGATTTTAATCAAGTTCAGAGCAACTTTGATTTGTGTCTCATCATCAGAATTTTCCAGCGTATGCATTGTTTTTGAAAGCAGGGGATCTTTGTCATACCATCTGCGGTAATTGCTGCTGTATTCTTCTTTCATACCTCTCTCCTTTGCGCTTTTTATGATTTTTTGAAAATGACACCTTTTCCGCTTTTCGGATACTTCCAGTCTATATGTTCGCAGGCAATTCTGCAAGCTCCGCATTCGAGACATTTTTCGTAACTTACGGTCAGTTTCTTTTCTGTCTCATTGTAGCAGTAAACATTTGCCGGACATATTATTGTACAGGTTTTTTCCTGACATTGCAAGCATTTTGATAAATCCGGAGTCAAATGTCCGGCTTCATCCGTTTTGTATTTCAGAGTATACAATTTGTCTTCTATCTTTTTTTTCATGGTGTTTTCCGTGTTTTATTTTAATATTCCGAAAATGAGTTTTATTGCCGTAAATCCATCCGAAAAAAGCTCCGACAGGCTTCTTTTTGTAAAAAAGTATTTTGCAAATTTTCTGAATTTTTCTTTTTTGGGCTGCCCGTCCGTTGTGGTAAAGATGTTGAAAAACTCGTTAATTCTTGAAGGATAATACCCGAGAAAAGAAGCTGAGCGCTTTGTTAAAGACGGAACAACATCTTTGTAAGTAATCAAATCTTTTAGAATAAAGCTGTTTAACAATTTCTTTTTGTAAAGACAAAGACTGTTTGAAGTAAAATCATTGTTTTCAAACGCTTCCAGAGCGGTTTCTCCGGCATATTTTCCGCTAATCATTGCAAAATTTGTTCCTTCAAAATGTACATTGTTTACAAGCATTGCCGCATCACCCGCAATCATAGCTCCGTCTGTATAGAGTGCGGGCATAGAGTTGTATCCACCTTCGGGAATCAAATGTGCGGAATACTCCGAGAGTTCTCCGCCTTCAATGAGTTTTGATACATAAGGGTGAGATTTTAGCGTATCCAGCAATTCATACGGTTTGAGCTTTTTGTTTTTTAAATCTTCAAGAGAAACACCAAGTCCCACCGCAACGGAAGATTTGTTTGTATAAATAAAACCGAGTCCGAACATTCCGGCAAAAGGTCCGCCGACAAGTTCTATTGCTGCGCCCTGATTTTCTTGAAGGGCAAAACGTTTTTCGATAGTTTCCCGAGGAAGTTTTATAACTTCTTTTACTCCCAGAACAACATTGCCGGGTTTCATTTTTTCACGAAGACCGAGTTGTTTTGCAAGAAGCGAGTTCACGCCGTCGGCAATAATAACAATATCCGCATAATAATCTTCTATATCCGTTGTTATTCCGACAACTTTTCCTTTTTCAACAATCAAATTGTTTACAAGGGTCTGCGGTGCAAAATAGACACCTTCTTTCACAGCCTGTTCTACACACCATCTGTCCCAATCCGCTCTGATTGCAACAAACGAACTTTTTTCGTTTTGAGGATTTCTATAGCTGATTTCAGTAGAGTCTTCTCCGTCAGAAAGCAGAACATAGCTGTGTCTTTCTACAAAACGCTCTATAGGTGCACTCTGTTCAAAATCGGGAAAAATTTCTTTTGCGGCGTGGGAGTATATAACACCGCCATACATATTTTTTGAACCGGCGAATGTTCCCCTTTCAACCAGCACAACTTTTTTTCCGCCCCGTGCAACCGTAATTGCCGCACTGACACCCGCCGGTCCGGCACCTACTACTATCACATCAACTTTGTTCTGTTTGTTATTTTCTGTCATAAATTTTATCCCGTACGTTTGTATAAACTATGATAGCATTTGTTACCGGAAATTTGTCAAAAATTTCTGCGGGGCAACTATTACCGTAACATACGGAGCATCAAAATATTTGTTTGCCGTTTTGATTACATCTGAGGCGGTAACATTCTGAATTAATTCAGGAAACTCGTTTATGTAATCAATACCTCTTGAGCAAACCTCAAACCAGCCGAGAGTAGAGGCTTTTTCCATGTTTGTTTCTTGCGAAAGTACAAAGTTTCCGAGGATTTTATCTTTTGCCTCCTGAAGTTCTTTGTCTGAGACAAATTCTTTTTTGAGGAGGTTAATTTGTTTTAAAAGCTCTTGTTTGGAATGAAGCGCTGTTTGCGGGTTTGTACCGATATAAACCGCAAAAACGCCCTGATTTATATTCGGAAGGAAAGTTGAACCCACCTGATAAGCAAGACCCTGTTCCCCTCTGAGGCTGCTAAACAGTCTGGAACTCATACCGGAGCCCAGAAGCGAGTCAATAACCTGCAGTGCGGCAAGGTCTTTTTTGTCTTTTTCAGTTATACCGTCTGTAAGCCAGCCGAGAACAATCCATGCGGCTTCCGAATCCTTTGCCGTTTTGACGATTTTGTTTTTGCAAAGCGGTTTAAAGGCGTTTTGATACTGTGAATATTCAAATTTCTTTGCACCGCAGTCTTTTTTGTCATAAAAAATATTTGTTATTTGCTCGATTACGGCATTGTCATCCACATTCCCGTTGATTGAAACAACCAGATTTTGCGGACAGAAAATACTGTTATAAAAACCAAGCAGGTCTTCTCTTTTTATGGTTGGAATAGTTTTTTCCATAATTTTTCCAGTAATTCCGTACGGTGTATTTTCCCATATTGAGGTTTTAAAGTCTTCAAAAGCCACGCTTGAAGGAATATCACGATTTTTTTGGATTGCATATATTTTTTCAGTTTTAATTCTTTCAATTTCCTGAGCATCAAAAGATGCGTTGTTCACTACTTCATTCAACAGTTCAAATGTCAGCGGAAGGTTGTTTTTTGTCGTCTTAACGGAAATTGAAAAATAGTCAGAACCCTGCGCCGGCACTATTTTTATACCGTTTTGTTCCATAATCTGAGACAAATCAAGGGCAGAATATTTTTTTGTACCCTTCATCATTGCCGATGCCGCTACGGAGCCTGTTCCGTATTTTTTTTCAAGAAAATTACCGCCTTTTGCATAAATCTGTATAGCAACAATATCGTTGAGATTGTTGTGGTTTATGATTAGATTTGTATTATTTGGGAGTTTATATTGAGTGATGTTTTTGTCTTTTTTGAGTACAACCGGAGGTTTTTTTTCAATGCTGCCGATTTTTTTAACGTTTTCTTCAGGCATATCTTGCGGAAGCATAACTGAAATCACAGCCCTGTCAGGGTTTAGATATTTTTTTGCGACCCTTACAATATCTGATTTTGTAACTTTTTTTATGTTAGAAATATATTCGTCATAGAATTTTGTATCACCGTATACAAGTGTAGTATAGCCGAGTTCATTGGCAATGTTTGATGTGGATTCTCTGGCATAAAATGTATCTCTTTCTATTATGCTTTTTGCAATATTAATGTCCTGTTCGTCAAAGTTTCCGTTTGAAACTTTTTGGATTTCAGAGAATATTGCTTTTTTGAGTTTGTCTTTGTTTGCGGGAATAAAATTTGCCCTGACAAAAAGAATACTGTCGTCTTTCATTGAAGCATGACCGGCAGAAATACTGTATGCAAGTTGTTTTTGTTCTTTGACGGACTGATAGAGTTTTGATGTACGGCCGTCGCCGAGAAGAACAGACAAAACATCCAGAGCATAGCCGTCGTTTCTGTTTTCCTGCGGAACACCTCTGAATCCAATCATCATATAGCCTGTTTTTACATTGCCTTTATCATCAATTTCTATTTGTTTTGTAATCGGTTTATCCGACTTATAATCAGGATTTTTGCAGTTTTTTGCTTCTTTTTTATTAAAGTTTTGTTTTATAAGATTCAATGCGCTCTGAGTATCGACATCACCCACAACAACGGTAATCATATTTGACGGGTTGTACCATGTATTGTAAAACTCCATGATTTCATCACGTGAAATGTTTTCTATGATATTTTTTTTGCCTATTACATTTCTTTTGTACGGATGATTTGTATAGAAAGCGCCAATCATGTTTTCATACAGTTTGTTTTCAGGATCATCAAGAGTCTTTGAGATTTCTTCAAGAACAACTTTTCTCTCTTTTTCAAGTTCTTTTCTGGGAACAAGAGGATTCATAAGCATATCTGCATGCAAATCTATTGCCGTTTGAAAATCCTTTGAAGGCAGAGTTATGTAATAATGTGTAAAATCTTTGCTGGTAGCGGCATTTGTCTGTGCACCTTTTGCTTCAAGTATCCTGTCAAATTCACCGGTAGGATGTTTTGTTGTACCTTTAAAAAACAGATGCTCCAAAAAATGTGCAACACCGTTGTTGGTATCATTTTCGTTTATTGAACCGGTTTTTATCCAGGTATCTATTGTGACAATCGGGTTGTCGTGCACTTCTTTTATGATAACAGTCTGCCCGTTATCCAGTTTGCTAACTGAAAAATCCTGTGCAAAAACATTGTTAACGGTTAAAAATATTAAGCAAAAAATAAAAAATCCAAATTTTTTCATAATAATAAATCCTCAAATCCGGTGATACAAAATTATACTATATATTTGAATATTCACGCATAATCTTTAAGCGGAAAAAACGGTTTATTTGTTTATTGCTCTTTTGGTCAATGGTTTCGCTCAAAAGTTTGTATAAAATGCAGATATGTCAAATCAGTTTGAAAATTACAAAGACCCTGATTTCGGGGGAATATACAACGGAAAACTTTCATCCAGCCAGTGTGCAATAGAGGGGTTTTGCAGTGTAGACCCTATTGTATATTCTCTGCTCGAGGTTCTTTTGTATGAACTCAAACTACTCACATATTATTATGTAAAAATGCAGGAGCTTGGTTATGAAAACCGTAAACTAAAAGACAGAATAATAAGTTACCTGTCTTTAATTATTGCCGGGTACGAGTTTGACAGAAATGAGTTTCAAAAGGCGCTGTCAGAAATTCATCGTGACAAAGAAGAAGCAAAAAATTCGTTCATCAAAGTGTGTGAACAAAAAAACATAGACTGTCAGATTTTGAAATCAAACATAAAGTTTGAAAAATTTGACCTGAATTCGCTTGTCAATCAAGGTGAACAACAGGCAATAAACCGCAATAAATCCGTTAATTCGGACACAAAAAACCTGTATGAAATTATTATGAACATAATAAAAAGCGCCAGTATCCGTCTTATTGAACTAAAAAGTTATACAAAAGACTATCTTCCGGAAGAAGATTCCATTTTAAAGCTGTTTAACAATCTCAATTTTTCAACAATGACGGAACAAAAACTCATTAAAAAAATAAACGATTTTGCAAAAGTAAATTATGATATTCACAAAAAGCTTCATCAAAAAAAAGAAGAATATTTTGGAAAAATAGATTTGCATAAAGTCACTATCGGGGTCAAAAAGGGTAAATCCATTCTTGCTTCCGGACAAAACCTCAAGGATTTTGAAAATTTGCTTGAGGCAACAAAAGATACCGGCATCAATGTTTATACTCACAACGGATTGATTGTTGCTCATGCATATCCCAAATTTGCGCAGTACAAAAATCTTGCAGGACATTTTCAATTGTCACCGGACAGTGTACAGTTTGATTTTGCTTCTTTTAAAGGTCCGGTTCTTGTAATCCGAAACTTTCAATACCTTCTGGACAAGTTATATCGTGGTCGTTTGTTTACAACAAACATCATTGCCGGCAAAGGTATGACAAAAATAGAAAACAATGATTTTTCTTCACTGATAGATTATGCGGAAAAATCAAACGGTTTTGAGCACGACCATCTGATAACGGAGGTGAAAGTAGGTTATCGGGAAGAAGAAATCATGGAAAAAATCAACAATCTGACAGAAAGAATTAAAAACAAAGAGATAAAACATCTGCTGGTTGTAGGTTTGCTAAATCATACAACAGGGCATTCTTCTTATTTCAGCGAACTTGAAAAAAACCTTCCGGAAGACTTTTTTGTCATATCAACAATCATGCCGTCAACAAAAAAGAATATTCTTTATTTTGACTCTTTCTTTAACTCTTCATTGATATACAAAATTCTTGCACACATAAAAACACAAACTGATTTTGAAAAATTTCCGGTCAGTGTATTTATTACAACCTGCAATCTTCACACCCTGTCTCATATTTTCAATCTAAAATATCTCGGGATAAAAAACATTTTTCTTCCCGAATGCGGTTCAAACACAATAACACCGCAGATGGCAAAGTTTTTAAAAACAAAATTCGGCTTCAAGCAGGTATCACAAAAACCGGAAAATGATTTGTCTGCAATTAATTCTTAAAACTGTCATCTTTTTCCAGCCAGGCAACGGATTCAATATGATAAGAATGGCAGAACATATCCACAGGCTGAATGTATTTTGTTAAAAATCCGTTTTCGTGCAGATATTTCAAATCTCTGGCAAGTGTGGAAGGATTGCAGGAAACATAAATTACCGCTTTATTTGCCAGTTTAATTGCAAAATCCAGAGAGTCTTTTTCACAGCCTTTTCTTGGCGGGTCCAGCAAAACTACATCAAATTTTTCATTTTTGCCGACAAGTTCTCCAAAAATCTTTTTTGCATCTCCGTTAAGCGCTGTCAGGTTTGTTATATTGTTCAGTTTTACGTTTTCTGCCGCATCTTTTGTTGCCGAAGAAGCTTCCTCTACGGAAATAACTTCTTTTGCAATATCAGCAAGCCATATTCCGAAACTTGATACACCGGAATATGCATCCAGAATGCGTGGAGCCGGATAATTTTCTTTTACAATATTTTTCACTGTATCAAAAATATTTTTTGCAGAACCGATGTTAATCTGGAAAAAACTGTTTGCCGAAATTTTGTATACTTTGTCGTCTATTTTTTCCGTTACAAAATTTTGTCCGTCAATTTTTCTTGTATCCTGAGTCATGATGAGGTTTGAGCGTGATGTATTGTAATTTACAAGACATCCTTTCACATGCGCAAATTCTTCCATAACTTTTTTAGACAGTTTTTTGAATTTTTCGTTTATTTTTGTATCGTTGATGACAAAAATAACAATACATTCATTCTCAGAGCCGCTGTAGCGAAAAACCAGATGTCTGAGTTCGCCTTTGCCTGTTTTTTCATTGTAGCCGGAAATTTCGAGTTCCTGTGCTGTTTTTCTGATAAATTCCGTAATTTTGTCTATAATTTTAGGCTGTATCGGACAGTATTTTATGTTTACAAGTTCGTGAGAACCTTTTTTGTAATAACCTGCAAGCAGTCTTTTTGAAACTTTTGTCTGAGATACCGGATATTGGACTTTGTATCGGTATTCTCTTGTTAAAGGACTTTTGAGAACAGGTTTTACCTCAATCTCTTTTCCCGTAATTTTTTTGACAGTTTCAAAGACAATGTTTCTTTTCTGTTCAAGCTGAAAATCATAGTCGACATATTGCCAGCCGCAGCCGCCACATACGTTGTGAAGCGGACAGAAGGGTTTTGTTCTGTGGGAAGAGGGCTCAATTATTTCAACAATTTCTGCCTGAGCAAAATTTTTATTCGCTTTTTTTATACGGATTTTAAGTTTGTCTTCAGGGCAGCCGCCGTCTATAAAAATCGGATAGCCGTCAACTTTAGCAAGTGAAGAACCTTCGTAAACAAGTTTTTCTACTCTGACTTCAAGTTCGTCTGCGCCCTTAAAAACTCTTTGTGTCATAGTTACACCGCTGGAGTTTCTTCTTCCAAAATATCTTCAGGCAGGTCATTTTTGACAATTTTTGTCACGCCGTGCTGGGTTTTTCCCCAATCCATTGTCTTTTTGAAGAATATGATTTTAAACACAATGAATACAACTATCGGAAACCATACACAGCAAAGGAAAATACCGGTCTCTACAGCCTGTTTTACACTCTGCCATCTGGAAAGATGATTATATTTTCTAACACTGTATAAAAGTCCTATCGTAAAAAATCCGCACACTATAATTGACACCATAAGTGAAGAAGATATGCAGTTCGGTGCTTCTTTTACGTATCTGAAAGCCTGAAAACAAATTTCTGAAATCATCCAGAAAGGCAGAATAAATTCCGTAATATAAGCAATCATATCAATACTTACACGCAAAGACATGTCTTTTGAAAACAGAATACCCCAGAAGTGCTCAAGGTATCTTCTTATACTGCCTTCAACCCATCTTCTTCTCTGTTTCAAAAGAGGGATGAATTTTACAACAGCCTCTTCATAAACACATACATCGGGGCAAAAACGTACGTCCCAGCCTTTTATGTGAAGTCTTGTGGACATATCAAGGTCATCTGTAATTGTATAATTATTCCAGCCGTGAATGTCCTCCAGAGCTTCTCTTTTGAGCAATTCTCCGTTGCCTCGTAATTCAACGGCGCCTTTTATGGAGCTTCTGCCGACCTGAAAATGAGTATCAAGGGCATATTCATTGTCCTGACAGCGTGTGAGGAAGTTTTCTTCTCTGTTGATGATAACTTTTCTCGCCTGAACAGCGCCTACACTGTCTTTTTCAAGGTGAGGAACGAGTTTTGTTAAAAAGTCGGGGTTAACTCTTGCATCTGCATCAAAAACAAGAATAGCTTCTCCTTTTGCCAGCGGTAATGCTTCGTTCAATACTGCCGATTTGCCGGGAAAAGCATCTTTTGCTCTGATTATTGCTTTGACTTTGTCATATTTTTGTTCGAGTTCATGGAGTTTTTCTGCAGTGTTATCTTCGCTTCTGTCATCAATGAGTATAATTTCAAACTTTTCATAGTCCATTGTCAGAACGTTTTCAACTGTTTTTTCAATAACATCCTGTTCGTTGTGAGCGGGAATCATCACAGACACAAACGGTTTGTAGTTCCAATTGAGTTCTTCGGGTTTTTTTCTTTGTTTTATTTTCTGGTGTTTTAAAGCAACTTGCATATAAATGCAATACAAAGCCATAAAACCGCAGAGGAATAATATTGCCCAGAATGTAGACAGATAGTTTTGGAATATAAACAAAAAGACCCACAAAAAAGTAATCAGAATGAGTAAAACTATTCTCTCTATCAAAACAGATTCCTCTAAATTCTCCAACAGCTAAAATTATACCAGAAAAAACAGTTAAATTTGTAACAATAATAAACAATTCATGACAAAATCGTAATATTTTTAATTTACAATTATATAATTGTACATGTACAAATGTTAAAAAACAGTACACAGACTCAATACAGAAACAGGAAAACCGCCGAAAATGGGAAAAACAGCAGTGTATCCGGGCAGTTTTGACCCGATAACCAAAGGACATCTTGATGTTTTGAAAAAAGCATCAAAAATGTTTGACAGGGTGATTATTGCTGTTTTGAAAAATGATGCAAAAAAAGGTTTTCTTCCTACAGAAGACAGGATTGCCCTGATAGAAGAAGCTTTGAAGGAAATGGAATTGCACAATGTCGAGGTGGACAGTTTTGACGGTCTGACTATCGAATATGCAAAACATGTCGGGTCTGATATTCTTATCAGAGGCTTGAGAGCGGTTTCGGATTTTGAATACGAAATGCAGCTTTCTCAAACAAATAGTGCTCTGGCGCCTTCTTTGACCACGGTATTTTTGATTACAAAACCAAAATACAACTTTATCTCTTCAAGTACGGTTAAAGAAATTGCAAAGTACGGCGGGGATATCTCAAAATTTGTTCCCGAAAGTGTGGTAAAATATTTCAATAAATTGAATAATCAAATATAATAAAATTAATAAAAAATCGAAAGGTAAAAATCAGTTATGACACAACTCAGAATTAAAGAACTCCTAGGCAGAGCGAATTTGATACTGGACAAGGGTTTTCATTTTCTTCCGGGCTTTGTAATGGTAAAAAGCTCAGAGATGGAAGCTATTCTTGACAGAATTGATGCTTCTATTCCTGAAGATATCAAAGAAGCCGAATCCATTCTCAGAAGAAGAGAAGAAATGCAAATTGAAGCTCAGCAAAGAGCAGAAAGAATTATCATGGATGCCCGCAATGAAGCGGAAAAAATTCTCTCTGAATCAGAACTTTTGAATCAGGTTCAAAGAGAAGCAGAAAAAATTAAAGAACAGGTGATTTCAGAGTGTCAGGAACTCAGAGAAAAAACCATTGAAGAAGCAAAACAAATCAAAATTCAAGCAGAAGACGAAGCACACAGAATTAAACAGGGTGCAGAAAATTATGCTGAACAAATTCTTAACAATATTGAAGGTGATTTGACACAGCTTCATCAAATAGTCAAAAACGGTCAGTTGTATCTGGAAAAATTGAAAACTTCCGGCAATGAATCTTCCGGATACACCCAGCCACAGGATCAATATACGGAAAGCAATTATCCTTCCGCAAATTATCCTGTATAAAGAATGTGTTTATAACTGATTTTTAAAAGCGCTGCAAAAACAGCGCTTTTTGTTTTAAATTTCAGATATTTGTTGAACAAGGGGTGCCAAACCAGCAAGGACATAACCATCGGCGGGGGTGTTGTTTATTAAATAATTTTAAAAAAGATTCAGAACACGGTTTTATCCTTATGACGATGTTTTTTGAGTGCTTCAGAATGACAGTTTGCCGGATTACATTCTCTCTCCGGCAGGAGCGAAATCAGACTGGCACGCCGTGTGAGGCAAAGCCGAACCCAGTGCCCATGTGCAGGCACCACGCTTTGCCGAAACATCCAATTTCAAGAATTGTAGGTTGGGGTTTCTACCCCAACATTATAGTTTTAGTTGGGCTGAAAGCCCAACCTACTTTGCCGATTTCAAGACAGAGAGCAAGGGTGAGAGCTTACAGAATATTTGTCGTCCCTATGCCCAACCGACAAATTTTGGTGTAAGGTTTGTCATAGATTATTGTCTTACAAACATTAATCGCTTATCACTGGATACCAGACTAGTTGTCTCTTAATTTTGCAATTAGCTGCAAAATTTCTATATACAGCCAAACCAGCGTAACCATCAATCCGAATGCGCCGTACCATTCAAAGTCCTTCGGCAGCATGGATGCCTGTCCTCTTTCGATAAAGTCAAAATCCAAAATCAGGCTAAATGATGCAATCAGAACCACAATTCCGCTAAACACAATACTCATAGGACCTGAGCCCGAAACAAACGGTATTTGAAAATTGAAAAATGAACCGAAAAAGTTTATAAGATAAAGAACGAGTATTGTAATTAATGCAGACATAATTGTTGCTCTGAATTTTTCTGTTGCTCTTATGGCTCCGGTTCTGTACAAAACAAGCATTACCGCAAAAGCAAGCATTGTTCCGCATATTGCTTGTACTGCAATACCCGGAAATTTTGCTTCCAAAAAAAGAGAAATACCTGTCAGAACAGCACCCTCACAAAAGGCATATACAGGTGCAAGGAATTTTGCAATTTTGGGGGCAAAAGAAGCCACAAGACCGATAACAAAGCCTGCAATGAGAGATATGCCCATAATGAGCATAACCTTGTCCGTATAGCCCATAAGTGCTTCATAAAACACAGCAGCACCTGCTACTATAGCAATCAATATCAAAGCAAAAGCTTTTGTTATTGTTCCGTTAACTGTCATCGGGGCGGAAGAGAGCATACCCTCCGCTATGTTGTTATCCATTTTTGCAAGCATTGGATTTGAACTTTTAAACATATTTTATCCTCCGGTTTTCTAACATATTGTTAGCATATTTTTTGAGATTTTTCAATTGTCATTACAGAATATATCCGAGAAAAATTCCTGATAATATTCTGCTTTCTATTGTTGTAAAACGGCAGTTTTTCATTGCTTGTGACTTTAGATTAAATAGAAATTAACTTTTTTGTTGAAAACCGTTTCAAACATATCACTTTTCTCTTGAGCCATCTTTAGTTTCGGTTTGAAACCTATTGTTTTCAGATAAAAATCTATACTTTCAGGAGTTTCTTTCGCTTCTATGCGGAGAATAAGGTTTTTTGCGGGTTTATCAAGACCATCGGCAATTCTCAGGATTGCACCGAGTTTTTTTACCAGTTGTTTTTGATTTTCATCCAGACTTGCAAACCTTTTGTGTTTTGTTTCATCCGGCAGCGAAGAGCGGTGGTATCTGGCTATATGGGCGATTATTTTTGTTTCTTCTTCATCAAAACCCGCAATACCGTTTTCCAAAATGAGATTCATTGTATGTTTGTGGTGTGATTTTTTTTCAACGGCATATCCTATATCATGCAGATATGCGGCGGTTTTCAGGTATTCTTTTTCTCTTTGCGAAAAAGAACAAATATTTTTGTTCAATGCATCAAAAAGTTTCTGCGCATACTGTTCAACCTGTTGGGCGTGTTCTTTTGCCGAACCGTATCTTTCAAAGAGCTGTTGTATTGTAGGTTTTTCTACTGCCATTTTCTCTGTGAGTCCAAAAGTTTTTCTATAGTATCAAGCAGGTCGTCCTGATTGAAGTTTGATTTTCGTATAAATCCGTCTGCACCGGATATGTCTTGTGCTATTGTATCCGTGTCATACGAGGTTATAATGACAACGGGTATATGTTTGAATTTTGGATGTGCTTTTAGCTCTTTTACAAACATGCCTCCGTCCATTTCCGGCATTTCCATATCTGACAGAATGAGGTCAAAGTCTTCTTTGTACAAAAGTTCAAAGGCTTCTTTGGGGTTTTCGACCATATCAAAATTATATCCCCAGTGTGTCAGGATATTTTTCAAAAGTTCTCTTGTTGTTATTGAATCGTCAACAATCAGGATTTTGTAATCTTTGTTTTCTTTTGTTTCATATTGTTTTGATACCGGAATAAGCGGTTTTTCAACAGGAGTATATGTGCTTTTGTACAGTTCCGTGAGATTGAGAATAAGACAGACTTCTCCGTTTGCAAGTGTTGTGATGCCGGAAATATTTTTCAATTTCATAATAGGAGGGTCGAGTTTTTTCTGCAGGATATTCTGGTCTCCGAGAATTCTGTCGACAATTATTCCCATCAGAGTATTTTCTATTTCAACAAGTACAACTGTTTTTTTTGTGTTTTCTTCTGTTTCGGTGCGGGGGAGTTCCATAAGCTCACTTAAATAGAAGATATTTATGTTTTTATCCTGCATCAAAATTGTTTTTGCCGAGTTTCTGATATAAATATCTTTTTCGTCAATCCACATTACATTTTTTATTGATGTCATTGATATGGCAAACAACTGACCGGCGGCTTCGACAATAAAGGCTTTCAGGGTAGACATTGAAACGGGAAGTTCGATGGTTATTTTTGTACCCTGATTCGGAACGGAAAATACCTTTACACTGCCGTTTAGCTGAGAAATTTTGGTTTGGACTATATCAAGCCCCACTCCTCTGCCTGAAATTTCCGTAACCACCTGTTCTGTTGAAAAACCCGGCCAGAAAATTATATTCATTATTTGTTCATCTGTCAGATATTCTGCTTCTTTTTGGGTAATCATATTTTTTTCTAAAGCACGTTTGACTATTTTTTTGAGGTCAATGCCTCTGCCGTCATCGTGAATTTCGATTATGATTTTTGTCTGCAAACTTTTTGCTATCAGATATATTCTTCCTTTTGGTGATTTCCCTGCGGCAATACGTTCCTGCGGAGTTTCTATACCATGGTCAATTGAGTTTCTGATGATATGCATCAATGGTGCTTTAATCTCTTCTATGACTTTTTTGTCAGCGCTGGTTTCACTGCCTGAAATTAAGAGTTCAATATCTTTTCCCGTATCACGGGAAATGTCTCTAATCATCCTCGGGAACATATGGAATATTGTTGCAAGCGGCAGAACCCTGATATTTTTAATCATTCCTTCGAGCTGTGTAACAATGAGAGACTGTTTTGTGTCTTCTTCGTCAACAGATTTTTGTAAACTCAATATTTTGTTATTAAGTTTCAAAATTTTTGATGAGTTTTCCTGCAATATTGAAAAAATCTGTTTGCTAAAAACAGAAAAAGCGGAATAGTCTATGACACCATCGCTATTCAAGTATTTTCTGTCATAGTATTTGATAAAACTCTGTGATTTGTTGTTAAAATTTTTGAGTTCGGTAATATCAGAAAGAATTTTTTCCAGCTCTGCGATATTTTTTTTCTGTTTTATTCTTGCAATGATAAGTTCGCCTATCTGGTTTACCATCCTGTCAAGTTTTTTTGAGTCTACCCGCAGAGTTTTGATAGATGTAGTTTCAAATGAATTGAAAAAATCCTGTGCTTTTTTTACGGGCAAAGAGGATTCGTCAAGTGTTGAGCTCATTTTGTTGAGCGGATTGACTGTTGTATTGATATCAATCATTTGTTTTATGATATCCAGTCTTTGAAGAACAAGAGAAGCATCATCAGCTTCTTCTTTTGTGTCAGTAATCATTTTTTTAACGGCGGAAAAACTTTGTTTTACAATTTGAACAATCTCTTTATCCGGAAGAGTGTTTGCCTTTCTTAAAATATCAAGAATTTCTTCTGTCTTGCGGCATATATCGGAAATTTCTTTATTCAAATTCAGATTGACAATTTCTTCAATTTCTTTTTTCAATTCCGGAATATGAGAAAGATTTTTTTCAAGTTCGCTTATTTGCTTTTTTATTGTTTCAAATTTTTCCGGTAATTCTGTCTTTTCTTTATTTTTTGTTTTGTTTTCAACAGGTTTTTCCGTAACTTCTTTTTTTTGAACTTTTTTATTTATTGCTTTTTTGTAATCAAAATTTTCTATACCCAGTTCCGAGTAAATTTTGTTGAGAGAATTTACTATATTTATCAATTTATCTTCAATTTCTTTGAGCTCATCATCAGTCAGCACGTTGGAGTTGTGAACAACAAAATCCACTTTTGTTGAAATATTGTCAATTTCGTTTTTTATATCAAAGTAGTTTGTTGTTTCAAATTTTTCTTTGAGCTGTTTTATTGTATCCTCAAAAGTTTCTATATATGAAGAACAGTCCTCGCCTTTCATATTTGTCAAAAGAAGATATGCTTCCGATATAAGAGCATTTATAGTAAGAACATTTTGTGAAAACTCTTTTGCCTTTTTCGACAAAATAGTTTTAGCGGGATTGGGCAAAGAAGATTTTTTTTCTTCTCTAGGTTGTTTTGGAGTTTCCTCTTCTTCCGGTATTTTGTATTTTTCTATAAGTTCATCAATACTGTTTATTTGTGCCTGAATGTCGTCAGTGTAATATTCTTTTTTTATTTTTACGGATTCCTGTATCAAATCTGAGAGCAAATCCATTGCTTTGTACAGGGCATCTGAAATTTCTCTGTTGATGACGATTTTGTTTTCTTTGGCAAGACCGAGAACGTCTTCTGTTTTGTGGGCAAGTCTCTGGATATTATTAAACCCAATCATTCTTGCAGCCCCTTTTAGCGAGTGGGCATCTCTGAACAAATAAACAAGAAGTTCTTTGTCATCAGGATTGTTTTCAAGCTGCAAAAGGTTATTGTTCAGTTTTTGGATGATTTCTTCAGTTTCACCCCTGAATATATTTAAAATTTCTTCAAACTCTTCGGGCAAAAAATCCATTTACTTCTACAATTGCTCCGCTTATCTTTTTGTATATTTTCTGATTCTTTTAAAACTTTTTCAAGTCGTTTATGTTTTCAATATTTTTGTTTATATCACTGATAATTTCTGACAAATCTTCTGTGTTTTCTTTCAGGATTTTTACTGCTTCGACAGACATTTTTTCTTGATTTTCGCAATTGAAAGAAACATTTTCGATGAATTTTGTCATATTATCCAGCGCTTCATTTAAAATATTGAAGTTCTGCTCTATGTTTCCGGCAAGTTTTACACCGGATTCAATTTCTTTACTGCCTTCTTCCGTAGCCATAACGGTAGAGTTTGTAGTGTGCTGAATATCGTTGATAAGCGAACTGATTTTTGTAGTTGCCTGTTTTGATTCATCAGCGAGTTTTCTGATTTCTCCTGCAACAACAGCAAAACCTTTTCCGTGTTCACCTGCTCTTGCAGCTTCTACAGCAGCATTTAGAGCCAGCATGTTTGTCTGTTCCGCAATATCTTCCACAAGCCCGATTATCGAACCGATTTGCTGGATATATTCACTCAACTCCAGAATAAGTTCAGCAATAATCTGAATACGCTGCTTTAAGACAATCATTTTGTCTATATTTGCCTGAACGGGTTTTTGTTCGGAATCTGTATTTTTCAGTGACTGGGATATTTTGTGAATAAGTTCTTTTGAATTTTGTTTTAGTGCAAAAGAAAGTGATTTGATTTTTTCAATATTTCCTACAGCCTGACTTGAGGAGGCTTCATATTTTTTCAAAGAATTCTTTTGCGAAACAATGGAATCCATAATTTTTTCTGCGGATTGCTGAGTTTTTTGGTCTTTTTTGCTGATGTCTCTTCTTAGCTCTCTCATAAGCCACTCTCTGGTACAGATATACTGTCCCAAATATGCAATAAACAACAGTGAGACTCCTGCTATTACCCATACACTCCAAATTTCTTTCAAAGAAATTACAATAATAAGAACCAAGAGCACAACCAGAAAAAGTACATCCAAAACAAATTTTATGTCCGATTTTTTTCTGTAATTTAATTCTTCACTGCTTCCCATATTCAATATCCTTACTAATTCTGTTTTGTTTTCGGAAAAAACTTTTTATTTTGCCCGAAATGCAATATAATCATTCTAGTACAAATTTGCGGCTGCGCCAAGATGTAAAGTTTGTCCGTAGAATACGAAATTATACCGGAAAATGTAATGGAACTGAAAAAATCACTTCTGACAATTGAAAATACCGAGAATTTGCATTTGTGTTTTGAACTGGATGACAAAACATATGCGCTTAATGCAAAAAATGTTCTTGAAATCACGGCATTGCCGTTGATAAACGACCCGCAGAAACTTCCGGAGTATATTGTCGGTATTCTGAATTACAACGACATGTTTATCAATATTGCGGATATAAGAAAAATTCTTTCACTTCCGCAAAAAGAATATAATTTGTCAAACAAAATAATAATTATAAAAGGTGAAGAATCGCTTTTTGCAATCATTGTAGATGAAATTACAGACTTTTTTACCGCAAATCCCGCACAAATCCAGAGAGTTATGGGAGAAGCTTCGAATAGTGTTATCAAAACCTTTTATAAAATAGAAGATACCGTTGTAAATATAATAAATATTGAACAGCTTGAAGGAACCATAAAAAAATCTCAGTTTGAAGAAAACACAACAGACTATTCGGAACTCTTTCCGAAAGATGAAAATTCTTTGTGCGTGCTGCAAAAAAGGGCTCATGATATTGCAAGATTACCGGAGATGAGCCTTGAAGCGGATATATACGGAAAAGACCAGTATATTATCCTGAAAATTCAAAATCATACGTATTGTATTTATTCTCTTTTTGTAAAAGAACTTGTTTCACCAAAAAATTATCCTATTACCAAAATTCCTTATACACCAAACTTTATAAAAGGGATAATAAACCTAAAAGGAAATTTTTATACCGTTGTTGATTTAGCGGATTTTATCGGTATTGCACCTTCGAAAACCGACAATGAAAAAGATGATGAAATAAAGCTGCAAGACAAAAAAATTGTTGTAATAGATTCTGTGGAACTAAAGCTGGCTTTTCTTGCTGACGAAATTTTGGACATTATAAACATTGCAAAAGAAAATATTGAACAAAAAAATGATATGAATCTGGATGATTTGTATATAAAAGCAGAGGTTTATATTGACGGAAAAGTTTATAACATTCTCAACGTAGACAAAATAATTAACGACAAAAGACTTTATGTCGATAACAACTAAAAAGGCAGGTTTACAGCTTAAAAACAGATTTTAATGTTAAAATGGATTTATGGGCAGAAAAATAATTTCAACAAACAAAAAAGCATTTCATGACTATATCATAGTCGAAAAATACGATGCCGGACTTGTTTTGACCGGCACGGAAATAAAATCAATAAGAAAAGGTGCAATAAATTTAAAAGACGGTTTTGCAAAAATAGAAGACGGCGAAGCCTGGCTTTACAACGTCCATATAAGTCCTTACGAACAGGGTAACAGATTCAATCCCGAGCCGGCAAGAAAAAGAAAACTTCTTTTAAATAAAAATGAAATCCTCAAAATGCTGGGAAAAGTTAAAAAAGACAAATATACAATTGTTCCTCTGAATATTTTTCTTGAAAACGGCTGGGCAAAATGTGAAATTGCGCTTGCAAAAGGAAAACTTCTGCATGACAAACGGGAAGATATTGCTAAAAAAGCAATGGAAAGAGATATTGCAAGAAATATAAAAATCAGATAGCTCAATTACTCTCTGTTTGTAATTGTTTCAAAAATACCGTCATATTTTCCGGTTGATTTGAGAATAAAATCACAAAATTCTCTCACGGCACCTCTGCCGCCGTCTTTTGAAGAAACAAATTTTGCATATGATTTTACTTCTTTGACCGCATCATTTGGGCATCCCGGCAAACCGACTGTCTTTAGTACACATATATCCGGCAGGTCATCGCCCATATATGCAATTTCATCTGCACAGAGATTAAATTCTTTCATAAATTCTTTTAGTGATGCAATTTTGTTTTTGCTGCCTTCGTACAACTTTGTCATACCGAGGTTTTTAAATCTGTGACGGACTGTTCCGTTTTCTCTTGCAGTAATAATAGCCGTAACAAAGCCTGTTTTGTTCAACATAACAATACCCTGACCGTCTTTTGCATTAAAGGTTTTGTATTCAACACCGTTTTCGTCAAAAGTCAAAGAACCGTCTGTTAAAACACCGTCTACATCAAGAACCAGTGCTTTTACCTTGTTGGCGGCATATTTCAGTTCAACATTGTTTAAATTTTCCATTAAGCAACTCCCGCTTTGAGCAAATCATGAATGTGAATCAAACCTACAGGTTTTCCGTTGTCGTCACAAACAGCAAGTGATGTGATAGAATGTTTTTCCATGATATGCAGAGCTTTTGCTGCCAAATCGTTCAGCAAAATAACTTTCGGATTTCTTGTCATAACATCTTTTGCTTTTAGTGTTGAGGTATTGTCATATTTCAACAGAGTTCTTCTGATGTCACCATCTGTCAAAATACCGGTCATTACGCCGCTGTTGTCAACCATAATTGCACATCCGAGTTTTTTTGCCGAGATAAGCTGGATTGTATCTTTAAAATCATTATTTTCATTTACAACAGGTATTCTGTCTCCGGTAATCATCAAATCTGATACATGATACAAAACGCCTCTGCCGAGAGCACCTGACGGATGGAACATAAGAAAATCTTCTTCCGTAAAACCTCTTTTTTTCAAAAGACAAATAGCAACGGCATCTCCCATGGCGAGAGTAGCTGTTGTGCTAGCTGTCGGAGCTTTGCCGAGAGGACATGCTTCTTTGTCAACGGAAACATCAAGTACGACATCTGCTTTTCTGCCGAGAGTAGACTCTTTTTTGCCGGTCATTGCAATCATTTTTACACCAAAACGCTCAATGAGCGGTAAAAGGTTCATGAGTTCCGCTGTTTCTCCGCTGTTTGATATTGCTATTACAACATCCTGTCTCGTAATAAGACCGGAATCACCATGGGTGCTTTCTGCGGGATGTAAAAAATACGATGGAGTACCGGTTGAAGAAAGTGTTGCTGCAATTTTTCTGCCAATGTGACCGGATTTGCCCATGCCTGTCACTATTACACGTCCTTTGCATTCATAAAGAATATCAATGGCTTTTTCAAAATCCTTGCCGATTCTTTCTTTGAGTTTTAAAACAGAATCAGCTTCTATTTGCAAAACTTCTTTTGCCAGATCACAAATGGAATTTATTTTATTCAACGCCTGCAGCATATCAAAAACCTCACTATCTTTGATTATTATATGACAAATTTACTGATTTTTCCATTAAGTTTTACAATACAAACATTATTACAAATGCACCGAAAACCAGAGCCGGTCCGTACGGAATCATATGGAGTTTTGAACCTTCTTTTATCGAACGCATAAGCAGCATGCAGCAGTATAAACCGATGCTGGCGACAAGCAGATAAGCAAACCAGTGAAACAAATTTGATGTAAAAACATCAAAAAATTCACCGGCGGCAAACAGCAGTGCCGCAGTAATAAATAGCACAAGCGCAGAAAACATTTTGTAATTTTTGTCTTTTATCCATTTATACAAAAAGACGGGAATTGCCAGACCGCCCCAGATAAATACACTCAAAATAAATATCACTATAACATTTGCAATTCCGAAAAACGCACCCAGTGCTCCCAGAATATATGCATCTCCTTCTCCAAAACAGTCTTTTCTTGTAATGAGTTTAGAAATTACGGCAATTCCTTTCATTACAAAAAAACCGGCAAGAAGTCCGAGAATTGAATATATCAATGACTGATATATGGTGATTTTCATACCTAAAAGCCAGAAGATAACCTTTGTCGTATTTTCAGCCGGAATGTTAAAAATATTGTACAAAAGACCCAGAAGCATCAAAAGATATGCATGTCCGTCCAAAATAACTTTCTCTTTTATATCTGTAACTGCAAGGACGATGCATAACGATGCTGCCGCCATGGTAAACACTGTTTTTAAATCAAACCCGTATTTGAGATAAAGCCCTGCGAATACAACACTCGTCACAAATTCCACTACGGGATATTGAATACTGATTTTTTCTTTGCAGTATCTGCATTTTCCTGCCAAAAGAATATATGAAAGCAGCGGAATATTGTCGTACCATGCGAGCTTATGCCCGCATTTTGTGCAATGTGACGGCGGTAAAACTATAGATTCGCCGCTGAGTCCTCGCAAAATAACAACATTCAAAAAACTGCCGATACAAAGTCCTATAACAAAAGCATAAAAGGTCCAAAATGCAATCATATTTTACGATTCCGCCATTTGTTCTTTTATTATATCATGCAGCACTTTCAGTGCTTTTTTTATTTTTCTTGAAACCTGCATTTGAGACATTCCCATCTTTCTTGCTATTTCAATCTGGCTCATATCTTGAAAATATGTAAGGTCGATTAATTCTCTGTAAAAAGGATCAATAAGCTGAAGAGATTCTGCAAGAAGCATTCTGTCTTCTATCAGTTTTTGCATGTTTTCAAAACTAAAATCCGCAAGCCTGTCTCCCCAGCTGCAATAATCATCGTCATCCTGAAAAACCAGCTGGTCAAGAGAGACAATAGACTTTCTTCTGTCGGCATCAATGGCTTCCTGCACTTTGTCTACAGGCAGTTCCATTTTTTTTGCAATTTCTTTGTCGGTGGGTTTTTCTCCCATTTCTTCTATCATCTCGAGAGTAAGCTTGTGTACACGATATGCAAGCTCCTGAATTGCTCTGGGCGCTTTTATCATAGTAGCTTTGTCTCTCAGATAGTGTCTGATTTCTCCTGTTATAAGATATGTTGCATAGGATTTGAAATTTTTGCTGACTTTAGGGTCATATGAGCGGATTGCTTTGACCAGACCGAGGCTTCCGACCTGAATAATATCTTCAACAGGGTCGGTGCTTCTTCTTGCAAGAGTTCTTGCCACTCTTTTGACGAGCGGCAGACACGTCATGGCAATAAGATTTTGAAGGTAATCTCTGCCCTTTTTGGACTTGATTGTTCTGTATTCATCAAGCCAGACAACTACCTGCTCAAAATCAATAAGTTTTGGTATGTTTTCTGTGACTATTTTTGTTCCCAGTTCGGACAACTGTTTTTATCCTCTCTCTACATTAATTAATTATACCATTTTAAAAAAATTTGGTAAAATTGAAACTATGAATAAAAATGACATAAAAAAAGAAATAATAAAATACGGAAAGCTTCTCGGAGAAAAAAATCTTTCTCCCGCAACATCTGGCAATATCAGTGTACGTTTTGAAGACAATGTTTTGATTACGGCATCCGGTACCTGTCTGTATGACCTGTCAGAGAATGATATTGTTCTTATGGACAAAAATTCAATTTTGATTGAAGGGGACAAAAAACCCTCATCGGAAAAAAATCTGCACAATGCTATTTATGCCATGAGACCGGATATAAATGCAATTTTTCATTGTCATTCTCCTTATACTTCCGTTTTTGCGGTTTGTCACAAACCTTTGTCAAAACCCATTATTTCGGAAAATGTTTTTTACTTTGGCGAAATTCCTGTAGCGGATTATGCTCTTCCCGGTTCGGAAAAGCTGGTTGAAAATATCGCAAAGTATTTTGCAAAGCACAATGCTGTTTTGCTTGCAAACCACGGTATTGTAATAGGTGCAAAAGATATAAAAAATGCATTTTATCTCACAGAAACAGCGGAAGTTTATGCTCAAATATATCTGAACTCCTTTTTGCTTGGCGGTGCAAAAGATTTGAGTCATGAGGATATTGAAGAGATATACGAACTTCGTTCAAAACAGGGAAATTGAGATATGCAGATTACCGGCGGAAGTTTGAAGTCAAGAAAGATTGATTCGCCCAAAGGCAGCAATGTAAGACCGACACTATCTCAAGTCAGAGAGAGTATTTTCAGCGTTCTTTTTTCGTTGATTGATTTTAATGAAAAAATTTTTCTGGATGTTTTTGCAGGTTCCGGGATAATGGGTTTTGAGGCTGTATCCAGAGGTTTTCAGGGTTCGGTATTTGTTGAAAAAGACAAAAAAACTTTTTTTCAATTGAAGGAAAATGCAAAAAAACTCGGACTTGATGAAAAAAATACGGAATTGTTTTTGGGTGACAGTACAAAAATTTTGAAAAAACTGCAAAAATCTTTTGATGTAATTTACGTTGACCCGCCGTATCAAAGCGGATTGTATGAAAATATCCTGCAGATTATATTTGAAAACAAACTGCTCAAAGCAGGCGGTATTGTCGTTCTGGAACACCCTAAAGACCTTAAATTTAATCCGGAAAATTACAAAACAATCAAACAAAAAATATATTCTGACAAATGTTTATCTTTTTTGTGCTTCTCAAATGAACATGCTTGAGATAATATAATTACATTATGAAAGATATGCTAGACAAAATTCTTCAAATAGAAGAAAAATATACAGAACTCGGACAAAAACTTTCTGATCCGGCAATTATTGCGGATTATGAAAAATTCAGAGATTTGTCCAAACAAAGAAAAGCAATGGAAGAAACCGTCGAGGTTTATCACCAGTGGAAAACAAATGAAGATGCAATAGAAGATGCAAAAGAACTTTTGAAAACGGAATCTGATGCGGAAATGAAAAAGTTTTTGCATTCCGAAATTGAATCTAACGAACAGAAAAACAAAGAACTTGAAGAAAAAATGAAAGTTCTTCTTCTGCCCAGAGACCCGATGGATGACAAAGATATCATGCTTGAAATCAGAGGCGGTGCCGGCGGTGATGAGGCAAACATTTTTGCCGGTGATTTGATGAGGATGTACCTTCGTTATGCTGACAAACAGGGCTGGCAGTCACAAATTTTGAGCAAAACAGACTGCGAAGCCGGCGGTGTATCTGAAGTTATTATTTCTATCAAAGGTGACAGTATTTATTCAAAACTCAAATATGAATCCGGTGTTCATCGTGTGCAGAGAGTTCCCCAGACTGAATCTCAGGGAAGAGTCCACACATCAACAGCCACTGTTGCTGTTATGCCGGAGGTTGATGATGTTGAGGTTGAATTGAACCCTAATGATTTGGAAATTTCTACTGCTCGTTCAGGCGGTGCCGGCGGGCAAAATGTTAACAAGGTTGAAACTGCCGTCAGGGTTTTTCACAAACCTACGGGTATCATGATTTTCTGTACGGAAGAGCGTTCTCAGCTTCAAAACAAAGAAAGAGCACTCCAGATTCTTAAAGCAAAACTTTACGATATGGAGGTTCAAAAACAAATGCAGGAAATCACCGACCTCAGACGTTCTCAGGTCGGTACGGGAGACCGTTCCGAACGTATCAGAACATACAATTTCCCGCAAGGCAGGCTGACAGATCACCGTATCGGTCAAAACCTGAATGTTTGGACTGTCATTGACGGCGAACTTGATGAACTTATAAATCTTTTGATGGAACATGACCAGAAACTCAAACTTGAAAAACTGGCCGAAATTGAATAGGACGATAAATGGTTATTGAACATCATCATATAATTGCTTTTGTACTGACTTTGATTGCCGGTCTTGCAACGGTAATCGGCGGGTCTGTTTCTTTTTTCGTGAAAAGAAGCAATCTCAGAATGCTGGCAATAGGGCTGGGATTTTCAGCAGGTGTAATGATTTATATGGCTCTTACGGAAATTTTGAAAGAGTCACGTGAGTATACAGGTATGTATTTTGGAGATAAAGCAGCTTTGATTACTTTTATCGGCTTTTTTACCGGTATCGGTATTGCTGCATTGATAGATTATTTTCTGCCGGCGCACTTTGGAGATGACCTTATAGACAAAGACCCTCAAAATATTTCGGAAGAAGATGAAAAAATCAAAAAAGCCGGATTGCTCACGGCAATAGCAATTTCTCTTCACCGTTTTCCGGAAGGTTTGACGATGTTTCTTGTTGCGAGTACCAATATTACACTCGGCATACCGCTTGCTGTGGCTATTGCTATTCACAACCTGCCGGAAGGTATTGCGATAGGTCTTCCTATGTATCAGGCAACCGGAAAAAGAAGATATGCAATGTTGTTCTCTTTTCTTGCCGGCATTTCAGGACCTATCGGCGCTATTATAGGTTTTATGATAATAAAGATTTTTATGCCCCAGATGGCAATCGGAATTTTGTTCTCGATTGTTGCGGGGATTATGGTTTACATTTCGCTTGATACATTGATGCCGACAGCCAGAGAATACGGTGAAAACCACGATGTTATGGCGGGGATTTTTGCCGGCATGTTCTTTATCGGAATAGGGTTGCTGCTCGTATAACAGACATTGACAAAACCCCAAAAAACAGCGACAATACTATTAAAGAAATCCTTGGTAACAAATTGTTAAGAGCATGGCATAAAAAAGTAAATTTAACTTTTGAGCTGACTTTATAATTATGAACATGAATTAATAAAATTCAGAATTTATTAAAATAGGCGGAATGAATTATGTTTGATTTGAAAAATTTGAAAATAGTTAAAACATTAAAATCCATTAAACCAAAATTAAAATGGTTAATGTTTTCTCAGATGCAAGACTACAAAGTCAATTCAAAATACATTGACATGATTTGTTCCGACAATGATGTTCAAACGTCAAATAGCCGGTTGGAGGACATTGTTCGTGCATCATTGATTCGTGAGTTTACGCCAGAAATTCAAAAAATGAAATCCTTTGATTTTCTTGTTGATGCGGTTGTTCACAATCTCAAGAAAAAACAGCTTGAAGATTATGAACCCGAAATTACTGATGAAGTGTAGGTTATTCGCAAATTCCGTTGCACACGCACAATGAATAAATTCTTGTGCGCAATTTTGCTTTTGTTAAGCAATATAAATGCTTTAAAATCCCATGTTGGCGAATATTTTGTTTGGGTTATAATTTTCATGTAGTACAGTAATTGGACTTTAGACGGAACCAGTCGGGGCTGAGAAGCACGTCTTCAAAGCAAAACACCCTTCCTAGTATGTTAAAGCCCGCAAGAAGATGATTGCAGCCGAAACCAAAAAATCGAAAGCAATCAGGAAAGGAGAATCGATGCCGGTAGCATCAATGATTGATTTACTTGAAGCAGGTGTACATTTCGGACACCAGACTCAAAGATGGAACCCCAAAATGAAACCGTATATCTACGGTGCAAGAAACGGAATCTATGTATTAGACTTAAGAAAAACTTCTGACAAATTGGACGAAGCATATGCAATCGTCAGAGAATTTGCAGCAAGAGGAAAAAATGTTCTTTTCGTAGGTACAAAAAAACAAGCATCTGATGTTGTAGCTCAAGAAGCTGAAAGATGCGGTATGTATTATATCAACCGTCGTTGGTTAGGCGGTTTGTTGACAAACTTTGAAACAATCAGAGGCAGAGTCAACAAATTGAGAGAACTTGAAGAGTTTGTAAATTCAGGTCATATTGAAAAACTTCCGAAAAAAGAAGTTGTTCAAATCACAAAAAAACTTGAAAAATTGTCAAAAACTCTCGGCGGTATCAAAGAAATGCGCGGTATGCCCGATCTTATCTTTGTAGTTGACCAGAAAAAAGAAGACATTGCTATTGCAGAAGCAAACAAACTTCATATTCCGGTTATTTGTCTTGCTGATACAAATGCAAATCCTGACGGAATAGACTACATTATTCCGGGCAACGACGATGCAATCCGCTCAATCAAATTGATTGCTTCAAAACTTGCTGATGCTGTTCTTGAAGGAAAACAACTCAGAGAAAACAAAGCTGTAGGCGCAAAAGCTGAAACTATCAAAGCTGAAGATGCAGGTGTCGAAGCTCCTGCTGAAGAAGCTAAAGAAGAAGCTCCCGCTGAAGCATAGAACAGTTTATGAATTTTAAGGGCTTTGTATCTGCAAAGTCCTTAAAATCATTAAAAATTATTAACGGAACAAATATACAGAGAGGATAAAATTATGACAATAACCGCTGCTATGGTAAAAGAACTCAGAGAAAAAACCGGAGCCGGCATTCTTGATGCAAAAAAAGCCCTCACTGAAAATGAAGGTGATATGGAAAAAGCTATGGAATACCTCCGTCAAAAAGGTATTGCTTCTGCTGAAAAGAAAATGGGCAGAATTGCCGCTGAAGGTTTAATCGGTTCTTACGTTGAAGGAAGCACAGGTGCAATTATAGAAGTAAACTGTGAAACAGACTTTGTTGCAAAAAATGATGAATTCAAAGAACTCGTTTCAAATCTTGCAAAACAAATTGTAGCAATAAAACCTGCTTCTGTTGAAGAACTGCTTGCTTCTACTTGCACAGTTTGCGGATGCGGCAAAAAAATTGAAGATATCATCAAAGAAAAAATCGCTACAATCGGTGAAAAAATCACAGTAAGAAGATTTGAACTCGTTGAAGGCAATCCCGCTACTTATATCCACAACGGAAAAATCGGTGTATTGCTCAATACAGACAAAGCTGATGAAGTTCTTGAAAAAGATATTTGTCTTCACATAGCTTCAAATGCTCCGGAATTTGTTTCAAGAGCAGAAATTCCTCAGTCTGTAATCGACGAAGAAACAAGAATCGAAATGGGTAAAGAAGACCTTGCCAAAAAACCTGAAAATATCAGAGCAAAAATTGTTGAAGGCAGAATCAACAAACTCATGGCTTCAAAATGTCTTCTTGAACAACCGTTCGTAAAAAATCCTGATGAAACTGTTGCACAGTTGATTGAAGGAAAATTGGCAATCAAATCATTCGTACGTTACGTACTGGGTGAAGGTCTTGAAAAAAGACAGGACAACTTTGCTGAAGAAGTTGCAAGCCAGATGGCAGGCAACTAAGAGTAATTGTTGCAGATATTTTAAATTAAAGCACCTCTTGTTTTTGCAAGAGGTGCTTTATTGTTATAAATTGTTCGAGAAAATTTGTGATAAGACTCTGCTAAATAAAAGCCGCCGGTGGCTGGTTTTGTGACAGGTAAATGACGTGAACGCCCGCCATCGTGGGGAGGGAGGCTCGAGGCGGCATCTGCGACACCAGATTGGATATGTTTTGAGTTATTAACTTTTTACGTTTGCTTTTATTCTTGTCTTAAGTCCGGTTTTTACAATAAAATTGCTCATATGCTGGGGGAGAAAAGACATAATTCTTGCAAAATATGAATCCTTGCCTATGTTGTATGAAAGTTTTGGATTTTTTTTCTCCAGAACTTTTTTAATAAGATTTGCAATATCTTCGGGCTTGAGTCCTTTTTGAGTATTTTTTCTGGCATTTTCGGCAAGGAACAAAAGTTCTTTCTCATACTTATCTCTGCAATCTTGAGAAACATGCTCAAATGTCTGTTCACAGGCATCAACGGATTTGTTCCAAATCGGAGTAGAAACAACCCCAGGTTTTATTGAGATTATTTTAAGGTTTTTGTTTTTGTTTTCAATAAGAAGTGAATTAAAAAACATGTCCAGAGTCCGCTTTGATGCACAATATGGAGAAACAAACGGAAAAATACCGTAACTAGCCATAGAACTGATGTTTATAATTCTTGAGTTTTCTTGGTTTAACAGAGGCAAAAACTTTTGAGCAACACGAATTGCCCCGAATACATTTATATCAAACTGTTTTTTTAATATATCTACAGGCAAAAATTCAACAGGACCGCCTACCGCTATTCCGGCATTGTTTATCAAGGCAAAAAGATTTTTTGTAATACCAAAAACAGTTTCAAAAGCACAGTTTACACTTTCATCGCTTGTTACATCCAGAAATATTGCGGTTATGTTCTTTTGCAGCGACTCAAGCAGTTCTTTGTCCTGCTGTTTTCTCACTCCGGCAAAGACTTTGTAGCCTTCTTCCGCCAGAGCCAATGCGGTTGCTTTACCTAACCCTGAAGAAGCACCTGTAATCAACACATATTTTTCCATATGATTCTTTCTTTTTATCTGCTTTTGTTACAAATTTCTTTGGATATTTTTATTTTACATAAAAAGTTCTGTAAATTTGAAAAAATATAGTAATTGAAATTCTAATCTTTGCAATTGTAAATTTATATTAACAAATCGTTTAAAAACCTAAAGTTATGCACTACAAAAGCCGACATGGAACATGAAAACTCAATATTATGTCTAAAAGGGAAAGTCGAAAATGGCGGCAATTCAAAGCGCTAAGCCTTTGGATATAAAATAAAAGGTTTTTAAGAATATATAACAAAGAAAGAAACAGGAGTCGAAATGGTACAAGGCATAGGTTCAACAGGTTCAGGGTCGGGCGGATCAATAAAAGATTTGTCAGCGTATCAAACTTATTATCCCATGTATGAGGCTTATTGTCAGAATGTAGATGACAATTTAAGCTTTGAAGCCTGGCTTATAATGAAAGGTTATATAAAGAATTTCAATCAACAGGTTGAAAACTATATAGAAACCGGCAATGAACAACGTGGCGATGAAAGCAAAAATACCATCGATTCAAATCATCATGTTTCGAATGGCACAGGCGCATTGTATCAGTCTGTTGATGATGATACATATTATGAATTTGATTGGGAAAGCGGTACGTACAAAGTTATTACCGATAAGGAAGATATTGCCGACGCTCTTGGCATGCCGTCAGGTCATAATATTGATATGATTAATCTGGGCTATATGAATGCTGAAATTACGGATATAACATTCGGCAATCTTGATGATGGTCAAAATAGCACTACACGTGATTTATACGGCAATTATGCCAATGTATCATATACCCAGCAGGAATTTGATATACATTATATTCTTGATGCTTTATTAATGAATCCGAATGATCCTCAATATCAGATTGCAAAAGAAATCTTTGATGAACTCTGTGCAAACACTAGTCAATGGCTTCCTGATTCGGATTTGGAAGAATTGAATCAGATTGCGGAAGAATTCGGCGTGAATTCTGCTGAATATAAAACAAGACTGCAAGAAATTCTCCTTGCAAATCTTGATCAGGCACAAGAGTGGGTAGATGATCACGCTCATGTGGAATATGTTGACGAAGGTACACTAGGCTCTGCTTCTGACAGCACAGGAACAAACGGAACCACAGGTACAGGTGATGGAACAGAAGGCTCTTCAAGTACCGATGTATCTTCTGCTTATAACAAGAGTTCCGTATTAGATGCAGCAGGTGTTTTAGGTGCATACAATAATGGAACATATAAAGGTAACGTTCATTACCTGCATGATAATGGCGAAGCAGGTAAATATGAAGGTACTTCTTATGGCGGCGCAGCCTGGACAAAAGCAAGAGATGAAGGAAGAGCCTATGGAACACAAGCACTGGATGCAGTTGCTTCACAACTTGCATCACAGCTTGGAGACCAATGTACCGAAGAAATTTCAAATTATATATCACAAGCTAAAAATACAGCTCTTAGCAACGACAGCTATTTTTCTCCAGAGTGGAAAAAATGGACAGGCTCCGGTAAAGGCAGAAAAGGATGGTATCCAAAATGTAATACACAAGCCTTAATAGATGCATTTTTCGCTGAATTCGATGCATTATGTAAAAATAACGGTAAAACATCCGAAGAAGTAGCAGCAGAACAACAGGCTGCCCAACAGCAGGCAGAACAGCAAAAAGAAGTATACAAAACTCTTTATGAAACAGATATGTTTGTTGCGGCAGAGGAGGCTGGTGTTGACAAGGATGAAGATATATCTGTTGTACTCACCGACAATAGCACAACAAGAATAAAAGAAAAAGCGCTGGAAGAAGTTTTGCAGCCTTTGATGAATCAAATAAAATCAAAACTTTCCGGCAAAGGAATGTCCGACAGCGAAATTGAGAAGATACTGGATGGTATTGCAACAACAACTTTGAGCAAAACAAGCCAGTGGGCTTCAACATCAAATTATTCTACATATACAATAGATACTGAAAAACTGATTTCAATTTTTGAAAGTGATGTAAAATCAGCCGTAAAAGCAAAAGGATACAGTTTTTAATCTATCAAGTAATAAAAAATCTTTAATATAAAAATTGCTAATAGATAGGTTGAACATTTCTGTTCAACCTATCTTGATATGTGTAATTATGAATTTTGTCTTAAATTTTTTCCGGCATGCAGTTTAGAATTTTACTTCGGGAGCTTTCTTTTCTGCTTCATCAATTTCAAAATATTCTCTGGCTTTTATGCCCGACATTGCAGCAACAATTGAAGTCGGGAAAGTTCTCGTTGTTGCATTTATTGTCTGAACACTTTCGTTGTAGTCTTTTCTTGCCACAGAGAGTCTGTTTTCTGTTCCGGCAAGTTCGTCTTGCAGGTTAATAAACTGTTTGTCGGCTTTTAGTTCGGGGTATCTTTCTACAATCAAAAGCAGTCTGGATAGGGCGCCAGTCAGTTCATTATTGCTTTTTTGAATAGCCTTTACATCGTTGTTGTTCATTGCTCCCGACAGTTTTGAACGGGCATCGGCAATGTTTGTAAAGACTTCTTTTTCGTGTGCAGCATATCCTTTTACGGTTGCAACGAGGTTTGGTATCAAGTCATTTCTTCTTTTGAGCTGATTTTCAACCTGTGCCCATTTTGCATTAACATTTTCATCCATCAATTGAAGTTTATTGTATGTTCCGATGAAAGTGCCTGCTATCATTATAACGAGCAGTGCAACAATACCCAAAACTATCCATACTGTTTTTTTCATAATTTTCTCCTTATATATTGTTTACGTATTCCAAAAGTTTTGTGAGTTCCGAGACAATTTTGTCTGCGGTTGTATAAATTTCTGATTTTGTCATATGACAGTGTTTTTCTTTTTGACACAATAGTTTTTCAAAAAGAGTTTTATCTATGGCGCAAATCTGATTTATTTTGTCCGTAATTTCATGCGGAGATTTTGGAACTTCGATATCTTTGAGTCTCAGTATAGCCTTAAAAATTGCCATACAGCTTTTTATTGCAGGTAAAAAAGAATACTCTATTGTCTTTTTTGAATTTGCATAAAGAAGATAATGCGAACGAAATTTCATCAGAAGATTTTTTGTTTCTCTTTCACATTGAATTCTAAGGTCTTCTTTTTTTACATCAATCTGCTCGGTATAATCCGCGCCGTACAAAATTCTGTGATTTTCTTTGATGTCAGAATATTCCATTGCATAGACATCTGCGGAATTAAACCATTCGTTTTCGCCGATAAAAACAGGTTCCGGATTTTTCTTTTTGAATAATCCTTTACCCATCCATTTTTGTGCAGGCAGTGAGCATTTTTTAATATCTTCGCCGCACAAATCCTGTGTGATAATCATAAGATTTATATCATCACACAGTTGTTCCTGCTCCAGTGAAGATTTTGACCCGTATATGAATACACATTTGAGTCTGTCTTCAAATATCGTTTTTAAATCTTTTATAAAATCATCGAGTTGTTTCATTTTTCTTTCCTTCAATCACCATCTGTCAGCTACCAGCTGCCCGAGGCTCCGCCGCCTCCAAAACCGCCGCCTCCGCCAAAGCCTCCGAAACTTCCGCCGGAACTAAAACCTCCGCTTCCGAATCCGCCGGAGCTATATCCGCCAAACGGCAAAAATACCGGAAACAAATTAAATCTGATACACAGAAATATCACGATAAACAGGATAAAAAACCACTCGTCAGACAAATTATTTTGTGCGGACTGAGGCACGGGACCACCGGTTGAAAGCGATATACCATGAGCTTTTGCTATATCATTTGCAAGTGTGTAACTTCCGAGCCGGATACCGTTTTCGTAATCTCCCTTTTGAAAATACGGAATCATTTGTTCGTCTCTGATTCTGCCGGCATGTCCGTCCGTAATTATCCCCTCAAGTCCGTAGCCAATTTCTATTCTGAGTTTTCTGTCATTTGGCGAAACAAGAATAACAGCCCCGTTGTCTTTGCCTTTTTCTCCCGGTTTGAAATTTCTTCCTATTTCAAGCGCTGTTTCTTCAATACTTCTTCCATCAAGCGATTTTACCGTAACAACGGCAATATCCGTTCCTGTTTTCTTTTGCAAATCCCATAAAAAACCGTTGATGTACTGTTCTGTTTTTGGAGAAAGTATATCTGCATTGTCTGCAACAAAAATGTTAAAATCATAACTGCTGTCAGCATAACAGACAGAGTGCAGAGATGAAAAAATTACAAAAACAAAAAACAGCGCAAACTTTTTTAAAAATGCTTTAAACATAAGATGATTATAGTATATATTTTTTGATTTTCAATAATCTATTGTATAATATGTAGGGTTACAGGCAAAATGCTTTGGAGTTTGTAGTGGAACAAAAATACCAAAAAAGAATACTGTTTTTCGGCATGCCGGATATGGCAGTTGTTTGCCTGTCAAAACTTGTCGTTGACGGGTTTAACATTGTCGGTGTGGTTCCGCCTCACAGAAGTGAGGACACATATGAATTGATGTGTAATATCACAAAAAGCATGCGTATTCCGATACTTACATACGAAAATTCACTTGATGAACTGGATTTTTTGCACAAAATCAGACAAACTAATGCAGATCTTGCGATTGTTTGTTCATACAACAAAAAATTCCCCCCCGAGCTTTTAAAATGTGTAAAAGACGGATTTGTAAATTGTCATCCGTCGCTTTTGCCTGAATACAGAGGAGCCAACCCGTATAGCAATATTATTATCAACAACGAAAAAGAGACCGGTATAACGCTTCATTTTATGGATGAACATTTTGATACGGGAAATATTATTGCTCAGAAAAAAGTTCCTCTGGAAAAAAATGAGACAATGGGTACACTTTTTAATCGCACAAATTTTCTTGCGGCAGAGTTTATCTCGGAATTTTTAAAACACTACGAACAGGACTCCAACATCACCTCGGTTCCGCAGCCTCAGGGAGAGTTTAAAAAAGCTCCTTCAATTGACCCCAAAAATATGAGAAACTTTGTGGACTGGAACAAAGATGCGGCATATATTGAACGTTTTGTAAGAGCGTTAAATCCATTTATCAGTGCTATGACAAATTTTAGGGGGATTTTTGTAAAAATTTATTCCGCAGAGTGGTCTGACAAAAATCCCAAAAAAGAACCCGGAACAATTTGTTCGGTAAAAGACACTCTCGGAGTTGCAACAGGAAAAGGCATCTTGTACATTAAATCATTGCAGTTCGGGTCTTATATGATTTGTGATGCAAAACAGTTTATCGAAAAATTTAAACCGCAAATAGGGGAGAAACTGGGCAGATAATGGATGATTTGAAATTTGTAACGGCAGGTCAGCCGATTTGTAACGGCAATGCAGGATATGAAAACTCTTTTAAAATACTCGAAAGTCTCAAACTTGACGGAATGGAGCTTGAGTTTGTACACGGTGTCCGTATGAGTCCGGCTAATCAGAAAATTGTCAAAGAACTTTCTTTGAAAAAAGATATGGTGCTGACAGCACATGGTCCTTATTACATAAATCTGAATTCTAAAGAAGAAGATAAAATCGAAGCCAGCATAAAAAGAGTGCTTGATACAGCCAGAATGGGAAAAGAACTAGGAGCATACAGCATAACATTCCACGCTGCTTTTTATATGGGCATGCCTGCCGATGCGGTTTACAAAAAAGTAGAAAGCACTATGTCGGAAGTTTGCAAAGTGCTGGAAGAAGAAAACAATGATATCTGGGTACGTCCCGAGACAACCGGAAAAGGCACGCAATGGGGCAATTTGGAGGAGATTGTAAAACTTTCAAAAAACTTCAAACAGGTGCTCCCATGTGTTGATTTTTCACATCTGCATGCCAGAACAAACGGCGGTTACAACACATATGATGAGTTTTGCAAAATCTTTGAACACATAGGAAAAGAGCTTGGCGATAAGGCTCTCAACAATTTTCATGCACATATTGCCGGAATTGAGTATGGTGAAAAGGGTGAGAAAAAGCATCTTATGCTAAAAGAAAGCGATATGAACTACAAAGATTTGATGAGAGCTTTCAAAAAATTTGATGTAAAAGGTGTTGTTGTTTGCGAAAGTCCGATTATGGAAGATGATGCTGTACTGCTCAAGGAATACTATTTGAGTTTGTAAAAAGATTGTATAAAACAGGGTATACGGACTCATGGCTCTGTACCAAATCCCGTTTTATTCTTGAGTTGTTGGGTAGAAAATCAAACAACAAGCAGCCATTCTGAACACAGTTTTATTATTGTAGCTGTGCTTTTTGTATACCTTTCAGACAGAGTCTATTTCAAAGTTTCAATAAGCTCTTTTATCGCATTGATTTGTGTCTCAAGCTCATCAGCACGGGCTTGAGTTTCTTCAATAAGTTCCTTTGGCGCTTTTTCAACAAAGTTTTTGTTCTTGAGTCTGCCGTCCAAACTCATTTTTTCTTTGCTAAGTTTTTCTATTTTCTTGTTCTGACGGGCAATTTCCTCGTCAAAATTAATCAAGCCTTCTAGCGGAATGATTATTTTTGAATTGCCTACAACAGCGGAGGCTGATTTTTTGGGCATTTGAGTATCTTCGCCTTTGAAATCAACATTTTCTATTCTCGCAAGTCGTTTGAGATAAGGAACAACCGCTTCAAAAATTGTTTTTTCAGCTGTACTTGCCAGAACAGTTATATTCATCTGGGCAGAAAGCGGTATATTCAAGCCCTGTCGAACGTTTCTCAATGATTTTATAGTTTCAAAAACGAGTTCCATTTCTTTGTTTTCGGTTTCAAAAACAAATTCTTTTTTATAAGTCGGGAATGCTGCTTTGATAATACCGATTGCTTCTTTTTCCTGCGGAATAAGCTGCCATATAGCCTCTGTAATGTGTGGCATAATAGGATGAAGCATTCTCAACGACATATCAAGAACATATCTTAGTACTCTTTGAGTGTTTGCTTTTTGAGCAGCATCCTGCAGTTGGATTTTTGCTATTTCCACATACCAGTCGCAGTATTCATTCCAGAAAAAGTCATACAAAACATGAGCCGTTTCGCCGATTCTGTATGATTGGATATTTTCATTGACGAGTTTTGCTGTTGCATTCAATCTGTGCAAAATCCATCTGTCGGCAATCGTAAGGTTGTCCATGTCAATTGGTTTGTTGTCAACGTCTTCAAGGTTCATAAGCACAAATCTTGAAGCATTCCAGATTTTGTTTGCAAAGTTTCTGCCGTATTCAAATTTGTCTTCGCTGACTTTGATATCCTGCCCGCCGTATGTGCACATTGAAGTCATTGTAAATCTCAGTGCATCACAGCCATATTTGTCGATTACGCCTACGGGATCAACGGTATTTCCTTTTGATTTGGACATTTTTTGTCCCTTTTCGTCACGGATTAAGCCGTGGATATAAACTGTTGAGAAAGGTGCTTTGCCCGTAAATTCATACCCCATGGTAATCATTCTTGCTACCCAGAAGAAAATGATATCAAAACCGGTAACAAGAACTGAGGTCGGATAGAATTTTTTGAAATCTTCAGCTTCTGTATTTGGCCAGCCCATTGTAGAAAACGGCCACAACCCTGATGAAAACCATGTATCAAGAACATCGGTTTCTTGAGTATAATTTTCAGGATCGGGGTTCTCTTTTGCTACTACCATTTCACCTGTTTTGTTGTTGTAATATGCCGGAATTTGATGTCCCCACCAGAGCTGACGGGAAATACACCAGTCACGGATATTCTCCATCCAGCCGAGGTAATTCTTTTCCCATTTTTCGGGGATAAATTTGATTTCACCGGTTTTAACCGCTCTGATTGCTGCTTCTGCCAGAGGTTTCATTTTTACAAACCATTGTTCTGAAAGCAGAGGTTCAATTGTTGTGTGGCATCTCTGGCATTTTCCGACATTGTGCTCAAGGTCGGTAATTTTAATCAAATCATTGTGATAGCGGAGCATATCAACAGTTTTCTTACGTGCTTCGTCACGGTCCAAGCCGTGGAGTTCTTCAGGAACTTCTGCGCACGCTTTCATTTTGCCTTCACCGTCAATAACCCAGATTGGTTTAAGATTGTGGCGTTTTGCAATTTCATAGTCATTTGGATCATGTGCGGGTGTAATTTTCAAAGCACCTGTTCCGAATTTTTTGTCAACATATTCATCGGCAATGATAGGAATTTCTCTGCCTGTAAGAGGAATAACAACAGTTTTGCCGATTAAATCTTTGTATTTGTAGTCAGTCGGGTTTACTGCAACCGCAGCATCGCCGAACATTGTTTCCGGTCTTGTTGTGGCAATTACAATAGCTCCGGGTTCGTCTTTTAGAGAATAACTGATTTCCCAGAGGTGGCTTGCTTCTGTTTCATATTCGGTTTCAACATCCGAAATTGCTGATTGACAGCGTGGACACCAGTTTACAATATAAGAACCTTTGTAAATTAAACCCTTTTCGTACAATCTTACAAAAACTTCTTTTACGGCATCAGAACAGCCTTTGTCCAGAGTAAACCTTTCTCTTGAACGATCAAAAGATGCACCGAGACGTTTGCACTGGTCAAGGATTGCGCTTTTGTGTTCATTTGCCCAATCCCATGTACGGGCAAGAAACTTTTCTCTGCCGAGTTCGTGACGGTTTGTACCTTCCGCTCTAAGTTGTTTTTCCACAACGTTCTGAGTTGCAATACCTGCGTGGTCGGTGCCCGGAACCCAGAGTGTTTCGTATCCGGACATTCTGTGATAACGAACCAGAATATCCTGCAGGGTTTCGTCAATTGCATGTCCCATATGAAGAACGCCTGTGACATTCGGAGGCGGAATGACTATAGAAAACGGTTTTTTAGGAGATTTTGCATCTGCTTTAAAACATTCGTTGTCTTCCCAAAATTTATAAATTTTTTCTTCTGTGGCTTTTGCATCATAAGTTGTCGGCAAATCGCTGAAATTAATACTTTTTGTATTATCCATTCCTGACCTCTCTTTGTTATCAATTGATTATAAAATATCACAAAGAAATCTAAATATCTAACGATTTTTGAATGCTTTTTAGTTAGAACAAAATTGTCCGAGAAAAATTCGTGATAAGACTCTGCTGAACAAAATCAGCCGGCGGCAGTAACGACACCGGATTAGATAAAATAATTTACCTGAATGTGTAAATTTAAATTTCTTTTATAACCGCCATCAAAAGTTTCATAAACGAATCTTTGGCTTTTGCGGCTGTTTCTACAACATCGGCGTGTGATAGTCTCGAAGGATGCACTCCTGCTGCGGAATTAGTTATACAGCTGATACCAAGCACTTTCATAGAACAGTAGTTTGCAACCAGCGCTTCAGGTACTGTAGACATACCAACGGCATCGGCACCCATGATACGCAGCATATTTATCTCTGCAGGTGTTTCATAACTCGGTCCGCTCATTGCGGCATAAACCCCTTTTCTTACTGTAATACCGAGTTCTTTGCCCTTTTTTTGTACAAAATCTACAAGCGCATGGTTGTATACTTCGCTCATGTCGGGAAATCTGTCGCCCAGTGTTGCATCATTTTCACCGATAAGAGGGTTTACTCCCATGAGATTAATGTGATCGCAAATTGCCATCAAATCTCCGGCTTTGTATGATTTGTTTACGCTGCCGGCTGCGTTTGTAATAATAAGTGTTTGGACACCGAGTTTTTTCATTACTTTGACGGGGTACACTATTCTGCTTATGTGATAACCTTCATAAAAATGGTATCTGCCCTGCATAATCACAGCTTTTTTGCCAAGAACTTCGCCAAATACCAGCTGTCCTTTGTGTCCGGCAACAGTAGATTTTTCAAATCCAGGTATATCCTGATATTGTATTCTTATCCCTTCAATGTTATCGGCAAAATCCCCGAGACCGGAACCCAGTATAATTCCCAATTCCGGCTGAAAGTCTTTAATTTTTTTCTGAATAAATTCTATTGTTTCTTTCATAACTTTAAACAGTAACTAATTGATTTTTTATTATTTCCGCACCAAATTTTACACATTCAATGTTATTGGGAAGCAGCGCTGCTTTTTTCGCTGAGACCGTTTTGGACATTTCTTTCATAACTTCTATTATGGAGTCCAGTTTCAAAATACCTGTTTTTTCAATAAAAGCACCCAGCGCCATTACGTTGACAAAAGCAGGCTGTGTGAGCTTTTGTGCTAAATCATTGAACGGAATTTTTATATAGTTGATATCCGTTCTTGTTGTCGGTATGTGGGCAAGAGAGGAGTTTATTATCATAAATCCGCCCTTTTTCACTTTTTTTTCAAACTTTATTTGGGATGCATCATTCAATGCAATAACAACATCGGCTTTGTCTACGATAGGAGAAGGAATTTCGCTTTCGGAAATATTGACACAGCAGTTTACGGCACCGCCTCTCATTTCTGCTCCGTATGAGGGAAACCAGGTTGTATGTTTGCCTTCAAGTACTGCTGCATGACAAAGCAAAATGCCTGCAAATAAAGTACCCTGACCGCCGAAACCTGAAATTATTACGCTGATATCTTTTATCTTCATATTTTATTCTTGCTCCTTAGCGGTAACATCTTTGAAAACCCCGAGAGGATGAACTGTTTCCGTTACGTTTTCTATCTGTTTTACGGCTTCAACGGGTGTCATGTGCCAGTTTGTGGGACATGTTGCAAGTACCTCAACAAAACCGAAGCCGAGACCTTTTATCTGGGTTTCAAAAGCTTTTCTTATGGCTTCTTTTGCCTGTCTGATGCACTTTGTTGAAGTAATCGCAACTCTTGCACTGTATGCTGTTCCGTCACATTTTGCAACAATTTCTGCCGCATGCAGAGGATATCCTGTCAGTTCGGCTTTTCTGCCGTGAGGAGTTGTCGTCGTAACCTGTCCGACAAGAGTTGTTGCGCTTGCCTGACCGCCTGTCATGCCGAAGTTTGTATTGTTTATCATGATAGTTGTGATGTGTTCACCACGGCAGGCAGTGTGAATAGTTTCGTTGAAGCCTATTGTTGCGGCATCTCCGTCACCCTGATATGTGAATACAAATTTGTCAGGTTTACATCTTTTTATCCCTGTGGCAACACACGGTGAACGACCGTGGGAGGCGCCTGCGACATCCAAATTGAAGAATTTTTCCAGAAATATGGAACAGCCGACAGAGGATATTGCAATAGTATCTTTTTGAAGATTGTATTCATCAATAAGTTCTGCAATAATTCTCAACACAACACCGTGCCCGCATCCCGGGCAGAAAGTGAAATGTCCGTCTTTTAAAAGTGATTCGGGTCTTTTATATACTAATGTTTCCATAATTTTTTGACCCCTGCTTCTATTTTTGCTTCCAATCTGTTATCCAATTTTTTGTACAACTCCTGAATTTTTTCAAACATCATATCCGGCGTAAGCAATCCGCCTGCGGTTCTGCCGAAAAACTCAACCGGACAAGCACCGAAGACCGCTGAACGTACATCAAGAAGCATCTGTCCTTTGTTCAATTCCAAATCAAGAATCATATCGGCGTGTTGTGCTGCTTCATGCAGCTGCTTTTCAGGGAACGGGTACAGTGTAATCGGTCTGAACAACCCTACTTTCATTCCTGCTTTTCTGGCTTTTTGAACTGCTGATTTTGCTATTCTGCCTACCGTGCCAAAAGCTGTCAAAATAAGTCTTGCATCGCCTGTCATATAGCTTTCATAGGTTGTTTCTTCTTTTGCGACCTGTTCATATTTTTCAAAAATTCTGTTTGTAAGTGCTTCCATCTCTCCTTCAGGCATGTGAAGAGAAACGATATTTCTGGGCTCACGATTGTTTGCCCCATCCAGCGCCCATTTTGTAACGTCAGGATCTTTGTAGGGATATTCGCCAAATTCAGCCGGTTCCATCATTTGTCCTAACATGCCGTCAGCCAGCAGCATAACGGGATTTCTGTATTTCAATGCAAGATGAAAAGCTCTGTATGTAAGGTCTACAGCCTCCTGAACTGTTGACGGAGAAAGAACAATCAAATGATAGTCTCCGTTTCCGCCGCCTTTGAGTGCTTGAAAATAATCAGCCTGCGCCGGTGCAATATTCCCGAGCCCCGGTCCGCCTCTCATCACACTCACGATAACACCCGGAACCTCCGCACAACACATGGCGGAAAATGCTTCCTGCATAAGAGCAATTCCGCATGAGGATGATGATGTCATTGCTTTTGTTCCTGTAGTACCGGCGCCTATAACCATGTTTATGGAAGCGAGTTCGCTTTCTGCCGTGATAAACACCCTGCCCAATTCCGGCAGGTGCGCACCCATATATTCTCCGATTTCGCTCTGCGGTGTAATCGGATAACCGAAATAGCATTGACAGCCTGCTTTGATAGCGGCTTTTGCTATTGCTTCATTTCCTTTTACCAGTTCTTTTGCCACTATCTGTAAACCTCTTTGATTGCTACGTCAGGGCAATTCATTGCACACATGCCGCAGCCTATACACTCATGATTCTCATCAACAAACTCTGCCGGAAAATATCCGTTTATGTTTGCTTCTTCACTCTTTTTCAATAACCCTTTAGGACATGCGCCTATGCAGAGATAACAACCCTTGCACACATCTCTATCTATTACAACCCTGCCCATTAAATATCGTGCCTGATTTAAACTATTTACCTATTCAATTGTACCACTTAGCAAAGAAAACACAAGGTTATTTCTTTGTTTGTGAATACAATGGTGACATAACTTTATCAAAAGTTTGTTTGTAAAAATCGGTGTTGATATTCAATCTGTTGCCCAATTCAAGCAGAAGCAGTACAAATTTTCTGTCGTATTCATCTTTTAGTTCGTCAATATTTGAAACGACTTCTTCAAGAATTTCATGTATTTTGTTGAAGTATGTATTTTGGGCTTCTGATGTATCAATGCGCAGTTCGAGCAAATCAACGTACTTAAACAAATTGAGTACCGTTTCAATCCTGTGTATTTCAGGATTTTTTGCAAGTGCATACATAGCATCCGTGACCTTGTCGGTAAAAATTTTGTTTGCCAATTTTTTATCCAGAGTAATATCGAGCATTTTTGCTTCGTTATTGATATCAATGGCTTCTTGCAAATCATGTTCATTGATAATTTTGTCAGCATTTTCAAACTGTTTGCTAAATTCAATACCGAGCACGTATCTTGCGGCAATTTTGAATTCATCCGGCGGGGTCAAGCCGAGATTTTTGAAATGGAAAATAGAGGCTTTTCCGTCTTCATAAATATCTTTGTACAGACCGGAGAATTTGCTTGTTTTGCCTTGAATCATTACATTGAGGATTTTTCTTCTTTCTTCAATAAAGATATCCTTGAGTGTGTAGTATTCAGTGCCGAAGTTTTTATCGAGGCTTCTTATTATTTCCGTAAGCGGATAATTTACAAATGTCGAAGTCAAATTCTTCTGGATTTCGTTGAATTCTTCCGCTGTAGAGTATTCTTTTATTGCACAGTGGAAGTCCCCGCCCGAGTATTTAAGCAGAGCAAAAATCAAATCATATTTCTCAAGTGTTATCTGTGATTTTATTGCCACACGACCGATATACAGGCTGTTTTTGCCTTTGGAAACGGTTTTGTAACTCAATCGTTTTATGTCATAGCAGTAAAGGCTTGTTTCATCTTCTATTTCTTCGTCATAAAGAGAAACAATCGCCCAAAGGCTGGCAATTTGTTTTATTGTTACAACGGACGGTTTTACAAATTTTTTGTAAATATCCGCACCTGTGCCGAATTCTTTGATGTTGCTGTGGGCATTTGAGAGAATATTCACAAATTCCGACTCAAAATCTTCATCCGTAAAACTTGCTGCAAGCTGCATTGCACGGGCAGCATATTTCATTATCTGTGTTGTTTCAATACCTGAAATATCCGCAAAGAACCATCCGCAGCTTGTATACATAAGCATTGCCTGTCTCTGGATTTCAAGAAGTTTCATCGCCGCAACTTTATCCTGATCGTTGCATTCGGGTTTGAGGTTGTTTCTGAAAAAGTTTTTTATAGAAAGTTCGCTTCTGTCCAGAATAACATTTATGTACTCGTTTCTGACATCCCACGGGTCTTTTGTAAAGAATTTTTTGCCCTGTTTTTCGTACAGCACAATGAGTTTGTCTCTCAGATAATCAAGAGCATCTCTCAGCGGTTTTCTCCATTTCTGATTCCAGCTCGGCTGTCCGCCTGTTGAGCATCCGCAGTCCTCTTTCCATCTGCCTACGCCATGGAAACAGCTCCAAGAAGAAGCCTGTTTTATGTCGACTTCATCTTTCACACCGTATTTATCAAGATATTCGGCATAGTTTGTTATAGTAAATCCGGAATCCTTTGCTTTGACTCTCAAAACGTATGCCAGAGCCATGTCGCCGAATTTTGTGTGGTGTCCGTAACTTTCACCGTCGGTTGCAATATGTACAAGCTGTGAGTAACCTCTTGTGTCTGAAAGACCGTCTTTCAGTCTGTTAACAAACTTGTTTCCGTCTTGAAGAATATTGTCAAACGCAACGGATTTTGAGATAGCTCCGTCATAGAAGAACAAATCTATATATTTTTTCGGATTTGTTTTTATAAAATATCTGTACGGCTTTGCAGGGTCAATATTTCCCCATCCTGCATCAGTCCATTCTTTGTCGCCGATTTTTCTGTATTTTTGTGACTGATAGGGAGAAAGTATGGTGAATTTTATACCGTTGTCAGCCAGAACTTCAAGGGTTTCATCGTCTACGGCTGTTTCGGCAAGCCACATACCTTCAGGCATTCTTCCAAACCGGTATTCAAAGTCTCTTATGCCCCATCTGACCTGAGTTTCCTTGTCATGTCTGTTTGCCAGAGGCATAATCATATGATTGTATACCTGGGCAATTGCGTTTCCGTGTCCGGAAAATTTTACACGGCTTACGATATCGGCTCTTATCACCCTTTCATAGGTTTTTGGTGCGTGTTTTTCCATCCAGGACAAAAGAGTCGGTCCGAAATTGTAGCTCATCAAAGAATAGTTGTTGACGATATCAAGAACTTTGTTGTTCGCATCAACAATTCTCGATGCGGAGTTAGGGTTGTAGCATTCGAGATTTACTCTTTCATTCCAGTCATGAAACGGCAGTGCGCTGTCTTGCAGCTCAATTGCTTCCAGCCATGGATTTTCTCTTGGCGGCTGGTAAAAATGACCGTGTATTGCCAGATAATTCTTTTTCTTTTCGTTTTTGCTTTCAGATTTGCTTTCTGCCATAACAAATATAACTCCGCAACTAATCTACAAATTTGACCTGATAATATTATATATTTTGTTTTGTTTTTTTCAATTTTTTATGCTTTTTTGTCCTTGTTTTTCTTTGAAACAATGACCAGCTTGTCTGTATCAACCCATGCATCGGTCAATGCATCAGAAAAGACTTTGCCGTACACTTCAATCACATCGCCGGAATCCAAATCAATAAATTTCTCGGCATAAGTACGTTTGATAAAAATCTTCATCTCTGACAGAGGAATTGTATGGTCTGTGACATCATCTCTCTTTATCAGGTATGAAATATACTTTTGTGAATCTCTAAATGCCGGTTTGTAATCAAGCCCGAGTGTTGAAAATTTGTCAAAAACAGCTTTAAACTTAACCTGTTTTCCGACATATTGTGAAGGGTTTGCCACTACATCAAGCGGTTTTACTTCAATATAGCTGTTTTCGTTTACACAGGGATCTGTCTCGGCTTTTTTTGCTTCGGCAAGATTTAAATCAACAGCTTTTACTGCGGGTTTAGCGGGTTGTGTCTCGGACAGCATAGGTTTGTTTGCAAAAGCAACAAGTCCTCCTGCCAGCACCAGCGCTGCTATCAAAGATGTGAGTATTTTATTTTTCATATTATTCATAATTTACCTTCTGTAGTTTTCTTTACGGTTTTAATTTTATCATATATCTTCAAAATAGTATGCAATTAGTTTATACTGTCCGGCTTTCCGATTCTAAGAGTAATTGAAAACAGAAATACAAAGACAGGCAGGATTTGAAGAATTATTCTCTCCATGGAATTTTCCGTAAGCCAGTTTATATCGTGAGGTGAAAGAATATAAACTGCCAGATAGCCTGCAATCATAAACAACAGTATTGCCAGAGAGAGAGCAAAAGAATTTTTGAATTTTTCTTTTATCTTAAATCCCTTGATAGCAAGGATCGCCAGTGACAAAAACAGCACAAACTTTCCGAACATCAGTGTCAAAAAGGTTTGTAAAACGACAAGATATCTATGCAAATCAAAAGCAAACGTATATGATTTTACTTCCAAAAATCCGTATACAAGGTCGTTTGGTGCACCCGCAAATTTTTTGTAAAGAATTGCACAGGCGGCAAATATTGCTGCGATTGCTGCAGTGATGAGAGTCTTTTTGTTCCGTTTATTTGCAACAAACCAGCAAAGCATTACAAGTGTATATACAGCAAGGAGCATCAAACCTTCATTTTTTACCCATACACTTGCTCCGGCAAATATTATACTAAGCAAGAATGTGGTAAATCTTTTGTTTTTAAAATAAAAGAACAGACAAACAATGCTGCTCAAAAAGAACATTGCAAGCGGAATATCAGCGCATTGTGCGGCACCGTTTACAAGAAAAATATCGGATATCATAAACACGGTACATACAACGGCTGCTGCTTTTTCGCTTTTGAAATAGCAGATTGCCTGATACAGAAGATAAACAAGCCCGAAAGTAAACAAAAGCCCCATTGCCAGATTTGCCCAGAACCATTGATGACCGGCATACTGCCAGAGTCTTGCAACGGAAGCAGGCAAAAACAACGGATAATCACAGTGAGACATAAAATGCGGAAGATGAAAAACATTTTTCCACAAAGGGCTTTGCAGATACAAAAATTCTGCCTTTATGTTCCAAATGCGAAAACCGTCCCAGCTTCCCATAGGGTTGTTAATAAAATATTTCAGAAAAATTGCAAGCGCATATATGTTTACCACATAAAACCAGTTGCTGAGTTTTTTGAATTTGTGTTTTGCCATCTCAGGTTTTTCATGATTGAAATAAACAAGCGCAAGTACAATAACGGCAATCAGCTCAAACCATTTAAAATCCTGAAAATTGTACAAATTTAAACACTGATACAAAAAATAGAAAACGGAACTGACGGCAAACCCCATAGGGATTGAAAACAGGAGTCTAAACCTGAGTTCCATCTCTCTGTCAATAATTGAGACGACAAAATATCCGCTCAAAAGTGTTATTAATAAAGCAAACAAAACGCCAGTCATTTGTCATTCCTTTTTAGTATATAAATATTCTCATTAATTTTTTGTTCAATCAAAAAGCCGTCCGGTATTGTTTTTTTCTTTTCAAAATCGGCAATTACATATTTGTGTTTCAAATCATTTTTCAAAACAGACGGTACGATTGCATACTGTGCAATATAGTAAGATTTTATTGTATCAACAAGGTCAAAAACACTGTTTTGTGCAATGTCTGAAACAAATCCGATTTCTCCTTCATCCTGAAAACCCTCTGTTTTTAAAGATGCTGTTTTTATTGCTTCAACAGTTGAATAGAACTGATTATGCCAGATAAAATCTTTTGCAATCATCGTAAACGGTACCTGTAAAGGCAAAAAGAAATATTTCAAATTCCAGAGTACAACGATTAGAAATACCGCATTAAAAAAAACTTTGTCAGGGATTTTGTGGATTTTTTTTATCATGTCCATAATCTTTCAATTGTTTTGTTTATCTGTGTTTCAAGTTCTATGAGGTCATTGTTGTTTTCAATTATAAAATCTGCCATGTATCTTTTCTCTTCTTGAGAAACTTGAGAGTTTATGCGTTCTATTGCGTGCTCAAGACTGTAGCCGTTTCTGTTCATGAGTCTCTGGAGTCTGATTTTTTTGTCCGCACAAACAAGAATAGTCCTGTCAAAAAGGTTCTGCATGTTTGCTTCAAACAAAAGAGGAACCGAAGCAACCGCTATTTCTTCATTTTCATGCTCTTCAAAAAACTCCAGTATTTTCTTTTCTGCAAGCGGATGCAGGATATTTTCCAGCGCCTCCATTTTTTCGGGATTAGAAAAAACAATGAGACCTATTTTGTGGCGTCCGAGACGTCCGTCTTCAAGAAAAATGTCCTGTCCTTTGAACAGTTCGGAGACTTTTTCAATGACTTCTTCGTTGCCGTCCATAAGCCTGTGACAAATCCAGTCGGCATCAATTACGGGGATACCTTTTTTTTCAAAATAACTTTGTACAATGGATTTTCCTGAGGCGATATTGCCTGTGAGACCTACTTTTAACATGCTTGCCAACTTTCCGTAAGTTAACTGTTTTAAATTTATGCCGCAATTTACGGCATATTTTATTTCAATTCAAAAACCGTGCCGTCTTTTGTGTCTTTGAGCACGATATTTATTTTATCCAGAGAATTTCTGATTGAATCTGCTGCAGCCCAGTCTTTTTGCGCTCTGGCGTTGTTTCTTGTTTCAATAATTTTTGCCATTATTTCTTTTGCGGGAGCTGTTTTATCTTCAACAAAATCAAAATCGTCTATGATTTTATCGAGTTTTTCTTTGAGTTGGTTTTCATCGAGTTCTACTTTTTCAAAGTCAAAACCGAGAACCCTTGACAGCCTGATTAAGACAGAAATATATTTTGTTGCTTCGTCTTTGCTGCCCGAGTCTTTTGCTTTGTTTGCTTTTGATGCAACATCAAACAGAACCGCAAGTGCTTTTGAGGTGTTTATGTCATCGTTCATTGCTTCTTTGAAAGCTTCGATTTCTTCTGTTTCAATATTTTCAATGAGTTTGTCTTTTCCGACCCACGCAAGAACACTGTTTGCCGCATTTTTGAGTCTTTGAACACCGGCATGTGCCGCAGAAAGAGCCTCGTCATTAAATTCAACAGGCATTCTGTAATGGTTTGTCAAAATGAAAAATCTGATTGTATTTGCATCATATTTTTCTAAAAGACCGTCAATAGTGATAAAATTGCCGAGAGATTTTGACATTTTTTCTTTGTTTATTGTTACAAAGCCGTTGTGCATCCAGTATTTTACAAATCTGCAGCCGTTTGCGCATTCAGACTGGGCAATTTCGTTCTCGTGATGCGGAAAAATCAAATCCGCACCGCCTGCATGAATATCGATTTCATCTGCCAGATGTTTTTTGCTCATTGCGGAACACTCAATATGCCAGCCAGGTCTGCCTGTTCCCCACGGGCTTTTGTAACCGAATTTTTCATCTTTTTTCCACAATGCAAAATCAAGGGGGTCTTCTTTTATCGAAGAAGCCTCTACTCTCGCACCTGCTTCCAAATCATCTATAGGCTGTTTTGACAGCATGCCGTATTTTGGGAATTTTTTTACCCTAAAATAGACATCTCCGTCGGACTCATAGGCATAACCCTTTTCTATGAGGGTTTTTACCATTTTTATCATATCTCCGAGAGTTTTTGTAGCAAAAGGCTCTACATCAGGTTTCAGGTTGTTGAGTTTTTTCATAGACTCTGAAAATATGTCATAATATTTTTTTGCAATCTCATCAGGTGTACAGTTTTCTTTAACTGATTTGTTGAGAATTTTGTCATCCACATCTGTGACATTGCGGCAGTATTTGACGTCATATCCGAGAAATTTCAGATATCTGTACAGGACATCCCATGTAATATAGCAGCGGGCATGTCCCAAATGCGGATGGTCATATACCGTAGGACCGCAAACATACATATTTACTTTATTTCCGTTTATGGGGGTGAAGTCTTCTGTTTTTCCGGAATATGAATTAAAAACTTTTAGCATAATAATAGATTAACCTGATAAATATCCTCAACGATTATCTATATTACATCAAAACCAGCTATCTTAAAAGCCCCTCAAGACTAATATAATATAAGCGTATTATTTTTGTTCGGCGGATGCTATTGTATTTGTTTCTTTGCCCTGAAGTTTATTCCAGGCATCATATGCGGTTTTCATTATACTTTGTTTTTCTGCGTATTTTTTGTATAAGTCATCTGCTTTTGAACCTATGACATTCAAAAGATAACCTGTGACCAGACCCAGAATCAGGTTTTTTGCACCGGTCCAGCCTCTTGTCGTACCGTAATATGTGACACCTACACCGCCAAGGATTGGAACACCCTGTGTCAGTGTTTTTGAAATTCTTTCATTTTTGTCTTTTGAACTTACAACAAGCAAGGTACCGAGAGCCGTCGGACCAAGGATACCCAGAATATCCGTAGGCAGAGAACCGACCTGAAGTTCGGCAAGTTTGTCAAAAGAGTTTAACTCAGAGCCTATTGCATTGTTCAGATTGTTGTTCAATTCATTGGTAATTCGTTTTGCCTGTTTATACTGAGGAGAATTTTTTCCGTATGTTTCTTTAATAAAAGTAATTGCCTCTTGAGCAAGTCCTTTTTTGGTATTTTCGGGACTGAGTATATTGTAAAATTCCGTGATTTTTTCATTTGAATTTTTGGCAATATCACTATAGCGGCTGTCTTTTTTGAATATTTGAAAAAGACTGCTCATTTCTTCTCTGAGATGTTTTACAGCTGCTTGTCTTACTTCGGCTTCCTGTGCTCCCGCAGCATTTTTGTATGATTCAAGAGCTTCACTTAGTTTTTTGACTATATCAACAGCTTTTGTATCCTGCGGATCAACGTGAATTTTTATTTCATTTATGATTTGTTTTATGTTGTTGTAGTTATCGTTGACATTGTTTGAGAATTTTACTTTTTCTTTTAAGAGATATTTTGCAAGTTCTCTTTTGTCCGCTGCCACATAGTCTGTTGTTACATATGATTTTGCTTTTTTCAGGTTTTTAAACAACCCTTCGCCGCCAAAGAGTTTGTTGTATACTTTTTCATCAAGCCCGTACATTTTTTTGTAAGCATTATCCGCACGTTCATAGTGGGCGGCTGTTGTAAAAGTATTTTTGAAAGAATCTTTAAGTTTTCCTTTGTATAGTTTGAGATGTGATTTAATATACGGGTCATCGGCTTGTTTTATTAAATCATCGAGATATGAGCAGAATTTCAAATTTGCTGATTCAGCTTTTGAATAATAATTCCTTGTATTTTTTGTGACAATGTTTCTGAAAACATTGTTCATTTTTTTGACTATAGGTTCGCATTTGAATTTTTTCAGCCAGTGTCTTAAAAAACTGTCTTTTATTGCAGAAATGTTTGATGCTGCCTGCATGGTATCTGCTACAGGTTTCAGAGTCTGGCTGATTTTGAGTTTCATTTTTTGTGAAGTTGTCAATTCTTTTGTGTTTGAAGACAGGTCATAGATTTTTTTTTGCAGGGATTTTGACCATTTGTTTAATTTTTGTGCAAACCCGCTTGAAAAACCTTTTGACAGAGTAAAAAGACCTATCAAAGTAAGTAAAGCAACAGAACCCACAGATATACCGATAATGCCGAATATCTTTTTGCCGTTGCCTTTTTTATCGCTGTCCACATCGGATACTCTCACGGAGGCAATTGCAGGTGCAGGCTGATTTTCAGACATGTTTTTAGGTGCGGAAACAGTCTGTTTTGTTATTGCAAAATCTTTGTATATATTATTTCCTGAAATATTTATAGTCATAGACCTGCCTTGCCTTCACATGTATATTAAAACAAATCGGACGGGATATTTGCCAAAATATACGGAATTGTAATTTACAAAACATAATATTTGGTTAAAATTTTTATCCGTTCCGGCTAATTCCTTTCAAGATATGTTCTTTTTGACATGTGCGTGGTAAAATCAGTTTAAATATAATTAGAGACACAGGGGAATTTTTATATAAATGCTAGACTTATTATTCAAATTGTTGGGTGACCCCAATGCAAAAAAGATAAAAAAAGTAATGCCGATAATAGAGCACATAAACAAGCTTGAACCGGAAATGGAGTCTCTTACTGACGAACAGCTAAGAGCTAAAACACAGGAATTCAAAGAATATCTTGCGAAAAGAGAAACATCATCGGATTTCAAAAAAGACCGTGCTCTTGAGAAAAAAGCACTGGATGAAATCCTGCCGGAGGCTTTTGCTGTTGTCAGAGAAGCAGGAAAACGTGTTTTGAATATGAGGCATTTTGATGTGCAGCTAATAGGCGGTATTTTTCTTCACAACGGACACATTGCCGAGATGAGAACAGGTGAAGGTAAAACCCTTGTTGCAACTCTTCCCGCTTATCTCAATGCTCTTACCGGCAAAGGCGTACATATTATTACGGTAAATGACTATCTGGCAAAACGTGACAGTGAATGGATGGGAAGTATATATAAATTTCTCGGATTGACTGTCGGAGTAATTCTGTCAGGCGGCAGGGATGCGGATGAATTTGAGCGTAAAAAAGCGGCTTATGCTTGTGATATTACATATGGAACAAACAATGAGTTCGGCTTTGATTACCTGAGAGACAATATGGCAGGCAGTGTAGACATGCTTGTTCAACGTCCGTACAATTATGCAATCATCGATGAAGTCGACTCTATTTTGATTGACGAAGCCAGAACACCTCTAATCATTTCCGGCAGGCTTGAGCAGTCGGCGCAAATGTATCAGACAATGTCAAAAATTGCACCGCAGCTCAAAAAAGATTTGGATTACGAAGTAGATGAAAAAAACAAAAACGTCATTCTCTCGGAAGAAGGTATTGACCATGCGGAAAAACTTCTCGGAATAGAAGATCTTTTTGATGTACACAATCAGTATGCACACCACCTGCTGCAGGCATTGAAAGCAAAAGAACTTTATCAAAAAGATACGGATTATGTTATAAAAGACGGCGAAGTTGTTATTGTAGATGAGTTCACAGGTCGTTTGATGGAAGGCAGAAGATGGTCTGACGGACTTCATCAGGCTGTTGAAGCAAAAGAAGGTGTCAAAATTCAGGACGAAACCCAGACACTTGCCAGCATTACATTCCAGAATCTTTTCAGATTGTATCCGAAACTTGCCGGCATGACAGGTACGGCAATGACGGAAGAAGCTGAATTCGGCAAAATTTATAACCTAGAAGTTACAACTATTCCTACAAACAAACCCGATATCAGAATAAACTATCCCGATGTGGTTTACAAATCCCAAAAACAAAAATATCTTGCCGTTGTGGATGAAATCATCAAAATGCATTCAATCGGGAGACCTGTTCTTGTCGGTACAATCAGTATTGATAAGTCCGAATATCTTTCAGACCTTTTGAAAAAAAGAGGCATAAAACACAACGTTTTGAACGCAAAACACCATGAAAAAGAAGCATATATAATTGCTCAGGCGGGCAGATACGGTGCTGTTACAATTGCAACGAACATGGCAGGCAGAGGTACAGACATACTCCTTGGCGGTAATGCCGAATACCTTGCTAAAGATATGCTTGACCAGAAAGGTATAACAAAAGACAGCCCGAATTATGAAGCGGAAAAAGAAATTGCCTTGAAACAGGCAAAAGAAATTACCGAAGCCGAGCATAAAAAAGTTGTTGAGGCAGGCGGGCTGCATGTAATCGGTACGGAAAGACACGAATCAAGACGTATCGACAATCAGCTCAGAGGTCGTGCCGCAAGACAGGGCGACCCCGGTTCAACAAGATTTTTCCTCTCGCTGGAAGACGATTTGATGAGAATTTTTGGCGGACAACATATTATCAACCTTATGAATACACTCAAGGTTGAAGACGATATGGCAATTGAGTCTGCTTTGATAACAAGACAAATTCAGGCATCTCAAAGGAAGGTTGAAACATATCACTTCGACATAAGAAAAAGTGTACTTGAATATGATGATGTAATGAATATTCAGAGAGAAAAATTCTACAGCCAGAGAAGAAGAGTCCTCAAAGGCGAAGATTTGACCGCTGACATTTATTACATGATTGAAAGAGAAATGGACAGAATAATAAAAAGCTACGTTTCTCCGGGTCAAAATCCTCAGGAATACATCTATGAAGACTTGCAGGGTATGATGAAAGAGGTTCACTCGCTTGTACCCCAGCTTTCTTATTTGGAAGTAAAAGATGTTCAGGGTTTGAGTTATGAATCCATTTTTGAAAAACTCAAAAAACTTGCAATTGATGCATACAGAGAGCACGAAGAAGAAACTATTCTCTTCTACAACGGAATACAAATGCAGTACGAACCTGACTTTGTACCGGAAGAGCCGTTCTCTCATACAAATGTTATGAGAAATATAGAGAAAGATATTCTTCTGCGTGTTGTTGACAACAAATGGATTGACCACCTTCACAACATAGATATGCTGCGTGACGGTATAGGATTACGTGCATACGGACAAAAAGACCCGCTTATCGAATACAAAAGAGAGGCGTATGACCTTTTCAATAATATGATGTACGAAATTCAGTCAGAAACAGTAAAATACCTGTTTAGAACACGTTTTGGAGTACAGATTGTAAACAGACGTGATGACGAAGTTATAGATACACAGCTTTCTCAAGCAGCACAATCGTTTAAATCATCTGAAGAAGAGGAAGAGTCTTCTAATACTCCGATTCAGAAGGGTGAAAAAATAGGCAGAAATGACCCGTGCCCCTGCGGCAGCGGAAAAAAATACAAAAACTGCTGCGGAAAAGACAAATAAATTCTTTCTCGCAAATTATTATTTCGGCAATTTACCTTTGTTGCGTTTTGTGAAATAATAGGTAGAAGGAATAAAGATATTGGCGAGGCTGTATATGAGTAAAACACTGGACTTTCGTGCATTCGGAAAAAATGATATAAGAGGAATTTACGGCGAAGATGTAACAGAAGAACTCTTCTATTATGCAGGGAGAGGCTATGTAAAATACATTGTTGAAAACCTCAATAAAGATGCTGAAGATAAAAATAAAACAGATGTAAAAGATGTCTGGGTTAGTGTTTGTATGGATGTAAGAACACATTCTCCTTCTTTGACAGCTTCTTTGATTAAAGGTGTAACATCAACAGGTGCAAATGTTTTGGATTTGGGTGTTGCTCCGACTCCGCTGGGATATTATTCAGAATTTGCTCAAATACCTGACAATGTTATCGTAAAAGGCAGGGTTAACGGTGCGCTGATTGTAACGGCAAGCCACAATCCGAGTGAATACAACGGTCTTAAGATGACATTTAACAGGGCTTCTTTAACAGAAGAACAAATTAAAAGAGTCAAAGAACTTTCTATGGCAGAAGTTGATTCAAGAGATTCCGCATACAGACACGGTATTATCAGAAAGTACAACATTATTGAGCAATACAGTGAAAATATCATAAACAAATTTGCCTCTATCGGTAAAGGAATAAAGGTTGTAACAGATTGCGGAAATGCTACGGCAGGTCTGGTTGCACCTCAGTTATACAAAGATTTGGGCTGTGAAGTGACTGAGTTGTTCACAGAACCTGACGGAACTTTTCCGAACCACCATCCGAATCCGAGTGATGAAAAAACGCTTGAGACTTTGAAGAAAAAAGTAGTGGAAGAAAAAGCTGATATTGGTATAGCTTTTGACGGTGATTCAGACAGAATAGGTGTTGTTGATTCAAAAGGCAGAAGCATGACAGGCGACAAACTGCTTTTGATTTATGCGACAGATATTTGCATTCCGCTTGTCAGAAGAGGTGAAAAACCTGCTGTTGTTTCAGAAGTAAAATGCTCGCAGGTGCTCTATGACACGATTAATGCCATGGGCGGAAATGCAATCATGACAAAAACAGGTCACGGTTACATAAAAGCAAAAATGAAAGAAGAAAACGCCATTCTGGCAGGTGAAATGTCCGGTCATACTTTCTTCAGAGACAGATACTACGGGTTTGATGATGCAATTTATGCAGGCTGCAGAATTATTGAAATCATCGCAAAACAAAAACTCAACAATCCTGATTTTAAAATAGAAGATATGCTAAAACCATTTGACGGTGTATGCACTTCAAAAGAAGTACGTTTTCGCTGCCCGAACGAATTTAAAAAAGATGTGCTTGAGGATATGAAAAAATCCGTAAATAACAATCCGGATTTGTTCGGTACTAAAATAAAAGATATTATTACTCTGGACGGTATGAGAATTATTCTTGAAGACGGTTTTGCCATGATTAGGCAGAGCAACACGGAACCGGTATTCACTTTGAGATTTGAGGCAAAATCTGAAAAAAACTGCAAACATTATGAAGATACTCTGGTAGATTTGCTTGATAAAACAGTAAAAAAATACTGCTAGGCTATCTTTTATAAAACAAATTTAAAAAAAACGGGACAAAAGTATTAGGCTTTTTATCCCGTTTTTTCAATGTTTTTTCAAAAAAATAAGAAAAAAGGATTAGTTTTTCATAGATTAGATTTTTTCTTTTTTGAATACCTTTCAGAGAATTGAGACAAAAGCAAAATCAGTTTAATTTCAAAACGGAAAATAAACGGTTTTTGATGTTATGAAAAAAAATATAATGTATTTTGTTGTATTCTTTTTACTTTTGTTGACAGGATATCCGGTATTTTGTGCGGATAATATCTCTGTCAGACTTGCCGAGATTGAAAAATCATATTACGGCTTTACATACTCTGACAGTCCGGAGTCCAGACTTGCACGACTGGAAAAATCCGTATACGGATCAACAAGCAAAAAACCGCAAAAAACCAGAGTTGAAAAACTATACAAAGATTTAAACCTCGATGCCGCCGCAAAAACACCGGCAGCTTCAAATGCTCCGTCAAAAGATATCGGTCCGAAAGCCGATGCTAACATCAAATATCCCGTTGTGGATGAGATGGAAAAAATGGTTTTTAAAAAAGCGTATGAAAACGAGGATATTTATGCCAGACTCTCAAGACTTGAAAAACAAACTTTCAAAAAAGAAAGCACCCTCTCTTTAAACGAAAGAGTGGATGCTTTGCGAAGCAGAATTCTCAGAGGGAAAGAAAATAAAGCGGATACTGTCGAAATTGATCCGGTGAGAGAAGAAATTGTTCTTGAGAACGGTCAAAAATACTTTGGAGATGAAGGCAAAGCTTCGGGTTTTAACATAAATGAGCCTGATGAAAACTCTCATTATAATTATTACAGTTACGAAAACTCCAAAAATCGTATTCCCGACCCTTACACACAGAACAATATTTATGATGAAGGCGATTATGCCGAACAGTATGCCCAGAACTACGATTTGGATATGCTTGAAAAAACCGTTTTCGGGAAACGCTATTCGGATGAATTGCCTTCAAAACGACTTGCCCGGTTGGAGTCAAAGGTTTTTGACAGAACCTTCTCTGATGGAGAAGATTCCCGTATCCAGAGACTTCTTGCCGTTACTACGGCACAAAAAACATCTCAGGAATATGACTCCAACAAATGGGCTCGCCGTTTAAATGCAGGTATGCAGATAGGAAGCATACTGCTGATGGTTCTTGCTATGATTCTCTAGTCATAAAGGTGCGTAAACGGACCGAACACAGCATTGTATACACCGGTAAAAGGTGTCATTACTTTCTGGAAAAATGACTTTTTAACCGGCTGATTTGCGCAGTTGTTGCAAGGCGGCAGGTATGTTCTCTGCGCTGTCGGAGCAACTATATAAGAATAAGAAACCGGTGCTGCTGCACCCGTAATATTTCCCATAGAGCAGGAAGTTTGTCCCAAATTTAAAGGACATGCACCAAACGCTGTTGAACCGAGCATGAGGGTAGTTGCAGCAAAGACTGCTGCTGTTGATAATATCTTTTTCATACATCTTTCTCCTTATTGTTTTTGCAAGCTGTTTGCTTACATTACCATTTTTACACTCCTGAAAAAAAATACATTGTCCTATATAGCTAAGTGGAATAATAGCCGTGCAGAGTTATAAATTAGTCACAATTGCTAAAAGTACGGAAAAAATGCTATAATCACTTAAAATAACGAGAAATTCAAAGTTCGGGAGCCGGAACCTATGACAGAAAAAGAAAATACAATTTATTTTGTTGATGTTACAAACAGAGACGGTGTGCAGACTTCTCGTCTGGGATTGGCAAAACTGCAAAAAACAATAATAAATCTCATGCTGGATGATATGGGGATTACGCAGTCAGAATTCGGGTTTCCTACAACAAAGCACGAACTGAATTATCTCAACGGCAATCTGGAACTTGTTGACAGAGGAGTAATCAGAAGAACAAAACTTTCAGGCTGGATGAGAGCACTCGCAAAAGATGTTGTTGAATCTTTTCAAAATGTACCGAGACTCAAATACGTCAATTTGTCTCAATCGACATCAGACCAGATGATACATGGAAAATACGGAGACAAAAAAACAAAAGAAGATATTCTCGCACAAACATGTGAAGCTGTTGATGCGGCACAAACCTGCGGGGCGGAAATTATCGGAGTAAATGCTGAAGATGCATCGAGAAGCTCTCTTGAGTACCTCATAAAATATGCAAAAGAATGTAAAAAACACGGTGCAAAACGTTTCAGATACTGTGATACACTCGGCTATGACGACCCTCATACAGCATATGACAGAATTTATACAATTGCAAAAGAAGCACAGATTGATATGGAAATGCATTTTCACAATGATTTGGGTATGGCGGTAGGTTGTTCCGTTCTGGGTGCAAAAGCGGCAATAGATGCCGGTGTTGATGCGTATATAAATACTGCAATAAACGGAATGGGAGAAAGAGCCGGAAATGCGGATTTGATATCTTGCCTTCTTGCCGTTAAAAAATCAAGCGGTTTTGCAGGAAAATATAAGGTAGACCCGCAGATTGACCTTTCAAAAGCCTGGAAACTTGCAAAATATACATCACACGCTTTTGGTGTACCGATACCCGCAAACCAGCCCGCTGTGGGTGGAAATGCTTTTGCTCACGAATCGGGAATTCATGCCGACGGAGCGCTCAAAGACAGAAGAAACTACGAACTTTATGACTTTGAGGAACTCGGAAGAGGCGAACCGGAAATTGTTGAAACCGGAAGAATGATTACAGTCGGAGAATACGGTGGTATTAAAGGGTTCCGAAACGTATACAAAAATCTTGAACTCGAATTTCATGATGAAGATGAAGCAAGAAATATTCTTGAGCTTGCCAGATACGCAAACGTCCATACTCAGCTGCCTTTGACGGACAGTGAGCTTCGCTTTATATATTACTATCCCGATATTGCAGCAAAAATAATGACGGTTACTCCTTATTATATGCCGACAGGTGAACTCAAAAAACGTCTGGAATCAGGTGACACTGCGCCTGCATCAATTGTATAACTGTGATATAATACATCTTGGAGAAAATGTTATGTCATTAAAAGCAAGAATAGAAGCAGTTTTGTTCATCACGGCACAGGCTCTTGAGGTAAAAGATATTGCAGAAATACTCAAAGAAGAAGAGTCTGTGGTTGAAGAAGCTTTGCTTGATTTGATTATGGATTATTCTTCAAGAGAAGGCGCTCTTGAAATTGACGACGAGAACGGATATATTCTTCAGGTCAAAGAAGATTACATGGACATTGTTGAACAGCTTTGTCCGGTTGAACTCAAGCCTGCTGTTTTAAAAACATTAACGGTAATTGCGCTCAAAGAGCCTATCAGACAGTCTTACCTGAAAGAATTGCGCTCAAATGCCTATGAACATGTTCAGGAACTTTTGAAAATGGGGCTCATTTCCCGTCACAGGGACAAAAACGGACGTTCTTTCAATTTGCGCACAACCCCGAAATTTGCCGAGTATTTTAAACTCAAAGGTGATGCAAAAACACTTGCAAAGATTATGGACCTTGAAAAACAGGCAAGAGAAGATAACGAAGATCCCGAAGATATTGACCTGTCAGAGTTTGTGGAAAAGTAAGTTTTATATAATTAACTGAAAACTGCAAAATAAATCATTGCACCAAAACAGGTATCCGGCAGCTTTTTATTATTCGAAAGATATACCTAAACCGGTATATCATTGAGCTGACAGAAGGCTTTGAATGAAGCAAAATTTTTCTTTGTTTCTTCTGTTTGTTCCGGCAAATCAAGCCCCTCAAGAAGCGTTATTGTTTTTTTGTATGTAGTTATTGCATTTTGAGCATAATTTGCTTTGTTCTGCGGTTTCTGGGTGACCATCTCCTCAAGATATTTTGCATAAAGCTGATAAAGCGAAACTTTGAGGTATTTCATGTCGTATTCTTTTATTATCATCAGCGATTTTTCTATATACATTTTGACAGCTTCCATATCTCCTTTTATGAGGTATATTTCGGCCATGAGTTTTTGATAAAGAACCATAAAATAGTAGTTGGATATTCTCGGATTTTTTGCCACATCAAAAGCTTTTTGAGAAATTTCAAGCGCTTTGTCCGTACCTTCCGTAATCAGTGTAATTTTTGCTATATAGTACCAGCAGAGCATTGCGCCTATAGCTATTTTTTCTCTGGCAAAAATTGTCACCTGTTCATTGAATATGTCAAGTGCTCTTGAGAGGTTTCCTTCTTCCTGCAGAACTTTGCCAAGAAAGACTTTCAGGAGATTTTTGACAAGTACGTCGTTGTAGTTGTTTGCAAATGTGACAACCGAATACAAATCCTGTTTTATATTTTTCCACTCACGTTTAAATATTTTGTTCAGTATATTTGTAAAATTCCACATAGAAATAATTTCAGGTTCTACAATTTCTTTTGAGGTTTGCTGCGTAAACTCGACCAGAATGTCTTCTGATTTTCCGATTTCTCCCTGTATTGAATAAGCCAGAGCCTTTGTCAGTTGGAGTCTTTGCAGATAGTTTTTGTTATCAACATTGTTCTTCTCAACTATTTCATCAATAACGGCGAGAATATCAAAAGCTTTTTTGTTGCCCTGAGAAATCAAAGCCATTGCAACAATCAAGTTGCATTCAAGCCATGTTTCATAAATTACATCCATTGATATTCCGTTATTCGGAATTAAACCTGACAGAGCCTGTTCAACTATTGGAATAATCTCAATCGATGCCAGATTGTATATTTCTTCAGCATTACCGATACAGAACATTGCCTTGAGTTTTTTGTATTTTATCAAAGCGGTTTCGAGTTTTTTCTCGGGGGTTTCTATGTATTTCAGTATTGTGTTTATTGCTTCAATTACACCGTTGTAGTTTCCTGTCAAAGAACAGCTTTTTGAAAGGTATCCGGAAAGTTCAATAATTTTTGGCTGGTTGTTTACTTTCATGGCATTTGTAATTGCATTTGAAAGATACGGTATTGCCTCAGCCGGTCTGGATTTGTACAGCAGTTTGCCCAAACGTTCCTGAATGTTGTTTATTATAACGGTGTTGTCCTCGGGGTTTACCTCCTGTGCAATTTTGAGACACTGTTTTTGAGAAAGTGTCCACAAATGCTCATCACCAAGATATGCACAGAGTTTTATATTTTCCGTCCAGATATTCAGGGCAAGAAGCTTCTGGTTCAAATTCTGTGCAATCAGTGCTTTAAGGGCATTGCTCGAGAGGGTAAATGAGTTGATTATATCGTATATTTTTTCATTCAATACGACAAAATCTTTGTTTTGTTTAGCTTTTTCGTATACAAATTTCCAGAGAATTGTGTTTTTGAATTCAAAAATGTTGTTGTTAAATTGTGAAATATAAGCCGATGCACTCAAAAGGCCGATAGTGTTCTGGAAGTCTTCCGGCGATTGTTTCATAATAATTTCAAGCAGTCTGACATTGAATTTGTTGCCCATAATAGCTGCCGTACACAGTGTTCTGAAAGCGAGCGGCTGTTTTTTCTCGAGATATTTCAAACGATATGATAAAATTTCGTAGATATTTCTGGGAACACGTTTTTCAAGCGGTGTTTGTCTGTATTTTATTGCTTTTCCGTCTGTTGTAATAGCTTTGTATTCGTTTAGCAGTATGAGGATTTGTTCTATATATGCACTGTTTCCCTGCGAGTATTTGAAAATTTCTTCAAACATATGCTGCGGCAGCGGATTTGTGCCGTTGAAAAACATTTTTATCAGATTGTTTGTATCTGTTTTTGTCAGCTTTGCGAGTCTGATATCTTCGTACTGGTTTTGTGCAATTTTTTCGGAATAGAAATAGCCCTGCGTTATGCGGTTGTCTTTGTAGGTAATAATTAATTTTATATTTTCGCCCAGATATCCCTGATCTACAAAATGTGACAAAAATGCATAAGATGCACCGTCTATCATATCAAAGTCATCTATGACAATAACAAGTTTTGCTTTTTTGGATATTTCAAGAATAATTCTTTCAAGCAAAGCAAAGGTTGTATCTTTGTTTATCAGGATATCTTCAAAGTTTGAACCCAGATGAGGATACAGGAAATTAAACAGATTGAAAACTTCTTCCTGCGACAGGGCGGGGAAAGTCGATGACAGCATGTTTTTTGCCTGTTTTATAAAGTCCTGAGACATATTTGAAAAATTAGGCATATTGAAAAATGTCAAAATCATTTCCTGAAATATGCCGTACGGACTGATTTGAGAGTTTGCCGAACATTCTCCCCAGAGCCAGGCATAATTTTCGTGCATGAAATCGGCAAACAGGTATTTCAAAACCGTTGATTTTCCGCTGCCTTCTTCTGCGCTCATTCCGATTATAAATTTATTCGGATTTCTCACGGCTTTTACTATCAGATTTTTGCATTTCATCTGATCGGCAATCTGATTTGGTATTTCCGTTAAGGGCTCTTCATTTTCTTCTTCTGTTTCGGCAGTTTGTGTCTGTTCGGGCTGTTCTGTTTCTTCTTTTGATTCGGTTTCTGCGTTTTGCGGTTTTTGTTCCTGATTTTTGTTTTCGTCTTGAACAGGCTTTTCTTCCGGCGTTTCCAGTGATTGAGCTTCGGCTGTAGTTTCTTCTTCATCGGAGGAAAGTATCATTTCATCGAGCTCTTTTTCTTCCTCTTCCTCGGGATTTTTGTTTACTTCTTCTATTTCATCTGCCGCCTCTTCAAAAGATTCTTTGAGCAGGCTGTCATCTTGCTCATACTCAGAAATCTCTTTAAGCACGGAATTATCGGTTTCTTTGTCCTCAAAATCGCTCAATTCAAACTCATCAACTTTGTGAAGTATAATCGGAGAATCATCGTCATCAACAGTTTTTGATGTTTGTGTATTAACAGAACTTTTAGAGTCCGTTAAATCTGAAACAGATACAAGTCCCTCTTCCAATTCAAAAGCATTGCCGCATTTTCGGCAGTTTTGTGCATCCGGTACATTCACACAACCGCAGGCTATGCAAAATTTTAAAAGCTGAAGTCCGCAGCCCTCGCAAAATTCTGCTGTTATCGGATTTTTTGCACCGCAAATCGGGCATACAGTTTTGACTTTTGTATGACAAAAACTGCATGTCAAAATGTCATCAGCTATTTCTTTTTTGCATTTTGGGCAACGCATTTGAAAAAACCGCTTAGCTAAACTGAGATTATTATATTATAAAGTAAAATTAAATAACATCAGGTATAAATACTAAGATTTTAAATTAAATCTTCAAATTAATTAAAATGTTTTTTTACAATCTGAGAAATCTCAACCAGCCTTTTGCTGATTTCTGACTGGGAAAGATTGGTTTCCTGCGCTATTTCTTTCTGTTTTTTCTCTTTAACGTATCTCAGATAGAAAATTTTCAGATATTCTTTTGAAGGGTCATTCTTTTGAGCGACAAGAACAATATCAACAATTTTTTGAAGAATATCTTTTCTTACAATTTTCTCTTCAAAAGAATCTCTCGGGTCTTCAATTTCATATACAAAAGATGAAGAAATTTCTTCTGCTTTTTCTTCTTTTTCGGCATGTTTTGCCGGTACGGGATTTATGAGAATTTCTTTTGTGCTGATGTATTTGTTTTCACGTCTTCTGACTCTGCCGTTTTCTTTGAGTACAGTCAGAATAGCCGTATTTGCAACTTTTGTCATGTATGCACTGATAGAGTTTATATCAGCGTTTTCCAGCAAAAAGTGCGAGCGTTTATATGTTTCGGAGCAAAAGTCTTCAAGAAGGTCTTCATTTCCGCTAAATTTGTTATTAGTTTTGATTAATTTTTCTATAAAATCCCGTTGTTCTTGTAATGTATCCAATTCTCTAACCCAATTCTATATATATACATCAAGTAACTGATAATATAATATCATAGAATTAGAAATTTATAATTAAAGTTAAGAAATAATCGGATTTGAAATCTTTAACTTTGGGTACGCTTACGTATTTTAGAGTATTTTTAATACTTCTTAATACGATTTCATCAATCTGGTCAGAACCGCTGGATTCCAGTACCTGCATACCTTTCATGGTATTGTCCTGAGCAATTGTGAAGGAAACTTTTACTATATTGTTAAAGTTTATATCAGCAGAATTTGCCAAATCATTTTGCAAATTCATCTGAATATTTTTACCTGCGGTTTGTAAATATTCCTTAACAGAAGCATCTGCTGCAAGTTTTTCACTTACCTGCCATGACAGTTTTGTAATAGTAATAGCAGCAGGTTTGTCAGAGAATGAATTTGCCATTGATTTGTTGATATCTTGAGAAACGGCAGGTGTCTGGTCTTCTTTTTGTGCAGCATTGTTTGTTAAATCAAAGAACTCGCCGTCTTGATTTGCTGTTTCAAGAGCTGTGTTGTCCGGTGTTTTTGAATTGTTAAAGTACCATGAAACGGCTCCGCCGCCTGCAAGAAGAAGCAATATTGCCGCACCCACAATAATTTTCTTTGTAGCGTTTACAGTTTTTTCAGAAACGGGCTCTGCTGCGAGTTCAAATTGAGCCGGGTCGTTGCCGTTTTGTTCGGGAACAGTTGTGCCGCTATAAAGAGATTCTATAGTTTCATCTTCTTGAGACGGTTCTTCTACTGTTTCCGCAGACGGTTCTTGCTGCTGTGAAGGAGCATCATAACTAAATGCCGTAAAATCATCCGGCTGTTTTCCTTCTTCTCCTGCCGGTTCACTATCAAGCACCGGTGTTTGTTCTTCTTGCTGTTGTTCTGTGGTATCGTTTCCTTCAGAAAGCAATGCCATCAAATCATCATCAAGAAGAGCTTGAATATCTTCATCTGTTTGAGAAAGTTTGTCGGTTCCATCATTATCTTCTTTTTCCGGTTCTTCTACAGTGTTTTCCGTATTTTCAGAAGTTTCTTTTTCCGCAATTTCCTCCGGTTGTTGTTCTTCTGTTTCTTCTTCATCATAAACAAGTTCGACCGGCTCTTGAGAATATGAAACCGGAGTTTCTTTTATTTCTTCCTCGGCAACATCTTCTGTTTTTTCTAAATTGTCATCATTAGATATCTCAGCTTCTTGAACCGGTTCAACATCTTGTTCGGGTTCAATTTGCTGCAGATCGTCTTCTTCTGTTTTTAACGGTTCAAAGTCTTCTTTATTTTCTTCAAGCTGCTGCAATTCTGCTTCCGACTCCGGTGAAGTTTCTTCAAGTGTTTCCGGTTCCTGAATAAGAGGCAGAGAGTCTTCCTCTTCTTGCAAAAGAAGATTATCTTCGTCATTTTGCAGTGCAATAAGATTTTCTTCTTCAGGGGTTTCAAGTCCGGGCAGCGTATCTTCTGTATTTAAGTCTGTAAAATCTTCTGTTTCTTTTTCTTCAAGTGATACATCATTTTCTTCTTTTTCGGGTGTTTCGTCTTCATCTGTAGTATCTTCGCTTTGTTCCTGATCTTCAGATAAATCTAACAGAAAATCGTTCAAATCATCGGATTCTTCTTCTTTTTCCGAATCATCGGAAACAGTCTCTTCAAGAAGGGGTGCACCCATAGGCAAAATCGGAGGTAAATCCTCTGAAACATCAAGAGTTTCGGGTTCTTCTTCCGGGTGTATTACCGGCTCTTCGACATCATTTTCCTGCAAGGATTCTTCTTCTTTTTCTTCAACAATTTCTTCTGTTGTTTCTGTCATGTTTTCTTCCAATGGCTCTATAGGCAGCTCTTCTAAAGATTCTTCAGAATTTTCTTCTGAAATATAAGGCAGTTGTTCATTAAATTCTGCGGTAGTTTCTTGCTCATTCTCAACAACGCCCATGTTTGCCAGCGCTGCTTCATCAACTTCCTGTTTGTTGCCTGACAAGACACTAAGTGTGCTGTCATTCAATAGTTCAGGATAGTTTTTGACCTGTGTAACAATTGCATCAAAACCGCCGAATTCACAAAAAACTTCACGACAGACGGGACAGGCTATTACATGTTTCATAAAATAAACATTTTCGCTGTCTGATAGCTCGCCTTCCACAAAAGAAGAACACAATTCTTTTACTTTTTCATGGTCAGCGGCAGAAAATATTTGTTGTTCTTGTTTAATTTCTGCCAAAAAGACTTTCAGTTCTTTAACAGGCGTCAAAACAGAAACATTATACGGAAGATATTCAGTGTTTGACTGTACGGGTGACAGGTCTTTTGTCGGCACAAAACCGAGAATTTCGGCAGATGAAAGGTCTTTTGAAAGCTGTACAACTACATATGCACAGGGTTTTGCATCATATTTTTCCTGAATTTTAGGAATGCAGAAAGTTTTTCCGTCAACGCAAAGTCTTACGTCAAGGCGTATTCCGTTAATATAAATATCAGCAAATTCAAGTTTTTCGGCAAAAGAAGGAATGCGATACAGGCTGTGGTTTGTTTCAACTTCGAGACCGGATTCAGAGAGATATTCTGCGGCAACATTTGCGATAATATTCAGGGCATATGCTCTTTTTCTGAGAGATTTGTCTTCAATTTTTGTTGAAACAATTTTTGCTTTTTCAATACATGCTTTGCTAATATTTACATTTTCTGCCATTAGTTTTCTCCAATTTTCTTCTATATAAATATAGATTACAGATGTAAAAAAAATATTCCAAAACCATAAAAAAGGTGTTATAATGTAACAAAATGTTTCATAATTAGACTCATGTTTGAAACATGGAGCAATAAATTTTCTTTCTGCGTTTTATAAGATTATGAAGTGTAAAAAATAGGAGTGTTAGTATGTCAGTAAACTTTTCAACAATCCAGCCTATGAGTCAGGCAACAATTTCCAAAGCTCCGGCTTATTCAAAAACAGCAGGACAACCCGCAGCAGCAAATACACTTGTTGGTCCGGCAGGTACTTATGAACCCAAACAGAAAAAAAGCCGCTGGTTTTTAAAAACTCTTATCGCAGCAGCAGTAGTTCTCGGCGGTGCAGCACTTTTGAGAGGTAAAGTCGGCGTATTTAAGGATTTTGATGCAGCAGCCAAATTAGCAGATGATGCAAAACTCCTCGACAAAGTAAAACATTACGGTAAAAAAGCTGTTGCTGTTGTCGGTGATTTTACAAAAGATTATGCAATGAGAGGTTATAACTGGGTTAAAAACCTTTTTACAAAAAAACCCGCTACACCTGCAGCATAACTGACATATAGCTTTTTATAATAAAAAAGACTGCCGCTTTTTGCAGCAGTCTTTTTGTTTAATTTAATGTCGCAGTTGCCGCCTCAAACCATCTGCTTTCAAAACGGCGGGAGTGAAAATCTTATTACAAATTTTTCCGGGACGGCTTATACCCAGTTTTCCAGATCAGGAGTCTTTTTCCTCCAGTCTTTTGAAACTTTTACTTTTAGTTCAAGATAGACTTTTTTGTCGAGCATTTTTTCGAGTTCAAATCTTGCCTGAGAGCCGATTGTTTTGAGCATTTTTCCGCTTTTTCCTATCATTATGCCCTTCTGGCTTTCATGTTCAACATGGATTGTTGCAAAAATCCTGTCTATATTCTCTTTTTCTTCATAATTTTCTATTATTACAGCGACACTGTGAGGAATTTCGTCTTTTGTGTTTTTTAGAATTTTTTCTCTGATAATTTCCTGTGCGATAGAACGCATGCTCTCATCTGTCAAATCATCCTCATCATATATGGGGTCGCCTTCCGGAAGTTTTCTCATTATGGTTGAGATGAGTGTGTCTATATTTCTGCCGGTTTGAGCGGATACTTTTGCTGTTGGCATATTTGTTTCAAAAAGCATTTTGTATGTCAAAAGGTTCTGTTCTTTTTTTATCGGGTCTTTGATTTTATCAACTTTGTTCAATACGATAATTATCGGAATATTTGTTTTCTTTAGCAGATTTTCGACAATCCATTTGTCTCCGGCACCTGCGGGTTCTGAAACATCAACAAGGAACAAAATCAAATCGGCATCAGGGATTGAGCATTTTGCTTCATCCATCAGATATTCACCGAGTTTGTCCAGCGGTTTATGGATACCGGGTGTGTCAATGAAGACAATCTGCCCTTCTTCGTTTGTAAAAATACCCTTTATTCTTCTTCTTGTTGTTTGTGCTTTGTCTGTTGCTATTGCAATTTTTTGACCGACAATCGTATTGAGCAATGTGGATTTTCCTACATTCGGTCTGCCCAGCACGGCAACAAAGCCTGATTTAAAATTTTTCATATCCTTATTTTCCTGAAATTTATTACTTATTTATACAATAAACAGAGATTTTTATCATTTTGTAAAACGATTTTGCGGCATTCATGCAATTTTTTTATCAATTTTGTTTTTATTTGTACATAAGTGAAGTTAAGGTAAGGCAAAATATGCACATATCTCCCGTTAATGTAAATTATCATCCGTCATATCAAAATATTAGTTACAAAAACAAAACTGTGCAGTCTCCCGTTGAGACACAAAAAGAGGATAAGAAAAACTCAAAAGGAGCAAAAATCGGTATTGCTGTAGGTGTAGGAGCTGCACTTGTTGCAATTGGTGCAGTACTTGTTTCAAGAGGAAAAGCTCTTCAGAACAAAAAACTGCTCTCTCAAATTCCCGCTGATTTAAGAACCCGTTTTGAAAAACTGAAAGGTTTGTCAGGAGAAGAATTTACACAAAAAGCATATGCAGAAATGGTCGAGCATATGGGATTGAAAGGTATTGCTCCCGAGAAAATTGTAATCAAAGGAGCAGATTCTTTGAACGGCGTTCAGGGAGGATATTCCTGTTTAAAAAATACTATAGAATATACCGAGGGATTTTCAAAAATGTCGCAAAAAGCTCAAATCGGGCTTTTGTCACATGAATTGCATCACTGCAGACAGTTTTCAAATATGCTGCGTACAGAAGGTATCACTGTAGAAAAATATGTTGATGCAACTGCGGAAAACCTGATTAAAAATATGCAAAATGACATTTCCAATTTTTCTTTCCGTATGTCATATAAAAGAGCACAAGAAGCGGGAAAACTCGATGAGTTTTTGGCAAAAGTAAAAAAACAGGCAGTAGATACATTTACGGAGGATGTGAATAAAAATTACAGTCATGTTTTGAAAATGCCAAAAATAAAAGCCGATTCACCGGAAGGAAAAAAGGCATTCGAATATCTGAAAGCTATGAGAGAATATGAGGGGTTGGACTCAATATTCGGATTTGCATCAGAAGCGTACAAAAATAATCTTCTTGAAGTTGAAGCATATGATTTGCAACACAAAATAGAAGACCTGTTTGAAAAATTTATGCAAGCTACAAAATAAAAATCCGCCGGCAGAGTTTATTGAAGAGCAAGCAAACCTGCTCCAATCATTCCGGCATTGTTCTTTGTTTCCGCAAGTTTCACTTTAACCGGTGTGACAACAGATTCTGAATTGATTTTTTCTTCGAGTTTTTTAATATCAACAAATCCGCACATACCGCCGGAAATCACAATACAATCGGGATTAAAAATGTCCGTCAGGCCGACAAGTCCGACAAACATGTAATACTGCCATTGTTCAAAGACTCTAAGGCAGAAAGCATCATTTTTTTCTACCCCGTCCGTAATATCATAGGTCGTGAGTTCTTCCGGATTTTTGTCTTTATAGATACTTGTACAAAATTCGGGATATTCCAGAGCTCCTGTTTTGGCGCAGTTTTTTAACCCAGTACCGGAGGCATAGGACTCCCAGCAGTCATATCTGCCGCATGTACATTTTTGTCTTTTGTCGGCAAAAATCTTGAGGCTTCCGACTTCGAGGGCATTTCCCGTGGAACCTCTGAAAAGTTTTCCATCAGAGACTACACCGCCGCCTATACCGGTGCCTATTGTTACCATTAACACGGTATTAAACCCTTTTGCTGAGCCGCTTTTGTATTCTGCCCACACGGCACAGTTTGCATCGTTTTCGACAAAGACCTTTTTGTCGGACAGTTTTGAAAAATCAATAGAGTTGTATCCGGCAGGCAGATTCGGGGTGGAACTCAAAACCATGGTGTTTTCAAGGTTTACGGCTCCGGCAGAAGACAAGCCGATTACATCTATATTGTTATAATGTTCTTTTATAATTGATTTTAAAACGGAAATAATCTCTTCCGCTGTTTTTGGTGTGGATGTTTTTTTTATTTCCGACAAAATATTTCCGTCTTTATCCAGTACGGAATACAATATTTTTGTTCCGCCTATATCAATCCCCAGTGCTTTCTGCATTATGCTTTTTTCTCCCTGTTCACAAATCTTTTGGTAATCAGCTGCGGTCTTGTGATTGCGGAACCTATTACTACCGAATGCGCACCTATCTCAAAGGCTCTGTCTACCTGCTGCGGTTCCCAGATTCTGCCCTCCAATACAACCGGACAATCAAGTGTATCAACAAGACCTTTTAAAAGTTCAAAATCAGGTGATGTTGTATTTTCCGGCGATTCCAGAGTATATCCCGAAAGTGTTGTAGAAATAATATCTGCGCCCAGTAGTCTTGCGGCAATACCCTCGGACAGTGTCGAAACATCTGCCATGACAAGACGTTTGTTTATCTTTATGAACTTTATAATTTGTCTTAAATTGTTTTCCCCTCTGGGTCTTGATGTTCCATCCAGTGCAACAATATCTGCGCCTGCTTGTATCAAGTCTTTTGCATCTTTGATTGTAGGGGTGATATAAACAATTTCTCTCCAATTTGGCGGTATAACCTCGGGTTTTGTAATACCGATAACGGGGATTTTAAACAATTTTTTTGCATTCACAACATCTCTGACACCGGCAACTCTCAAAGCTGCGGCGCCGCCTTTTACAACGGACTGCATCATAGCAGCCATACATTCTTCTTTGTACAAAGGCTCTGACGGCATTGCCTGTACTGATACTATAACTTTCTGTTTTATTTGAGAGATTATATCCATGAATATAATTATAATCTTTCTTTTCGGTATATGCAATTGATTTAAATAAAAGAACAGCTCCGGAATATTTCATCCGAAGCTGTTTTAAGTTTTATGCGTGTTATAGATTTATATACTAACCGATAATTTTGTCTACAACACCGGCGCCAACAGTACGTCCACCTTCTCTGATAGCGAATCTCATACCTTGTTCGATAGCTACAGGAGCAATCAATTCAACGTCCATTACAACGTTGTCGCCAGGCATAACCATTTCGCCGTCAAATTTGATAGAACCGGTAACGTCAGTTGTTCTGATGTAGAACTGAGGTCTGTAACCGGGGAAGAACGGAGTATGACGTCCGCCTTCTTCTTTTGTCAAAACGTAAACGTTAGCTGTGAATTTTGTGTGAGGTGTGATAGATCCGGGAGCAGCCAATACTTGACCTCTCTGGATTTCAGTTTTGTCGATACCACGGAGCAATGCACCGATGTTATCACCTGCAAGACCTTCATCCAACAGTTTTCTGAACATTTCAACACCTGTAACAGTTGTTTTCTTAGTTTCGCCGAAACCAACGATTTCAACTTCCTGACCAACTTTAACTCTACCTCTTTCAACACGACCTGTAGCAACAGTACCACGACCTGTGATAGAGAATACGTCTTCAACAGGCATCAAGAAAGGTTTGTCGAGGTCACGTTCAGGAGTCGGGATGTAAGAGTCGATTGCATCCATGAGTTCCCAAATTTTGTCAACCCATTTGTCTTCGCCTCTTTTGATAGAAGGATTAGATTGAACAGCTTCAAGAGCTTTCAGAGCAGAACCTTTGATAATCGGAATATTGTCTCCGTCGAATTCGTATGAAGAAAGCAATTCTCTTGTTTCCATTTCAACGAGGTCGAGAAGTTCTTCGTCATCAACCATATCGCATTTGTTCAAGAATACAACCAATTTCGGTACACCAACCTGTCTTGCCAAGAGGATGTGTTCTCTTGTTTGAGGCATCGGACCGTCTGTAGCAGCGATAACGAGGATACCGCCGTCCATTTGAGCTGCACCTGTAATCATGTTTTTAACATAGTCAGCGTGGCCGGGGCAGTCAACGTGAGCATAGTGTCTTGTTTCTGTTTCATATTCTACGTGAGCAGTAGAGATAGTAATACCTCTTGCTTTTTCTTCCGGAGCAGCATCGATTTCATCGAATTTTTTAGCTTGAGCTTGACCGGCTGCTGCCAATACAGAAGTGATTGCTGCTGTCAATGTAGTTTTACCGTGGTCAACGTGGCCGATTGTACCAATGTTAACGTGCGGTTTCGTACGTTCATACTTTTCGCGTGCCATTAGAGTAATCTCCTTTTTCTCTAGTTATGTACTACTTTTCTATTGTATTTCAAATAGTTGCACAAAAAGGCAAAATATGCCCTTCCATTATAATAATCTTATATGCTCATTCCAATTTGTCAAGCGGATTTGCGTGTTCGTTTATATATTTTTTTACACCGTTTGAGATTATCAGGTCAGGTTCGGTATAAACAAATTCTTGCAGTTTTGCTATACCTGCTTCATCTTTTCCCTGTTCAATAAGAATAAAGCCGACCATTACCTGTGCCAGCGGATTTTTTCTGCTTTCTTTTTGATAGTATTTTAACTTTTGTTCGAGGATATTTTGTCTTTTGAAAGTTACTGCCAAATCCTGATACAAAGACAAGTTCATCGGATTTTTCTTTATTGCTCTTTGCAGAGTATCCTGTGCCAAAGCGGGATAGCCGATTTTCATATAGCAGTTTGCAAGGTTTGCATAATAAACAGAGCTTGCCTGTGTATCCGGGTCTAGCATGACAGCCATCTGGAATTCTTTTATTGCAGGAGCATAGTATCTGTCCTGCATATAAATAACACCCCGATTGTTGTGGTCAACTGCATTTCTCTGCGCATCAATTTTGAACACTTCCATTTTTGCCTGTGCCGCTGCCGGTGCAAACAACAAACACAAAATTGTCAAAACTTTAGCAAAGTACAATTTCCTGACCTTCTTTCGGAATAAAACAGTTCTTACAATTTTCAGTATAATGTTTTTCAATTTCTTGTAAAAATTCGTCATTGTAGTTCGGGTCAAGATGGAAAAAGGCAAGAGATTTTGCTTTTGCCTGAGAGAATGTCTCCAGCGCCATATCAAAAGTTGAGTGTCCGTAACCCTGTTTTGAAAAGTAAGAGTTCAAATATTCATCCGAAGTGTACTGCGCATCGTGGATGAGCAAATCTGTGTCTCTTGCAAACAAAACAAGTTTTTTGTTTGCACCGACATAGCCTTCGGTATCTGTGGCGTAGACAAGAGACTTGTCTTTGTAGGCTATTTTGTAAATCATCACGCCTTCTTTCGGGTGTGAGTTTGATTTTAAGCAGCTTACGACAACCTCTTCTCCTTCGGGTTCATAATCTTCATCGCTTTGTATTTTAACAAATTCGGGTTCGTCTTCTTCATCATTAAATATCATGGCGTAGCTGTCGTTTATTTCATAAAAATTGAGCTTTGCATTTAAATCGTTAAGGCTCAGAGGGAATGACTTGCCAAAAGCCGCCTTCGAAACAACCTCATCTATATTTTCTTCATAATCGGTATAACCGGCTATGTTTATATTTGAAGTATTCAAATGGAATGGTTTAAAATACGGAAGTCCCTGTACATGGTCGCCATGGAAATGACTCAAAAGGATTGTGGCGGTTATGGGTTCTTTGTGGAACTCGGCGACATAATCTTTCAAAAGTTCGTTGCCGCATTTAATAATTCCCGTACCCGCATCCAGAATAATCAAATGTCCGTTTACATTCACTTCAACACAGGCTGTATTTCCGCCGTATTCAAGAAAGTTGAAGTCCGGTGTCGGGTGGCTGCCTCTTACACCTCTGAACTGTACAATAAACTTTCCTTTTGAATCTCTCATTTTCAGACACTCCTAGTTATCCATCTGTATTTTGGGGTTTACTATGTTATTGTAACCTATTTTTCGAGAATAACAATCCCGTTTCTGTCCGATTCTTCTCCTTTATATGTTCCTGATGAAAAAGTCAGGAGTTTTGCCTTTTTCTGTGCATCTTTGATATTTGTTTCTCTGTAATCGAATGTAAACACAACACGATTTTTCAGGTTGTTCACGGTTACAATTCGGAATGCACAAGGATATGTAACAAGAGAGGGTGTGCTAACATGCAGGATATGACCTTCCTTTGAAATTTTTGCGGCATGATAATGACCGGAAAATACAGCAATAGGCATGTTATATTTGTCCAAAACAGCCCTGAACTCTTCTGCATTTAGCAGTCTGTGGTGAAAACTAGGAAAAGGTTCTCTTAGAGGATGATGAAGAAAAATCAAAGGCACCTGATTTGATTTTTGTGCGGCAAGCAGTTCGCTGTCCAGCCAGTCTAGTTGTTCTTGAGGCAGTTCTCCGTTTGCGGTAATTCTTGTGTCTATCGTTGCATCCAGCACAATTACCCTGTAGCCTCTTTTGGGAACAAAAGAATAGTAGCGTGTATCTGATTTTATGTTTTTATTTCGTTTTTTTATGTAATTAAAATATTTGTCTTTTTTAAAACTTGTGCCGACAGCCGCATCATGGTTTCCAAAAGCAAAATACCATGGGTAGTTGAGTTTGTTCATTCTGTCACATGCTTCTTCCACCAGCGGTTTTTGCGGTTTGTCTGCAAGGTCTCCGGTTACAATTACAAAATCAATGTTCGGTACAGCGTTTATTTGATTAATCTCGTCTTCAAAAAGTTCTTTGGAGCGGGACAGTACTTTGTAGCTGGTATCGACTGTTTTGTCAGACAGGTGAACATCTGAAATATGAGCAAATTTTAATGTGTCTGCATATGAAAGTGCATTAACGCCAAAATATACAAATACCGCAAAAACTGTCCAGTATATTACTCTGCCGAGAAAGCTTTTTTTCTTTTTTGCCATTTGTTTTCTCCTAAAACTCCTTTTCATGCGCTTCATCAACAACTCTTTGAATGATATCAATGTCAAAATCAGTACTGTCATTTACAAGCTGAACAAGATATTCAATATTGCCAGCAGGACCTTTTATCGGTGAAAAAGTCAATTGTTTCGGATATAAACCTATGTTTTTTGCATAATTTATAACATTTTCAATGACTTTTATATGTGTGCTTTTTTCTCTGACCACACCGTTTTTGCCGACAAGTTCTTTTCCCGCTTCAAATTGCGGTTTTATCAAAGAAACAATTTCCTGCTTTTGGGGCGACATAAGTTTTTTTATGTTATCCAGAACTTTTGTAATGGAAATGAAAGACAAATCCATGGCGCAAAAATCCGGAAGAGTATCATTTTCTTCATAAATTTCTGATAAACCGCAGTTTTTTATATTGGTTCTTTCCACCACTTTGACTCTGTTGTCGTTTCTGAGTTTCCATGCAATTTGCCCGTAGCCGACATCTACCGCATAAACATATTTCGCATTGTTTTGAAGCATGCAATCCGTAAATCCGCCGGTTGAAGCGCCGGCATCAAGACAAATTCTGTCCAAAAGGTTTATGCCGAAGGTTCTTATTGCTTTGTCCAGTTTCAATCCGCCTCTTGAAACAAAAGGAAGAGACTTTATCTCTATTTTTGTATTTTCTTTGAGTTCAAGCAAATATCCGGCTTTTGTTATGACTTCATCGTTGATTTTTACATCACCCGCCATAATTGCGCCCTGAGCTTTGCTTTTTGTTTCAAAGTATCCTTTGTCTGTGAGGATTTTGTCTAAACGTTCTTTATTTTTTGCCATATCTTTATTATGGCATAAGCTGTTTTATTTCTGAACTGTTTTTTATCCATTCAACCATGGAATTTAGTGCTCTTGCTCTGTGGCTCAGTGTGTTTTTTTCATGTAGTGTCAAATCTGCCATGGTTTTGTTTAATTCCGGAATAAAGAACAACGGGTCATAGCCGAAGCCGTGTGTTCCCGAAGGTTCCTGAGCAATAAAACCGTTTATTTGTCCCTTGCAGACATGGAGCTTTTCTCCGTCAGGATTAACAAGAGTCATTGTGCACAAAAAATGAGCCGTTCTTTTTTTGTCGGGAACGTTTTTTAATTCTCCCAGCAGCTTTTCAATTTTTGATTTTTGATCGGGAGCATATCTTGCGGAATAAAGTCCTGGTCTGCCGTCTAAAGCATCGACACACAACCCTGTATCGTCGGCAAGTGCGGGGATTTTCATGACTTTTGCCGCTTCTCGGGCTTTTATGTATGAATTTTCTTCAAATGTAGTTCCGTTTTCGACAGGGTCAAAATCGCCGTCAACCAGAACAAATTCTATACAATCAGGACATATGTGTTTTAAGATATCGTTGATTTCTTCCAGTTTATGCGGATTTGAGGTTCCGAGTGCAATTTTCATCATTTTATTTTCCAAACCTTCTGTTTCTTTTTCCAAACTCTGTTATAGCTTCTTCAAGCGATTCTTTTCTAAAATCCGGCCAGAGTGTATCTGTTACATATAGTTCCGAGTATGCAAGCTGCCACAAAAGATAGTTGCTGATTCTTTTGTCTCCGCCTGTTCTGATTAATAAATCGGGGTCAGGCATGTTTTTTGTATAAAGGTAATTTGAAATCAGTTTTTCCGTAATTTCTTCCGGTTGAATTTTGTCGTTTATGATTTTTTTTACGGCATTTACAATCTCGTCTCTTGCGCCGTAATTGAATGCAATATTCAAGTTTACGCCGGTATTGTTTTTTGTTTTTTCTTCTGCGTTTTTGACTATTTCAATTAGATTATCCGACAGCTTTTCTATATTGCCCAAAAATCTGATTTTTACATTTTCCCTGTGCATTTCGTCAAGCTCATTCAAAAGCGTTTTTGCCAGAAGGTTCATCAAAAAGTCAACTTCTTCCTTTTTTCTGTTCCAATTTTCTGTAGAAAAAGCATAAACGGTCAGATATTTTATGCCGAATTCATCAAAAAGACGCATGGTTTTTTTCAGCGATTCCACGCCTTTTTGGTGTCCTACGGCGGACGGCAAAAATTTTGCTTTTGCCCATCGTCTGTTACCGTCCATAATTATTGCGATATGCTGAAGATTTGTTGTTTTTATAATATCTTTTATTGTTTCAATTGTTGTTTGTGTCACGTTTTTGTCCTTAATTTTTGTTATAAATAAATTATATTAAAATAAAGAATTAAATACAAAAAACAATATCGTGATATGTTTCACGAATTTTGTTACAATCGTGATTTTTTGACAAAGTGCCATGTGCGGCTCAAATCCAGATATACTACGGAATTAGCAAATCGAAAAAATTTTTTTATTATAAATTGTAAAAATTCTTGAAAAATCTGAAAAAAAATATTTTTGCTTGTGTTTATATATATAAGTGGAAAGTGAAGGTGTTCTTGAATGTATAGTTCCGAATTTATCAAGATTTTGGTTGGACGTGACATAGACAACTATGTTAGTGAAGAAAAACAAACTGAAACAAAAACAGAAAACGGCGGAATGTTTCGTTTTGCCAGACTGGCAACTGTGCCTGTTGAAGTTAAAGTTCAAAACAAATAATTGAAATGTGAGAAATATATTTAATCGATAAAAAAACGGCTTTTGTTTAAAGCCGTTTTTTATTTTATTCTCTTTTTCCGGTTCTATCTTTGTTCAATCAAAGCATTGATTTCAGAAACCATAACTTCCGGATCTACGCCGTGAACTTTTGCACCGGCTTCGAGGTTTTCATATCTTGCTGCAGCGCAACCGATACAGCCCAGACCGTATTTTTGAAAAACTTCTAATGCTTCCGGATAATTTTGAACTATCTCAATTAGTCCCATGTCTTTTGTAACTTTTCCTGTCATAATTATTTTATCCTTTCATACTTCATTGCTTTTGTTTGGAGGTTTTGACAAACTCCCGAAATTCATTAATAAGATTATACATCAAATTATTTTTTAAAGGATATGCCATGCCATTTTTGCTAAACATTATTAACGCAATAAAAAAATTTTTCTGTATTCCTCAAGCACCCGTTGGTTTGAGAGCCATGGGAATCAGGGCAAAGTATCTGGACAAAGTTTACGGTTTTAACTATAGCGCAAACAGATTTTACACAGATATTCTTTCTCCGGTTGATATGCCGTATTTTTTCGGTAAACAACATCAAGGTTAAATAAAAATTATTTTGCTGAAAATTTAATCTGTACGGCAATTTATTTTTGTCAGATAATAACTTATACTGCTCGGGTAAAACATTTTAAAAGAGTGCTTTTATGCTTACAGCAAAAAACGGCACCCGATTAAAGAAAAAGGAGCGACAAGATGGATAAATACATTTGTTTGGTTTGCGGTTATGTCTATGACCCTAAAGAAAACAACAATATTGCGTTCGAAGATTTACCCGATGATTGGAGATGCCCTGTGTGTTCAGTCGGAAAAGACCAGTTCACAAAAGCATAGTCAATCAAAAATTGTCCGAGAAAAATTCGTGATAGATGCTGCCGAACAAAAGCAGCCGGCGGCAACTGCGATATCGGATTAGGCATAACAGAGGATTTTTGGCAGTGAAATCCCTTAGACATAAGGAGAGCACTACTATGGATTTAAAAATCAGACCGATAAAGAACAATGTTTTCTATATAGGTTCAAAAGATGCCAACAGAAAACTCTTTGACCAGCTTGTACCGCTTCCGCAGGGTACAACATACAATTCTTATCTTGTAAAAGGAAGTGAAAAAACGGCTATAGTTGATACAGATTATCCCAAAAAACTTGAAGAATACAAAAAAAGACTTCAGGAAAACAATATTGACCATGTAGATTACATTATCTCAAATCATGCAGAACAGGATCACTCCGGCGGAATACCCATGCTTTTGGAAATGTTCCCTGATGCAAAAGTTGTCACAAATGCAAAAGTTAAAGAAAATGTGATGAACATGCTTCACGTTGATGAGGACAAATTTATTGTTATAAATGATGGTGATGAATTATCTTTGGGTGACAAAACTTTCCAATTTATTATTGCACCGTTTGTACACTGGCCGGATACAATGTTTTCATACTTAAAAGAAGACAAAATGCTTTTCACCTGCGACTTTTTGGGTGCGCATTATACAAAACATGAACTCTTTGCCGATTACACAGACAGTCTGGTTGAGGCAGCAAAAAGATATTATGCTGAAATCATAATGCCTTTCAGAAGCTTTGCAAAGAAATATACGAAAAAAGTTAAATCAATGGATGTTGATATTATCCTGCCAAGCCACGGTCCTATCTATGACAAACCTCAATGGATTCTTGATTTGTATGAAGACTGGACATCCGACAGGGTAGAAAACAAAGTTGTTATACCGTATGTTTCGATGTACGAAAGTACAAAAATGATGGTGGAAAGACTTGCCGAAAAACTGGAAAGCGCTGATATAAAGGTAAGACTGTTTGATCTTGTTCACTGCGATGAGGGCGAACTTTCGATGGAACTGGTTGATTGTGCAACGGTTGTAATCGGTTCATCCATGGTCCTTGCCGGTCCTCATCCGGCAGCTGTTACTGCCGCATATCTCGTAAACGCACTCAGACCGAAACTCAGGTACTACTCAATTGTCGGTTCTTTCGGCTGGGGCGGAAATCTCGAAGGTACGATTGAGAAGATGTTTACAATTATCAAACCCGAAAAACTTGATTATGTAGTGATAAAAGGTCAGCCAAGAGATGAAGATTTTGCCAAAATCGACGTTCTGGCTAATCAGATAATTGAAAAACATAAAAATTTATAATTTATAATTTATAAAAGCCGCCTCAAAAATCGTTTTTAGGGCGGCTTTTTTGTAAACTGTTTTTCAACAAATTTGTTTCGTACTATAATCTTTTACAGAATTTGTTTTTAAGGATAGAAAATATTATGTCAAAAAATATTTTTAAATATTCTTTTATATTTTTCATTCCGATATTTTTGCTACCGCAGCAGGCATTTGCATATCTTGACCCCGGTACCGGAAGTATGATTATCCAAACTCTGATTGCTGTATTCGGAAGTATCGGATATGCGGGGATTTTGTTCAGAAAAAAAATAAAAAGCTTTTTTGAAAGATTTAGAAAAACAAAATAGATATGACTACTTTTCATACAGCTTCCTTCAAAGACCGTGATGCGCAGGTCGTAATTAAAAACAATGAGGTATACAGGCTTATTTATGATTCTTATAAAGAGCCGTATGAAAAACTTATGCAAAGCGGTCTGTATGAAATGCTGATTTCAAAAAAAATGCTGATTCCTCATATCGAGACAGAAAATTTTGAACCCGTATACAAAACCCTGAAACCTCAAAAGGTTTTTGTTTCTTATCCTTATGAATGGTGTTTTTCCGAACTAAAAGATGCTGCTCTTTTAACACTTGAAATTCAAAAGCTGGCGCTTGAATACGGCATGTCGTTGAAGGATGCAAACGCATACAACGTACAGTTTTTTGAGGGAAAACCGATTTTTATTGATACGTCCTCTTTTGAAATATATGAAGAAACAAAACCCTGGTGTGCATACAGACAATTTTGCATGCAATTTTTGGCTCCGCTTGCTGTTATGGCATACAAAGATGAAAGACTTGTATCGTTGTTGGAAACAAATCTTGACGGATTACCGCTTGATATCGCATCAAAACTTCTGCCAAAGTCAAGCTGGCTTAATTTAAAACTGCTGTCTCACGTTCATTTGCATGCACTTGCACAAAAAAATTATTCCGGCTGCCACAAAAAGATTGAAGTAAAATTTTCCAAGTTTCAAATGGAGGCATTGCTGAATGATTTGACAGAGTGTATAAAAAACATAAAACTGCCGAAATCAAAAACCGAATGGGGAAACTATTACAACGAAACAAATTACTCAGATGAGAGTTTTGAACAAAAAAGAAAAATTGTTAATGTGTTTGGAGAAAAAATTAATCCCGAAACGGTAGTCGACTTTGGAGCAAACAACGGTGCTTTTTCAAGATTATTTAAAGAAAAGTCAAAACTTATTGTCAGCGCAGATATAGATTTTTCTGCTGTTGAACAAAATTATGCAATAACAAAAAAGGAAAAAGAAACAAACATACTGCCGCTTGTGTTGGATTTGTGCAATCCCTCCGCATCTGTCGGATGGGCAAATGAAGAAAGAAGCAGCTTTTTTGAAAGAATAAAAGATTCTGAGCTGGTTCTGGCGCTGGCTCTTGTTCATCATCTTGCAATAGGCAGAAATGTTCCTTTTTCAAAAATTGCAAAATTGTTTTCGTCTGCGGGGAAAAATTTGATTGTAGAATATGTGGATAAAAAGGACTCTCAAGTTGAAAAACTGCTGTCTAACAGAAAAGATATTTTTGATGATTATAGTATAGAAAATTTTGAAAAATCATTTGGCGGGTTTTTTGACATTGTTGAAAAACGACATATAGACAATACTTTCAGAACAATATACCTGATGAGAAGAAAAGAAAAATGAACATCAAAAACGGATATATCTTATTTATAATTTTCTGTTTTATCATTGTATATTCTTTCACAATGACTGCTTATGGTTTTTATTTTGATTTTATTCCTTTTTGGATATTGAAGGTACTCTCCGGAATTTTGTATTTGTCTTTTTTGTTCTTTTTATACAAATTTATAAAAGAAACACCACAGAAAGAAAGTGAGCCGGACAGCAAACAAAATATTTTTATATACTTTGTTCCGCCCGTTGTGTTTTCAATATATCCTCTTATTCATATTTATCTTTTAAATACAGGCGAAGTGACATTTTGGATGTTTGCTCAGGCGGGATTGTCGGTGCTGGTATTGTGTACAGCTTTGTGCGGATTGTTTTATATAGTATACAAAGATATTGCCAGATGCTGCATAATGGCGGCAGTAACGGTATTTGCATTATATCAGTATTTGATATTTAAAACATATCTGGACAGTGCTGTGTTCTGGTGTTTTTTGCTTTTTGCCGGAGTTGTAATTTCTAAAATCAGGATAAAAAATCTTTTCAAAATTTTTGTTTTTATCTCGATGATTTTGTTTTTGTTTAATGCTTTTGAGATTACAGTTTTTGTTAAAGACAGTTTGCAAAATATTTTTTATGTCAAAACGAAAGAAGCAAAACCTCTGCCGTTGAAAACCGCAAAAAGTGAAAAACAGCCTGATGTGTACATAATTCTTTTGGATGCGTATCCGTCAAATGATGTTTTGAAAAGAGATTTCAATTTTGACAATTCAGCATTTATAAACACGCTTGAAAAAAAGGGATTTTTTGTTTTTGATTCAATATACAGCAATTATACAAAAACAATATGTTCTTTGCCGTCGTTTTTGAATCACAAATATACAGAAAATTTTGAATACACACCGTCACTGGCTCTCAGCAATGCCGCTTTATTTAAAACAGCATATGATAACGGATACAAAGTGGATTTTATAAATTCGTTTAGCGGTTTTAAGCTTGAAAAAGGCTATGTTTCTTCGGTTACGGATGTCAGCAAACATTACGCCGGTACGGCAACGACGATAAATCAGGCTTTTTTCTACGGTACGTTTTTTCAAAAAATGTTTCCTTTTTTCAACAAAAGAAATAATGTAAAAGATATATTCTGGACAGAGTTGAGTAAAGAAATAAATGTAAGCTCACCAAAGTTTGTTTTTGCACATATAATGGCGCCTCATCTTCCGTATCTCAAAGACAGAAACGGCAAAAAGCTGAATGCTTTCAAAAGGGATGATATTCTTGTAAATGAAATAACCAAAGAATACAAAATCAATAAAAAAAATTGTATAGAATACTTGCTTTACACTAACAATAAAACAAAATCCGCCGTTGATGAAATTTTTGAGAAAACCGGCGGCAACGTATATATTATTATTTTGGGTGACCACGGTTTGAGGCTGCATTATTATACAAAAAATGAAGACAAAAATCTTTCGATTTTGCTCAAAGAAAAAAATACCATGAATGCTTTTTTCAATACTTTTCTTGCATTCTATTCGCCGTATAAGGATTATGATAAATATAAAGACAGTACAACAATAATGAATTTTTTCATAAACTTTTCCAACAATGTTTTTAAGACAAAATATGAAAAACAACCGGACAAATTCTATTTTGTATACTTTAATCAAAACAATGACAGGTTAAAAGATATACAAAAAAACACAAAACTTCTGGAAAAATCACAGATAGAATATTAATTCATTCCGGTACTGTCTTACGCCATAGGTTTAGCAAATTATATCTTTAAATCTTTGTTTTTTTGATTAAACATAGAAACGGTATCCTGAATTTTTGCCGCCAGATCGTCTATATCCAAATTTTCAACATTTTCAATCTGTTCAAACGCTATGGGTCTTTTTTTATCCCATATAAAATCGTTTAATGATTTTGATGCGGAATTAAAATTTAGTAAAGCTACAAGCTGTTCAAAAGAAATATCCAGCTTTTCCATTACATCAGGATCAAGAAGATACTTGAGAGGATTTGTTTTTTGTACCTGAACAGTCAAGTCTCCGTTTTGGTTTGCTCCGAGAAAAACATCGTTTTCGGGGAACATATCGTCTATTTTTTGAACAGTTTTTGCTACTTTGACTCTGTTTTCAGGGTTTATGTCGTATATGTTCGACAAAAAATAGACACCTTTGAAAGATATGTTGTTCAGTTTGTTTATCAATTTTGCTCTCCTGTTTTGACAAATTAAAAATCCTGAAAAAAATTTTTTGCTGATTATTTTTGTATTTTATCTCTTTTTTTATATATTGTCATATAATTTGCATTTTCTCTTATATTAGATTTGAAATTGATATTTTGAATCATGTCAAAACCTTTTTTTTCAAAATAGCTGTCAGGCACATTGCATGTAGAGCCTATAATTCTGCTGTTTTTGTCAAGCGGATTGTATATATAACTTGTGTGCTCCTGTATGTATATACAGGTATAAGGATAGGGTTTATCAAAATATGCTTCGCCTTTTTTATTAATTTTATAATTTATTTTTGTATCTTTTGTCTTGTTAATCAAAACAGTGCTAATCAAGTTCTTGTTTGTTGTGATTATATAGTCATATTTTGAAAAGTCATAGCCTTCCATTTTTTCTACAAGCATTGTGTCTATTTTGTAACCGTCATTTTCGAGCATTTTTACAACAAACATTCTGCTGTCAGCGCTGGGAAAAATACCGAAAGATGTTCCCGCCGGTGTTTGTTTAATCATGTCCCGGAGATAACAGAAAGACATTTTCCCTCTGTATCCGACAAGAAGAGCACACCTTATTCTGTCTCTTGCTGCAGAGATGCTTTTTTCTTCTTTTATTACACGTATTATATTTTTTATCGGTCTTGATATCAGATTTGGCGTAATAACAACAAAATAGGACATTACAAAAAACAAAATCAGCAGCTTAAGCAGATTTGTTTTTTTCATGTATGACAAAACAAGCACAGGTGCCGACAGAAGAACAATAAATGTCATAAACCTTACACTAAACACCATATATGCAATGGAAAATGACAAACAAAAAATGTTGATATAAAACATTAGTCCAAATGCAAATATAGCTAAAGATTTTGTTGACAGTTTGTTCTGAATTTTTCTGACTGCCGCAACAACAATTGCTGCAATGGTGCCCGGCAAAAACAGCAAAAAGCCTAACAATCCGGTTCCCATTTTGACATCGAGAAGTCCGTTGTTTATTACATTGTTGTCAGACATTTCTACACCGAGATTTTCAGGTATATGCAAAAATCCAAGCAGAGAAAGTTTTGCATTAGTAATGTATTCTCCGACATACTCACTGTATCTGAAGCCTGAAAAATCAAACATCATAAAAATATATCTGATGTAATTTGCAACAAAAGCTTTTATTCCGCCTCTGAAACCATGGATTGCCTTTGCCGATTCAGAACCCAAAAAGTCCTGATACTGTATAAAATTCAGAATATAATTGTAGCTTGAGAAGATTACAAAATTAATAATCAAAAAGCCCAAAAATATACCGAGGGTTTTGAGACAGTTTTTCTTCTCTTTTTGGTATGCCCAAAAAGACAAAAGCAAGAATACTCCCGGAAAAGCTATTATAGCAGGAGATTTTGTACCCGCAGCTATTGCATAAGAAAGTGCGGCAAAATATAAAAACATCAATTTTTTGTCTTTTAAATAATTGATAAACAATGTTATTGCAGTCAGAACAAGCCCTGCTATCAACACATCTGTTTCAAGACTCGATACTTCTGCTATAACCGAGGCAAAGGAAGACAGAATGAATATTGTCCAGATTTTTTTTCTTTCGCAAAAACCCAAAAAGCTCAGAATATTATAAATACTGAAAATTGATGCAATGTATCCAAAGAATGAAACAAAATTCAATCCTATATCACTTTTTACAAACAGCAGAATCCACATATAAAGGATTTCTGAATTTATCGGCATAACGAGGTTTCTGTCATCTGCAATATCAAAATGATTCAAACTGCCCTGAAACGACCAGAAAGCAGCCCTGTTCAAATGGTATGCCAGTGCATCTGAACTTGTTACCGGCATAAATATATTCAAAAACAGGGTTACACAGATAAAAAACAAAAAACCAAAAGCCATTATCATCAGAATTTTGTCTTTTTTTAATGCGTGAAAAATTCTTTCCGCAGTTCTTTTAAATTCCGGTTTGTATAAAGGTTTGCCTTTTTTCAGCCAGAAAAAACCGGCCGCACAGGAAAACAAAATATTTAAAATCAAAACATTTATTCTGCTAATTGCACTAAATACTGACAAAATCTCCATCGTCAATATTACATTTGCAAATATCGATACAAGAAGGATTAAAAAACCGGATATCTTTCTTTTTTCAGAACCATTACAAACAATACTTGTAACAAAATATGCCGTTAAAAAAACCAACAAAAATGAAATCAAAAACATAAACTTATTTCCGTAATAATATGCTTCTTAGATTATATCCTAAACAACACAAATATTTATACATCCGGCTAATTCAAGAAATCGCAGTACTTTAATAGTATAAAACTGTGCATATTCCACTCTCACTCGTAAACTGTTTACTTTAATGCCGCATCAAAAGTGCGGTTTTTTTTTAAATCTTTTTTGTCGGGATATTTTATTTTTTCGGACATTTTAAGTTTCAGACCGGTTTTTGATATTGAATTCGGTGCAGCTTGTGACAAATACTGTCAAATCTTTAACTCCGGCGTTTTGAAATGTTTTTATCATTTCTTCCATGGTGCTTCCCGTTGTCAAAATGTCATCAATCAAAAGCAGCTTTTCACCGTTGTAGTGATGTTCACTGTATTCAAAAGCATTGTGCAAATTTTTCTTTCTCTGTTTTTTTGTGAGTTTGTATTGCGGTTTTGTGTCTTTTATTCTTTTTATTATTTCCGTATTTATGCTGTATCCGGTCAGTTTTGAAAACTCCTGAGCCACAAGTTCCATGTGATTGTATTTCCTTTTTTTCTGCCTTTTGTCAAAAAGAGGAACCGGAACAATGGAATAAGTGTCTTGACTTATATTCAACTGCTTCCAATAGTCATACATTATTTTTGCTTGGAAAAACGCAAGCTCTGTTTGGTTGTGATATTTTATACCCCTTATGATTTTCTGAATTTCTTTTTCATAAATCGCAGAACAGTAGACGGCTACACCATCGATATGCTTCAAAATTTTTACGGGCAGACGGCGGATTTTTTTAAAACACTTAGAGCAGAGCTTTGTATTTTCTCCTGAGCATCCGCAGACATAACAACGCTTTTTGTATATCAAATCGAGTAATTGCGATAAAAATTTAATCATATAATAATTATAATATGATAAAATAGTCTTACACAGGTTTTTAAAAAAGAGAGAGAACAATGAATATTATAATAATGCTTTTGCTCATAAGTTTTTTGATTTTAATTCACGAACTCGGGCATTTTATGTCAGCAAGAGCACTCGGTATAAAAGTGGACAAATTCGGTTTTGGGCTTCCTTTTGGACCGACTCTTTTTAAAGGAAAAATCGGCGATACGGAAATACTTGTTCATGCTCTGCTTCTTGGCGGATATGTTGCATTTCCCGATGATGATACAGACTCGAAAGAAGAAAAAAATCCGGATGATTTGTTCAAAAACAAACCCATATGGAAAAGGACAATAGTTGTCTCAGCCGGTGTAATTGCAAATGTAATCTGTGCTTTTTTGATTGTTGTTTTAACTGCGGCAATATGGCACAAACTTCCGGCAGGAAAATACAATATAACCGTAGAAAAAATTACGGCACCGCAAAACGCTTCCGTTCACTATTCAGGACTTAAAAAAGGCGACAGAATATATAAGGTTAACGGAGCGGAAATTTTTCAACCGCTTCAAATCAACAAATTTGCTCAGGAGAGCAAAACAAAAGACGGTTTAATTTCATACGAAATATACAATGACAGGCTAAAAGCCCTGCAGGAAAAAAATTCTTCAATAAAAGATATCTACAAACCGCTTGAAAAGAATACGAAAATAAACCTTGTTCCGCTAAAAGATGAAAAAGAAGTTACGCTCACAAAAGCAGCTCTTCTCGGTATGGAAAAGATAAAACAAGATCCGATTAAACTGAACAAAAAACAAATTTTATTAAGGGACAAAATTCAGGGCAAAAAAGAATATATTGCAGACGGAGAAACTTCGCTTTGTGATATCGCAAAATCACTTTCGGATACAAGAAAGCCGATGCATTTTGTTGTAATCAGAGACGGAAAAGAAGTAAATTTGAAACCGATATACTCGGATGAAAAAGGCTTAATCGGTATACAACAAAACCTTGAAGAAATTCTTCTCAAAGCTGATACACCCCTTGAAATTCTAAAATCTTCCGCTGCTTATACATACAGAATAACTGATTTTACTATTCTCGGGCTTGAAAAACTGTTTACCGGTCAAATTCCCGTAAAAGAACTCCACGGCATTGTTGCAATTACAAAAGTCGGCGGTGATATGATTGAACAAACAGGACTGTTCAACGGATTTTTGCTCACAGCAATAATCAGTATAAACCTTGCAATAATGAATCTCTTGCCTATTCCGGCACTGGATGGCGGTCACCTGCTGTTTTTGCTGATTGAAAAAATCAAAGGAAAGCCGCTGGATGAAGAAGTTATTGCAAAAATCAGCAATTTCTTTTTCCTGTTTCTGATTGTTCTTATGCTTTTGATAGTATTTAACGATATCTTTGCATTGATTACGAAAAAAATATAAAATCAAAATATGGAACACATAACCTATCTTCAAGATAATCTAAAAGACAACCGTATTATAAGGTGGCCGGAGAATTGTTTTCCGCTTAAATTTTATATTGCTCCGTTTCGCTGGTATGCAAAAACAGGAAATGACAGCTACAAATATCAGGCACTTGTAAAAAGAGCTTTGCAGGAATGGGAAAAAGTCGGCGGCGGAAAAGTCAAATTTAAAGTCGTAAACACTTTGAATGAATCACAGATTAATCTTGACTGGAAAAGAGTGGACAGAAAAGCACTCGGGCACTGCTATTTTCATTTTGATAACAACAGCAGACTATACAGCGCCGAGGTTCAAATAGGTTTGTCAGACGGGATTTTGCATCATCAGTATCAGGATGAAAACGAAGTTTATCACACAATTTTGCACGAAATAGGACACGCTCTGGGTTTGGGACACAGCACTTACGATACGGATATAATGTATACCCCGCACAAATACGGCGTAGTAAGCCTTTCACCCAGAGATGCATTGTCGGTTCAATGGCTTTACAGACTTCCTTACGGCACAAGTGTCAAGGAATTTGCGCAAAAACACAATATGAATACGGACAATATTGATGATGTAATTCTGAAAATTGCAACTGAAGGAAAGTCACATGCGTTTGAAGATGTAAAAAATTCTATCCGACTTCCGCAAAAAGATTTGATGCAGGAACAGGACAAACTGGCAGAGATGAAAAAATACAATCTGCAATTGCAAAATGTTCGGGTTTCAGAAGAAGTTAAAGAGTTTTTCAAAAAAGCAAGAATAGAAAAAGACAAGTAAAATCTAATTCGGAAAAAGTCCTGACATTTTTTCCGTATAAAATTCCTGATATCTGTCTTCAAGAATTGCTTTTCTTGCCTCTTTTGCCAAATCTATGAGAAACTGAATATTGTGAATGCTCAAAAGTATTGCCGCTGTTGCTTCACCTGCTCTGTAGAGGTGTCTTATATATGCCTTTGTATGGTTTCTGCAGGCATAGCAATTACAATTTTTGTCCAACGCAGAAGCATCCTTTTCAAATTCTTTGTTTTTGATGATTTTTCTGCCTTCTGATGTAAAGAAAGAACCGTGGCGGGCATTTCTTGTCGGCAAAACGCAGTCAAACATATCTACGCCCCTCAAAATTCCGTCAAGCAAATCTTCCGGTGTGCCTACACCCATCAAATATCTTGGTTTGAGTCTCGGCAAAAGAGGTGCTGTCAGTTCAACAAAGTGATTTTTTACATCTGCCGGCTCACCGACACTCACTCCTCCTATTGCATATCCGACAGCATCAAACGTGGAAATAACTCTGGCGCTTTCCCGTCTCAAGTCATCATAAAATGCTCCCTGAACAATGGGAAACAGAGCTTGATCTTCTCTTGTGTGGGCTTTAAAACATCTCTCAAGCCAACGGTGAGTTCTTTCCATAGCTGTCTTTGCTTCTTCGTATGTGCAAGGATACGGTGCACATTCATCAAAAGCCATTGCAATGTCAGCACCCAAATCCTGCTGAATCTCCATTGATATTTCGGGATTAATAAAATACTCCGTACCTGTTTTGGCGTCTTTAAATTTGACACCTTCTTCCGTTATGTTTCTCAAATCAGCAAGGCTAAAAACCTGAAATCCGCCGGAATCTGTCAAAATCGGCTTGTCCCAGTTCATCCATTTGTGAAGACCGCCGAATTCTTTTATCAGTTTGTTTCCGGGGCGTAACGACAGGTGATATGAGTTGCCCAAAATAATTTGTGCGCCTGTATCTTTCAGGTGATCATTTGTCATCATTTTGACCGCAGAATTTGTACCTACAGGCATAAATATCGGAGTTTCAATATCTCCGTGCGGTGTATGCAAAAGACCGGCTCTCGCTCCGGTCTTTTTATCTTCGTTTAATAATGTATAACTGAAAAAATCACTTTTCATTACATGTTTTCCCAAACATATTCCATCATTGTTTTCCAATTTTCGCAGAGTTCTTCAGGCTTAAAATAGATATTTATTTCTCTTTCTGCACTTTCAGGACAATCTGAGCCGTGAATTGTATTGCATTCTTTTGTCTGGGCAAAATCAGCCCTGATTGTTCCTACCTGCGCATCATTCGGAACAGTAGAACCCATCATATGACGCATGCCCTCAATTACATTCTGCCCTTCTACAACCATTGCAACAATAGGTCCTGAAGTTATATAATTAATCAAATTCTGGTAAAACGGTTTACCTTTGTGTTCAGCATAGTGTTGTTCAGCAATTTCAAGCGTAGGCTGGAGCATTTTGAGCCCGACAATTTTGTAGCCTTTGTGCTCAATTCTTCTGATGATATTGCCTATCAATCCTCTTTTTACGCCGTCCGGCTTGATTGCAACAAATGTTCTATCCATTAAAAAAACCTCCAATCAACCTTATTGAAACATAAAAAGCCCACAAAAGCAAACATATCAGGTATCTATATTTTTTCTATAACGACTTTTAAATATTTTTGTTTTATAATCATCTATGAAAAAATGTTAAGAATAAAATTTTGCGCTAGCATTTTTTTTCATGTTTGTATTTCATATAATTGACCGGATAAATACTTTCCGGTTATTTTGACTCAAGAGAAAGCCGAACACCGCACATGAATTCTTTTCTCAAAAAAATAGCAAAAACCGCATATAATCTGGGGGATCACAATGACCCTTTAAACGCAGTGCTTGCAATTGCTATTTTTAAAGGTATCAACCGTCCTATTTTTACCATGATGGACAAAGAGTCAGACCCGAAGACCAAAAAATATGCAGCGTTCAGAGAAGGACTGACAGAGGTAATTGCTGCTCTCACATATGTTGCAACAAACAAAGCTCTTGTCGGACCCCTTACAAAGTTTCTTCACAAAAAAACAGGCGGACATGAAGGCAGAATTAAAAACGCACTTGAGTTTGTGTGTGTTTGTTTGAGTGCTGTTTGTATTATTCCGGCTGTTTGCAATATTGCTTTGAATCCGGTAATGAACGGTGTTCAAAAGCTTCAAAATAAAAAAGCTGGGAAAGGCAGTGTTTCCAAACTGGACATAAAAGAAACAGTTGTTGACGAGAAACCTGCAGCAATGCATGCATTGCCGGAACGGACAGTTGTTGCCGGTCCAAACAGCCTGCTTACCGGATTGCAGTTGAAATATACTCAGAACATCGGCGGAAATATGAAGGTGGGGGGATAGAATATGCTTAGCGGAATTGTAAATGCAATATCTCAGCCGGGTTTTCAAAACCTCATTCAAAATACTACCGCTCAGGTTTCGATAGAAACCGGATTGAAAGCCGTAGGTCGTCCTTTGTTTACCCTTGCCGACAAACATGCCGATAAGGAAACAAAAAAATACTCTGCGACAAAAGAACTCCTGTATCAAATTTTGTGCCTCGGTATTTATCTTCTTGTTATTCCTCCTATTTTTAAAAGAGGCGGTTTTAAAATATTTCAGAAACTCTGCAACAAAATAGACGGTGACAAAGCAGGAAAAGGCGCAGAATTTTTGAAAGAAATAACCAAAGGCAAAATCAGCAAATGTGCAGTAAATGAGTTTAAAAATGAAAAAGGGCTTCTTGCAATGTTCAAACTCAGCCATATGCCTGTTGCTGACAGAAATGACCCGAAAAACAAACTTGCTGTTAATTTGCTTAAAACACTTAAAGAAAATCTGACAGATTCAAAAGAGTCTGAAGAAATTCTCAGAAAAATAAAAACACTCAGCAAAGAAGATGACTATTTCAGACAGTTTTATATTGCCAAAGGCGGTATTGAAATGAGCTCTATAGTCGGTTCTGTTGTAGGTTTGACTGTGCTGGCGCCCGAGTTGAGCCATTTGATTCTTCATCCGATAATGAAGGCAATCGGAATGGAAAAATCAAAAGAATCTGCCCAAACAGATATTTCAAACAAACTCGATAAACAGGCATAGACCATTTGTAAAAATTTTGTGATTTGAATAATTATTTTTAAAATTCAGGAACAAATTTATATATTTGTAAAAATTGCTACATATTTTTAAATTTTTATTAGATTTTTGTTCAAATTTCATGATAGATTAAAGTTACCTTGAATCCGTATATTAAGAATAGAAAAGAAAACAAACGTAAAAATGGTCTTACGTTTTCGGAAGATAAGGAATTAGACAGTTGAAGATTTAAGTCAAGGAGATTTATTAAGATGCCGGATTATTTGACCAAAGAAGAGATAAAACAGTGGAGAAGTTCTTTGGAGAAAATTACCCTAGAAGACTATGCAAAAAGATTGGGGAAAGTAATTTCGGAGGAAAAAGAAACAAATGATATGGTGGATATGGTATACAAACACCATTCTTCAGAAGTCAGATATGTGACAACAGAAGAACCGTCTGTTTCAAAAAGCAATTTTAAAGTAGAAAAAATAGGCGCTCTCGCCCAGCAGTCTTTTGAAAGAGAAAAAGAATTGTCTCTTGAAAAAGCCGAAAGAAATGCAAGAAAAAAACTTGATGAAAAAAGAGCTGCAAAACATGAGACAAAATCAGCAGCCGCAGCAAAAAAAGTTTCTTCAAAAGAAACAGCAAAAAAACGGATTGCTCCTGTCCTTGATGATATTCAAGTTTCTTTCAAAAAAAATCTTACACCGAGAGAACAGGCTGTTTTTGAGCATTTTGTCAGCCACAAAAACAGCATAGTCTATGCAAAAGAACTGGCTCAGGTTCTTGATTTGCCGAGAGATTATGTATACAAATACATCAAAAACCTCAGAGCAAAGATGAATGAAAATGCTATTCAGAATGCTGACAACGGCGGATTTATTCTGGAGATAAAATAGAATTAATCAATTAAAACAAAAAACAGATACTTTTTGAAAGTATCTGTTTTTTTATGTCTAAAAAAATGATTAAGCTATGTAAACCTACATTTGACCTTGATTTTCCTTTGTTTTACTATGTTCGTAATCCCGGAGAGTCACCCGGGTTAGTTATGAAAGGGAATATGACAAAATGACATCAAAGAGATTTCTTTTTACATCGGAATCAGTTACCGAAGGTCACCCCGACAAAGTATGCGACCAGATTTCCGATGCAATTTTGGATGAATTTCTTACAAAAGACAAACACTCAAGAGTTGCTGCAGAAACTACAGTAACAACAGGTATGGCTCTTGTCTGCGGAGAAATCACATCTGACTGCTACGTGGATATCCCCGCAGTGGTAAGAAACACTATCAAAAATATCGGCTATGCCGGAGCTGAAGGCGGCGGTTTTGACTACAAAAACTGTGCGGTTTTGACATCAATTGATGAACAGTCTACTGATATTGCCGGAGGCGTAAATAAAGCACTTGAGGCAAGAAATGACAATGCAGATACTTCTGCCAGCGAAACAGAAGAAGTCGGTGCCGGCGACCAGGGTATTATGTTTGGTTTTGCATGTGATGAAACACCTGAACTTATGCCTTTGCCTATCAGTCTGGCACACAAACTGTCATACAGACTTGCTCAGGTTAGAAAAAACGGCTCTTTAGGCTACTTGAGACCGGACGGAAAATCACAGGTTACTGTAGAATATGTTGAAGGCAGACCTTCAAGAATTGATACAATTGTTCTTTCAACACAACATGATCCTGAAATTAAAGGAGTTTCCGACAATAAAGAAGTTCAGGAAATAATCAGACAGGATTTGATAGAAAAAGTAATCGAACCCGTATTTGAGAACTGTTCAATCAAACCTGATGAAAATACAAAATATCTTATCAACCCTTCGGGTCGATTTGTTATCGGCGGTCCTCAGGGTGATGCCGGTTTGACAGGAAGAAAAATTATTGTTGATACATACGGCGGATATTCCCGTCACGGCGGCGGTGCATTCTCGGGAAAAGACCCGACAAAAGTTGACCGTTCCGCAGCTTATGCATCACGTTATGTTGCAAAGAATGTTGTTGCTGCAGGTTTGGCTCAAAAATGCGAGGTTGAACTTGCATATGCCATCGGCGTGGCTGAACCGGTTTCTGTTATGGTTGATACGTTTGGTACAGGCGTTATTTCCGATGATGAAATTTCAGCACTGGTCAAAAAGAATTTTGACTTGAGACCTGCCGCTATTATCAAACAGTTTGACCTCAGAGGCTTGCCGGCTAAAAACGGCGGCAAATTCTATCAGCTACTTGCTGCATACGGACATATGGGTCGTACAGACATAGATGTTCCGTGGGAGCATACAGACAAAGCTGCTTTGCTAAAAGAACAAGCAGGACTTGCCTGTTGTAAAGCATAAACTTGTGTGAAAGCTTGAAGGGCTTTCAGAAGTGAAAGACCGAAAAGCTGTAACCGTTAGAAACCGCCGTTGTGAAGGTAATGTAATTACCTGAACGAACAAATCTCAGATTTGACAGGCGGGGTAGCATAAACTTGTGTGAAAGCTACAACCGTAAAATTTAATTGAAACAGACCGATTTTTTAAAAAATCGGCCTGTTTTTTTAAAAAACACACAAAATTTATCAAAAATTCATCAAATTTCGCTATTTTTTGGAAAAAATCTCAAAAAAATGCTAAAATATTCTATCTGGATAAATATTTTTGGAGAAATTTTATTTAAATGACAACTACTGAAACAGAAACAAAGAAACTAACCGGAGCGCAAATTTTTCTTGAATGTCTAAAAAAAGAAGGCGTAAGCGAAATCTTCGGATATCCGGGCGGTGTAATCCTCGGAATATATGAAGCATTATACAATTGTGATTATATAAAACACTATCTTGTCCGTCATGAACAAGCAGCAATTCATGCTGCCGAAGGTTATGCCAGAGTTACGGGTAAACCCGGTGTGGCTCTTGTTACATCAGGTCCCGGTGCAACAAATGCAATTACCGGAATTGCAAATGCATACTATGACGGCTATCCGCTTGTTGTATTTACCGGTCAGGTGGGTGTAAACCAGATTGGAAATGATGCTTTTCAAGAAGCTGATATTATCGGCATAACACGTCCTTGCTGCAAACATAACTATCTTGTAAAAGACGTGAAAGACCTTTCAAGGATTATAAAAGAAGCATTTCATATTGCCACAACCGGCAAACCCGGTCCGGTTGTCGTAGATATGCCCAAAGACGTTTTGAGCAGTTCAAGCGAGTTTGTTTGGCCGGAAACTGTCAAACTGCCGGGATATAATCCGAATTATAACGGTCACCCGAAACAGGTTTCAAAAGCACTTGAGTTGTTGTGTGATGCAGAAAGACCGGTTATTCTTGCAGGCGGCGGGATAGTTGCTTCTGATGCAATGGAAGAACTCAAACAGCTTTCAGAAAAGCTGAATATTCCCGTCACCAATACTCTTATGGCAAAAGGTGTTTTTCCGGAAACTGATTCGAAATCTCTTGGAATGCTGGGTATGCACGGAAATTTCTGGGCAAACTTTGCAGTGACAAACTGTGATGTCTTGTTTGCTATAGGTACAAGGTTCAACGACAGAATTACGGGCTGTTTGAAACGATTTGCAAAAGATGCGCAAATTATACATGTTGATATAGACCCATGTTCTATCAACAAAAATGTAAAAATTGACATACCGATTATCGGTGATGCAAAAAATGTTATGAGGGCAATGCTTGATGAATTTGATTCAAACAATTATGAGATAAATTACGAGGTAAAACAATCCTGGCTTGAACAAATTCATGAATGGAAAAAAAGACGTCCTGCAATTGAACATCCTACAGACAAGTTGAGCGCTGTTACGGTAATCCAGAAACTCTATGATTATGTAAAAGATATGGATCCAATAATCACAACAGAGGTCGGACAGCACCAGATGTGGGCAGCACAGCTCTGCAAAATGACAAAACCCCGCCGGTTTATTACCTCAGGCGGTCTGGGTACAATGGGGTTTGGCTTTCCTGCCGCAATGGGGGCATCCGTTGGCTGCAAAGACAAAACGGTTATAAATATTGCCGGTGACGGCAGTATTCAGATGAATATTCAGGAGCTTGCCACATGTGTAGCTTACAATATTCCGGTTATTAACGTCATCATAGACAACGGGTATCTCGGAATGGTGCGTCAGTGGCAGGAGAAACTCTATCACAAACACTATTCTCAAACAAAAATCTCCGGTCCGGATTTTGTCAAAGTTGCTGAAGCATATGGTGCAAAAGGTTTTAGGATAACCAGAGAAGAAGAGATTATTCCGACACTGAAGGAAGCAATAGAATGTAAAAAACCGGTGTTTATTGATGTTGTTGTAGAAGAATGTGAAATGGTTTATCCGTGGGTTCTTGCGGGTAATCCGCTTAACAAAGTTCTTCTCTCAAATGATTGTCCTATTAATTAAAAAGGTGAAAAATGCAAAACAAAAATCATGTAATATCAGTTCTTGTAAAAGATGAGGCAGGTATAGTATCCCGTGTCAGCGGTTTGTTTTCGGGCAGAGGATACAGTATTGAAAGCATTACTGCTGCACAGACAAGCGAGAAAGGCTATGCCAGAATTACTATAGAAACTTCAGGCGGCGATGCAGATGTAATTGAACAGATTACAAAACAGCTCAACAGACTCATTCCCGTGCTAAAGGTTGTTGATTTGGGCGATGTTGAGTCTATAGAGCGTGAACTTATTCTATGCAAAGTTGTGGCAAAAGATGAAGACAGGTCTGAGATTTTGAGAATTGCGGAGATTTTTAATGCGAAAATCATAGACGTTACGCCAAGAACATACACACTTCAAGCTCTCGGAGATGAAAGACAAATCCGCTCGCTCATCGAGCTTTTGAGACCTATAGGTATCAGAGAACTTGTCCGTTCGGGAAAAGTGGGTATTACCCGTTCAAATCAGTTTACGACAAAGGCGGCAGAATAATCTATGAATATTGCTTTTGTGCCGATAGACAACAGACCGGTTTGCTATAGCCTTGCAAAACAAATTGCGGATATAGATAGTGAGATTAATCTTTTTTTGCCGGACAAAAGTCTGCTCGGTGATTTGACAAAAACCGCTGATATTGAGGGCATTTTAAACTGGCTAGAAAACCTTTCACAAATTGACAAAGTAGTTGTTGCCCTTGATACAATTGCATACGGGGGGCTTGTTCCTTCAAGAAGATGCAATGATTCTTTTGAAACAATAAAAAAAAGAATAGACAGGTTGAAAAATATCCTTCAAAAAAAACATGCTCAGGTATACGCTTTTTCCAGCATAATGCGTATTTCAAACAACAATGTAAATGAAGAAGAGAAGGAATACTGGAATTTATACGGAAAAAAGATTTTTAAATACTCTTACGACTACCACAAAAACGGAAAAGCCGATATTGATATTCCCGAAGATATTTTAAAAGATTATCTTCAAACCAGAAACAGAAATTTTGAAATAAACAAGCTGTATATAAAATGGTCTCAGGAGCATTTTTTGAACACTCTGGTATATTCAAAAGATGACTGTGCCGAGTACGGACTGAATGTAGCAGAGGCAAAGGTTCTTGAAATTCACATAACGGCAAACAAACTCAACGCTCTGGTCAAAACGGGTGCGGACGAAATACCGCTCAGTCTTCTGGGCAGAGCAATTTTGGATGAATATGGTAAGAAAATCAAAATAGCGCCTGTATACACGGAGCCGGATTATACTGCTAAAATTTCGAGATATGAGGATGTTTCTGTCTGTGATTCGGTAAAAAGTCAGATAGAACTGATTGGTGCTGAATATTGCGAAAATATCGAGGAAACAGACCTTGTTCTTTTTGTAAATAATTTCAAAGAAGAACAGGGTGAACTTGTTATGGGTGTGGATGTTGAAGGCTTCAAAGGTACTCTGGATATGCCTCAAAAACCATATCTTATAGCTGATATTAGAAATGCAAACGGGGCGGATAATGATTTTGTTCATCAGTTGTTAAAGCACAAACCGGATTTCAAAAACTTTCTCGGATACGGCGGCTGGAATACGACAGGTAATACTCTGGGCAGTATTTTGTGCTGTGCAATCGTAAAATATCTGGCAAAAACACCCGACATCAATGCTTTCAAAAAAGTACAGGCTATCAGGTTTTTGGATGATTGGGCATATCAGGCGAATGTGAGAAAGAAACTGAAATCGTATTTGTCAGAAATTTCTGTTTCCAATCTTCAAAAAGAAATGTTGCCGTATGAAGAAACAATCAAAAAGTACCTTTCATATGACTTTAAGGAGCCAGAATATTCATATCCGTGGAACAGATTTTTTGAGATAGAACTTGAAATAGTCTGATGTGCCAAGCCTGCAGGTAATCAAGTTTCTTTGACTACACTTATTTTTTAAAAGAATGGGTGGAAGATAAAACAAAAATCTTTGTTTTTGAAACCTAAACCACAACAGGGCTCCGCCCTGAAACCCGTTTTATTCTCTAATTATTAAAACGTAGGTCGGATTTACTAATCCGACAAAATTATACTCCCGCAGGAGATGGAGAATTATCAGGCAAACTGTCATTCTGAAGCGTTAAAAAAACATCGCCGTAAGGATAACGCTGTGTTCAGAATCTTACCAATCCAAAGTATATTCACCCATCCGGTAAGATCCTGAGCTTGCTCGCTGTGCTCACTCCTCAGGATGACAGTAGAAACGAGGCTCAATGATGCTTTAAACAAGATTCGGGTCAGAGTTAGATTTAATCAATTGGGGGTTACAGGGGGTGTCCCCCTGTTGGGCGAAGCTTATGTATGTCTTGAAATCAGACGTTCGGCAAAAGCGTGGTTTTGCCTCACATGGCTGTTCGCTCGTTTTAATTTCTATACGGCACGGAAAAACTACGTTTTTCTCTTTGCCTACCTCCATTCAAAACTTGACATTTAGTCAATATTTGAACGGAGTCCTTACAGCCGCACGGAATCCGCAAAAAAAAGCTGTTGAATTAGGGGTTCAACAGCACAGTCTAAACAGGGATGATAAAATAAATTTATATGTTTTGTAAATTTGATATTTCGGAGTATGGATAAGGCAAAATTCTTGAATTGTCCTGAACTACATCCAAAATCTCATCGTATGAATTTATAAAGGTTAATGTTTTGTCATTCATCATACGTAATGTTTTTTGTTCAGGCTTTGCATTCGTAATAATTGTGTGAATGGGGAAATATTCGGAGAATTTTTCAATAATTGATGCTACTACATAGTTGTACATATCTGCATCAACGATTACATAGGAGATACCTGCGATTTCAAGATATCTTTCTGCTGAATCCGCATCGGAAACAGCAAAGATATTTTTTTCACATATACCTGTTTCAAGGCATTTTTCCGTAAGTTCAGAAACTGCTTTGATGTCTTTTTGTATTAAAAGTACTGTGGTTTTGTTTATCATTTCTCTGCCAATTCCTCTACATTTATTGATATCGAACAAATATTTTTAATCTTTATAACTAAAGTTGTAATATACTGCATATGGTGTAGTTTAAAAATTAAAAAACAGGGTACCTTCTCCAACTGCACACAAAGGCAATAGAAATACATTTGAAGAATTTTTAAAATATGAATATGCCGGAAAACAAAAAACAAAAAATCGTTATCATAGGCGGTGTTGCAGCGGGTCCCAAAATTTGTGCAAAACTTCTGCGTACACAGGATTTTGACTGTCAGATTGACCTTTATACAGAAGAAGACATAATATCCTATTCTGCATGCGGGCTTCCGTATTATATTGAAGGCTTGATAGAAGATGTAAACCGTTTGATAGTGCGAACTCCGCAGCAGTTTGAGGAAAAAGGAGCATATATCCATCTTAATAAACGCTGTACAAAAATTCTTCCGCAGGAACACAAAATTGTTATCGCAGATACCAAAACAGGAATTATACAGGAAGTTGAATATGACAAACTTGCTATCACAACCGGCGCAAGACCGATTGTGCCGCCCATTCAAAATCTTCATCTGAAAAATATTTTTACCTTAAGAAAAATAAAAGACGGTGTAAATATAAGAAACAAAATCCGTGAAGAAAACACAAAAAAAGCTGTTATTGTCGGCGGAGGATACATTGGCATAGAAATTCTTGAAGCTTTTTACAAAAACGGACTTGAAATTACTCTTCTCGAAAGAGATGCTCATATTCTTCCTATTTTTGATTCTGAAATCAGCGACATGATAAAAGATGAAATAATAAAAATGAGCCAGGGCAAAGTAAATATCCTGACATCCGAGGCAGTTATTGCTTTTGAGGGTGATGAAAAAGTCCAGAGAGTAATCACATCAAAAGGAAATGTAATTGATACCGACATAGTGGTAATTGCTGCAGGGGTAACACCGAATACAGAAATAGCTGCAGAAGCCGGTATAGAACTCGGTGTGAGCAATGCAATCCGTGTAAACAACAGAATGCAAACCTCAATAAAAGATATCTACGCAGCAGGTGATTGTACTGAGAATTATCATCTTGTATCAAAAAATTACTGCTGGATTCCTTTAGGTTCTACTGCAAACAAAGAAGGACGCTGCGCAGCAATAAATATTTCCGGGCAATACGATGCATTTCCCGGTGTATTGGGTTCTGCCGTAACAAGATATGATGGTCTGTCTATTTCACTTACCGGATTAACAGAAACGGAAGCGAAAAAGTTTGGATTTGATGTTGTTTCTGCAACAATGACAAAAAAAGACAAGGCAGGTTATATGCCCGGAGCCGAAAATATTACGATAAAACTTGTTGTGGATAAACGCTTGAAAAAAATTCTCGGTGCGCAGGCTTTTGGAAACGGAGATGCCGACAAGAGGGTCAATGCCGTAGCTTCGGCGATTATGGCGGATCAAACGCTGGACAACTTTCTGCATACAGATATGACTTATGCTCCTCCTTTTTCTACAGCTGTCGATCCTTTGATTTCTGCAGCATTGCTCATAAATAATCAAATATACAAATAAAAAAATCGGCTTTGTGAGCCGATTTTTTTTATTTTCCCCAAATCAAGTATTGCCTAGTTTTGTTTTTCCTCTATTAGTCCGTTTTATTATCTCTATTAGTCTAGTTTTGTCTCAACCCCAAATCGAATAGCCGTTTATCTTAGTCCAGCAGAGCTTCAAGAATGCTTGCATTTTTTGCTGCCAGAGAGTTTTCTCTGACTCTTTGTTTGTGAATGTATGTTCTCAAAGCTTCACGGATAAGTTCGCTTCTTGTACGATTTTCTGATTCAGCTACTCCATCAATTTTTGTTAAAAATTCTTCGGGCATTGAAATTAAAACTCTTGCCATAGTTGATTCCTCCAATTATTAAATCTTGTATCTCTTTTGTGGTTTGTGTTTCGGATTAATTTTCCTTACTCTTATATAAAGTATTTTTTAGATAATTTATTGCTAAAATTTATCTACAAAATATATACTAATTTCTAAAACCCTTTGTGCAGCTGCTGTTTTTGGGTTTACAAAACTTAACAATATCGTTTTCAAAATAAAAACTATACGGTTTTAAAACTTTTTGCAAACAGCTTTTCTTGATATAATACAATTTGAAAATTATCTGAAAATTTTTATATAAAAAAATTGCCGCAGCTGCTTTTGAAAGAGGTAAAAATGAGTTATATAAACGCTGATTCAATACTTGAGACAATAAATATGATACGGGTTCATCATCTTGATATCAGAACGGTTACACTTGCATTGAGTCTGCGTGACTGCTGTGATGCTGATGTAAAAATTGTTGGAGAAAAAATTTATGAAAAAATTACCCGATATGCAAAAAATCTTGTATCAATGGCAAACGAGATTGAAGAAGAGTACTCTATTCCGATTATAAATAAAAGAATTTCCGTTACTCCTATTTCACTCGTCGGTGAGTCTTGCAAAGAATACGATTATGTACATCTGGCAAAAGTTTTGGACAAAGCGGCAAGAGATGTAGGAGTAAATTTTATCGGAGGTTTTGGCGCACTGGTAGAAAAAGGCTGTACAAGAGGTGATGAAGCTCTTATAGAAAGTATACCCGAAGCGCTTAAACAGACGGAAAGAATTTGTTCTTCCGTTAATGTTGCAAGTTCAAAAGCCGGTATAAATATGGATGCAGTACTCAAAATGGGAACAACCATAAAAAAAGCAGCCGAACTTACTGCCGACAGAGACGGACTGGGAGCGGCAAAACTCGTGTGTTTTTGCAATGTTCCGGGCGACAATCCTTTTATGGCAGGGGCTTTTCATGGCTATGGCGAACCGGAATGTGCGCTCAACGTCGGTGTTTCAGGGCCGGGAGTTGTCAGAGCCGCTATAGAATCTATGCCGGAAAATGCTGATTTCAGTGATATAGCAAACAAAATAAAACAGATTGCTTTCAAAATTACATCGACGGGCGAACTCGTGGGCAGGGAAATGGCTCAGAGAATGAACCTGCCTTTCGGAATTATAGACTTGTCTTTGGCGCCGACACCGGAAATAGGTGACAGTGTTGCAGGAATATTTCAGGCTATGGGGCTTGAACATGCCGGAGCTCATGGCACAACGGCAGCGCTTGCAATGCTCAATGACGCGGTTAAAAAGGGCGGTATTATGGCAAGCTCCCATGTCGGCGGGCTGTCCGGCGCATTTATTCCGGTTTCTGAAGATGCAGGCATGATAGAAGCAGCATCAAGAGGCTGTCTCACTTTTGATAAACTGGAAGCTATGACATCAGTTTGTTCTGTTGGTCTTGATATGATTGCAATCCCGGGTGATACTCCGGCAGATACAATTTCCGGCATAATTGCCGATGAGATGGCAATTGGTATGATTAACAAAAAAACGACAGCGGTCAGAATAATTCCCGCACCGAACAAAAAAGCCGGTGACAAAGTGGTTTTTGGCGGGCTGTTGGGTGAAGCGCCTATTATGAACGTAAACAATTTGTCTTCAAGCAAATTTGTACAAAGAGGCGGCAGAATACCGGCACCAATTCATAGTTTGAATAACTAAGATTATAAGAAAAAATAAGAGAAGATATCAAAAAACCGGACTTTGAAAAAAGTCCGGTTTTTATAAGTTAAAAAATAAGATTCGGATTAATCAAACTATCTGCCGAGGTTTGAAAGTGTCTGCAGAATTTCGTTTGTTGTTGTGAATACACGGCTGTTTGCTTCAATAGCTCTTTGAGAAACAACCATATCTGCAAATTCAGATGCCAAATCAACGTTAGAGCCTTCCAGTACACCGGATTTTACGTTGCCGAAAGCTGCTGATGAGATACTTCCGTAAAGAACCATACCTGCATTCGGAGCATTTGCATATGTATTGTTACCCTGTGCTGTTAAACCTTGAGGATTCACAAAGCTTGCCATTTGAATTTGGAGGTTAGCCGGTTCAACAAGCTGGTCATTTACTGTTAAATCTGAACCTGTAATGATAGTACCGTCATTCAATGTATATTTCAAAATCATTTTTGACGGGTTGTGCGGGTCTTGCATAACGCTTAGTGTATCATTGTTTCCGTATTTGACTTCAATAAGCCCGTTTTCGTTGATAGAAACTGATGTAAAGTTTTGTGCATCTTCGCTGCCCGGTGTACCTTCACCGATTGTCTGGTGATAGTTAATTACTTCTGAAGCAGCCTGTTTTGTATTGGGATCCATTGTGCCGATACCAAGCTGTGTAACAACGTTAGATGTACCGTTTTCAACTTCAAATCTTTCTACGTCACCTGCTGCAGTAATCTGTAATGAACCGTCAACAATTGTTGCTGTTATGTCATCTATACCGTTAATTTCATCCAGAAGCTCATTAACCGTCATATCACTGCTGTTGATTGTTATAGGATGTGTTGTAGGTGTTCCCGCATCATCATATGTAATAATATTAAATGTACCTGCAGATACACCGCCTGATTTGATACCGTTCAATTCATCAAGAGCCTTGTTGCCCATTTGAGCAATAGTGGATGGTGTTGTAACAGTGTTGATGTATGTCGGGATTTTAATCGGTGTTGTACTTGATGTTGTATCAAGCAGGTTGTTTGTACCGAGAAGTTTGTATCCGCTTGATGTTACCATGTTTCCGTTTGCATCTACCGTAAAGTTACCGTCTCTTGTGTAAAGAATTTCTACTGTCGGAGAGGCTACTGTAAAGAAGCTGCTTCCGTTGATACAAAGGTCGGTGTTAAGACCAGTAGTCAATGTAGTACCGGCTGAAAAGTCTCTTGTGATAGAAGCTGTCTGTACGCCGATACCGGTTTGTTTCGGGTTGATACCGCCCATTTGTCCTGTAGGTGCCTGCCCTGTAGATGATGTTCTGTAGTAAACATCTGAGAAGTTTACATTAGAAGCCTTAAAGCCGATAGTGTTCATGTTTGCAATGTTGTCGGCAACAACAGTAATTTTTGTTTGTCCTGCTGCCATACCTCCGATAGCAGTGTAAAATGCTTGTGTCATTAATCCTCCCGTTTATCTTATTTTTTAACTTTAAATTATTTTCAATATTATATTTTTATTTTTTTATGAATTTGATGAACCGCTGTTTCTGTTGTAGTCAAGAATTCCTGTTTCCAAATCTCCCGTTTCCGACTGGAACATCTGCATTTTTTCGACAATGTTTGCTGCAGCTGCGGTGGAGTCACCAATTTTGCCCTGTGTGATACTGATTGATTTGTAATCACCTTTTTGGATTGTCAAAATACCGTTTTCGAGTGAAGTTTTAACACCGGCTTTTTCCAATTCGTTGATGAAATCTTTTACTGTCATGTCAGTTGATATTTTGATTTCTTTGTTTGTTTTCTTGTATCCGTCATCTTGCATTGTCAGTGTAATGTATCCGTTTGTGATACCTGATGCACCGTTGAGCTCGCTCAATTTTTTGTTCAAAATTACATCATTTGATGAAGCTGCAGCACCGTCTGTAATAGAAGCGACAAGCCCGAGCGGATATTCATTTCCGTTAACTGTGATTGTTGCTGAACCGTTTGTAAAGTTTGCACTGGAAACAACCCCTGTAATCAATCTTGAAGTGTTGTTGGGATCAACAATCTGAACAGTTTTTCCGACGAGACTGTTTGCCTGTTGAATCATGTTGTTTGTTGCGATGGACTCATTGAGTTCCTGAAGCTCCTGAAGCTGTGTGAACTGTGCCTGTTGAGCCAGCATTTCGGAGTTGTCCATAGGATCCATGGGGTCCTGATTTTTTAACTGTTCTAACATAAGCATCAAAAAAGCATCGCCGTCGAGTTCCTGAGACGGTCCGCTTGCTGCCTGTTCTTTTGCTTTGTTTACCGCCGTGTTCGACTGCATGCTTATTAATTCTTGCTGGATTGAACCGAGTGTTGCCATAATACTTACCTGCTCTCCTTAAATTTTAGACCTTGTAGTCTACCTTACCATTATGTTGTGCTACAGAAACAGTTTCCGGTTCTTGTGCAGCTGCTGCCGCATCTTCTGCTGTTTCTTCATTTGTTGTAAAATCATTTGAGTATACGGAATTTGAGTTTTGTTCCGAATTGTGTGTTTGGTGATTTTGTCCGCTGTGGTTACTGAAACTGCTCTGGTTGAACTGTTCTCTTTCAAAGTTCATTGCATTTTGAGAAGTTTCGTTTGTGCATTCAACCTTGATGTTGTTTACGTTTACACCCTGCGAGCTCAGGTTTGAACGCAGTGCATCCATATTTTTGTCCAGAAGTTCTTTTACCTGCTGGTTTTCTGTTGTCATTTTTGCAACGATACCGTCTTTTGAATTTACAATTTCAACAGATACTCTGCCGAGATTTTCAGGCTGCAAAATCATGGAAACTTTGTTTTGTCCGGCTTGGAACATATCGTTGAATTTTGCATTCAACTGTGTCATTATGTCGCTTTTGTTGAGTAAAGAGCCCTGTGATGCTGCTTTTGAAAGTGAGCCGAGCTTTGCATCGAGCTTGCTGATAAAGCTTTCTGCCGGATTTGTGCTTATATTTGTTGTAGATGTATCATCTACGGAAAATTTTATTACCTGCTCACTTGCATTGCCCTGAGCCATAGAATTGTTGCTTTGACCGGCATTTGCCTGAGCCTGATTGTTTGTGGTATTTTTTACTTCTGTCACAACAGTGTCAGTGTCTTGAAGTTGTGTCATTTGTGCAGCCGCTTTGTCTTTTGCGCTGGCGCTGAAATCTTTGTTTAACGGCAGATTTTCTGCTGCATTTGTTTGTGATGCAACTTCATTTGTAACTTTTACCACCGGAATGTCATCCTGTGCCGTTGTTTCAGGTCTTGTTGTCGGCGTAATAACAGGAGCCGTTGAATCTTCTGTTTGATTTTTTGCGGCGTTTTCTATATTTACCGTATATCTTGTGTTGTCTGATGCAAGATTTTCTTTAGCGGTTTTTACGGGTGTTGAAGAAACTTCTGTATCAAGTTTTTGTGCTTCAAGTGTCTTTCCGTCCAATTTGACATCTACCTGCATATCGGTATTTGTTTGGACATCAACAACTTTATCAGCGAGCTGTTTATCCTGTGTCTGCACAGGAAGTTCCGCTTGTTGTACAGAATTTTGTGTCTGTGCAGATTGGTTTTGTGCAGTTTCTTGTACCGGTGTTTGTATGTTCAAAGCAGAAATATCTTTTTGATTTTTTATGTTTTGAACAGCAGTATCGAGGATTTCTGCTTCAGTTGTCTTTTGATTTGTATCCAATGCAGCTGTCAACTCTGCCGGTTTTGCTGTTGTTTTTTGTTGAATGTCACTGCTTGTTTCGGCTATACCGGTTGTTCCTGCAGTTTGTGTCTGTTGCGGAATTTCTGTCATTCCTTCTATATTTGCTGTAATCTGCTCATTTGCAATAAGATTTTTTACTGCGAGTTCTTGCTGTTTTGCTGACTCTTCCTGCTGTGATTTCAATTGCTGTGAATCATCTGTTTTTTCGTCTGAAGATTCTTGTTTTGCAGAATCTTGACTGTCATTTTCATTGTCTTTTGCAGTCCGGTCTTCTGACTTACCTGTTTCATCTTTTTTGTTTGCGTTTTCTGTTTTGTCTGTTTTTGTATCGGTTTCTTTTGACTCTTGAATATCGCTTTTGTCAGAAGAGTTTTCTACATCGTTTTTGTACTCATTATCAGCACTGTTTTCGACGGAAGTTTTGTCTTTTGCTTCAAATTTTGTATCACGGGTTGTTTTGTCGTTTATATTATTTTGGGAATAATCATCTGTTTTTGAATTTGAAGAGTAATCTGTTTTGTTTGTTTTTACGCTTTGAATATCTTTTGTTTTGTGTGCATAATCACCGTTGTTGAAATAGCTGCTTTCTGCATAGCTTGTATCCGCATATGATTTTGATGCATTTGAAAGCAGAGAATCAAACATGCCTGTATCCTGAGATGAGGAGTTAAAGTCAAATTTTACGGACAGCTTGTCTGTGGCAGCCGTTTTGCTGTTTGCAGATGCTATTAATGCTAAATAATCCGTTGTCATTCTCTAAAACCTCTGTGCCCCAAGTCTCTAAACCGTTCCTCTGAATTATCCCGCCATTCTGCCGTACCGGCTGGAGGACATATCATCGAGTTCTCTTCTTTCGTACTGCTCAAATTCCTGATAATATTTTTTCTGCTGATTTTCTTTGAGCTTTTCGAGAACTTTTTTCTCTTTCAATACTTCATTTACCTCACGTCTTTTTACTTCAAGCAGTCTGGAAATGTTTTGTACAACAACTTTCTGACTTGAAATATCAACGATAAGTTTGTTTATAAAATCTTTGTATCTTTGGACTTCGACAAGATTGAGGTCATTTCCGCTTTCAAAAACTTTTAAAAGAGCTTGATTTATTTCAAGCTGATAGCTTTCGAGCGTTCTTTGTTTTTCAATTGCTTCTTGCAGTCCTCTTTGCACCTTCGAAAGCTCGAGAAGTTTTTCCTCGAGAAGTTTTTCTTTTATGTCCAGAACTACCTGTAATCTGAATTGAAATTTTTTCAAACCTGCCTCTTTACGTTTATTTTCAGTGTTTTTCCAAGTCTAAATACATAATTCCCCCTGGAATTATACATACAGGGTACTACATGCCCCATCAGAACTGTATCCTCCAAAAAATGTAATTTATTAAAATTTTTTGTTATTTTGCCGAAATTTTACTATTAACTTTTTTTTGTATAAAATTTTATTACCTAGGAAATTAAGAGCAGAGGATAAAAAATGTCAGAGAAAAAAGAATTTGAGTTCAAAGATACATTGAATCTTCCCCAGACAACTCTTGCCATGCGTGCAAATGCACCTGTCAGAGAGCTGGAAATTCAGGATTTTTGGGAAGAAAGAAAAATATATGAAAAAAGTCTTGCACAAAGAAATATAGACAACAAATTTGTCTTGCACGACGGACCTCCGTATTTGAGCTCACCGAAAATCCATATCGGTACCGCAATGAACAAAATTCTTAAAGACATTGTTATTAGATATAAATCTCAATCCGGTTTTTATTCTCCGTATGTTCCGGGATATGACGGACACGGTCTGCCGATTGAAAATGCTGTTGTAAAAACAATTGAAGGCGGCAGAGAAGCTGTTACAAAAGGAGAACTCCGCTCAAAATGCAGAGAATTTGCGATGGCAAACCTCAAAGGGCAGGAAGAAGACTTCAAACGTCTCGGTGTCCTCGGCAACTGGGAGCATCCATATGTAACAATTTCTCCCGAGGTTGAAGGCGAACAGGTCAGAGTTTTTGGCGAAATGTACCAGAAAGGTTATATCGAAAAAGGTCTAAAACCTGTATACTGGTGCCCCAGCTGTGAAACAGCACTTGCCGAAGCAGAAGTTGAATACGCTGATCACACTTCTGCCGCAATATATGTAAAGTTCCAATTTACAGATGAGGATACGGATGTAATTTACAAAAAAGCGGGAGTAAATTCAGACAAAATTTTATCTGCCGTAATTTGGACAACCACTCCGTGGACAATTCCTTCAAACCTTGCTATTTGTGTAAACGAGAGATTTGAATATTCTCTTGTAGAATATGTTGACGAAGTTTACCTTGTTGCAAGTGATTTGCTCGGTGCTTTTGTAAAAGATGCAGAGCTTAATGAACCTGATATCAAAGTAATCGGAACAATTCAGGGTAAAGACCTTGAAAATTTGAAAACCAAACATCCTTTGTATGACAGATTCAGTCCGATACTCTGCGGAGACCACGTTACACTGGATGCCGGTACAGGGTGTGTACATACAGCACCGGGGCACGGTCTCGAAGACTGGGAAGTCTGCCAGAAATACGGTATAGAAGTCTTGTCTCCTCTTGATTCAAAGGGCTACTGGACAGATGAAGTTCCTGATATGAAAGGTGTTTATTACGAAGACGGAAATGAAATTGTAATAAATAATTTGAATAAAGCTCTCGCATTGATTTCCAAAAAAGATATTACTCACAGCTATCCTCACTGCTGGAGATGCAAACATCCCGTAATCTACAGAGCAACACCTCAATGGTTTGTAAAAGTAGACAGATTCAGACGGCAGGCATTGCGTGAAATCAGCAATGTACAGTGGATACCTGCATCCGGCGAGCAGAGAATTTCTAATATGGTTGCAACCCGCTCTGACTGGTGTATTTCAAGACAGAGAGTCTGGGGTGTACCGATTCCTGTTTTGTACTGCAAACACTGCGGTAAAGAGATTGTTACTCCGGCAACTATTGATAAAATAGCAAGAACATTTGAGAAAGAATCTTCCGATGTCTGGGTAAAAATGCCGGCAAAATATCTTTTGCCGACAGCTTTCAAATGTCCGCACTGCGGAAGCAGAGAATTTTTGAAAGAAAAAGACATCATGGATGTCTGGTTTGATTCAGGTATTACTCACAGAGCGGTTGTTGAAAAAAGAAGCAATGAACTAGGTCATCTGCCTGTTGAGATGTATCTTGAAGGTTCAGACCAGCACAGAGGCTGGTTCCAGTCTTCACTTTTAACGGCTGTTGCTACAACCGGAAGAGCACCTTATCTTACTGTTTTGACTCACGGTTTTGTTCTTGACGGCGAAGGCAGAAAGATGAGTAAATCTCTGGGCAATACCGTTGCACCGCAGGATATTATAAAACTGTACGGTGCAGATGTCTTGAGACTCTGGGCAGCTTCCGTTGATTACAGAAATGATGTCAGAATAGGTGATACTGCAATAAAACAGATGGTTGAAATCTTCAAAAAGATGAGAAATACTTCCAGATTTTTGCTCGGAAACTTATATGACTTTGACCCGATTGCAGATTACGTATTCTACAAAGATTTGCAGCCTATAGACAAATTTGCTCTGCACAAACTCAATAATCTGATTACGAACGTAACAAAGGCGTTTGATACATATGAGTTTTACAAATACTTCCAGTATTTGCAGAATTTTGCAACAACAGATTTAAGTTCTTTCTATCTGGATATTGTAAAAGACAGATTGTACACGGCGGGCAAAAAGTCATTATCCAGAAGAGCATGCCAGACTGTTCTTTATGAGGTATCACAGGCTTTGACAAGAATGCTTGCGCCTGTAATGCCCCACCAGGCAGAAGATATCTGGCAGAACACTCCTGAAAAACAGCAAAACGGACTCGAAAGTATCCTTCTTTCCGATTGGCCTATTACAAATGCAAAATGGGTAAATGAAAGAATAGATGAAGAGTTTACAAAAATCCTCAAACTCAGAGAGATTGTTTCAAAAGCAATTGAACCGTTGAGAGCTGACAAAGAAATAGGAAGCTCTCTTGAAGCGGCTGTTTATATCAAAGGCGGCGATAAAGAGCTTTTGAAAAAATACGAAAAAGACCTCGCCAACATCTTTATTACCTCGCAGGCATTTTTGGCTGATGAAGCGCCGAAAAATGTTTTGCATGAGTACACAGAAGATGACTATACCGTCTATGTAACAAAAGCAATCGGCGAAAAATGCGACAGATGCTGGAAATACCGTGAACTTATTACAATAGACGGTCAGGGCGCAATTTGCAGAGATTGTATCAAAGCTATAAACGGCAAAGATTAATGTTGTGTATAAGCAGTAACACTCAATCCTGCAGATGTGAGGGTTGAGGCGGAAACTGCGGACACCGGATTAAATATAATACAAAAAGACCCTTACATCGCCGTGAGGGTCTTTTTGTGTAAAAAAAACAAAACAAATCATAGTAAAATTTGTCTGTACATGGTACAAATATGGTAAATAAGATTTTGGTCGGAGTGAAAAGATGATTACGATAAAAGATGTAGAACATGTAGCAAAACTGGCTAGACTTGAACTTTCCGAGGAGGAAAAGGTTAAATTTTCAAAACAGCTTGGTGATATATTAAAATATGTGGAACAAATGAACAAAGTTGATACAACAAACATAGAACCGATGAGCCACGCTATCCCTGTAGTAAATGTAATGAGAGAAGATGTTGTTGTATCGGAAAATACCAAGGAAGAACTCATGGCAAATGCACCCGTGAAAGAAGACGGATTTTTCAGGGTTCCGAAAATCAACTAGTTTCGATTTTTTAGACAAAGTGTATCATTTTATTTTTAGAGCGGGGTAAGTAATGGCAACAAAATATATTTTTGTAACAGGCGGTGTTGTATCATCACTCGGGAAAGGTATTGTAGCGGCATCTTTGGGTAAACTTCTCAAATCCAGAGGTTTTTCTGTCGTTATCCAAAAATTTGACCCGTATATAAACGTTGACCCCGGTACAATGAGTCCGTTTCAGCACGGAGAGGTTTTTGTTACAGATGACGGAGCTGAAACAGACCTCGATTTGGGGCATTATGAGAGATTTACTGATACTTCTTTGGGAAAAATAAACAATGTTACCTCGGGTTCAATCTATCAAACAGTAATAAAAAAAGAGCGCAGGGGAGAGTATCTGGGTGCTACGGTTCAAACAATTCCGCATATTACAAACGAAATCAAATCCAGAATAAAAAAAGCCGCAACGCAGTTTAAACCCGACTTTTTGATAATCGAAGTCGGCGGAACAATCGGTGATATTGAGAGTCTGCCGTTTATTGAATCAATCAGACAATTCCGAACCGAAGTCGGCTACGGAAACAGCATTTCTATTCATGTTACATTATTGCCGTATCTTCCGACCTCGGGAGAACTCAAAACAAAACCCTCACAGCATAGTGTTTCTGTTTTGAGAAGCTACGGTATTCAGCCGGAAATTCTTGTTTGCAGAACATCAAAACCTATACCGAAAAAAGAAAAAGAAAAATTGGCTCTGTTCTGTTCTGTTCCTGCTGATGCTGTTATTGAATGCAAAGATTTGAAGTCAATTTACGAAGTACCTCTGGCTCTTGAGGCGCAGAATATGGCGCATGTTGTATTGCAAAGATTGCAGCTTTTGGACAAAAAGCCAAATCTTGAAAACTGGAAAAAACTCGTTGAAACAATAAAAAATCCGACAAAAACATTCAAAATTGCAATTGCAGGAAAATACACAAATCTTTCCGATGCATATATTTCTGTGGTTGAAGCGCTAAAACATGCCGGCTACGCTTACCACGCAAAAATTGAAATCAAATGGATAAATTCAGAAGAATGCACTGACATAAAAAAAGCAAAAGAAATTCTTTCCGATGTCGACGGACTCGTCGTTCCGGGCGGCTTCGGGGTCAGAGGTATTGAAGGAAAGCTCAACGCTATTCGTTATGCAAGAGAAAACAATCTTCCGTTTTTGGGTTTGTGTCTGGGTATGCAATGCGCTGTTATAGAATATGCAAGACATGTTGTAGGGCTGAAAGATGCAAACTCTATGGAGTTTAATGAGGGTACGCCGTATCCGGTTATAGATATAATGCTTGAGCAGAAAGATATCGAGGAGATGGGCGGAACTATGCGTCTTGGCAAATACGACTGTGTACTCAAAAAAGGTACAAAAGCCTATGATGCTTACGGAAAAGTAAAAACAATCTCCGAACGCCACAGACACAGATATGAAGTAAACAACGAATATAAAGAACAAATAGAAAAAGCCGGTCTGGTCTTTTCAGGCATGTCTCCCGACGGGCAACTCTGCGAGATTGTAGAATATCCGAAAAATGATTGGTTTGTGGCATGCCAGTTCCATCCCGAGTTCAAATCGAGACCCGAACACCCGCACCCCTTGTTTGTCGGTTTAATAAATGCTATAAATAATAAAGCAAAATAATGTTTTATTTATATATTTTGCGGGCATATATTAAATAGGAACATCCGTACACAAATAGGAGTGTGTAATGAACATATTAATTTCCAACGATGACGGTCTTATGGCAAACGGTATCAGAGCTTTAACAGAGGCTTTGAGTTGTGAGCACGATGTTTATGTAATAGCCCCAGACAGAGAAAGAAGTGCTGCCGGTCATTCCCTGACGCTTCATACACCTTTGAGGGTAGAAGAACTTGATCCGAAATTCGGTGCAAAAAGAAACTGGGTAACAACGGGAACCCCCGGTGACTGTGTAAAAATCGGTTTGAGTGCTATTCTTGAACCTCATGAAATGCCTGATCTTGTAATCTCAGGTATAAACCACGGACCGAACCTCGGTGCGGATATCCTTTATTCCGGTACGGTCAGCTGTGCATTGGAAGGTGCAATGCTTGGTTTCCCCGCAATTGCGACGTCTCTTGCAGGTTTGCATTATGAAGTTGAAAACTTTACTTTTGCCGCAAACTTTATGGCAAAATTTGTAAACAAAATAAAAGACATCAATTTCCCGCAAAAGTCCATTTTGAATATCAATTTCCCGTCTCTTGAAGAAGAGGATATTGCAGGTATTGCAATTACAAAACTCGGAACAAGAATGTTCACAAGCAAATACGACAAGCGTATAGACCCGAGAGGCAAAACATATTACTGGCTGGCAGGTGAATTGATTGAATATGACGAAAATGACGGTACCGACATCAATGCAGTGCGTCAGAACAAAGTTTCAATCACGCCGATTACTTTTGAAATGACACATCAAAGCATTATGAAAGATTTGGAAAATGCTTTCTGCAGCGAAAACGCCTGTGACTGGTTCGGTCCAAAAGAATAAACTATATAACAAAATTTATATTTGACTTATAATATCCTTAGCATGTCTTAAGGTGAGTAGCTGCCGGCTGCGGTCAGCCTGCAGTGTCTGCGGCACCGGATTGACTAAAATTTATACTAAAAATTACGGCTGAGGATATTATTTTATGTCAAAAATCAGAGTATTAACCGTATTCGGTACAAGACCGGAAGCCATAAAAATGGCACCGCTTGTAAAAGAGTTTGAAAAACACAATGATATTTTCAAAAGTATTGTGTGCGTGAGTGCCCAGCACAGACAAATGCTCGATCAGGTTCTGAAACTTTTTGACATAAAACCTGATTTTGACTTGAATATTATGAAGCCCAATCAGGATTTGTGGACAATCACAGCAGAAGTTCTGATGCTCATAAAAGATGTTATTGAAGAATGCAAACCCGATATTGTTCTTGTTCACGGGGATACTACAACCTCTATGGCTGCTGCATTATCAGCTTTTTATGCCAGAGTTCCCGTCGGGCATGTCGAAGCCGGCTTGAGAACATTTGACAAATACTATCCTTTCCCTGAAGAGATAAACAGAGTTTTTGCGGATGCAGTCTGCACATACCATTTTGCGCCTACTGACACAAGCGTTGAAAACCTCATAAAATCAGCAATACCCCAAACTCATATTTACAAAACAGGTAACACCGTAATCGATGCGCTTTTACACACCGTTGAAAACAACAGTGCCGATTTGAGTTATATAGGGTTAAATCCTGCGCTGAAGACTATTCTTTTGACCTCTCACAGAAGAGAAAACTTTGGCGAGCCTATAAGAAACATTTGTCATGCAATTTTGGAACTTGTTGAAAAGAACAAAGATATTCAGGTTGTATATCCGGTACATCTTAACCCGAATGTGCAGCAGCCCGTACATGAGATTTTGGGCGGCAAAGAGCGGATACATTTGATTGAGCCGATGGAGTATGCTCCTTTTTCAACTTTGATGAAACAGGCTCATATAATTCTGACAGACTCAGGCGGAGTGCAGGAAGAAGCTCCGTCATTAGGCAAGCCGGTTCTTGTTCTTCGCTCTACAACAGAAAGACCGGAAGCTGTTGAATACGGTACGGTAAAACTTGTCGGCACGGACAAAAACAGAATTGTCGAAGAAACACAAAAACTTCTCGATGATGAAGCAGAATACAAAAAAATGTCAGAATCCATAAACCCGTACGGTGACGGGCTGGCAAGCAAAAGGATTGCGGAAATAATAAAAAAAGAGTTTGAAACAAAACTCAATCAGGAATAGTTATGAAGATTTCAATCATTGGTTCAACAGGTTCTATAGGCAGGCAGGCAATTGAAGTAGTCCGAAATATGCCCGGCTTTTTTGAGGTAATTTCTCTCACCGGCGGGGATAACATAGAAGAGCTTCGAAAACAGATAAAACTGACCAATCCACAAAATGTCTGCGTAAAATCGGAAGAAAATGCACTGAAACTGCAAAAAGAATTTCCGACTATAAATATTCTATATGGCGATAAAGGTTTGATTGATATTGCCTCAGATAAAACGAATGAAAGAATTCTTGTTTCTGTTTCAGGCAAAACAGGACTAAAGCCCACTCTTGCAGCTATAGAAAACGGTATTGATGTTGCGCTTGCAAACAAAGAGACTCTTGTTATGGCAGGCGATATTGTAATGAAGAGGGCAAAAGAAAAAGGTGTAAAAATTCTACCCGTAGACTCGGAACACGGTGCAATTCATCAATGCCTTTCAAACAGAAAAGAGGTTGAAAAACTTATAATAACAGCCTCCGGAGGACCTTTTAGAACAAAGACTATTGAGGATATAAAAAATGCTACGGTTGAAGAAACTCTTCATCATCCGAGATGGAATATGGGTAAAAAAATTACCATTGATTCCGCTACTTTAATGAATAAAGGGCTTGAAGTTATAGAAGCACATCATCTTTTTGATATGCCGTATGACAAAATTCAGGTAGTTGTTCATCCTCAAAGCATTGTACATAGTGCTGTTGAATACGTTGACGGCAGCGTGATAGCACAGCTCGGTTTTCCGTCAATGCACATTCCTATTCAATATGCACTGACACATCCGCACAGGTTTGAGGGTGTCGAAACAAGAAGTTTTGATTTTGTGAAAGCAGCAAGACTGGATTTTGAAGAACCTGATTTTGAAAAATTCCCGTGTCTCAAACTCGCATTTGCCGCAGGTAAAGAAGGAGGAACTCTGCCTGTTGTTATGAATGCAGCTAATGAAGAAGCTGTTTATCTGTTTTTGCAAAACAAAATTTCTCTCTGGGAAATTTATGAAATTACAAAAAGAATGATGGGCGAACACAAAAACATTCCAAACCCGTCTTTGGAAGAAATTCTCGAACAAGACACAATAACAAGAGAAAAAACAAGAAACTTTCTTTTGAACAAATAAATTCGGCTATTCAAAATATCCGATATAAGGAAGGTTTCTCATATATCCTTCGTAGTCCAGCCCATAGCCAACAACAAATTTGTCATCAATTTCAAAACCGTAATAATCCGGTTCAATCGGTGTTTTTCTTGCCATTTTTTTGTTTAGCAGAGTTACGACTTTGAGGTTTTTGGGTCTGTGTGTTCTGCAAAGAATATCAATCAAAAATTTCATTGTACAGCCGGTGTCAATAATATCTTCCACAATCAGTGCATTTTTGTTTTCAAGATTCGGCAGAGTCAAATCCATAGCCTGAACGCTTCCTGAAGATTCTTTTGCATTTCCGTAGCTTGATACTCTGATAAATTCCATCTGTACCGGCATTTTGAGATGTTTTGACAGGTCACAGAAAAATATACTTGAGCCTTTGAGTACACAAATAAGTGTCAAATCTTTTTCCGTACCAAAGTCTTTGTTTATTTCTTCGGCAAGTTCTTTTGTTCTTTTTTCGATTTGTTCTTTAGAGAACAAAATTTTCAAATCTTCAACTTTTTTGTCTAACATAAACTACCTGTCTTCTATACTGATTATGTGTGAGGGTAATTTGTTTACCCTTAATTTTTCACTGAGACAAACTCCTGATGCCCAGAGGACTTCATTGTCCTTGCATAAGAGTATGATATCATTTCTTTCAAATTTATCTACCCCTTTGTTGATAAATAATTTTTTGAGTTTCATCTTTTCAGGCATGCCAAAAGGCTGGATTACATCGCCTTCTTTTCTTGTCCTCAACGTCAAAACAAAGTTCTTGTTCAGGCTTACATATGCTTTTTTCTCTGTTTCCGGAGGAAAGTCCGGTACTGTTTTTTCTTTGAATTCTGCTATTCTGAATATCTTGTTTCCGAATTCAAAATCACCGCAGCAGTCTATTTTTATCTCCGATATATTTTTTTTCTGTTTTGTTTCACAGATTGGATATATTTTTTCTTTTGAAACACTCAGCCACAAATTTGTTGTCAAAGACAGTGTCTTTTGCGCTTTGTTTTTTGAATTTTCCTGTATAAAAGAGAAAATTTCTTCAACTTTTTTTGAGTCGTAGTCAATGTCATTTTTTATCAAAAATTCAAGGATAAATTTGTTTTGCAAATCTTTTGAAAGAGAAACGAATTTTTTTGTATCAAACCCGTTTTCTTTTTTTATGTCTTCTTTTATTTTAGACATGTATTCTTTGATAATATTTTGTTCCGAAAGTGCTATCTTGGACAGATTCAAAACAGCCGCATCAATGTCGGGATTAAGTTTTTTTAAACGGGAAACAATCTCGTGCCTGATAAAATTTCTTGCATATTTTGTATCGCTGTTGCTCGAGTCATCGTTTGGAGAGAGATTATTTTGTTTGCAATAATCAAGAATATCCTGCCTTGAAAACTCCATCAAAGGTCTGTATATTTTGCAAAAATCCTGTTTTGAAAATTCCTGTATGCCGCATAGTCCCAGAACTCCCGTTCCTTTTGCAATCCTGTAAAGGACCGTTTCCGTATTGTCTGATTTTGTATGAGCCAGAAAAAGTCCGTCAGCATTGAATTTTTTGTAATACTTTTTGAAAAAATTCTGCCTGTATTCTCTGGCGGCTGTTTCTGTTTTTTTTGTATCTTCCGGCAGTGTTTCCGTATAAAAAGGGATATTTCTTTCTTTGCAAAAATTTTCACAGTTTTTTTGTTCTTTTGTTGCTTCTTCACCGCGCCAGTTGTGATTTAGATGCAGAGCAATAACTTTAAATTTGTTTTTTAAGGATAAATTGTACAGAATATCGAGCAGACAAACAGAGTCAAATCCGCCCGAAAACCCGACAAGAAAAGTTTTCTCGTATTCAAGTAATTTATATTTTTCCAAAAAATTTTTGACTTTGCTCTTCATAATTATTTTAAATATTCCGGAAACAATATCTTAGATTATATCGCAAAAAAAAGCTCCCTTTTTTAAAGGAGCTTTTTCAATTTCTGGTTGGAATGTCAATCGTGTCGGGAAACTACACACCTGCAGTTTTTCTTTGCGGTGCTGCGCCCGGAATAGCCTGCCAGTTGGCAGCCATGATTTTTTTGAATGACTTCAAAGCTGTGTCTTCGAGTTCACCGAGCTCTTCTGCTGCCATAATGAGTTCTCTCAACGGCATCAATGCTCTTTGGTCTCTCAATACACCGAGTGCTGCAGCAGCACCGGCTCTGACAAGGTCATTTTCTTTTTTGTCCTGCATAACTTCAATCAAAGCCGGAACAGCTTTTCTGTCGTTCAATTTGCCGAGTGAAGTTACTGCATAGATTCTGACATTTACCCATTCATCTTTCAGCATAGTGATAATTTTATCAACTGCTTTCGGGTTGCCGATTTCGCCCAATGCTCTTGTTGCATCGCATCTGACATTAACTTTTTCATGGTCAAGTGATTCCATCAATGCATCTGTAGCAACATCACCGATTTCGATTAAAGCATCGGTAGCAGTGATACAAACCTGAGGGTTTTCGTCGTTGAGTGCTTCAACGAGCGGTTCAACAACTTCTTTGCCGCCCAAACGGCCGAGAGCTCTGGCAGCACGTACACGAACGTCTACGTTTCTGTCTTCTCTCAAAGATTCGATAAGTGGAACGGTAGCATTCACGTCACCGAGTTCGCCCAATGCTCTTGCTGCATACAAACGAACAGATCCGTTTTTATCGTTTTTCAAAACATCAATAAGCGGCTCAACAGCTTGGGAATCACCGAGTTCACCAAGAACACGAGCTGCATTATATCTGACTTTTTCAGAATTACTTGTTCTCAAATCATTAAGTAATTCATCAAACGATTTTTTTGCTTGTTTTTTTCTTGAGTTCACACTAATTGTCATGTCATTCCTCCGACATTACCTACTTCAAAAAATTCCTACATATATATAAAAAACTTCATGACGAAAATAATTGACTAATCTTTTTTGTTTGTAAACAATTTCTTAACATATTTTAATAAGGGTAAACAGAACACTTATTTTTTCTCTGTTTTTATATTATATCATTTTTTTTGAGACTGTGAATACTTTGAGTGGGTAATTAATCCAAAAAATGTAAATTGTTTTTTAAAAAATAGAGTTCTTAGTTAAAAATTAATACATGTTTTTTTTATGTTTTTGTAACAAATTTTTAACAAAATTGAAAAGAAATATTTTTGTGTTTGGCTTTCGAAAAACCATGCAGCAAAAGGCTTACCAGCCTTTCTTTCCTTCAAGCCAATCGAGAATTTTTATCAATCCCATACCGAGAAATGCGCCGAGACACAAACCGGAAATAAGACGAATAAAATCATTTGTCACGAACAAATTAAAATATTCTGCGGCAATCTCGCCAATTGCCAGTGTACCGAGGATTATAAAAACAATTTTGTTCATTTTGAACTTGTGAAGATACATATACAAAACAACAGCAGCGCTTATATAAGAGCCTATGCATCTGGCGCAAATTCCTATAGGATGACCGAGAATAGTAAAAATATTTGTACCATGCATTTTGCACAGTCTGTGAAGAAAGTCATACATTACATCAGCTGCCTGCGGAAAATTTGAATGAGCCAGAACGGGAGCAAGAAAAGCACAAACAATAACAACAACACAAAACAATGCGCTCAAACCTATGATTGCATTTTTCAAACTCCATTTTAATATATTGCTCATTTTCCAAACTCCGTAATCGTAATTTACAAAATAATTATACACATTCTAAAAGATTTATTTTAAACAATAAATCATCAAAGACAAATTTTATATTACTGGTCGGATTCTTTGTCATGTTTCAAAAGTTTTTCAAAATCAGACGGCTTGATAGTCTGAATAAAATCACGAAACTCCTGTGCTTCTTCTTCATCTTTTGCCGTATCGCAAGACACGGAGCCGTTTGCCAGAACATTTGCCGTAACAAAAATCGGTGCTTCCGCTCTGATTGCAATAGCAATTGCATCTGAGGGTCTTGCATCTATTTCGATTTGTTCTGTTTTTCCGTCTGTTTCTTTCAAAAGATAGATGATTGCGTAATATGTATCTTTCTCTACATCGTTGATTTCAATGCGGTCTATGTCATAACCTGTTTTTTGTAAAAATTCGATGAAAAGGTCATGGGTCATCGGTCTGGTGACAGAAATATTCTCAATTTTTCTGATAATGGCACTTGCTTCTGCCGAACCAATCCAGATAGGCAGTGCTTTTCGATTGTCTTTGTCATGCAAAACGACAATCGGCGAACCTGTTCTGGTATCAAGTGCTATTCCCATTACTTTCATCTCAATCATAGTTACATTATAATCTAAAAAAATGATTAGACAAAATCAAAAAGCAATGATACTCTAAATATATGAGAATACTAGTTTTAAACGGACCGAATATAAATCTTCTCGGCACAAGAGAACCTGAAATTTACGGCACGCTGACTCTTGAAAAAATTGAACAGGAGCTGCAGCAGACGGCTGAAAATATGAAAATTGAGCTGAGATTTTTTCAAAGCAATATTGAAGGTGAGATTGTGGATGCAATTCAAAAAGCAAAATACGAGTGGGACTGCGATGGTATTTTGATTAATCCTGCCGCATATACTCACACAAGTGTTGCAATAAGAGATGCTATTTCCGCAGTTTCTCTGCCTGCTGTCGAGGTTCATATTTCAAATATTCATAAAAGGGAAGAATTCAGAAAATACTCATATATTGCACCTGTATGTATCGGACAGATAGCCGGTTTCGGCGTTGACAGCTACAAACTCGGTTTAAAGGGGCTTGTTGATTTTATCAATGCTTAACATTTAAGCTATCCGTACTTGAAAATAAAATTATATTTTTGTTACAATATTAGCAGTCGACCGGATTAATGAATAGACTTGGATTTTATCACACAATGAATTTTAAGACAGGAATTAAATTTATACTGATTTTTACTGCTTTTATTTTTACGCTTGCCGCAGCAGACAATTTTGCTGCAGCATCGGACTATCAATACAAAATTCTTGATCCGAAATACAATCCTTCGGCAGAAAAACTCGTAGAAGGCAACTTGCCTCCCGTTGAAGAAGTTGAGTTTGATGAAACACAGAAAGGTTTTGATTTTGGCAGGTTTTTTGCAATAATTGCGGCGATTGTTTTTCCAGCTTTTGTTATTTCACTTGCTTTCAAAACATTTAAAAAAGTTATGGAAGAAGTTCCGGGCAGAGAAAATATTATTGAAGATTCAAGTGCAAAAGAAAAAGAAAAAAAAGAAGAAACAATAAGTAACATAAAAATACCTTCTCAGCCTGATACAGTGATTGAAAAAGCGCAGGAAAAAGAAGAACATAAACCGGAAATACAACCGCATAAACCTCTGAAAAAGCCGGCTGTTTCAAACAATACAATTGAAAAAGCACTGCAAAAAGAGCAAAAAACAACAGGTTATGCAACCTCTCCTGTTGTGAAGAAAAATCCTATGCTGTTGAATACGCTGCATTTGACACGAAACAAAGGCTTTTGCCTTGTTGAATACAATAACAAATATTCTCTTATCGGATATATCAACAACGAAATATTTCTGCTGAATCAATTTGATAACATAAACAGTGTGGAAATTCGCTCAAGACTGTCCGAAACTATTGACAACAAAGACAGATATATTGTCAGACTTGGCGGATACAAAGCGCTGATTGAAGTCAGTGATTCTGACATGAATTTGCTTGTTAACCTTTAAAAATTGTATAATTCGGAAATGAAAAAACTTTTTTTACCGGTTATTTTTGTATTAATAATTTTGTGTTTTGTTTTATTCAAACACGACTTTTTTGCTGACAAAAAAACTGTTTTGAGGTTTTCTTCCTGGGGTTCTCAAAGTGAAACAGCACTCCTTTTGCCTTTGATAAAAGAGTTTGAGCGGAAAAATCCTGATATAAAGATAGAATTTTTGCACATTCCTCAGAATTATTTTCAAAAGCTGCATTTGTTGTTTGCTTCAAATCTTGCACCGGATGTTGTATTTTTGAACAACTATTATGCACCAAAATATGTGAAAGCAGGGCTTCTTGAAGACCTGACGCCATATATAAAAAGAAATGAATACTTCGAAAAATCGCTAGAGGGTTTTACTTTCAATTCAAAAATCTATGCAATACCGAGAGATGTATCCGAGGTTGTTGTTTATTACAACAAAGATATTTTCAAAAAGAAAAATATTCCTTATCCCGACGATGACTGGACAATTTCGGATTATGTAAACATTGCCGGAAAACTTTCAGAAGATACAAACAATGACGGAAAAAATGATATATGGGGCAGCGGATATGAAACAGATACAATTTTCTGGCTGCCGTTTTTGATTAGCAACGGGGCGGCAATTTTGAGTGATGACGGACAAAAAGTCATGATAAATTCCACGGCTGCAGCCAAAGCTTTAAACTTATATTCAGATATTGCAAACAGATATCACGCAGCGCCCCAAAAATCACAAAGTGCAAGTTTGACTATGGCACAGTTGTTTTTGCAGCAAAAAATTGCAATGCATATTTCCGGCAGATGGCTTGTGCCCAAATATCGTTCGGATGCGGAATTTGACTGGGATGTTGTCAGGTTTCCAAAAGGAACTAACGGTTCGGTTGTAAATATTGATGCCTCGGGTTATGCAGTTTCAAAAGCTTCAAAACACAAAGAAGAGGCAATTGCCTTTGTGGAGTATATTTCTTCAAAGAATTGTTTGAAAACACTTTCAAAAAGCGGTCTGATTGTTCCTGCAAGAAAAGATGCCGCATATTCAGACAGCTTTTTGTCACAAGAAGCGCCAAAGAATGCCGTTGCTTTTTTAAAAACCGTAGAAACGGGGAAATCCACTCCCGTAAATGAAAATTACCAAAAAATTACAGACGAGTTGAATATAATTCTTGAACCCGTATTTTTAGGCAAAAAGAAAGCAGAGGATGTATTACCTTCTGCCGCTGAAAAGTTTAATAGATTTTAAGCTTATATTCGAAACAAATAACGTCCTTAAATTCCCAGCATATATCTGTTAACTGAGCCGAGTTGTGATGCTCCTGAAAAATAGCTGATACGGTTTTCTTTGGACGAGTTATATTCAAGTTCAACCTGATCCTTTAATGCTTCATAGTATTCACGTTCTTCGTCGGTGTATGCCATGTAGATTTCGTAATCAAGTTTGTCTATTGTTGTGTCATAGTCATCATCGAGATCGCCTGTGATTGTCAGGTTGAGTGTATTCATTATGTCTTCAAAAGGAATGGAGTCTCTTTCCCCGAGAGCTTCTTGAGACTCACGCATAGCCATGAGTCTTTCTGCCACTTCAAGACGGGTTTTGTCGGTTTCTTTATCCCCGCTTGAAGGAATGCCGTAAGCAGCGAGTTCTTTTATGATTTGCTGATATTCCGTATCCTTTTCAGCAGTCTTTGATGCACCTGCGCTCGGTACATACATAGACATCATTGAGGATGAAATAGGACTAATAGACATAGCAAACCAACTCACTTTCTGTAAGTAACATGATAATACCCAGTTTTTTATCACTTTAAACATTTTTTGAAAAAAATTTTTTTATTTAAAAATTTTCTCTATCTGTGATAGGCTTCATTGTTGATTATTTTGAAAGCACGGTATATTTGTTCATACAAAAAAATTCTAATCAGCTGGTGGGTAAATGTCATTTTTGAAAAACTCAGTTTAAAATTTGCACGTTCAGATACTGCTTTTGAGAGACCGTTTGCTCCGCCTATGACAAAAACAACTTCGTTGTGTCCTTCTTGTGACAGGGTCTTTATTTTTTGAGCAAATTCTTCGGAACTCAGTGATTTTCCCAAAATTTCAAGTGTTATCACATAAGAGTCGGGTTTTATTGCAGCAAGGATTTTTTGACCTTCTGTTTCTTTGTATTTTTCGTTCAGGTTTTCGTCTTTTATTTCCTGAGCAGGAATTTCGACAAGAGACAGGCTGCAATATGCCCCCAGACGTTTTTTAAACTCATCTATGGCATCTTTTGTATATTTTTCTTTTAGTTTTCCGACTGCAATAATTTTTATATTCATAATATTAAAATAGCACAATTATTGACTGCTGAGGTATTGAGAAAGTGTCTCAATGTATTCAACGGGTTTTACGGAAGCATATGGCTCAAAGCTTAGCACATTCAGGTATTTTTTTGCACGGCTCACAGCCACATAAAAGAGTCTTAATGCTTCATTGTATTCTCTCGGTTTTTGCCATAACTGTTTGTAAACAATTGTTTTTGGGTTTGGTTTTCCTTTCAGTTTGTTGATTACTATACCAAATCCGGGTTTGTCTCCGTATTGCATATCAAAGATAATGCTTGATTTGTCGGTAATTTTTGAAGAAGAAGCAATGCTCAAAACAAACACATAAGGAAACTCCAGTCCTTTTGAAGCATGGATGGTCAAAATCTGTACAGCGTTGATTTCGCCCGTATAAACAGAAGGCAGTTCAAAGTTTTTGTCTCCGGATATTTTTTCAATGTAGTCCAGAAGACTGTTTGTGCTGATATAGTTTTCATTTTGACAAAAATCTTCTATGATTTTTTCAAGAATTTTCAGGTTATTTTTGTTTTGTTCCTCCGAAAATTCGTCTGCTGTTTGATACAAAACAAGCGAGGTTTTTATTTTTTCAAAAATTTGAAGAAGAGTCATAGAATTTTTGTTTTTTCTGACAAAATTTACCGTTTCAAAAATTTTTTGAGCCGCATTTTCCGCTGTTGATGTTTCTATGTTTTCAAGAGATTTTAGTGCAATAAATTTTTGCGGCAGGTTGAGCTTTTTTACTTCCTCCTGTGTCATTGTTTCATATAGTTTTTTGTCAAAAGATTTTTTCATTTCATAAATCTGGGCATCGCTCAAACAAGTTTTCAACAGCCGGAAAAATGCCTGTTCGTCTTCTGTATTTTTTATCAATCTCAATGATGAAACAACATTTTTTATGACCGGTTCCGAGAAAAAGCCGGTGTTTACTTTTTTTACCGAGGGAATGTTTCTTTTTTTGAGTTCTTTTTCTATGATATCAGCCTGTGCGTGGGATTTTACAAGCACCGCAAAATCTTTGTACTGTGCATTGTCTCTTTTTATCAAATTTTCCGTTTCCTGCGCAATATAGGCAGCTTCCTTTATTCTCTGCTCGTATGCATTTTCAAATTCATCGATAACCGTAACTTTAATGTCTTTTGAAGTATCGGGAAAATCCGACTTCGGGTTTGCACAGAGGTTTTCTCCTTTTAGCTTCAACTGGTTTTCCGTTACATAATTCACGGCATTCAAAACTTCAGGTGTCGAACGATAGTTTATTGAAAGGTTTATAGGTTCAAAAGTTCTTTTGTATTTTTTTTCTACATCGTTTTGCAAAACCTCGAGGTTTTCCATCTGGGCATATCTGAAAGCGTAAATGGACTGTTTTCTGTCCCCTACAAAAGTAAGATTTGGATAATCAGGGTTTAGCAAAAGTTCTATAAGTTCAAGCTGTGCTCCGTTTGTATCCTGAAATTCATCTACAATTATTTGTTTAAAGTAGTTTTGATAGTATGAGCGCACAGACTCGTTTTGTTTAAAAATTTGAATTGTCTTGTTGATTAAATCGTCAAAGTCGACAAGGTCCTGTTTTTCAAGTTCTGCCTGATAAATGGCGTATATTGCCGCAATAATCTTTGAGAGATGAATTTCTGCTTCCGAAACCGGTTTTATGTTTTCGGGAAAACCGTCTGCCATGCCGTATTCAATAGCTTTTCTTTTGCCGAATTTATCCAGAATTGTTTTTTCTTTTGCTATTGCATCAAAAATATTTTCATCCAGAATACAGGAGTCATCAGTGTATTTTGAAAAATGTTCCGCCCAAATGTGAGCGTAATCTTCTTTTGTTTCAAACTTAAACGGAGTGCTTTCAACCGTTTGGGAGAATATCTCTATAGCAGGTATTGTTTTTTTAAGAAACTCTTTTGCATTTATTCCCAGTGCCTTGATTTTTTTAATAACTTCAAAAATATCTTCAAAAATATTGTCTAAATCATCAATATTACCGAGTTTTGCTGCGGACTCTAATGAGAGTATTTCCGGTTTCAATCCGCACTGCGGAAGTATTTTTTCAATATTTTCTATAGTATGGGTTTCACCGTATTTTATTCTTTTGATGAGACCGTCATATATGTTTTTTAAGTCTTTTTCTTCCGCCATTTTGAAAGATGGAGAAAGATTTGCTTCTATTGAATACTTTTTCAGAATTTTTATACAAAAACCATGAAAAGTGGAAATCCACAAATCCGTCTGTCCCTGAGATTCAATGCCGTTAGTTTCCAGCTCTTTGACAATTCTTTCTTTCATCTCATTGGCTGCTTTATCTGTAAAAGTTATTACAAGGATTTTTGACTGCGGATTTTCTTCTCCTTTTTCAAGAAGGTCAAAAACCAGTTTGGAAAAGCGTTTAGAAATGATTTTTGTTTTTCCCGTTCCTGCTCCGGCAACGATTTTTGTGCAGGAGTTGACAGGATTTTTGACGGCTTTTGCCTGTGCATCATTTAGTTCTTCCGTTATGTTCAAAACAAAATCATTCATCATCATCACCTCCGTCACAAAGAAAGTTAAAGCTGCAAGAATCACAGTTCCAGTTTTTTGTGCCTTTAAATTCTTTTTCGTTTACGATTTTGTCTATGACAGTTTCTTTGAGGTTTTGGATTATTTTGTCTTTGTATGAGTCTAATCTTTCCGTGCTGATAAAATCCTCTTTGCAGCCGTTGTGCTTGGATTTTGGTCTTATATACACAAGCCCCAGTTCATTGACTGTGTCTTTGTATTCTTTAAGGTTTTCACTGTTTTTGCAGGCAAGATAGTATATTGGGATTTGATAGTCATAGCTTTTTTGTAATGCTTCGGGATTAGATGAATCTTTGCCTGATTTTGTTCTGAAATTCACACCGTTGTCGCTGATTGCATAGTCCAGAGTGTTTGTTTTGTCTTTGCCTGTTTTGTAATCAACAACAAGACAGTTTCCGTCTTTTTCTGTCAAAATAGCATCTATCCTGCCGTCAAAGACAATGTTCGGAAGTTCATCAACGGAAAAAGAAAAACTCGTTTCGCAGATTGCTTTTTGAGGAATATTATCAAAATATCCCGTCATGTCATAGTCTTCAATTGCATTTTTGAAGTTTTCTTTCATTTCTTTCAAAGACAAATCATCTGCAGCTTTTACAAGCTCTATATCTGACTGTTTAAATCCGGCTTTCAGTGCATTTTCTTCGTTATTTTTTGAGTCAAAAAGTATTTCACAAAGAGAAAGTGCAGTTGATTTGTTGTACATATCAGAGGCGCAAAATCTTTTGTTCAAGACTTCAAACACCGCATGGACAATACTTCCGTAACTTGCGCTGAAAGTGGATTTTTCTTTCAGGTTCAAAAGATTTTTGTAAAAATATTTTTTCGGACACTGCTGGAATGTCGAAATTGCAGAAGGGTTCAGACGCAATTTGTCTGTATCTTTGACAATTCTTTCTTCAACCGGTTTTTGTTCCTGCAATGGTGCGGCGCTGTTGTTTTGGTTTTTCAGCTCAGCATCGTTAATTTTTTCAAAATTTAAGCTGTCATTTTGTGACAATGCTTTAAAAAATACAGACGGAAGCGAAGATTTTTTTGCTTCATAAATGTGAGTGGTAAAGATTATACTTTCAACCGTGTGAGAGATGACGGAACAAAAAGACTTGTATTTTTGTTCAAAAAATTGTTCATCTGTCGTTAAAAAACTGTCAAAACTACTGTTTGTTTTTTTCAATTCCGATGACAAAACTTCATTTGCGTGTTGTGAAATAAAAGGATAAGAACTGTTTGTTCCCGGAAAATTGTTTTCTGTTAAACCGCAGATAAAAATAATTTTAAAATTTTCATCCGGTTTCAGGTTTGCAGAAATTGATGCCAGTTTTATTGCATTTTTGTCTTTTGTTTCATCCTTTGGCAGCCATTGTAAAATCTCGTTGAACGCTTCAAAGTCCGGCGGACTTTTCAACACGGAGGAATATAAACTTTGAAGCTCCTTGAGACTTTTTATTTTTCCTGCCGCAATTTTTGCAAGATTTGTGTTTTCAAAATATTTCAAATATCTTTTGATTACGCTTTCAATTGCTGCTGCATAATCACCCGTACTGTAACCGGAATAAAAAGTTTTGACAAGCCCAAACTCTTCTGATACAGCATTTGTTTCGTCTTCCGACAGGCTGTTCCATTGTGAATAAAGTATTTCGGGAAGGCTTTTTTGTGAATTTTCTTTTTTGCTGACGAGTTTGTCCAGAGTGTAACCGTCAGGCAGAATCTCTTCAAGCAGGTTTTTTATTATTTCATCTAGATTCTCAAGACAAATTTCTTTTTGCGAACGAGAAAGGCTGTTCGCTGCAGCATTTTCGTGCAGCGTTTTAAATGCATCGCTTGAAAAAGTTTCAAATTTCAATTGCAGACAGAGGTCAGAAATTTCTTTGTATATGTTGATTTTGTGTTTGAGGTTTTCATAATTTTCGTTGTAAATACTGCTCTCTACGGGAATTTGTCTTGATTTCATCATATCCAGAAATTTTTGTCTTGCTTCTGACTTGTCAGCAAAAACAGCGATATCTCCATAGGAATATTTTCCTGTATCGACAAGTTCTTTTATCTTTGAAATAACATATTCCGATTCGCTCTGGATATCAGAAAATTCAAGATATTTGATACAATCTGTTTTTTGAGAGACAATTTCCGGCTTTGTCTTTTGGACAAAAACTCTGTCTAATATATCCAGACACTTTTGTATTTCAGGTATTACAGACTTGTTGTTTGTATTTATAAAAGAAGCGGGAAAAGGTATTTTGTAAGAATTTTGCTGCAAAGTTTCTATGTAACTTTGATAAAGCTTTGCACACAAAACAAGTCTTTTTTTGTCTGTCTGGAACAAGTTACAGTTTTCAATTGAAGCTGAAAAAACCTGCGGTGTAATATTTTGGTACCAGAGAGTATTAAAGGTATTTGAGAGTTCCTTAAAAAATACCGGCGATTTAGAAAGACAGAACATGGCGCTGTCACAGGCAAAAACTTCTTTTCCTTTTGCAGCAGCTATGTTTCGTGCAAAAAGAGTATAGTTCTGGTTTTGCAAAAAATCTGTTTCAAACTCTGTTGTCATATGAGCAGGTCATTATCCTTTATTACACTAAAAATATGTTTGGGTTCAATCAAATACATGCACGGGTCAGTTTCTGTTTGATAGTTTTCATGTTTTTGAGAACATTTTCTTCTGTTGCAAGGAATGCACTCCAAATCGGCTGAAATAGCAAAATGGTTTGTTCCCCACGGTCCGGTTCTTTCGATAGGCGCAGCGCCGTACAGACCTATGCAGTACGGTTTTTTAAGTGCTGAAGCTATATGCAGCGGTCCCGTATCGCCCGAGACAAAAACATTGCACAATGAAAATACTGCTGCTGATTCCAGAATAGAATATTTCCCCGCAATGACTTTTACGTTTTCATGCCAGTTTTCAAAATCTTTTACGACTTCAAAGTCTTCTTTTGAGCCCGGAATAAGAATGTTGCAGTCAAATTCTTCAATAAGTTTCAGCGCAAGTTCTTTGAAATATTTTGCCGGCCATTTTCGTCCCTGTCTTGTTTTGCTGACTTCGGTGTTCAAAATAACAAGTTTTTTGTCTGTCGGGATATCTTTTTTTACTTTTTCAATTATTTCGTGCGGAAGTTCCAAAATCAAATCGTTATGATTTTCAATATCTTTGAAAACGGGTTTTGCAGTATTCAAGAAATTTTCAACCGCATGCAAAGAAAAATCCTTTTTGTAGGTGACAAGTTTTTTGCCAAAAATCAAAGCGGCAAAGACCTTAAATCTGATAGAAGTTTGAAGGTTTATTACAATATCATATTTTTCTTTTCTGAGTTTTGAGGCAAGTTTTATTAAATATGAATATTTCTTTCCTTCCAGAACAAAAACACGATTGAGCCTGCTGTCATTTGAAATCAGCAGAGACGGTGCTTTGCTTGTGACATAGTCAATTTTTATTGCAGGATGTTTCTCTTTTATGCATCGATATAGATTTGTTGAATGGACAACATCACCTATAGCACCTTCTCTTATTATCAGAATTTTTTTCATTATACTTCCTTATATTGTGTATTCATAAACATAATCGTCCATTATATAGCCGTTTCCTATGTCGGTTTCCTGTGACTTTATCCTGTCAAACCCGAGTCTTTCATAAACCATTATAGACGGAAGATTGTATTTGTTCACGGTGAGAGTGATTTTGGGCAGTTCAAGTTCTTTTGCTATAGGAACAATTGCATTTGTAAAAGCTTTTTTTGCGTAGCCTTTGCCCCTAAATCTATCTTTTATGTATATCTTTGACAAAAACAGATTGTCGTTTTGGGGCTGCAGCGCAAAATAACCGAAGTTTTCACCGTCTTCTTCAAGAAAATAGTATCTGTATCTTTGAAATTTTATCTGATTTTTCATTGCCTGCTCGGATTGGAATTTTTCTAGCATGTAATCAATTTGATCCTGATTGATAAAACGGATGGAATATTCATTCCAGATTTCTTTTGCAAGAGCGGCAAGTTCTTTTATTTGTTCGTCAGATTCAATTTTTGTCCAGTCAAACATTCTGTTTCTCCTGTTTGGGATTTTTAATATTTTCATTTAATACTATACTTTTTTATCCGACCTTTGTGGAATGAGTTACAGAAAGTTTCACAAACAACAACGAGCGAGGTTTGTTTGAGGCACGGGAAATTGTTTGAAACAATTCAATCTTTGTTCTTTAGCAATTTTTACGTGCCGAGTTGCCGAGCACGGGTTTGCGCGAAGTGAGCCGAGGCTGGAGCCTTACGCGCAGGCGGAAGGCGTAACGCCGTTAATGGCGAACGAGCAAGACGTGTTACTTTCTGTATGAATGTAACAGTAGGTCGGGTTTTCTTTGGCTCCACCCGTCTCTTGGCTTTCCTTCACGCTCGAACAGTTTCGCCTTTTGGCTTTGCACAATCTGGCTCAATGTTCTCGCTCCCCGGGTTTTACCCGTCCGGAAATCCGCTTCTTTACGGTAAAGAATGGGTGGAAGATATAAAACAAGCAGAGCAAAATTTTACCCTGCTTGTTAAACTATTATCTTTCTTCAGCGAGTTTTTCTCTGACTTTTGCTTCTACTTCAGCAAGAACTTCAGGGTGTGCTTCAAAGTATTCTTTTGCTTTTTCTCTTCCCTGTCCGAGTTTTTCATCGTTGTAGCTGAACCATGCACCGGCCTTTTTGACGATATCCATATTGACGGCAACATCAAGGATACATCCGAGTTTGCAGATGCCTTTGCCGAAGATAATGTCAAATTCGCAGGTCTTGAACGGAGGAGCAACTTTGTTTTTTACGACTTTTACTCTGACTCTGTTTCCTATATCTTTGTCGTCTTTTTTGATGGAATCGCATCTTCTGATATCAAGACGTACGGAAGAATAGTATTTGAGAGCATTGCCGCCCGTTGTTGTTTCCGGATTGCCGTACATAACACCGATTTTTTGGCGCAGCTGGTTGATGAAAATCACTGTTGTATTTGTTTTTCCGACAATACCTGTCAGTTTTCTCAATGCTTTACTCATCAAACGAGCCTGAAGCCCCATTTGCTGGTCTTCCATCGCACCTTCAATTTCTGCTTTCGGTACGAGTGCCGCAACAGAGTCAATTACAACCACATCAACAGCGGAGGAACGAACAAGTTCTTCTGCAATTTCAAGAGCCTGCTCACCTGTATCCGGCTGAGATATAAGTAGCTCGTCGACATTCACTCCGAGGTTTCTTGCATACTCGGGGTCAAGTGCGTGTTCTGCATCGATAAACGCAGCAATACCGCCTTTTTTCTGACATTCTGCAACAATATGCTGTGCAAGCGTCGTTTTACCGGAAGATTCCGGACCGTAGATTTCAATTACACGACCTCTCGGAACTCCGCCGATACCAAGAGCGATATCAAGGGCAAGAGCGCCTGTCGGTATTGCCTCGCAGGCAACTGCCGTTTTGTCGCCGAGTTTCATTATCGAACCTTTGCCGAAATCTTTTTCTATTTTTTCAATAGCAAGCTTCAGCGCTTTGTTTTTTTCGTCCGAAACAGCGACTGTTTCTGTATCTTTTTCTTTTACTGCCATTAGAGTTTTCTCCCAATCTAGTCTATATAGCTATTTTACATTATTTCAAGGTTTTGTACAAATATTCAAATTCGGAAAATTATATGTTCAGAAAACTTGAAAAAATTGCACTTGCTCCGTCGATAAGACAGTTTGCCAAAAATACAAGCATCAAAAGAATCGCAAACCATTTTTGAATATCTTTAACAAGGATTATTCTTTTTTTTGAACGTTTGTCGGTAAGCTCTTTATACTCATCTTGGTTTGGTGCTTTGGGGAGGTCTTCTTCCAGCTTTTCGATAACGGAATTGTATTTTATTTTTATAATTGTGGAATACGCATCCTGATTTGAAATCCACATTATACAAACGGCAATACCGAAAAACTCAAGAGCCAGAAGCAACGGATAAGCCGTCGGGAACAGCATTTTGACAACAATCATGACAAACAAAAAAATCGCTGTCAGCACCATTAAAAATCTGTTAACAGCAAATGACCGTTCTATAAAACGTTCTTTCATATCGTTGTATATCCTGTACTGCTCTAAAATAAGCTGTTTTTCGTCCATTATGTAACCCCGTGCTTTAATTGATTAAAACCATTGTAACATAACGGTGAATAAATGTTACATTTAGTGCAGAAAGTAGCAAAAAAAACGATTAAAGGGGTTTATACTAAAAAAGTAAGGAGTGAAAGATGATACAAGCAGTTAGTTTTGCAAGTCAAAAATCAAATAATGCCGCACCGCAAATGCAGCCTGCAGCAAAAGAACAGACACCTGTGTTGATTGACAAAGATTTTGAAAAAGTTCTAAAGGCACAAAAAAGAAAAGAAAAGGCAAATATGGCTTCCGCTCTTGGTTCTACCATGGTTACACAATTTGCCGCAGGTGCCGTGTTCAGCGGAATTATGGACGGCATTACAAATATATATAGAGCTATCAAGAAAAACAAACCGTTGATTTCTTTGAAAGAATTTGCAGCAAATGCTGCAAAAACCGGTGGTATTTTCCTTGGATTTGGCGTTGCGCTGACTCTTGCTTTCTGGTTACTTGGTGCAGCAAAGAGCAAGAAAGAAAAATAAAAAGTTTTTGTTGAAAACAATATTTTAAAAAGCGTTTTGTATATATACAAAACGCTTTTTTATTTTGTTCAAAAAGATTTGTGATAAAGAACATTCTGTTCAATCGACTTCTTGTTTTATATACGAAAAACAAGTATAAAAGAACACGTGGTTTGATTTTTTAGTTGAGATAGCTCCACTCCAAAACTTCAGGTGGACAATAAATTATTGTCGGATTAGTAAATCCGACCTACATTGCTGCCTGCGCCTTGTTTGTCGCAGCATTCTCATTGTAAAAGAACACATGGTTTGATTTTTTGTTCCACATGGTTTGATTTTTTTCGGCAACTTGTTCTTTAAATTTTTACAGTCTATTTCTTGTTTTTAATCTAAGTTATGTCCGAGTGGGACCTCGCTTGTACCCTAGGGCATCCTGATATGTATGGCTTATAAACTCGCCAACATCTCAGGCTAGGAGTGGTACACACTCTGCCGAGTAAATATGCCTGTGGCATATTTACGAGAGGTAGCGAGGTCGCATAAATCATCAGGTTTACGACTCTGCCGAAGAAACAATTAAGTATTGTTTCTGAGAGGTAGACCCCATGTACTTTTTCTCCATTCAAAACTTGACATTTAGTCAACTTTTGAACGGAGTCCTTGGGTGCCCAGGTTATAATATGATAGTTGAACTTGTTTTATGCACCCGTTAAATAAGTTATCGGGGTCAGTTGACTATATGAAATATTCATTAGCCCTGCATTTTATCAAGCAGGGTTTTAATTTCCATAATTTTTTCTTTTGCGATTTCAGAATCAGAAAAAGACTTAGCAACACATTCTTCAAGATGTGTTTTCAAAATATTACTTTCAACATGCTT
>CALVAQ010000002.1 GCA_944325595.1 Candidatus Gastranaerophilales bacterium
TGGGCTGCGCTTCCTTCCTCTCGTCCAAAGTGACATTTAGTCACTTCGTCCTCGGCAGAGTGCCACAGGCCCGTGGCAAATGTTATTCAGTTTTGTCTTTGACATGTTTCATTTTTATACAACTGAGACTTCTTATTGCTTTGTCTTCTCACAAAGGATACTTAAACGTTTGTTCAGAAGATAAAGACAAGTCCATTGATTTTGCCAAACTCAAAACCCTGACAAATTATTTTATTGTCAACGGATTACACTGCCGTAAAAATATCTGCGAGTGAAAACCCCATAACAAAACGCTAATAAGAAAATTTCTTAAAGAGCATATACATAAATTACCATCGACATACATAACGGTCAAGTAATTTATTTAGACATCTTGTTTTTCCTGAACAGAATTTTGTTGCGCACCAAGAAACTCATTTATCGTTTTAAGTCTGACAAAATTCTCATTTGTGTTCTTAACAGCAGCCTGTGATTCTTTGTTCAATCTCAACAATGCTGCAATTGCAATAGCAGGAGCAGCAACAAATGCAACTGTTTTCAAAGCGGCAGAGTGATAAGGGTGAGATGTCATAAATTTGTCAAAAGAATTGTTCAATTTTGTATTAAAAGCTGTTTTGTTGATTACATTTTTTAATGTTGATTTTCCTGAACCAAATTTTTGGGACACACCGGGCAAAAGTTCCTTTGCTTTTTCTGCAATTTTTCCGCCAAAGCCTGAAAGAACTGACAAACCTCCGAACAATGCAGCAAAATCGATAACGAAAGACATAGCCGGATGCTTTTTATCAAATTCTTTCAATGGTTTTACATTATTGTTAACAGCTTTTTTTATGCCGAATACACCGAGAGCAACAGCAAACATTGCACCCCATTTACCGAGAATTACTGCTGATTTTGAAAGTTTTGAAGTTAATGCACCATTTTGTGCTGCGCCGCCTAAAAATGCATCAACAATCGGAGCCGCAATAATAACTGTTTTTGCGGTCTTTTTTGAAACATCAGAAAGTCTGTGCAGCGGACCATTTGATGCTGCTGCATACATCTGATCATCAGAGTTATACAAAAGGGCATGCTCATTGTCCTGAGCAGACTTAAAAGATACTGAATTTATGCTGTTTATAGGCATGTTGAATTACCTTTTTGCAACTTTGAGACATATATTATACTACACAAATAAAATTTTGTTTATACAAAATTTTTATGATACTAAAATATATTATGAAAAAGTTTTTGATAAAAACAAACGGATGCAAAGCAAACCAGCTTGAAAGCGAAATTATAAAAGAAAAATTACTCAATTCCGGCTATGCGGAAGCAAAAAATATAAATGATGCAGAAATTTATATTCTAAACTCATGTTCTGTTACGGAAAATGCCGATATCGATGCTCTGCGTGCACTCAGAAATATAAAAAGCAAAAACAATGCTGTTTATACAGTGATTACCGGCTGCAGTGCGCAGCTTAACGCAGAAAATATAAAAGAACTGGACTATATAGACTTAATTCTCGGCAATGATGACAAATTTGGAATTGTTGATGCCATAAAAGAAAATACAGGAAAAGTCAGCGATATTTTTAAAGTCAAAACATTTAACAATCAACCAATTCACAACTATTCAAAAACAAGAGGATATGTAAAAATCCAGGACGGGTGCAACAACTACTGCTCATACTGCACAATTCCCCTTGCCAGAGGAAACAGCAGAAGCAACAATATTGAAAATATTCTTGAACAAATAAAAATATATTCAGATGCAAATATAAAAGAAATTGTATTGACGGGTATTCATATAGGTCAATGGGGAGAGGACTTTGACACCCCCGCAGATTTTTTAAGACTAATTGAAGAGATTGAAAAAACTGATATAAAAAGATACCGCCTTGGTTCTTTAAATCCATTGGAAATATCAGATAATTTGCTGAAAGTTCTTTCACAATCAGAGAAATTCTGTCCTCATTTTCATCTGTCGTTACAGTCATTAAACGACAGGGTTTTGTACAACATGAACAGACACTACAGTGCACAAGAATGTCTTGAGTTAACAGACAAAATCGAACAGCATTTCAATATTCCGTTTATCGGCAGCGACATTATTGTCGGTTTTCCTGACGAGTCGGACGAGGACTTTGAGATTACTTGCAATAATGCAATTAAAGCAAAATTGTCGAACATCCACGTTTTTCCGTATTCAATCAGAAGAAATACAAAAGCAGCAGAAATGAAAAATCAAGTACCGGAAAAAGTAAAACATTTACGTGCTGAAAAGCTGCATAAAATTGCAAATGAAAAATATAAGAATTTTATTGAAAAAAACATAGGAACAACAGCAGAAATACTAGTTGAAAAAAGACCTGACAAACATACAGGATTTCCTAAGGGCATAACAAAAAATTATTTAACAATACACCTCAATGACACAAACAAAGACATTTATAACACAATACAAAATGTAAGAATCGAAGCTGTTGATAGTATCGGACATATAACAGGTAAAATAATTTAATATTCTGTCAGCAATAATAATTTGTAATATAATTTTAAAATGAAATTAAAAATATTACTTGTACAAAACAGCGCAATAATCGGCAACAAAAAAGCAACATTCAACAATGTTGAAACGCTTTTGGAACAATATGAAGAAGGAAAACCTGACTTGATAATATTTCCTGAAGTCTGGTCTATAGGCTGGTATTGCAAAAACTTTCAGGATGAAGCTGAAGAGATTGAAAACAGCGAAACGATTTCATTTTTAAAAAACGTTGCACTAAATTTTAATTCAACGGTAATAGGCGGCTCATTTATATGCAAACACCCAAATAATGTATATAAAAACACATGTCCTGTAATTGACAAGGCAGGCAAACTGGTTACGACATATGACAAAATGCATTTATTTTCTCATATAGGTTCTGAAGAGAATAAATTTGTAACAACAGGTGACGAACTGAAAATATTAAATTTAAACGGAACGAAAATAGGTTTGTCTATTTGCTATGATATCAGATTTCCTGAATTATACAGAGAATATTCAAAACATGGTGTAGAAGTTTTTGTAAACATGGCAGCATGGTCAAACAAAAAACCGAAGCACTGGGCAGTTATGCACAAAGCCCGTGCAATTGAAAACCAGTGTTTTATGATTACTGTTGACCAAACAGGAAAAATTGTAGATGATGAATACAATCTGGGTCATTCCATGATTATTGACCCTTGGGGCGAAACAGAAGAAATGCTGCATGAAGAAGAAGCTTGTCTGCTGTACGAAATCGATACTTACAAAGCAAAAAACCTCAGGCAGAATTTCCCTCTTCTCAAAGATAGACGGGATGAAAATACAAAGTACTTTAATGTTCGGGAGATAAAATTGTATGAATAAGTTAAAAATATTATTATTAAGTTTCATTTTTCTTTTTACCGGTACATATGCCGGTGCTGCCAATTTGGACAGCCTTATTCATAAATCACAGCTCGACAAAATGTCTACAGTTGCGGTTTCGGTAAAAGATGCAAAATCAGGCAGAGTTGTTTATGAATACAACCAAAACAAGCTCATGAATCCCGCTTCGGTACAAAAAATCTTTACCATGTACAGCGCATATAATGAACTTGGCTCAGACTATACATTTAAAACAACTGCCTATATTGATAAAAAGAGAAATCTTTACATAAAACTCGGCGCTGACCCCACACTAACAAAAGGCTCGCTTGTAACGCTTTTAAAATTGGTAAAGGAAAAATGCAATAAACCGATAGAAGATATTGTTTTTGATACATCAGTAATCGATAACAAACAGTGGGGCACCGGCTGGATGTGGGATGATGACACAAATCCGCTTTTGCCCAAAATATCACCGCTGTCTGTCAATGAAAATAAAATCGAAGTTGTTATAGCACCTGCAAAAAACGGTACTTTAACAGAAATTAAAAACAAAAGTTCATATACCATGAATTTTGTAAACCATGCTCAAAAAGGCAGCAAAAACGAAATTATACTTGAACGAAATCCGTGGACAACAGCAGATTTGACATATATTTACGGAACAATAAACACACCGCAAAAAGTTATTCTGCCGGTATCTTCAACAGAAAGATATTTTACAGGTGAATTTAATTCAGCACTTGCTGCAGCAGGAATAAAACACAACGGTGCATTCAAATACGCACCTTTGCCGTCCGATGTCGTAAAAGTTGCAGAAATTTCAAGTGTTCCGTTGAGTGAAATCATTTCTTCAACATTAAAAAACAGCAACAACTTTTATTCCGAAATGATATTTAAAGTTGCTGGAGGACACTATGCAAAAAGCAAAGGGTCAACAGACAATGCTGTTAAGTTGTTTGAAAAACAGTTTTCCGGTATAAAATCAGATTCGCATATTGTTGCGGATGCATGTGGAATTTCGAGAAACAATCTTGTCAGTGCAGATTGGATTACTTCAGCGCTAAACCAAATATATAAAAGCGGTGATTTTGAACAGTATTCGGTATTACTGCCCAAACCGATTGAAGGCACTCTTTCAAACAGATTGCTGAACATTTCCTTAAAACTCAGAGCAAAGACAGGCACGGCTAGCGGTATAAGCACTATAGCAGGATATATCGATACAAAATCCGGTAAAAAATACAGCTTTGCTATATTAATCCAAAATCACAATACAAAGGTCATAGACGTAAAGAAATTTGAAGATTCACTAATCAATGAAATATACAAAATGTAATAACTTAAACATTTTAGACCATATATATTAGGCAAATTTAAATAAAATGTAATATAATCTAAACATAGAGTTGATTTAATAAAAAATATTATTAAAAAGTAATTAGCAAAGGATATAGAGGTATGAAGCTTAAAAATTTAGTTGTAGGATTAGTAATGTTTATATTTATGGCAATGCAAACAGCATGTATTGCCGGTGCATCAACTGCATCAGATGTAAAAAAACTCGTTTCGCTGTACCGTTCACAGAATTATCTGGGCTGTGTGCAAACATCTCAAAAAATGATTGATGAAAATCCGTCAAATATATATGCACACTATTATATGGGTTTGTCATATTTGCAATTAGGCAAAAACACACAAGCAATTGATGCTTTTAACGCAGTTGTATCCCTTAATTCAAACAAAACACTTGTTGAATATGCAAACAGAGGAATTGCCTGCTTAAACAAACCTGAAGATTGTGCAAAATATGCTGAAACGACCAGTGATTTAGAAAATTTCATTAAATCAAATAAATTCTATGATAAATCGGTTCAAGCAGAAGTAAATGAAAGAAAGCTTGATAGAATTAAAGAAAATATAAACAATGAACTTGGTCCGAATGCCAATAAAAAATCTGAAATGCCGACAAATGATGAAATCGCAAATGCCGTAAAAACACTTGCAAAAGTCGGTATAAATCCTATGTCAGGAATGAATCAGGCAATGATGACTAATCCTGAGCTTATGCAAATGAACATGCTTTTAGGAAACAACAATCAGTATGGTAACGGCATGAACAATATGCTGCCATACCTTTTAATGGGACAAAACAGCGGACAGAATTTGTCTCCGGAATTGATTCAATCAATGATGATGTCACAAATACAAATGTACTAATATCTTAATTTTTAACTTGGGGAAAAAATGAATTTAAATACGACAAAGTTTGGTGAAATACAAATTGATGAAAACCTGATTTTTGATTTTGTAGAGCCTGTTATAGGCTATGACAATCTTCGAAAATATGTATTGGTTGAACATTCAGAAAATTCTGCTTTCAGATGGCTGCAGTCCGTTGAAGATGCGGATTTAGCTTTTCCTGTTACTTCACCGGCAAGTTTTGATATTGATTATCAGTTTGAAATTCCAACTGACAAAGCAGAAAAAATCGGGCTTAGCTCAGTTGAAACCTTAATATCTTTAAATATAGTTACCATTCCTGCAGGAAATCCAAGAAAAGCGACAATAAACCTTTTGGCTCCTATTATAATCAATGCGGCAACAAAACAAGGAATGCAGATAATACTGTCTAATTCAAACTACCCTGTGAAGGAACCACTCATAAAAGACTGAATTTTGACAGAAGCCCAAATACACAGGATAGGAGAAGAAAATGCTTGTACTTGCAAGAAAAATTGGCGAAAAAATAATTGTTAATGACAATATAGAAATAATTGTACTTGATGCAAATCAAAATACTGTTCGTATCGGAATCAATGCACCTCAAAATGTTTCCGTATACAGAGAAGAATTGTACAAAGAAATCAAATCGGCAAACAAAGACAGTATTGATGCATCTGAATCCACAATGAATGAACTTCATAATCTTGTAAAAGCAAAGTCTTTTTCAAATACAAATTACGAATTATTCACAAATAAGATTAATCATTAATTTACTATGCAAAAATCAGAATTAATGACAGAGTTTTATGTAAACAAGAACTATGAAGGATTAAAGTCTATATTAATAAGCTCGTCAGATGCTGTTGAGCTTGAATATTTGGCAAGAATTTATCAAAAAGAACAGAATTATAAAAAAGCTGCCGAAATATATAAAAAACTTGGTTTACTGTATGAATACGGACGCTGTGAACTTTTACAGGGTAATTTGAATATCACAAAAGACATTTGGTCGAATATAAAAGATGAAAATCCTGCAGTTTTGTGGGGAAAATCACTACTCGGGTTTATTGAACTGTATGTTACTAGAGTACCAACTTTTTTTCAAATCAGAGCATTTTTGGAAGTTGACCTCGATGCTTTGCTTAAAGCAAGGCTAATCACGTATTGTGAAAATATAGTAAACGGTGCGCACTTTCTTGAACAAAACAACCAAGAGAGCTACAAATTTATCGGAAGAGTATTTGTAAATAATAATTATTTTGAATTAGCCGAACTGTTTCTCAACAAGGCAAAAGATGTTTGTTACGTTGACCCGGAAGTGCACCTTATGCTGGCAAAATGCCACTTATACAAAAACAATATTGAAGCCGCAAAAAATTCGTTAAAAATCAGTATGGAAAAGGGATATGGCTATTTTCCGGCAAAAAGAATGCTTGAACAACTGGAAAATACAAAATAAAGAAAAAATAAAATTGTTGAAACAAAAGCATATTATGAGGTAAAATAAAGTCAAATAAGTATAATTACATCAAATTATGCTTAAATATACGGACAACAGGAGTTAATAAATGTTTGAACGTTTTACAGAAAAAGCGATAAAAGTAATAATGCTTGCACAAGAAGAAGCAAGAAGACTCGGTCACAACTTTGTCGGTACCGAGCAGGTATTGCTCGGATTAATTGGCGAGGGCACCGGTGTTGCTTCAAAGACATTGAAGTCAATGGGTATTACACTCAAAGATGCAAGAGCTGAAGTCGAAAAAATAATCGGAAGAGGCTCGGGATTTGTTGCTGTTGAAATACCTTTTACACCAAGAGCAAAAAGAGTTCTTGAGCTTTCCTGGGATGAAGCAAGACAACTCGGACACAACTACATCGGAACGGAACACCTTTTATTAGGACTTATCAGAGAAGGCGAAGGTGTAGCAGCCAGAGTGTTGGAAAATCTGGGCGTAGATTTGAACAAACTTAGAAGCAATATTATAAAAATGCTAGGCGAGTCAAAGCCGACAGCACAAACAGCTACGGCAGGCACAGCATCAGGAGGAAAAACCAAAACTCCTTCTTTGGATGAATTCGGTACAGATTTGACTCTTGCTGCTCAGGAGCAAAGACTTGACCCTGTTGTCGGAAGAGAAAAAGAAATTGAGCGTGTAATTCAAATTCTTGCAAGAAGAACAAAAAACAATCCCGTATTGATAGGTGAACCCGGTGTTGGTAAAACAGCTGTAGCAGAAGGTCTTGCTATCAGAATCGTAAATTCTGACGTACCTGATATTCTGGAAGGTAAGAAGATTATTCAGCTTGATATGGGACTTCTTGTGGCAGGCACGAAATACAGAGGCGAATTTGAAGAACGTCTTAAAAAGATTATGGATGAAATCAGACAGGCAGGAAATGTCATTCTTGTTATTGATGAAATGCATACTCTTATCGGTGCCGGTGCAGCGGAAGGTGCAATTGATGCAGCAAACATACTGAAACCTGCATTATCAAGAGGCGAAATTCAGGTTATCGGTGCAACAACACTCGATGAATACAGAAAATATGTAGAAAAAGATGCTGCTCTTGAAAGAAGATTTCAACCTGTAATAATTGATGAACCTTCAATTGATGAATCAATAGAAATCATTAGAGGTTTAAAATCAAAATACGAAGAACACCATAGGCTAACAATTTCAGACGAAGCAATTATTGCTGCGGTTTCATTGTCAGACAAATATATTACTGACAGATTTCTGCCTGATAAAGCAATTGATATTATTGATGAAGCCAGCTCAAAGGTTCGTTTGAATGTAAGCTCTCTGCCGCCTGAGGGTAAAGAACTCGAAAAAGAACTTAAAGGAATAATCAAACAAAAAGAAGATGCTATCAGAAATCAGGAATTTGAACTGGCATCAAACCTGCGTGACAAAGAAGCTGATTTAAAAGACAAAATCAGAGATATGTCACAGCAATGGAAGGATGCTCATGATGCCAACAAACCTGTTGTAACAGCAGAAAATGTTGCAGAAGTTGTCAGCATTATGACAGGTATTCCTACAACAAAGATTACCGAAAAAGAATCAGAAAGACTTTTAAAACTCGAAGATACTCTTCACCAAAGAGTTATTGGTCAGGATCAGGCTGTTGTTTCACTGGCAAAAGCAATCAGACGTGCCAGAGTCGGCTTGAAATCACCAAACAGACCGATAGGAAGCTTTATATTTGCAGGTCCTACCGGTGTTGGTAAGACAGAGTTGGCTAAAGCTCTCGCTGAGGCAGTATTCGGCTCGGAAGACAACATGATAAGAGTGGATATGTCTGAATTTATGGAAAAACATTCTACTGCAAAACTTATCGGTTCTCCTCCGGGCTATGTTGGATACGATGACGGTGGACACCTGACAGAAACAATACGTAAAAAACCGTATTCTGTCATACTTTTTGATGAAATTGAAAAGGCACATCCGGATGTATTTAACATCATGCTGCAAATACTTGATGACGGTCGTTTGACGGATGCAAAAGGCAGACATATCAACTTTAAAAATACTATCATTATTATGACAAGTAACGTCGGTGCCAGCATGATTACAACATCGTCAAAACTCGGTTTCTCTGTTGCTGATGATGAATCAAAAGACAAATACGAACACCTCAAAGATACTGTTATGGAAGAAATGAAAAAAGCATTCCGACCGGAATTCCTTAACAGAATTGATGATATTATTGTATTCTCACATCTCAGCAAACCTGAAATCAGAGAAATCGTTGATCTTATGTTTAAAGACCTTGTCAAACGTATTCAGTCACACGATTTCACAATTGAGGTTTCAGACGAAGTCAAAGATTACCTTGCAGATGAAGGATACTCTGAAGCATACGGTGCAAGACCGCTTAGAAGAGTTATTCAAAAGAAAATTGAAGACACTCTTGCCGAAGAGATTCTCAACGGCAAATACAAAGCTGGTGACGTAATTTCAGCAAAACTGGATGACAAAAAGATTGTCTTTGAAAAAGTTGAAGAAAAAGCTGAATCGGCAAAGTAGGAGACTTAAACATATTTGTTAAACAAAAAGGAAAGCCCTGAGCTTTCCTTTTTTGTATTTATGATATTTAACATCCAATCCAGTGTCTCAGATACCGCCGGCTCTCCTGAAATCAGCCGCTGGCGGCTTTTGTTTGGCAGAGTCTTATCTCGAATTTTTCTCGGACAATTTTTATGGCAAATATATTTAACAAAATTTGCACCGCAATGTGTTTATGCTAGAATATAGCTATACACAGTAGAATTAGGGGTGGAGAATTGAGCCAGCAGAATTTATTTGAAGACGGAAAAATAGTTCCCGTAAATATAAGAGATGAAATGAAGCGTTCTTACATCGATTATGCGATGTCAGTTATTGTAGGACGTGCGCTTCCTGATGTAAGAGACGGTCTAAAACCCGTTCACAGACGTATTTTGTTTGCTATGAACGAACTCGGTATGACTCCGGATAAACCGTTCAAGAAAAGCGCCAGAATCGTCGGTGAAGTTCTCGGTAAATATCACCCTCACGGTGATAGTGCTGTATACGAATCTTTGGTTCGTATGGCACAGGATTTTTCCACCAGATATCAAACAATTGACGGTCATGGAAACTTCGGCTCCGTAGATGGCGACTCTGCAGCCGCTATGCGTTATACAGAAGCAAGAATGCACAAAATCACACAATCAATGCTTGCTGATATTGACTGCGAAACTGTTGATTTCACTCCCAACTTTGACGGTTCACTTGAAGAGCCGACTGTACTGCCGGTTAGATTGCCGATGTTGCTATTGAACGGTGTTTCAGGTATTGCGGTTGGCATGGCAACAAACATTCCTCCGCACAACCTGTGCGAAATTGTAGACGGTACTGTTGCTTTGATTGATAATCCTGAAATTACCGTTGAAGGACTAATGGAATACATTAAAGGTCCCGATTTTCCGACAGCTGCTACAATAGTCGGATTACTGGATATAAAACAAGCTTACATGACCGGTCGCGGCTCAATAAAAATGAGAGCAGTTGCGCAGTTTGAAGAAATCCCCGGAGGCGGCGGACGTCAGGGCAGAACTGCTATTATTGTTACGGAAATCCCGTATCAGGTTAACAAGGCAATGCTTATAGAAAAGATTGCCGAGCTTGTTCGTGATAAAAAGATTGACGGTATCTCGGATTTGAGAGACGAATCCGACCGTGAAGGCATGAGAATTGTCATAGAACTCAAACGTGATGCAAAGCCCGAAGTTGTTAAAAACAACCTCTTCAAATACACTCAATTGAGCACTACTTTCGGTGTAAATATGGTTGCTCTTGTCGGAAAGCAACCGAGGCTGATGAACCTTTATGAAGTATTGAACGAATTTGTTGAACACAGGGTAGAAGTTGTTACAAGAAGAACAATCTTCTTCCTCAAAAAAGCAAAAATCAGAGCCCATATCTTGGAAGGTTTGATTATTGCTCTTGGCAGCCTCGATGAGGTAATTGAATTAATCAAAAAATCTAAAACTACTGATGAAGCTAGAGTCGGTTTGATGAGCAGATTCGGACTTGATGCAGATCAGGCAAATGCCATTCTTGAAATGCAATTGAGACGTTTAACAGGACTCGAACAAGACAAAATTAAATCAGAGTACGATGATTTGAGAAAGAAAATTGCAGAATATGAAGCAATTCTTGCTGACAGACAAAAAGTTTTGAATATCATCAAAGAAGAGTTGCTTGAAGATAAAGAAAAATACGGCGATGACAGAAGAACACATATCGTTCCGGAAGCCGATGAAATGACAATTGAAGATTTGACTCCGAATGTTCCTATGGCGGTATTTATTACCCGTCAGGGATATTTAAAAAGAATAGCTCTAGATACATTTGAACGTCAAAACAGAGCGACAAGAGGCAAAGGCGGAATAAAAACAAAAGAAGATGATGATGTCGAACAGTTCTTTACTGCAATGATGCACGACAAAGTCCTGTTCTTCAGCTCAAAAGGTACGGTATACAGCCTGAATGTATACGAATTTCCTGAAGGCGGACGTCAGGCAAAAGGTTTGCCTATTATCAATGTTTTGCCGCTTGAACAGGATGAACAAATCACGGCAGTTGTTCCTGTCAGTGATTTTAAATCCGCATCAAACCTTATTATGCTTACCCAAAAAGGCTATATCAAGAGAATATCTCTGGATAACTTCGAAAATATCAGAAAAAGCGGCATAATCGCTATAGGACTTGAAGAAGGCGATACACTCTGCTGGGTAAAACAGGCAAAAGACAACGATGAGGTTATAATCGGCACCTCATGCGGCATGGCAATCAGATTCCCGATAAACGACTTAAGACCGCTTGGAAGAAGTGCAAGAGGTGTAAATTCTATGAAACTCAGAACCGGTGACAAGCTTATCGGTTGTGATATTGTTCCTCGTGATTACGATGCCGATTTGCTTGTTGTTACATCAGACGGATTTGGCAAACGTTCAAAACTTTCTGAATTCAGACCCCAAAACAGAGGCGGTATAGGCTTGATTGCTACAAAATTCAAATCATCCGCATCAAGACTTGTTGCCTTGACAATTGTGGAAGACAAAGATGAAATTATGGTAGTAACACAAAACGGTGTTGTTTCCAGAATCAAAGCTGACTGCATTTCACGTCAGGGCAGACCGGCAACAGGTGTAAAAATACAGAATCTCTCAGACGGAGATATGGTCTGCACAATCAACAAAATTGTAGATCCTGATTCAGGTGAAGATTCTGATGCAGCATGCAATCTTCCTGCGGATAACAATCCTTCAGAAGATACATCTGTACAACAAACAACATTTGATGGTATAAATACAGAAGATAATAGTGAAGAATAATAAGAAAGGTTTTTAAGATGAAAAGAATAGATTCATTCAAAAAAGATTTGGCAGCAAAAAGAGCGGTAAAAATCATTGCAGGTATCGACAATTTTGATATCGACAGAGTCAAAAGCGTTGTTATAGCTGCTGACAGAGCAAAGGCAAGTGCTGTAGATGTTAGCGCAAATGAAGAAATTATTAAAATGGCAAAAGAAAACACAACACTGCCGGTATTTGTTTCTTCAATAGTTCCGGAAGATTTGGCAATGGCGGTAAAAGCAGGTGCAGATGCTATCGAAATCGGTAACTTTGATGCTTTATACAAAAAAGGCATGAGAATGTCTGCAATGGAAATTCTTGATATTGTTAAAGAAACACTGGCTCTCATCAAAAAATCAAATGTTTTTGTATGTGTTACAGTTCCCGGACATATTGCTATTGCTGACCAAATCAATCTTGCAAAAGAACTTGAAGCTCTCAATGTTGACTTAATTCAAACTGAAGGTGCTGCTACTGTTGAAGCACAATCTGAAGGTGCAAGAGGTCTTTTGGAAACAGCAGAAGTTTCTATTGCAAATACAATTGAACTTGCAAGAAATGTTGAAATTCCTGTTATGACAGCTTCAGGTTTGACTACCACAACTGTTCCTATGGCATTGGCTGCAGGTGCATCTGCCGTTGGTGTAGGTTCTTGTGTAAACAAACTCAAATCAGATATTGAGATGATTGCCGCTGCTACAGCTATTGTAGAGTCTGTTGAGTCAGTAAGAGGTTCAAGAGAAGCTGAAAAAGAAGCTGAAGTTGTTGCATAAAACATGATGATAAAATAAAAAAGAGTCTCAAATAAAATTTGAGGCTCTTTTTTTGTACTCTGTTTTATACAGCAGGTACGGTTTCAGGAGCAAAAACTTTTAAATCTGTTAAAAGTTTTGTGTACCCGTCTATTGGTCCGTTATTTACAAGCCAGCCATGGTCGGCGTTTAACGATTCTTTGAGCATATTGCCGAATTTTTCTTTATCCTGATAGATATTTACTGCTTTTTCGAAGATTTTTCCGAGATTTTCTCCATTAATTTTTGTTGCATCAATATTTGGATCAAATCTGTGCTGGAATTTTACAAATAAAGCATTAATTTCATCCGAAAGATTTGCTGTCAGCCCGCCTACCTCATTTGTAATCGGGACAGCGCCGTTAAATTTTGCTATTTCTTTGTGTACAAGCCCGAATGGCTCAAACCAGCTTGTCATCGGTGTAAAGTCTGTCATCATCTTGCAGCCTTCATATCTTCCAGGCTCGCTGAAAAGACCCGCAGCAACCATTCTTTGTGCTGCCTTGGGATTTGTTTTTGCAAGTTCTGTTTTTGCATCAAGAAAATACTTCAAAAACTCGGGTTTTCCGCTGCCCTGCAGGTAGAATACCGGATATTCAGTGCCTTTGTAATTTTTGTAAAATTCAAGAATGCCTTTTGCGTATATATCTATACCCTTCTGGTCTTCTATTCGACCAGCAACCGCAAAAACTGGAGTATCCGCATTAACTCCGGTTAAATCGGTAGCTTCCGGCATGTATAATTTCATCGGATTTTCTTTTCCGTTTGTTAATTTTGCCTGTTCTACCTCTTTTATTACGTTCTCAAGGTATACATTTTTGTTTTTGTTATGCCATTCCAAAAGATTCACATCTTTGGAATACGGAGTGATAGAGCCTTCTTGCAACCCTAATTTTGCTTCAATATCTCTTGCAATTTTTTCTGAGAGAATATTATTTGAAGTGTCACATCCGTTATTCACTCCGACAAGTGTTTTTTGAGGTGAATACAATTTTGTATCCAGATTATTTTTAAGAATTACACTTTTTACAAAATCTTCGTTTTCAAATTCAAATTTTCTGGCTCTCATTTTGAATATGTCATGCACAGAGCCGCCAAAACCTCTGTGAGAAGCAATTTCTCCGGCATAATTTTCTGATACGGGTATGAGTATGTCAGAATAGCTGGCTGCCATCATTTGCGGATTTACTTCTCTTCCTGTCATCATTGCATTCCAGAGATACTCAGGCAGTCCGGGTTTGTTTGCCTGTACGGCAACATCAGGCATAAATGCATTTTCAACAATTTTGGCAGCATGTTCACCGAACATAATATTGAACATTCTCTCCTGACTGAACCCGACAGCACCTTTGTACTCGACGTTATGAAGCAGAGTCATTATCGGAATATTCTGGAGTTTATCAGCTTTTTGCGGATCCATTCCATAATATTTTTTGACTGTCGTGAGCTGTCTTAAGATAGCAGAAATCGGACCTGTATGCCAATCGTTGCCGATGATTGCATCTGCACCGAGTTTTATAAATTCTTTTTCCGGTTGTTTTGTTTCTTTGTTTATAATTACATTTCCTTTTTCATTAAGCTTGTCCAGTGTTTTTAAGACAAATTTGCTTTCATCTGAGTTGTATAACTGCTCAGTAAAGAATTTTGAAAAATATGTCATTCTCTCTGTTTCGCCGGATGAAAGTGTATCATTTCTGTATAAATTAAATTTTTCACCATCATTCAGCTTCCTTGCAGACATATCAAATTTCTTTGAGTCATAGAAAACAGTTCTGTACTTTCCATATGCTTCTATTTCATTTGTTTTGGCATCTCTTTTAATTTTTACAAAATCAGTTTCATATGACCTGCCTTCATTCAGAGCTTTGTCAATCGTTGCTTTTGTTTCTTCAGGCAGCCTTGCTCTCAATGCTTCCCAATCAACAGGCGCCTCCATTGCATCTGTGATATATACATTGACTTTTTCTTTAATTATTCCTTTTTCTGTATGCATAGGAACAATCATTTCTTGCACTTCATTAAGGGTTGCTAGTGTCTGTTTTTCCCACTTACCTTTTTTGTTGTTAAAACTTGTTCTGATATATTCATACTGCCCTTCAAATTTTCCTGTTTCAGGAGATATTTTTGCTACTTTTGACAGGAATGTATCAGCGGCTGTTTGACCTGTGTATAAAGGAGTATCCAGAATCATAGCGCCTTTTTGGGCTCTTCCTTCCATTATGGCGGCAAGATTACTTGCCAAATCTTTCGGCACAACCGCCATACCTCCGGCTTTTGTAAACGGGACAAGCTCAGAGGTTGGCATCCTTACAACTGCATATCTGGGTGGAGTATTTGTCCTTTGAATTAATCCAAAAATTCTCTTAGTCGGCTCATTGCGAAGAAGTGTTCTCATTTCTTCTTCAACTTTGCCGGTAATTTCACTTACAATCGTACCGAGATTCATTTCAACACCGTATACATTCACTTTTCTTGTTTGATATATTCCCGGTACTTCAAAATTCGGTTTGGGAAGACTGCTTATTCTGTAATTTGTATTATTTATGGCTTCTTTAGTCTTTGCTTCAACTCCTGAAAGTCTTTGACCAAAACTTTCAGTTGCAGCGCTAAATCTGTTTATTGCACTGTCAATTTTTCCGTCAAGCTTTGAAGAAAGCTCAGAAATGAGTTTTTCTGTATTTTTAGCCGCTTTAAAATTTCTGCTCAATACAACACCTGCAACGCCCAATGATGTCAAAGCAAGCGCCGAGCTGACATACAATGCAGTTTTCATCTTTTTTTCATTGGTAAAACCGCTTTGCTGTTTGACTGCTTGTGAAGTTTCAGGTGTCGGTTTTGCCGGCATTAAATTTAGTCCGTTTTTGAGCAGACTTTCCCCATGGAACGAAATTTTTTGAATTGCACACATATCTATATACCCTATCTAAATTGCACCCGCTGCAGAAAACTATTCATACAAAACGTATAAATATTTTTTTTTGCTACTTAAATCCCCTTATATAAACGAAAGTTTACATAAAATTTAGTGCAGTATACTAATAAACACAGGTTTATTTCTAAACCATGGACGATTATATTATCCGTCATGGTTTTTTGTCAACAATATTATGATTAGCCGGCATGTCCAGTCACAAAATAATTACAATTTGCTTTACTATTTCTTATGTTTCTAAGAAAATAATTTTGTACGGATGATAAAAAAGAGAGGTGTACTATGAAAAAATCAGTTCATGATTTGGGAGATATCAAAGGAAAAAGAGCTCTTGTCCGTGTTGATATCAATGTCCCGATGGATGAAAACAAAAATGTTACTGATGATACAAGAATCAGAGCTATATTGCCTACATTGCAATTCTTAAAAGATAAAGGTGCAAAAATTATTCTTATGGCTCACCTTGGCAGACCGAAAGGCGAATGGAAAGTTGATGAATTTTCTTTGGAACCTGTTGCAAAATATATGTCCAAACTTCTCGGCGAAGACGTATTGTTTGTAAAATCTCCCGTAGGAAAGGGTGCAGACAAAGAACTCGAAGCACTCAAAGACGGACAGGTTGCTTTGCTTGAAAATATCAGATTTTACAAAGAAGAAGAAGCAAAAGACGACGATATGACTTTTGCTCAAGAACTTGCAAAACTCGGTGATTTCTATGTGAACGATGCCTTCGGCGCCGCTCACAGAAAACATACATCTACTGCAAAAGTTGCTCATATCCTCAAACCGGCTGTTTCAGGTCTTTTGATGGAAAAAGAGCTCAGATGTCTTTCACAGGCTCTTGATAATCCTGTAAGACCTTTCACTGCAGTAGTCGGCGGTGCAAAAGTTTCTTCAAAAATCGGCGTTCTTGAAAACCTGATTGACAAAGTTGACAATTTGATTATCGGCGGCGGTATGGCTTATACATTTGTAAAAGCAAACGGCGGCAAAATCGGTAATTCAATCTGTGAAGATGACCAGATGGATGTGGCTAAAGCAATTGAAAAGAAAGCTGCTGATAAAGGCGTAAAAATTATTATGGCAACTGATGTACTTGTTACAGATGACTTCTCCGGTAACGGAACAAATAAAGTTACATCAGTAAACGACATTCCGGACGGATTTGAAGGCGTTGATGCAGGTCCGCAAACACAAAAAGCTTTTGAAGAAGTAATTAAAAATTCAAAAACAATTTTGATGAACGGACCGGTTGGTGCATTTGAAAATCCTGCTTTTGCTGAAGGTACAAAAGCTGTATTGAAGGCAATTGTTGAAGCTACAAAAAACGGTGCTGTTTCTGTAATCGGCGGCGGCGACTCAGTTTCTGCAGCAAAAAAATTCTGCAATGCAGAAGACTTCACTCACGTTTCAACCGGCGGCGGTGCTTCTCTTGAATTTATAGAAGGAAAAGTTCTTCCGGGCGTTGATGCATTAGACGAAAAGTAATAGAAATACTTTTGCAAAATAAAAAGAGTCTGTATTATTTTCTACAGGCTCTTTTTTTACAAAATTTTTATCAATTTATTATTTCCGGTTATGCTCATTGCGTATTTTTGGGTATGTAATATAAGTATTTGCTATTTTAAAAACATGATAAATAATAAAAATATACAGGAGTAATAAAATATGGAAATAATAAAAGTAGTAACACCAAGAGGACTTGAACTAAAAGGCGCAATGTTCGGCGGCAATGCAAATGATACTGTTCTTGTAATGCTAACGGGCATATGTTCAAATATATTTCAAAATGAACTGCTGTACACTACGGGCAAATTGCTGGAAGCAAACGGTATTAGCTGTATAATTGCCCATGCACACGATTCTTTTTCCTGTTTTGCATACAGCGATTATTCAACAGGAAAACAAAAACATGCCGGCACATTTAACGCTGACTTCAATATGGTTTACGAAGACGTTGAAAGCTATGTCAAATATGCAAAAGAAGAAATTGGATTTAAAAATATAATACTTGCGGGACATTCATTGGGTTCAAATAAAATTATACATTATCTTGGCAATACTCCCGATAATTTTGTTGACTACTTTATTGTGTCTTCACCTGTCGATATTATGCACTGGTGGAAAATTATGCCAAATATCGACAAATGTTTTGAAATGGCAAAAAGCCTCGTTAAAGCAGGAAGAGGCGAGGAAATTTTACCTTTCTTGTTTGGAGGATTTTCTCCAATGACAGCAAATACAGTCCTTGGATTTCACAATGCCGACAATCTCAAGAACTGTCCTGTTTTAAGCGGTGAAGGAGAAACAGATTCTTTGTATAACATAAAATGTAAAGGCTCTTTTGTGATAGGCTCAAAAGATTCTGTTACAGGTGACTGCCCAAAAGCTTTTATGGAAACACTAAACTCCTGGACACGCAGTCCCGAATGTAATCAGGTCATAGAAGTAGAAAACGCCTCACATATTTTTTACGGCAAACACGATATCTATGCGCAGGTTATACTGGATTGTATTCAAATCCATTGCAGCCTCGCATTGGCATAGTTTAATAAGAAACAGAAAGGAAAGCTATGAAGCTAAAACCTATCATTGGTACTCTGATTACGTTTGGAATATTAATTACAGGAGGGGCTCTTATGAGTGAAGCAAAAGTAAATAACTGGGACAAAACTTTTCCGAAAAGCAACAAGGTAAATGTTCAAAAAGTTCATTTCAAAAACAGATACGGAATAGAATTGACAGGTGATTTGTATACACCGAAAACTCTGCCTTCCGCCAAAACTGCCGGTATTGCAATCAGCGGTCCGTTCGGTGCAGTAAAAGAGCAAGCTTCCGGTTTTTATGCACAAACATTGGCAGAAAGAGGATTTATAACTCTTGCTTTTGATCCGTCATATACAGGAGAAAGTGCAGGAAAACCAAGAGATGTAGCATCTCCGGATATAAATACGGAAGATTTCAGTGCTGCGGTTGATTTCTTGAGTAATTACAAAGACGTTGATTCTGAAAGAATAGGTATCATTGGAATATGCGGATTCGGCGGATTTGGTTTGAATGCGGCTGTTATAGATACAAGAATTAAAGCAACCGTTACTTCTACAATGTATGATATGTCCAGAGTTAATGCCAACGGATATTTTGATGCAATGGATGAAAAAGCACGCTATGAGCTTAGGCAAACACTTAATAAACAAAGAACTGAGGACTTTAAGAAAGGAACGTATGCCAAAGGAACAGGGCTGCCTGAAAAATTGACAGGAGAAGAACCCCAGTTTGTAAAAGACTATTACGGATATTACAAAACTCCGAGAGGTTTTCATAAACGCTCCATTAATTCAAACGGAAACTGGAATATGACATCTTCATTATCATTTATGAATATGCCGATACTCACATACAGTAATGAAATTCAAAGTGCAGTATTGATGATTCACGGTGAAAAAGCACACAGCAGATATTTTTCGGAAGATGCCTTCAAACAGTTAAAAGGCGACAACAAGGAATTATACATTGTACCGGATGCAAATCATGTAGATTTGTATGACAATCTTGAAAAAATCCCGTTTGACAAGATTGAAGCTTTCTTCAAAGAATATTTAAAGTAATCAGTTAAATTCAGCAACATAAAAGGCAGGAACCCCCTGCCTTTTATCGGTACTTAAAACAGTCTTTTTCGTGGTCATCAACAACCCCGATTGCCTGAAGATATGAGTAGACAATGACGGTTCCTGTGTATTTCATTCCTCTTTTTTTCAGGTCTTTTGATATTTTGTCAGACAGCTCTGTGTGTGCCGGCAGTTTTTCATAGTCTTTTTTTACAACTTTATTATCAGTGAAACTCCAGATATATTTGGAAAAACTTCCGTACTGTTTTTGTATTTCTATGAATATCTTTGCGTTATTTATTGCAGCCTCGATTTTGTTTTTACTTCTTATGATTTTTTCATTCTTTAAAAGCGAAGTAATTTTTTGTTCATCGTAATTTGCAACTTTACTTACATCAAAATTATCAAAAGCAGCTTTGAAAGCCTCTCTTTTTTTCAAAACAGTGAGCCATGATAAACCGGCTTGAAATGACTCCAAAACGAGAAGTTCAAACAGGTCTCTGTCATCGTATTTTGGGATACCCCATTCTTCATCGTGATATTTTTTGTATATTTCGGATTTTTCGTTAACCCAGCTGCAACGATTCATATGCTATCCTATCTGATAAAATTTGTTTTTATCTTTGCATCCAAAACAGGATGAGAAATACCTGCAGCTTTGCCTGCTTCGATACATTTCAAAATCCAGGACATATTCTCCCCGATGTGCCGCATAATCTGCATACCCTCTAAGTCCTGTTTTACTTCATCCGGCGTGTTTCCATGAACCATGTTCCAGTATGAAGAAGCAATTACAGGCATATTTGTGATGGTAAAATGCTTTTGGATTGCATCAAGTGATGCTGTAGTTCCGGCACGTCTGGCAGACACAATTGCCGCAGCAGGTTTAAAAGCAAATACACTGCCTGATGAGTAAAAAGCTCTGTCCATCAATGAAAGCAGTCTTCCTGACGGGTGAGCATAATATACAGGTGAGCCGAACACAAAACCGTCGCACTCTTTTGCTTTATCTATAAGTTTATTGACTATATCATCAAAAATACATTTGTTGTCTAGTTCTCTGCATTTCTGACAGCCGCAGCAATCTCTAATCTCAAGATTGCCGGTTTGAAATATTTCTGTTTCAATTCCGTTAGCTTCAAGTGCTTTTGCAACTTCCTGCAGAGCTGTATATGTACAGCCATTGCTTTTTGCACTGCCGTTTACGAGTAATACTTTCATAATGCCCCCGTTTATTTTGTTTCAGACCAATATCATACTGAAAAGTTTATTGTTTGTTAAAATTTTTGTCAATATTTCAGATAATATTCAAATTATATAGTAAAATAATTCTTGTAAATAATGGTTTTTTTAATAAAATCTAGGTATAGCAAAAAGGAGACTTATTGATGAAAAACGGTATTAAGTATCTTGCTCTTACATTGAGTGCATTCGTAATAGGTATGACAGTGAACAATTTTGCAGTATCAAATGTTCCTTCAAAAATCGCTGTAGTTGATGTACAAAAAGTTGTTTCTTCTTCCACACAGGTTAAAAACCTCAGAGCAGAAAGAGCAGCAAAAGTTAAAGATTTGGCAGACTTTGTTAAAACAGCCAGAGCAAACGTAGCAAAAGAGACTAACGCAACTAAAAAGAAAGCTCTTGAAGACAAGTACAACAAAGAACTTAATCAGAAAAGAAATGCAATTCAAAATGATTACTCAAAAAAATTGGCAGCAATTGACAAAAGCATTTCAAGCGTAATTGCTCAAAAAGCAAAAGCAGCAAACTATGATATCGTAATTGCAAAAGGCGTAGTTCTCTACGGCGGAACTGATATCACAGCTGAAATCACAAAATCAATAAAATAAAAAATCCAAACAATAAAAAAATACTCCGAACAAATATTCGGAGTATTTTTTTTATAAAAATCGGTTAAAATCTAAAATCTCTTTCACCGTGTTCAATTTTTATCAAATCTTCTTCAACCGCAGTTTTAATTTTTTCACCGCTTTCAAGAATATCCATCTCATGTTTTATGAATTTTTCTCCGAGAGCTTTTGTCTCTGCAGATGCATAGTCTTCAAGATATTCTTTCAATGTAATAATAGCATTCGGGTGGCAAAAGTTGTGTATTTGCTGGCTTTTGCACACTTCCATAAATCTCTCGCCTGTTCTGCCTGCACGATAGCATGCTGTGCAAAAACTCGGCAGATAGCCAAGCTCCATAAGCCATTTTATTACTTCATCAAGTGGTCTTCTGTCTGAAACATCAAACTGGGCAGAATCTTCACTGTCGGGCATTGGTTTGAAATATCCGCCTACACTGGTTTTTGAACCTCCAGACATTTGAGAGATACCAAGTTTCAACAGTCTTTCTCTGCATTGTTCGGATTCTCTTGTTGAAATAATCATACCTGTATAAGGAGTTGCTATACGAATACAGGCTACGATTTTTGCAAATGTATCATCATCAATGCCATTGTCAAATGCACTAGGATCAATGTCATCAGCTCTTTTAATTCTGGGAACGCTGATTGCATGCGGACCAACACCAAACGCAGCCTCCAGATGCTCTGCATGCATCATAAGAGCAGTAAACTCGTATCTGTATAGTTCCAAACCGAATAACACACCAAGGCTAACATCATCAATACCGGCTTCCATTGCTCTATCCATAGCTTCCGTATGGTATGCGTAATTGTGTTTTGGTCCTGTCGGATGAAGTCTTTCGTAGGTCTCTTTGTTATAAGTTTCCTGGAAGAGGACATATGTTCCGATGCCTGCTTCATGCAGCTTTTTGTAATTTTCGACGGATGTAGCCGCAATATTTACGTTTACACGTCGAATTGCACCGTTTTTGTGTTTTACGGAATAAATAGTTTTTAAAGACTCAAGAATATACTCAATAGGATTGTTAACAGGATCTTCGCCTGATTCTATTGCGAGTCTTTTGTGTCCCATATCCTGAAGAGCAATTACTTCGTTTTTGATTTCTTCCTGAGTTAGTTTTCTTCTCGGTATATGTCTGTTCTGATTATGATAAGGGCAGTAGACACAACCGTTGACACAGTAATTTGAGAGGTACAACGGAGCAAAAAGAACAATTCTGTTACCGTAATAGTCCTGTTTTATTTCCATTGCAAGATCAAAGATTTCTTTATTTTTTTCTTCAATTTCACAGTCCAGCAGCACAGCAGCTTCTCTGTGAGTAAGCCCTTTTTTCTTTCTTGCTTTTTCTAAAATTTTATCTATAACTTCAATATTATTTTTATTTTTTTCTGCATATTCAAGAGTTTCCAAAACTTCTTCATGGCAAATAAACTCTTCGGCTTTGTGTGATTTAGGATTGTACATTTTCTTTACTTCTTTCTAGTCCAACAAGACTATTATATCACGCGGTTATTTTCCGAAACAAAAGATTTATCCAAATTGAGTCATCCGGCTATAGCCGGCAAGCTGATTTAATCTTTTTTTCAACAATATAGATTATTTTTATTATGAAAAGAATAATAGAATATTTTGCTAAACACAAAAATTTCATACACCTCATACTCATTGCAGGGGTAATTTTGCTGTGTGTCCATATTTACAATCTTTTTCAATACAAATATATTTCTATAGAATTTCAGGAACTACGCCCGACACACGAGAAAATTTATATTTATTACAAAGGAATAAAAGTCGGACATGTTAGAAAAATCGAACTCTGTCAGGATTGCAAAAGTTCCATGGCAAAGTCCGTTCTTACATACAGAAACCTGATGCTGCCAATCAATACAACTGCAAAGTTAAAGAAAGAGAAAAAGCACAAAAAAGAATACGATTTTATTGAACTGATTTATCCCGAAAAGCCTTCTAATGTTTTGATATCAAACGGTGCTGTCTTGCAGGGAAAAGCAACTGTAGATATTGATACATTTATGAAAAATCAGGATTCTGATGACCTTGAAACTATCCGCAGAAATATTGCACAGAGCACAGAAGAACTCGAAGTTGTACTGAGTTCACTCGGTGATTTGTTTGTTATCCTTCAAGATGTTGTAAAAGAAAATGAAAACAATATCTATATTTCAACAAAAAATCTTTCAGGTGCAATAGGCAATCTTAATCAAATTACAAGAAAGTTTGACAGAGCAATAAAACAGCAGACACTTGATTCTTCTGTATCAAATATAGACAAAACACTGTCTAATATCACCCAAACAACAAAAACACTCGATTCATTAACTGGAAATTTTAACAACACCTCAAACAGTATTAACAAAGAAACTATGCCGCAAGTTCAGTCTACGCTTTACAAAACAGAATGTCTTGTTGCAAATTTGAATGAAATAACATGCGGGGTAAAAGATACACTGAAAAAACGTTTTGGCGGTATAAGACTGATGTTTGGCAAAGTAATTGACAGTGACAATGTAAACTCGGGCTGCTCAGATTGTTGCGAATAACAATTTATGCGATATCATAAAAACATACAAGTATGAAGAAAGTATGGTTTTATGAGAATTAACGCTATCCCCCCATTTAAAAATGCATCTGATTTGATTGCTGCACCTAAAAAACAAAGCTGGCTGGAAAAATTCCATACCGCAACAAAAAACTCTGCCGATATGACAGATACTATAGTTGTTCCTAGAACGATTTTTAAGGGATATCTCGGCATAATGAGCGGTACTACACTGGCAACAATTGGGACATTGCTTGCTTCAAAAATGCAAAAGACATCCAAAGTTCTTTCTATATCAGGTCTATTGCTGTCGTTGTACGGTACATATGCATTTGTCCGACCGTTTGTTATTAAGGATGCACCCGGTGTAGAAAAGACAAAATAAAATTTCATAAAAAGGAGAGGTGTCCGAGTGGCTTAAGGTGCGGATCTCGAAAGTCTGTGTGCAGCAATGCACCGTGGGTTCAAATCCCACCCTCTCCGCCATATTTTTATGATTTTCTGAACCCACGGTGCCATGGGATAATTTATAATGTTTCGAGCTATGGCTCAAAACGTCCCACCCTCTCCGCCATATTTTTATGATTTCCTGAACCCACGGTGCCGTGGGATAATTTATAATGTTTCGAGCTAAGGCTCAAAACGTCCCACCCGCTCCGCCATTTAATAAAAAAAGGTTGGCTTTAGCCAAACCTATTTTTTATATTAAGGATTGTGGCGGAACACACAAAGCAAAGCTTTGTCAGTAGGTTTATTATGGTTTATCAGGACATTTGAGATAAGGGTTTTGAGTCTAAATCGCCGAGTTGTTGGGACTTTGAGGCTAATTTATAGTCCGCTTTGAGAAAAACTGCCAATAACGTAGGTCGGATTTACTAATCCGACAAACTGTCATTCTGAAGCATTTTGAAGGCTTTGCTGCGAGGATATGGCTGTGTTCAGAATCTTTCCGGTTTGGTGTGTAGTCACTTATCCGGTAAGATCCTGAGCTCGCTCGCTATGCTCACTCCTCAGGATGACGGTAATAATGGCGTTAGAAACAAAAGTTATATTAATTTCAAACGGGGTTCGGTGCGGAGCCCTGATGTGGTTTCGGTTAGAGATTTTTTAATTAAGAACAAAGATTTCTGCTTTATCTTTCACCCGTCCGGAAATTCGCTGTCTTGGATTTCCTTCTCGCTCGGTATTACCGTTCGCTTCGCTTTTGCTGGTGCTCACTTCATACCTCGCTCCTCGGGTTTCACCCGTCCGGAAATCCGCTGTCTTGGATTTCCTTCTCGCTCGGTATTGCCGTTCGCTTCGCTTTTGCTGGTGCTCACTTCATACCTCGCTCCCCGGGTTTCACCCGTCCGGAAATCCGCTCTTGGATTATTGGCGTTCACAAGGTTTAGTATTCCGTTTCGAATTTTTATTCTAAAAATTCTTTACTTCATCAACCTTGTTCACATGGCTGTTCGCTCACTTCGTTCGACTCCACAGCCGCTCAAAATCCGCTCTTGGATTATTGGCGTTCACAAGGTTTTGCATTCCGTTTCGAATTTTTATTCTAAAAATTCTCCACTTCATTAACCTTGTTCACATGGGCACTGGGTTCGGTATTACCTCACACGGCGTGCCCGCTCAAAATCCGCAAAAAAAAAGCTCTAATTTTCATTAGAGCAATACTTTTAATAGGAAGGGAAGGTTAGGAAGTTAGGTAGGTTAGTTAGTGTGAAAGTGTCTCGTCTATTTTTATGTTTGATTTTTTCTCGTTTTGTTTATTTAATGCTTACATATATATAAAGTATATACAAACTCCAAAATTTCACTCATGAGTATATACTGTTACATTTCTTTACAAAACATCGGTTAACACAAAAAATAATTCCATCTAGTTAAAATATTACGAAATATTAATAAAGTATATATCATACACTTAAAACCGGAATTGCTGATATAATTGACTTTTAAGACATAAAAGAATAAACTGATTAACGAAAAAGTATATATCAAAAAAATTTTTTCTGTTAAACTAGCAAAAAAAAATTACTTTGTGTTTTTAAGCATGACGAAGAACACGAAAGAGATAAAATACATAATTTCCGGAGAGAAATAATGACAGATATAAACAACAATGTAAATTTGAATAATGTTAGAAGCACATACACCCCCGGTGTAAAAAAAGAAGATACAAAATCTTTTGCAGCTGCAGAAAACATGCCTCAAGAAGTATTAAATGACGGCACAAATGCTGCTGATTCGTACGGGCGTGTGCTTGTTAATCAGGCAGGAAAAATCGACAATCCCGAGACTGTAAAATGCATCAAAGACTCAGTTGATTTCTTTTTGAACAATCCTGAACTTGCTGCTGTTGCAATGAAAGCCTGTGATGATGCATATGAACTGCTTGAGGCTGACGGCTGTGAACACGCATATGAAAAAGCGTGCTGCGGAAGCTGCAATGCAGCGTATGACAGAGTATAAATTTATATTCAAAAATAGCCGAAACTTTGCAATTATAGTATAATCCGTCTATGGATAATTTGTTGTCATTCAAAAATATTTCGATAATTTACAATAAAGACGTAAAAGAGTCATATGACATAGCCCTTTTGGTACATAAAACTTTTGAAACAAAAGGCATAAAATCTACTGTCACTACATCTCATAATCTGGATAATCAAGCAACTCTGGCAGTGACTATCGGAGGAGACGGCACATTACTCAAAGCCGCAAGGTTTTATGCCCCTCTTAATGTTCCAGTTTTTGGCATAAACCTTGGTCGTCTCGGATTTTTGGCACAGGCAAACATTGATGAAATTGATTCATCTATAGACAAACTGATTAACGGCAAATACAAAATTCAAAACAGAATGATGCTCGAGGTTGCATCCGGACACGATATGCTTGCTTTAAACGATATTGTTATAAAAGGAGACAGTTTTTCCAGAACATCAAAGCTCTTTTTATCTATAAACGGTAAAGTAGTATGTGATTATCTTGCAGACGGGTTAATCATCTCCACACCAACCGGTTCAACAGCATATACACTATCAGCCGGCGGACCTGTTGTCTCTCCGGATTTGCTCGCAATAGTAATTGTTCCTATATGCCCGCATACATTGACATCCAGACCGCTTGTTATTCCTGCTGATGAAAATATAACAGTAACAAGCTGCAACTCAGGTAATATGCTAAAAATGTCAGCTGACGGACAGGAAACCGTAGAAGTCCCCGCAAACAAAGAAATCAAAATCAACAAAAGCAATGTTATGGCAAGACTCGTAATACTTGAAAAAGAAGATAATGAGTTTTATTCTATACTTAGAGAGAAGCTGCAATGGGGAGTTGCGCCGGAGCGATAAATGATAAAAACACTCGAAATAAATGATTTTATAATTATAGACAATTTAAAACTTGAGTTTGACAAGGGATTTAACATAATCACAGGTGAAACCGGTGCTGGCAAAAGCATCATAATAAATGCAATTGACCTTGCATTCGGTGCACGTGCAAACAAAGAGCTTATAAAAACCGGTTGTTCAAGAGCAATGATAGAAGTAGTTCTGGATATAGACAACAAGTTTCCTGAAGCGTTCTTTACCGAATACGGCATAGAAAGATTCGGCAACGAAATAATACTGTCACGTGAAATCACAGAAACCGGCTCCCGCTCAAGGATTAACGGTGTAATGGTCACTCAAGACGTAATAAAAGCTCTCAGAGAATCTGTTATCGATATTCATAACCAGCATATGACTTATACATATATACAGCCCAAGTATCATATTTCTTTGCTGGACGGCTATGGAGACTATAATCATCAAGAACTGCTTCAAAATTACAAATCTATATACTCAGAATACATCAATGTCTTAAAGCAGCTTGAAGATGCGCTAAATGCCACTCAAAAATCAGAACAGCAGATAGACTTTTTGAAATTTCAAATCGATGAAATAGAAAATGCAAGAATTGATGATATCGAAGAGGACAAAAAGCTTGAAGAAGAATTGAACATTCTTGCCAATGTAGAAAAGCTAAAAGAGTTGACATATTCATCATACTGGGCAATGTATGGAGACGATACCTGTATTTTGTCAGCGCTTGGTAAAGTAAAAACAAACATTTCAAAAGCTGCCGAGATGGATTCAAATTTGTCAGAGTTTGAAACAGAAATCATAAATGCACAAGAGACACTAAGGGAGCTGTCTTCAAATCTGCGTAATTATTCAGAAGCACTTGAACTTGATGAACAGCGTCTGGATGAAGTTCAGCAGAGAATTGATGAACTGGACAAAATAAAAAGGAAATACGGTTCAACTCTTGAAACTGTACTGGAAAATTACGACAATTTTGTGAAAGAATACAACTCTATTGAATTTTCACAAGAAGAAATCGAACGATTGGAAACCAGAAAAAGCGAATTATCCGAACAATTAAAACACTCCTCAGATAACCTGTCAAACTCAAGAAAGAAATTGTCAACCAACCTGTCAGAGCTTATGCGTAATCAGTTAGAACAGCTGGATATGCCGAAAGTTAAGTTTGAAATACAAATACAGCCATGCGAATACAACTCTCTTGGTGCGGACAATGTTGAATTTCTGATTTCAACAAACATATCAGAAGAGCCGAAACCGCTCGCAAAAATTGCTTCAGGCGGTGAAATTTCGAGAGTAATGCTTGCAATAAAAACAATATTTGCAAATACAGACAACATCAGTACAATTATATTTGATGAAATTGATACAGGTATATCGGGCAATGCATGTCAGGCTGTAGCACAGACTATTACAAAACTAGCAAAGTCACACCAGATTATTTCTATCACACATCAGCCGATTATTGCGGCAAAATCAGACAGACATTTTTATGTTGCCAAAACACAGGACGAAAAAACTAATGTAAAAGTTTACACACTGGATGAGCAAAATAAAATAAAAGCCATAGCTATGCTGGCTGCCGGTGAAATTACTGATGATTCTGTCAATTTTGCAAAACAACTCATTTATAATTGATTTTATGAACAAAAAATGAGTTATAATACTTTTATGCTGATACAGTACATTGCAGAATATCTTGAATATCTTCAAGCGGAAAGAGGACTCTCTCAAAATACGCTCGATGCATATCGCAGAGATTTGGAAGCTTTTTGCAACTTTTTGTACTCTCAGAATACAATAGACGAACTTTCCGAAATCAAACGTACACATATAAATCTTTTTTTAAAAGATTTACATGACAAAAATTACAGTATGACCAGCATCACAAGGAAAATTGCGGCAATAAGAGGCTGGTTCAGATGGCTTTTTGCTACTGAAATAATTTCGCAAGACCCGAGTCTCGGGGTTGAACTGCCAAAACTTACAAAGAAACTTCCCAAAGTGATGTCTGTTGCTGAAATAGAGAAAATATTAAAAAACAACTTGACTGATACTGAAGCTGTAATTATGGAACTGCTGTACGGGGCAGGACTAAGAGTTTCGGAACTCGTGAATCTAAATGTAAATAATATTGACTTGTCCTCACGCTATGTCAGATGTTACGGCAAAGGGTCAAAAGAAAGAATAATTCCTATCGGAGACAAGGCAAAAAAAGCAGTTCTGAAATACTTAAAAGACAGAGAACTTATCGTAAAAAAATACAAACTTGAAACAAAAAAATTCCTTTTGAAAGAAAGCGGACACGACGTAACTAGGCAGGATGTTTATGTTTTTATCAGAAATCAAGGAGAACTTTTGAAAAAACACATATCTCCTCACACACTGCGCCACAGTTTTGCTACACATATGCTCGAAAACGGAGCAGATTTGAGAGTTGTACAAGAGCTATTAGGACATAGCGATGTATCAACAACACAGCTCTACACACATGTAAGCAAAAAAAGATTGAAAGAGGTATATTTCGCAATCAACGGATAGGTTTGCTGTCAGAAAGTTTTAAAACCGCCTTTAATGCAACTAAATCCTCATAGGCTGCTCCCGCTTCAGCAAGCTCTTCCGCATTTATTCCAAAAAGGCTGATTATATCTTTTGTCGCATCGCTAAAATCATTGTTGTCTATTTTTCTTATTACTTCTTTTATTGCATCTTCACGAGAAAGCGACGGAGCGTTCAGATTGATGGCGGCACCTGATTTTGAAAGATTATAAAAATTTCTCTTTTTGGCTTTTCCCATGTCAGCTATTTTGCACAAATTGCTTTTAAATATTCATCAATGGCTTTTGCGGCACGCTTGCCTGCCCCCATAGCATTGATAGCATTTGATTCACCAGTAGGTGCAACGTCACCTCCGGCATACACTCCGGGGATAGATGTTTCACCGGTTTGTTCATTTACAACGATATAGCCCCTGTTGTTCGTTTCCAGCTCTAGTCCTTCTTTTTGAGCTGATTTTTGGATAATCGGATTCGGACCTGTACCGAGTGCAACAATCACGGCATCAAGCTCAACAGTATCGGATTTGCCTGTCGGAACAGGTCGTCTTCTGCCGGATGCATCAGGTTCTCCAAGTTCCATGATGTCAAATTTCATAGCTTTCACCCAGCCGTCTTCACCAATGATTTCCGAAGGTGCATGCAGGAACTTGAATACAACGCCTTCTTCTTTTGCATGCCTGATTTCTTCGAGTCGTGCAGGAAGCTCTTTTTCTGTTCTTCTGTATGCGATATAGACTTCTTTGTATCCGACTCTCACGGCTGTTCTGGCAGCATCCATGGCGACATTTCCCCCGCCTATAACAGCAACTTTTTCGCCCACTTTGAGAGGTGTCGGTGTACTTTCTTCATTAGCATGCATCAAATTGACTCTTGTCAAAAATTCATTTGCACTGTATACACCGTTTAAGTTTTCGCCCGGAATATTCATCATTTTCGGCAGACCCGCACCGGAACAGAGAAAAATAGCTTTAAATCCGTCTTCTTTGAGCTGGTTTATCGTAATTGATTTTCCGACAATTACATTCTTTTCAAATTTGACACCAATTGCTTTTAATCCGTCAATTTCCCTGTCCAAAACAGTTCTGGGAAGTCTGAAAGGCGGAATTCCATATCTGAGTACACCGCCTAATTTGTGAAGAGCTTCGAAAACAGTAACATCATAGCCTGCTTTTCTTAAATCCGCAGCGGCAGTGATACCGGCACAACCTGAGCCGACGATTGCAACTTTTATGCCGTTATCTTTTATTTCGCCAGTTTGGGCTTCAGTTTTGTCTCCTACATATCTTTCGAGTGCGCCAATTGCTACCGGCTTGTCTTTGATTCCAAGGATACAATTGCCTTCGCACTGTCTTTCCTGCGGACAGACTCTGCCGCATACAGAAGGGAGCATACTTGTTTGTCTGATAATATCACCCGCTTTATCCACATCATTTTCTTTTATAGCGGCAATAAAATCAGGGATTTGAATATTAACGGGACAGCCTTTTACACATCTTGCGTTCTTACAATGCAAACATCTTGAAGCTTCCAAAGATGCCTGCTCGTCAGTAAAATTGCTTTCTACCGCATCAAAATTCGTTCTTCTAATCTGAGGGTCCTGCTCAACAGGGTGTTGTCTTTCAACTTTTTCCATTATTCATATGCTCCATAACTCACAAGAAAATTATAATATAAATATTTTCGTTTGATTACACATCGAGATACTTTTTCAACTCCCATGGGGTAACCTGTTTTCTGTAATCATTCCATTCTTTTTTCTTTGAGGTAATAAATTCCTCAAAGATATAATCCCCGAGAGCAGCTTTTGACACAAAGCTCTTTTCCATTTCATCCAGTGCTGTAAACATGTTTCTTGGTAATGACTTTATTTTTCGCTGTTTTATTTCGTTGCTCGACAAAAGGAACAAGTTTTTCTCCACAGGTTTTGGAGGATCAATTTTGTTTCTTATTCCGTCGAGACAGGTTTGAAAAATAACAGCAAAAGCAAGATAAGGATTTGTAGCACAGTCGGGTGAACGCAATTCCAGTCGGGTTGATTTACCCCTTTTTGAAGGTATTCTGACAAGAGCGCTTCTTGTAACCACTGACCAGACTATATATATAGGAGCTTCATAGTCTTTAACCAATCGTTTATAACTATTAACGGTAGGATTCAAAACAGCAGTGATACCTTTTATATTTTTTAAAAGTGAACCTATTGAATACATAGCTTTTTCCGACAATTTATGTTCTGACATTTCATCAAAAAACAAATTCTTTTTACCGTCGGTTAAAGAGATATTCAAATGCAGTCCGGAACCGTTTTGACCATATATTGGCTTTGGCATAAAAGATGCCTTAAAACCAAAGACATCTGCTATCACCTTTGTAACAAACTTGAATGTAATCAGGTTGTCAGCTGATTTCAAAATATCTTCATGTCCCAAATCCACCTCATGTTGAAAAGGAGCCCCCTCATGGTGTAAGGCTTCAACCTCAAACCCCATTTCTTGCAGAGCGGTAAGTATCTGCAAAAGAGTGTCGTCATATTTATGGCAGCGATTTGCATCATAATAGCCTGTTTTTTCATCGCCCGGGATAATGTTGTTTTCTGCATCCGTTTTTAACAAAAAGAACTCGACTTCAGGTCCTATTTGCATTTTATAACCCAGCTCTTTTGCTTTTTCTACAATCTTTTTCAGATTTGAACGGGGACATCCGGCAAAAGGCGTATTATCCGCATTATGAATGTCACATATAAATCTGGCTGTGTACTGCAGTTTAGAAAACTTAAACGGAAATATCAAAAATGTCTCTTTATCCGGACACAGTCTCAAATCCATCGTTTCATTTTCACGAAAGCCGCTTATTGAAGAACCGTCAAACATAATCTCGCCGTTTAGTATAGTTTCTATTTGATTAGACGGCATTGCAAGTGTTTTTATGTGTCCGTGTATATCAACAAACTGCAAATAGATTGTTTTTATATTATTTTCTTTAATCTTTTTCTTTATTTCAAGGTCGGATAGCATATGATGATTATCGTTTATGCCGTGCATTTTTGCAAGTAAATTAATTTAACATTTCTTAATAATATTTATATAAAAAAGCAATATTTTTTAAATAACAGACTTTATATATGTGAGAGGAAACAAAAGCAAAACAGACTAGAGAGAAAAGGGTATTATTATGGAAAAGAATGTGAAATATTCGTACAACTACATGGCTAAATCAAAAGAGGCGGACCCAAAATTATTTAATCCGAATCTTGTTTTGAAATTACCCAAAATCAAAATGACACTGCCTAAAATCAACTTGTGCAGCAACTTTGAACTAGCATTTTGTTAGTTTACCGTTATTTACCGGATTTGTAATCCAGTGATGGCAAAAAGTTGTATACAGGCTTTATCCGTACCGGATAGTCAAAGCTTTTTGTGTTCAAAATATATTCAAGATTTTTTACTGCATCATACTCTGTATGACCGTAGCCAATAAGTTTTTTTATTATACAGTTTGCAACAAATACGTTGTTTTTCTTGCTTTTATATACAAGTGCAGGGTATATAACTGCTGTTTGATTCATGATTTACCACCGTTTATTTCTTAGTAGAAATAACGGTTTTTGTGTTTGATAATTTAAATGTATTTTAAATATTTCATATTTATGAAGTATTTGCTTAATAATATTTAAAAATATAGAAAAGCAAACAGTGCTTGTGTTAAGATTTTAGAAAGCAGAAAAAACGGGTGCGGACTATGAGAGGATTAAACAAATTATTTTTGTCATTATTTACTGTATTGCTTTCGGTTAATTCATCATTTGCAGTTGATATTCCTGATTCAATGAAACAGGCAATGGCTACAGAGACTGTAGGAATGCCCAGTATGCTGCAGCTTGTTGTCTCTATGGTCGTTGTAATCGCCTTGATATACGTTACAGGCTGGATTTACAGCAAGCTCAATATAGTTAACAGAAACAATTTAAAAAAACTTGCACAAAAAGAATTTGATACAGACAGATTTACAGTATTGCAATCAATGTCATTAGGACAGCAAAGACACCTTTATTCAATTGAAATGAACGGAAAAGTTTTGCTCGTCGGCTCAACACCAAGTCATATCAATTTGATAAAAGAATTTGATAAAGATGAAGAAATACGATTAAATGAACAGTTCGAAAAGCTTTCCGATACAGAAACAAACACAAATCCGCAATCTGCAGAAAACACCAAAAGTCTGAACATTGATGAAATATACAAAAAATATAAAAAGTAGCCTTTGCACAGTAAACAGGTCAAACAGGAGCACATCGTGAGAAAAGAAGTTATCATAGGAAACAAAAAAATATCAGATAATGACCCTTGCTTTATCATTGCAGAAATCGGTATAAACCATAACGGTTCCGTTGATTTGGCAAAAAAAATGATAGATGAAGCGGTAATGGCAGGATGTGATGCAGTAAAATTCCAAAAGAGAACGGTTACCAAAGTATATACACCGGAAGAGCTCGATGTGTACAGACCAAACTACTACGGCAGCACAAACAGAGACCTCAAAAACGGGCTGGAGCTTACCTATGATGACTACAAAATAATTGATGAATACTGCAAAGCAAAAAAAATTATGTGGTTTGCATCATGCTGGGACAAAGACTCTGTTGATTTTATTGAACAGTTCAATGTTCCTTGCCACAAAATTGCATCTGCACTTTTGACCGACGATGACTTGCTCTTATATATCAAAAAGCTCGGAAAACCGATACTTCTGTCTACTGGTATGAGCACAATGGAAGAAATAAGACATGCGGTCAAACTGCTTGGCGAAGATAATCTTGTTTTGTTCCACTGCACGTCTACATATCCGACAGACCACAATGAAATCAATCTGAGGGTTATTTTGGCTTTCAGAGAGGAATTTTCTTGTCCGATAGGATACAGCGGACATGAAAGAGGACTTTTGCCGTCTATTTTGTCTGTCGAACTTGGAGCCGCAGCGGTAGAAAGACATATTACGGTTGACAGGACACTCTGGGGCTCCGATCAGGCAGCCAGCCTTGAACCGGAAGGTCTCAGAAGAATGGTTAGAGACATAAGAGAGGTTAAAAAGGTTCTGGGAAACGGTACAAAAGTGGTTTACGATTCGGAAATACCCGTTAAAAACAAATTGAGAAAAACCAAAAAGGTCACAGCCGATGTATAAAACACTGGAACTTTCTTCAAAAATCAAACTCATCGTGAGTGATTTTGACGGAATTTTTACCGATAATTCCGTTTATATACTGGACGAGGAAACAAAACTTAAAAAGCTCAGCTTTAAAGATTTAATGGGGATATCGGTATGTTTGAAAAACGGAATAAAATTTGCAATTATTTCCGGTGAGAAGTGTCCTCAAATTGATTATGTTGCAGAAAAGTTTGCACTCGAAGATATCCATCAGGGCATTAGAAACAAACTGCCTGTATTGCAGCAAATTAAGGAAAAATATTCTCTTGCTGATGATGAAATTTTGTATGTCGGTGATGATATAAACGATATTGAGTGCCTGAACAGCGTAAAATATGCAATAACAGTGCCGGAAGCTAATTACAAAGTTAAAGAAATTAAGCATCTGCAATATACAAAATCATGCGCAGGCAACGGTGCTTTCAGAGAAATTGTAGACAACCTTGTTGAACTCAAAAATACAATCGTTCAAGTTTAGTTATGAAGAATAAACTTTCCAAAATCAAAGAAAATATTTCAAAAAGAATAAAAAAGCTCGATGCTTTTGTAGACAGATACAAAAGCTCCGCAGTAAATACTCAAATCCCAAATATGGCATACACAAACTGGGGAATACAGCTGGCAGACGAGGGCAGACTCGATGATGCATTGGACAAATTTTATACCGCATCGTTGATGATAAACCAGCACCCGAGTGTGTATGTAAATATCGGTATTGCCCTGATGAAGCAGCAAAAATTTGAAGAGGCAATAAAAAATTTCAGAAAAGCAATAAAGCTGGATAAATCTAACTCTAAGGCTTATGCAATGTGGGCATCATCACTTTCTGAAATCGGCGATCTTGACGGAGCAATAAAAATATACAACATTGCCGAAAAATATGACCCGAGAGACCCGGAAACATACTTAAACTGGGGGGTCTCATTAGCAAAAGCCGGCAAAAAAATTGAAGCGGAAGAAAAACTTAGAAAATCCGCGGCACTAAATCCCCTGAACCCGATTACACCGTTTTTGTGGGGGTTAATCCTGTTTGAACAGGAAAAATATGACGAAGCAATTAACAAATTTAATCATTGCAGTACATATACAGACAATAAATATGACTCACTGTACTATACTGCGCTGTGCTATCTGAAAAAATCAGATTACAAATCGGCTTTAGACTGTGCACAAAAAGCAAATAAAGAAGACAAAACAAATGTTGACCCATATATTATTATGGCAGACTGTTATTTAAATACAGGAAAAAAAGATGACTGTCTTCGTTCATTTGTGGATGCTGAAAACAATGCAATTACAAATGCCAGATTTTATACAAACTGGGGTATGGCGTTACAAAAATACGGATATATAGATGAAGCAAGAGAAAAGCTATATAAAGCACTAATGATAGAACCGAATCAAGAAACAGTACTCTTCAATCTCGGTGTCAATTTTATGCTTGCAAGAGAAAATACACAGGCAGAAGAGTTTTTTTCAAAAGTTCTGGAGCTCAACCCGCAGAATCCTCAGGCGCTTTTTAACCTTGCAACACTTGCATACAACAGACTGGATTTTGATTATGCGCTAAAAAACTATCTTGCTGCATACGATGCGGATAAAAAGAATTATGCGGTCTATTTTAATATTGCAAACTGTTATCACAGAAAAAAAGAATACTCTCAGGCAAAAGTTTATTTCAAAAAATGCATTGAATACTGTCCAAAGTTTATTCAAGCATATTTGAACTATGCCAATTTGCTACTTGAACTCGGAGAAAATACAGAAGCAAAAAGAAAAGCCAGAGCTGCTTTTTTGCTGGATAAAGATTCATCGTATACAAATTTTGCTTACGGTGTTGTGCTTTTGAAAATAGGTGAATACATTGAAGCAAAAGAAAAATTTGAAACAGTTTTAAAAATTGATTCCTCAAACGACATGGGATATCTTGGATTGTGTGAAGTACATCTGAATTTGAAACAATATGACAAATGCTTTGAAAACCTATTGTCAGTTTCAAAAGAAGGAAGAAGCCTCAGAGAGTTTGATGAGCTTGAGACCAGAACATTTGCTCATATCGCAAATCCGGAAGAAAACAATGATAAAATCTCTATTGATGTCATAAATCATGCATTTGAATATTGTAATAAAATCTTAGAGAGTTATAATAACGATAAGGTACTGGCTTTTAGAAATATTTTGTCAGAGAAGTATAATTTTGAGGCTAATCAATAGTGGGAATAATCGTTCAAAAATTCGGCGGTACATCTGTCGCAGATACAGATAAAATAAAAAATGTAGCTTCAGCTGTTATTAAAGAAAAAAATAACGGAAATGATGTTATTGTAGTTGTTTCTGCAATGGGACATACTACGGATTATCTTGTAAAAATGGCTAATGAAATAACATCGAAGCCAAACTCAAGAGAACTCGACATGCTGCTTGCCACAGGAGAGCAGGTGTCTATTGCACTTTTAACAATGGCAATTCAGGCTCAAGGCTATGCCGCAGTAAGTATGAATGCAATGCAGGTTGGTATTATTACGGAATGTGTTCATTCAAAAGCAAGAATCGTTGATATAAAAACCAACAAATTGAAAGAACATCTAAACAAAGGTGAGATAGTTGTTGTTGCCGGTTTTCAGGGAGTAACACCAGAAGGAGAAATTACCACTCTCGGCAGGGGCGGTTCTGACACCTCCGCTGTTGCGATTGCCGGTGCCCTGCATGCTGACAGATGCGACATTTATACAGACGTGGAAGGTGTATATACAACAGACCCGAGAATTGTTCCCAGAGCTACGAAATTAAAAGAAATTTCTTATGAAGAAATGCTGGAACTTGCATATGTCGGAGCAAACGTATTGCATCCCCGCTCTGTAGAAACAGCAAAACAGTATCATGTACCTCTGCGTGTTCGCAGTACCTTCAAATTAGACGATTTAGGCACTTATATTATAGGAGTTGATGAAATGGAAATAAACAAACCGGTAGCAGGTGTTGCATCTGATTTGTCTCAGGTAAGAATTGTTATAACAGATGTTCCTGACAGACCCGGTAATGCCGCAAAAATATTTGAACTTCTCTCAGAAGCCGATATAAGCGTTGACATGATTATCCAATCATACGGCCGCAATGATGACACAAACGATATTGCCTTTACCGTCGGAAAAGCAGACTACGATAAAACAATGGAAATTGTCAAAAAAGCAATAAAAGAAATCAATGCGACAAATGTTCTTGTTGACGAAGATATTGCCAAAGTTTCTATTGTCGGGGCAGGCATGGTTGACAGACCGGGTATTGCCGCATCAATGTTTAAGGCTCTTGCAGAGGCGGGAATCAACATAAAAATGATTTCAACAAGTGAAATTAAAATCAGCTGTCTTGTAGAAAAAGACCAGTCAAATGAAGCAATAAAAGCACTTCACAGCGCATTTCATCTTGACTCAAAAGAAGAAGCTGTTGTTATGGGCGATTTGCCTAATCTATAAGTTTTTTAAGCACTTTGCATTTTTTGTAAAGTGCTTAATATTTATTAATTTTTCAAAAGAAATTAACAAATTTTTCAATTTACGGGTATTTGGAATCGTATGCAAATGTTAATAGACAAAGAGCAAAACTCAAAAGACAAGATAGTTAAACCGGATTTTTCAACAAAAACCGGTCGAGAGTTTCTTGCGTTTTATCTTCAAACAAAGTTCAAACAAATTTTGCAATACGACAAAAAGACTCAAACTCCCATATTCAAAGAAATTAATCCAAACTTTATTTCAAAGTTTTCAAGAAGACTCATTGAAAACCCCCACAAAAAATTTCTCATCGGTGTGAGCGGAGAATCTGCCAGCGGCAAAACAACTATATGTAAACAAATAAAAAAGACCAGCAATGATTTGAAATTTCCGCTTGAATATTTGAGTATTGACAATTATTTTAACGATATATCTGATTTAATCAAAAAATACGGAACATTTGATGCGCTCAGAGATAACGGTTATGATGTTGATTCTCCTGAAAGTTTCCAGCTTGAACTTCTTAAAGAGGATTTGACAAAACTTTCTAACGGCGAAGACATAAAAGCGCCTGAATACTTAATCAACGGTACAGGTATCAGCGTTCCGAATTCTATTCCGATAAAATCCGAAAAATTTATACTTGTTGAAGGCATGGCTGCTATGTATAAAGACATCAAAGATTTGTTTGATGTAAAAATATACATAGATATTGACCCCAAAATCCAGAAAAAATGGTTTATGGAACGTGCTGCAAAAAGAAATCAAGATCAGGAAAATGCATTAAAACACTGGAAATATGTTGGCGATGCCGCTGAAAAATACATCAGACCGGCAAAAGGTGATGCGGATATTATCATAAACGGTGCATCTTCTCTTGGGTATTTTTCACAAATTATTGAATTTATTCACGCAGCTACAAATTGCTTTATATCTTAGAATTGAATTCTAATTTCGTAATATAACTGTCTTTTTGGCAGATTATATTAAGTTTTGTAAAGCAAAATATACTTTTTATATAAAAAAGAAGCAATTTTTATATGAAAAAATTTTTTATATAAGTACGAGAGATAATTAAGAGAGAACAAAACAAGAGAGTAGAAAACCACAGGAGGAAACTTTATGTCAAGAGTACTTATTTCTATGCCGGAAAAATTTTTGGATGAAATCGATCAAGTTGCAGAAACAGAAAATCGTTCAAGAAGCGAACTCATTCGTGAAGCTCTAAGAACATACATCCACAGAAATAAAGTCAGAGAAAATACACTGGCTGCAAAAAATGCAACAATTCTGGAAGCATTACTTGACTAAAAAAGCTTTAATTTAACAAACACCGGCTATGAGATTTGGGGAAATTACAACAGCAAAACCGGACTAAAAATTAATTAGGCAATACTAGACTAATAGGGAATAAGGAAAAAGGGCTATAAAAAAGCGGTTTCATTTGAAACCGCTTTTTATTATTTATTTAACCCAATTATTTTATAAAGAAATTAGGATTAAGTTGTGCATTATATCCGTTGCTCAAGGAATTGGAATTGAGCTGTGTATTGTACCCGTTGTTCTGAAAATTCGGAACAGGCATTGCTTGAGCGCTTGTTACCTGATTGCTGTATTGAGTCATATCGTATCCCATTCCGTTGAAACCGGGAACAGTCGGAATACCTGCGAAAGAGACAAACTGTTGTTGAGGTACTGCTGCTGTCTGCTGTTGAACTGCAGTTTGTGCTGCAGGTGCAGTTTGTTGAGCTTCAGAAAGAATTTTCAAAGCTGCTTCTTTTGCGGCAAGTGCATCTTTGTTTGTTGGATCTTGTGCAAGAATTTCTTCTGCCTGTTGATATGCCAGCTGAGCAGCTTGAAGTTTTGCCTGCGGATCCTGCTCCAGCATTTGTACATATTGCTGAGTTTGTTCTTTCTGATGTTTTTCAAGTTCGCTCGGTCCGACTACTTTCTTTGTCAAACGACCGGCAAGAGAACAACCGACCATACCGCCTAAGAAGCCGCCGATAAATCCGCCGATTGCTGTACCGATACCGGGGCAAATCAGAGTACCTATTGCAGAACCGATTGCTTTACCTGCAGCATCGCCGCCTAACCATCCTGCAGTACCTGCAGCAACTTTTACTGTTGATTTACCAAGCTGTTTAAAACCAGCACCTGCACCCAGCTGACTGAATGTCGGAACGACATTAGTCAAAAGTTCTACGCCACCGTCGATTGCCATCATCATTCCTGCGCCGGATTTTTTGAGAGCCTGACCGAAACCGCTTGAACGTAATGTTTTATATCCGGGAATTTTGTCCATCAATTTACCGAATGTACCTGTAGGTTCAGCTACTGTAGTTTTGGTAAATAAATTTCCGTAATCTTTTGTAACTCTGTCGATACCGGATTTTATTGCTTCGCTTCTTGTATAATTATATCTAGATTTTACTCTGTTTAATGTTTCGGCAAATTTCCAACCTTCAACTGTTTTTGCTTTTCTTGCAGCTTTAAAAGCTTCTTTTTCTGCGCCGACATAACCGTTATTTCTAAAGGTTGAATAAGCTTCAATACCGCCGAAAAGCGCCATAAATGGAAGTGTGCTTTTTACTTCCTGACCAATAGTCATTTTATTGTCAAAAGACATCGGCTGTCCGTTTATAAATCTAACCAGATTTTCCATATCATTTTGATGCAGTACAGCATTTGTACTTACTGCGCTGTAAAGAGGTGTGTATGAATTTGAATAACCTGAAATACTGCTAACCATATTTTTCCTACCCGTAATAAAATATATCTAACCTTATTTATATAAAAAATTTTTCCGGCTAAAAATTTACTTTAAATTAAAATTTTGTAAACAATTCGTAACAATATATCAAATTACCCTCTTGATATGTTTTATTCTATTGTCAGAAGTGTTGAAAGTTACAGCATGCAAATCAATAATTACAGTTTTTATAACAAGCCGAACTTTGGACAGAGTCTTTTAAATACAATGTCCTCAAAAAATAGTTCAAATTCGCCGCAAGCTGTCCCGCAAAACGGAGAAACCAGAGTAAAGCATCTTTACGCAAACGATTTGCACGGATATATGTACGGTTTCAGAAAGCTAAAATCCGCAATAGATGAGTTTAAAGCGGCAAACCCGGACGGAGAGGTTTTTCTCTCTGGAGACGACTGGGTAGGCGCATTTGAGAAAAAAAATGAAGCTATTCTTCGTATAATGAACCTTATGAAGCCAACAGCAGTAACAATGGGGAACCACAACTTTGACAACAAGGGCTCTTTAGGTGTTTCCAAAATGTTGGACAATGCTACATTCAAGACCCTTGCTTTAAATATTGTTCCATCCGAAGAAGCAATAAAAACAGGCAGTTATGCACTTCAGGATGACATTGATGCAGGCAGACTTGCAAAATCAGAAATAATTGAAAAAGACGGTCAAAAATTCGGATACATAGGGCTTGTTCCTTCTGACATGAGAGCCAGACTCAGCCAGCAGAGTCAGGATTTTGCAAAGGACATGAAGGTTCTTGATTTAAAAGAAACAGAAGCAGCACTGCAAAAAGAAGTAGATAAACTGGAAGCCCAGGGCGTAAATAAAATTACACTAATTTCACATATGGGACTTGATGCAGACAAATATATCGCTCAAAATGTAAACGGCATAGACATTATTCACGGCGGTCACTCGCATCATATTTTGAAAGGACTTGTTCCGGGAGAAAATTACTTTACCTCAAAAAGAGGTGAACCAGTAATAATCACACAGGCAGGCAAAAACGGTCACAATTTTGGTGAACTTGATGTGGTTTTTGATAACAAAACTGGAACGATAACAAAAGCCAAAAACGAAATTAAAGATTTGAGCATTTATCCTGACAGCCTTGCAGTAAGAACAGTAGAAAATATATTTCTTGGCAAACCGGAAGTCATAGGAGAAATTGCGCAGGATGTAAAAGCACTGCCGGAAGCAGTACTTAAAGAAAGTCCGCTGTGTTCGTTTCTCGCAGACGGTTACAGAAAATATACAGGTGCAGATATAGTATTAAACAATGCGGGTACAATGAGGCTGAGTCTGTCCAGAGGTCCTATTACCGACAGAAGAGTTATCGACATGATGCCATATTACAATGATGTTTATACATTCAAAATGAGTGAAAAAGACATCATTGATGTACTCAACAGCGCTGTACAAGCAACAAGAAAGTTCAACAGAACAGGCGCTCTTCAGGTCAGCGGCATGAAATATACAATAGGCAAAGATGATAAGGTGAAAGATGTATACCTTTTAAAAGATGACGGCTCACAGGAAAAAATGGACTGGACAAACCCGAGTCCGAACAAATTCTACACGGTTGCATACAATTCATTCCTTGCCGGCGGTTCCGAAGGTGTTGAATCTCTAAAAGCACCTGAAAAAATGATAAAAAAATTCGACAAAACCGAAACTGACATTTTGATTGATTATATAAAATCATTTAACGGAAAACCGATATTAATTGAACCTGACGGAAGAATTATGCACGAAGGCGAATAGCATTACTCTTTAAAATCATCGGGTATGCTGTTCAAAAAGTCGGGAGAAGTTTTTTCCTGCTGATATGGTTCCGGCATAACGGAGGAATTATCATTTGTTTGCGGCTTTGTATCGTTTTGTACCGGCTGCGAAATATTTTCGGGCAATGCTTCTTTTATAGCAGCTTGAGCTTCTTGGGAAAGCACTTTGGCTTTCGTACCCGGCGGATTTACCCAGGTAAATGATTTAACAGCTTTCACGCTGTTTGTATCACCGTTTATAAGCACTCTAAAGTTCTTTGTTTGATATTTCATATCGGGTGACAATTCAGGTATTTTAGAGATATTAACTTCTGGCAGATCAATATTGTAAGAATTGAATAATTTTTCTACAGTCTGTCCGTATTTTGTATGATTATCTAAAAAGTCTTTTATCGTCATTGAACCGAAATCTCCAAGTGTACTTGAAATTTCTGATGAAACTTTACCAAGAATTTCAAAATCAACTGTATTTGATTCAGGATACATTGAACCAGTAATATACATACTCATCTGCGGTCCGGAAGTTGTAATCGGAGAAAAATAGACAGAGCCCCGCTTAAAATTCAAAGTTCCTCTAAGGTCGCTGAAATGACCTGTATCTTTCGGACTGATTGCCTGTTTTGCACTGTTTATACTGGCATATATAAATCTCTGAGAAAGCAGGTTCTGTGCATACAAAAAGTGTTCAAATCTTCCCAGAGTACCAAGATGACCGTTTTTTACAACAACATCAGTTTTTCCTTGAAGAGTTTTCATCTGCTGTTTTGTATCGGAACCATACATTGTAATATCCGCATCAAAATTCAGCTTCCCTGAAATTCTCTGCTCTTTAGGTAAGAGAACATCGGATACGCTGCCTGAATCCATGTTCCTGCCTTGCAAAACAGCTTTGATTGTATAATACGGAAAGTTGTATGAAATTTTTCCGCCTATACTGCCGGTATATGCATTTGCACGCAAATTACTCAAATAAAGCATATTCTCTTTTGAAGATATATCTGCAAAAACATTTTCAGCTTTGATTAAACCGTTTTTAAAAGACTTTATATACAGCTTTCCATCCGAGATGATATAAGGGAATTCACATCCTGCAGAATATTTTGACTGCTCAAGAAACGGCAGTGCTGAAGCGAGAGACAAAAGGTATTCCAAATCTATGTACTGAGCATTAATTTTGACATAATCAATTTTTTTCGTATTCAAAAAGTCATACGGACTATCAATCTCAATAGATATGTTGGTGTTCTTTACCTTCAGGCTGTCAATTCTTGTTTTAATTTTGTTTTTCAAAAGTACAATGTCAGCTTTTGCCGCTTTTATACAATACTGCGGAATATCCAAATTTGAGATATAAATATTTCCGCTTATTTGCGGATTATTAACTGTACCGTTCAAAGATATATCTGTTTTTACTTCTGCTTTGGATTTTTTTAAATCAGGTATTTCGATATTCAGGTATTCCGGTGTTTGGATTTTTACATTGTTAAAGACAAGATTGTCCCTGTCCTGATTGATGTTACCCCTAACTGTCAGTGCTTTTTTATATTTTAAAAGAATCGGATTGCCGCTCAGGCTGTTCAAATCCGGAGTATAATACATTGTAATTTCATTATTGAATGAAGATTTTTCGGCTGATTTTATCAGAAGATGAGTAAGCATATTTGTATCAGCAAAACTGCTGACAAAAACAGGTGTTACATAGTTCATCCGATTAGAGAGTATTTTTACATCTGCCGTTATATTATTCCGGCTTAATTTGATTATTGCATTTACCGGCAAATAGCCTTTTGCATGCAATTTCACATCTTTTATCAGTGATTTTATAAAAAATGCATCTATAGTTCCTTTGATATTAATAAAAGCATCAGGTTCTTTAATATAGTTTTTTATCTCTCCGAGTAAAGTGAGATTGGCATTGCCTGTTGTGAATTTTGAAGGTTTAATTTTTATTATTTTGTTGTCAACAACCGCCGAAACTGCTTCCGAATACAATGAATTTGAATTGTTTGATAAATTACTGCTTTTTATATATACATTTCTTACATCGACAAAGCCTTTGTATGCCGATTTTTGTATGTCGGTGTTAATTGAAATTTTTTGTGCGGAAGTATGCAGATTGTGTTTTATATCTGAAGTACTAAAGTTTGTAACAATGGCTTTAACAGTTGAATGCGGGGCGGATAAACTGCCGTTTAGTACAGCATCAAAAGAAAGCAGTCCTGATTTGATATTTATATCCTGCGGAATTTTTATTAAAGGAAAAGCCTTTATCAGATTGCACAGTGACAAATTTTGGGCACTGATTTGCAGTTTACCTTTTGCATTGTTATCAATATTTCCGCTTACATGCATTGGCTGATTATTAATAAAAATATCTGAAGGATTTATTTTTATGGAATTGTTTGAAAAATCTATTGAGGAATTGAATTTTGAAACGGTAAAAGGAATGTTTTTATGAACTATATCCGCATTTTTAATTTTTAAAGTACCTTTTGATTTGATAGTTTTCAAATCAGTTTTTATATCAAAATCAGCACTCAATGTACCGGAGGTTTTGAACTCATTGAGATTGTTTTTTATTTTTAACAGCTTCAATACAGCAATAGAAACCTGCTGTAAATTTGAGATGTCGGCTTTTTTACACTTACAATTTATTTCCGTATAAAAGGGTTTTGTTGTCTTTATCTTGGCAAGAATATCTGTCAATTCATTGTCATCAGTATAGAATTTTGATGAGACATAGGCATAGCCTTTGTCAAAGTTTATATGAAAATAGCTCTCCGGCAGTTTTTTTTGACCAAGAGTAATAACAAAATCATCTATATCTGTTTTCCCGCTCAAATAGTCAAAAGAATCATTCTTGGTATGAATTTTTAAATCAGCATTGATTTTGGCAAAAAAGTTATAGCGGTACAAATCATCAAATGATACATCAAAGAGCTGTTTATTTACCTCATTGAATAGTTTTTGGGGAAAAGCAAGCTTTATATTGTATGCGGCATATTTCTTATCAAAACAATATAAACTGCCGTTCATTGAGAGCGTTAAGTATCTCAAATCTTTGTTTTTAGTAACTTTCAAGTTTTTACCTGAAAATTTAAATTTTTGACCTGACGGGCCATCTTTTATCTTAATTGTATAGTTTTCTATAAAAATACCCGGAATATGGTCTGAAAAAGCTATATCAGATTTTTTCCTTTTTAAATTATCATCCAGATATTGTTGAAATGTTGTCTTTCCGTTTTCAAGAAGTTTTGTCGAAAACTGAAATTGTTTTGCTTTGACTGTGTTGATTTTTACTTCTTTTTTTAAAAGATGCAAACCGGAAATATATACATCTGCATCTTTTATATCCATTATCTGTTTTTTGTCAGGATAAAAAAGCTGTACACTGTCTGCTTTCAGGTTAATTTCAAGAAGGGGGGATACTTTTAGCCTGTAGTTATTTATCAGCAAAACCAGTCCTGATTGCTTTTCCAGGTTTTGTGTGATGACTTTTGAATAATCTTTTTTATTTAAAAAATATGGCAAAAACAAGTATACTGCCAGATACAAAAGCACAAGACAGCATATAAAGCCCAAACCAATTTTTTTTAGAACTCCCACCAGATTTTTCATATAATATTCCGCTGATTATATGCCAATTATTATATTACATTTTACGATTGGTGTCATTATTGTGCTATATTTATATAAAACGATATTGCAGAGGTGATATGAACTGTTACACAAACAAATTCGGCATATCAGATTCAAACAAAATAAAAGCATTTTTTGAACAAAGTAATGCTTCAATGACAGATGTTCAAAATGCATTATGGTGTGCGAAAGGCAAAGGATATTCCGCAACTTTTTATAAAACAGGAAAATTGCTGATACAGGGAGCTGATGTTTCTGATATAGCACGGGGATTACAAATTTATCTCGGCTTGAATGATAACACACAAAAGGACACAGCAGAACATCAGGAACAAAAACCTTTTCCCCGAATCGGCGTTGATGAATCAGGGAAAGGTGATTTCTTTGGTCCGCTTGTTATTGCCGGTGTAATGGTGGATGAAAACAACTCAAAAATCCTTACCGAAGCAGGGGTCAAAGACTGTAAAATGGTGGATGACAAAAATATAAACAAGCTTGCAGCGTTAATAAAAAACAACTGCGTTTTCTCGGTTGTTACAATCAATCCTACAAAATACAATGAACTGTACAAAAAGTTCAACAACCTAAATCGCCTTCTCGCATGGGGTCACGCCAGAGCAATAGAAAACATTCTTGAAAAAGCAGAGTGTTCTTACGCATTGTCTGACAAATTTGGTGATGAAAAGCTTATACAAAATGCCTTACTTGAAAAAGGCAGAAACATCAAACTGGAGCAAAGATGCAAAGCTGAAAGCGATATCGCTGTGGCTGCCGCATCTATAATCGCAAGAGCACAATTTTTGTCAATAATATCGCAGCTGTCACAGAAATACGGTATTATCCTTCCAAAAGGCGCCTCTGACAAAGTTATACAAACAGCAAAAGAAATTAAACAAAAATATTCCAAAGAAGAATTGATGAATGTTTCAAAAACACATTTCAAAACTTATTCACAGATTTAATTACTTTCTTGACATAATACAAAAAATAGTCTAAAACTAAACTATAGCTATCGACGAAGGGTATTTTGTGGGGAAAAAGACTGTACTTTATGATACACATCAAAAACTTGGCGCAAAGATGGTTGAGTTTGGCGGCTGGGATATGCCTGTGCAATATACTGGTATTATAGACGAACACAATACGGTTCGAAATCATGCCGGCATTTTTGATGTATCCCATATGGGACAGATATTTGTTTCAGGAAATGATGCACTGCCGTTTTTGCAAAAGGTTGTGCCTCAAGACATTTCAAAACTGCAGCCAAATGCAGCGGTTTACTGCCAGCTTCCTTATGAAGCAGGCGGGCTTGTTGATGACCTTATTATTTACAGGCTTGAAGATGACAAATATCTTGTGATAGCAAATGCTTCAAATGTTGAAAAAGACTTTAACTGGTTCAAAAAGAATGCAACTCAGTACGATGTAAAAATAGACAACCGCTCTGACGAGTTTTCAATGTTTGCAATTCAAGGTCCTAATGCATGCAAAATAGTGGAAAAATCAGGCATAAATGAGTTAAAACAGCCCAAATTCTTTACTATTACCAAAACCGAAATATCCGGCTATCCCGTTTACATTTCAAGAACCGGCTATACGGGTGAAGACGGATTTGAAATTATTGTAAGAAACGAAAATGCGCTTGTTCTTTGGGATTTGCTTATGGACAAAGGCGGGGAATTCGGCTTAAAACCAATAGGTCTCGGTGCAAGAGACACATTGAGGCTTGAGGCAGCACTGATGCTGTACGGAAATGATCTTAGTGAATCAACAACACCGGTTGAAGCCGGATTAAAATGGTCAATACCTCAGGACAAAAAAGAAGATTATAACGGAAAATCTGTCATAATGTCACAGATAGAATCCGGTGTTCAAAAAAAACTAATCGGTTTTGAAATGATTGACAGGGCAATTGCCCGTCACGAATATGAAATATACTATAACGGGCAGAAAGCGGGTATTGTTACTAGCGGAGGATTTTCTCCGACTTTAAACAAAAATATCGGTATGGGGTACATTGATACAAAATATGATATAAAACTGGACTCAGTGATACAAATTATGGTAAGAAATAAGTTATACAATGCAAAAGTTGTCAAAAGACCGTTTGTAAAAAAAAGATATAAGAATAGTTAGATATACGATAGGAGAAACGAATGATGCTGATACCCGAGGGTATTTTATGTTCAAAGAGCCATGAATATTTGCTTGAAGGCGAAAATGGCATTTTTACTGTAGGACTCACGGATTATGCTGTGGAACAGCTTGGGGACATTGTGTTTGTTGAGTTGCCTGAAGCAGGTTCAGAGTTTGAAAAAGGTGAAGTTTTTGCTACCGTTGAGTCTGTAAAAGCTGCATCAGAAATTTATATGCCTGCCGGCGGAAAAATCATTGAAGTCAATGAAAAAATAGTTGAAAATCCTGAAATTTTAAATGAAAGTCCTTTCGAAGAAGGATGGCTTGTAAAAATTGAAGGAGAAAATATCCATGCAGATTCCGGCGATTTGCTGGAATACGCTGACTATAAGGAAGAAATTGAGTAAATACAGGCTGAACATGAGTAATTTTACCGCACATACTGAACAAGAAAGACAGGAAATGCTGTCACAAATAGGACTTTCATCAGTTAAGGAATTGTATAAGGATATACCTGATGCCGTTCGTATACATGGCTTATCTTTACCCGATGAATTATCTGAACAAGAACTGACTAAAGAAATAAAAAAACTGGCTGAAGCCAACAAAATTGACTATGCTTGTTTTCTCGGTGCAGGTGCGGCAAAAAGATTTATACCTGCAGCTGTTACCCAAGTTTCTTCACGATTTGAGTTTAATACTGCTTACACTCCTTATCAGGCAGAAATTTCGCAAGGAACGCTTCAGGCAATTTATGAATATCAGTCTATAATCTGTAATTTAACAGGAATGGATGTATCAAACGCATCTATGTATGATGCGGCAACAGCCTGCGCAGAAGCAATCTTGATGGCGGCAAGAATTACCGGCAGAAAAAAAGCTCTGGTTTGCAAACGTATAAACCCACAATACAGACAGGTTATAAATACATATGCAGAGGCTGCGGATATTGAAATTTCAGATGACCTGTCCCAAATAGGAAACGATATTGCATGTGTATTGCTTCAAACACCGGACTACTACGGAGCTATACACGATGTTGATATTGTCAAAGAAAAGATTGCCGATGAAAAGACAATGCTGATATGCTGCTGTGATATTTTGTCGCTTTCTGTGCTCGTACCGCCAAAATGCGATATAATGGTCGGAAATTTGCAGCCCGCAGGTAATAACATTTCCTTTGGCGGGCCGTATGCGGCATATTTTGCCTGTCTTGACAAATATAAAAGACAAATGCCCGGCAGGGTAGTCGGCAGAACAGTTGACAAAGACGGAAATCAGGCTTTCTGTCTAACTTTACAGACCAGAGAACAGCACATCAGACGTGAAAAAGCGACGAGTAATATCTGTTCAAATCAGTCTCTTGTAGCGCTGCAAAGCCTTATTTATTTCACTTTACTGGGTGAGTCCGGTATAAAACAAATTACTCTAAAATCCGTTGACAATGCTCATAAACTGGCTAAAAAGCTGGTTGATAAAGGTTTTGAAATACAATCAAAAAACTTCTTTAATGAATTCGTTTTAAAAGTTAAAAACGCAGATGCTTTTTTGGAAAATTTAAAAGAAAATAAAATTCTGGGAGGCATAAAGCTTGATGAAAACAGAATTCTTGTCTGTGCTACAGAAATGAATTCTGATGAAGAAATTGAAAATTATGTCTATTTTGCGGTATAAGACACTTATACCTAAACGCCTTAGTCTTTAAGTGAATTTATTGCTTCTTCCATATCCGGAGATTTGAATATGTACGAACCAGCAACAAACGAATTTGCGCCGAGATTTTTACATACCTTTGCTGTTTTGTCATTGATACCGCCATCGACCTGTATAATCAGATTTTCCGGCGCATTTTGTTTTATTATCGGGATTTTTTTTGCGCAATCTTCCATAAATGTCTGACCGCCAAAACCCGGTTCCACAGTCATAACTAAAACCATATCAACCATCAACAGGTATTTTAAAATTTCCTGCGGCTCTGTTTTTGGCTTGATTGACAATCCGACGAGTATGTCATGAGACTTAATGTGAGAGATTATATCCTCGGTCAGGTCTTTTGCAGCTTCGTAGTGAAAAGTAATTATATCGGCACCTGCTTTTACAAAATCCTCTATATAATTTTGCGGATTATCAATCATTAAATGTACATCAAGAGGAATTGAACAGTGCGGTTTTATTGCTTTTACAACAGGAGCACCAATTGTCAGATTGGGAACAAAGTGTCCGTCCATTACATCGACATGAATCCAATCTGCACCGCATTTTTCCAGCTCTTCCACTTCATTTTGCAGATTTGCAAAATCTGCAGACAATATCGAAGGTGATACAATAATCTCACTCATTTGTTTTTTGTTCTCCTTTAATAAGACCAAGTTTTACGCAGGCATTATATGCAGCCTCCTGCTGCGCCTGTTTTTTTGTTTTACCCTCTGCTTGCGCTAGGATATTGCCATTGTAGGAAACAGCAATATAAAAAGTTTTGTTATGTGCCTTACCTTTTTCTGCAACTACCTCATAAGACGGTAATTCTTTGCTCAGAGACTGAGTATATTCCTGAAGCAGCGCCTTGGCGTTATAAACCGTTTTGTTATTTACAATATCGTCAATAATCGGGACAAGACTTTTGACAATAAAATCTCTTAAAGCCTTTTTGTCAGATGAAAGATACAATGCCCCGAACATAGCCTCCATTACGCATGCTTGAATAGATTCCAGCTTTTTGCCACCGCATTTTTCTTCCGCTTCGCTGACTATTATGTATGGCTCAATATTAATTTTTTGCGCAACCTTATACAGTATTTCATCGCTGACAGCGATGCTTCTGATTTTTGTTAGTTCACCTTCATGCGCATCGGGATATTTTTCATATAAATAATCCGTTACAACCATTTTGAGTACGGCATCACCGAGAAACTCGAGACGTTCATAGCATTTGTCATACTCAAGATTGTGTTCTTTAGTAAAAGAACTGTGCGTGAATGCGGTTTTGACAAGTTCTTCAGAAAACTTGCCAAAGCCTAACTCTTTTATATATCTATACAAATTCTTCTCACTACAGTCCGACTGCATGCAAGGCCTTTCTGGCAAAACTTATAAAATCAATAGTCAGCTGATTGCTTACAACAAAATAATTGAAGTAGAAATAAGCAATCGGCGTACTGAACAGATAGCTGTCAGCTCTATCCAAAAATCCTCCGTGACCAGGCAGAGAGTTTCCTGAATCTTTGACACCGGCATCTCTTTTTATGAGAGATTCGGCAAGGTCGCCCAGCTGTGCGAATGCAGTAATCAATATTCCTGCAATCAACGCCTGATACCACTCAATATGGATTATAAAACCGATAAGCATTGCAACAGCTATTGCAAGTATAGAACCGCCTATCGAGCCTTCAACAGTTTTTTTCGGACTGACAACAGGAGCCAGAGGGGTTTTCCCAAATTTTGAACCGAATACGTACCCGCCGACATCTGTCATAAGTATTGTAAAGAACAACAACACCAAAAAACCGAGTCCCGAACTCATTTTTACGCATAAAAAGCCCAGCGAATCCTGATTTAACTGTCTCAGGAGTATAACAAAGCAAGGAAGCCAGCCGCCATAGATAAAGCCGAGAACTGTCGTTGCAACGTTTGCAATATAAGGCTGCCGCCCTTTCCACAGCACAAGAGTAAATGCACCTATTGTACCCAGCGTGAGTACAACAGGAACAAGATCAAACCTCTTAAGTGCAGTAAGTATTACAAAGCAAATATCAGCAATAATTATCAAATGTAAAAAAGGACGGAATCCTTTTTTTTGCAAAATGTCAACATACTCTTTTGAGCCGATGTATGCAACATACATTACAAGCAGCATCAATGGAATTCCGCCTGTTATAACACAGGCGAAAACCAATATACCTATTGCAAAACCCGTAATCAACCTTAGTGTTGAGTTGTTAAAAAGCCCGAGGATATTCACTATACAGTCATAACCTCTTTTTCTTTTTCTGCAGCTACATCATCAATAACTTTGACGTATTTGTCAGTTAATTTCTGGATTTTATCCTGATTATCTTTTACAACATCTTCCGGAAGATTTTCTTCTTTTTCAACTTTTTTCAAGTGATCTGTCATATCACGTCTGATATTTCTGATTGCAACTTTAGCATCTTCCGCTGTTTTTTTAACGTCTTTTGAAATTTCTTTTCTTCTGTCTTCAGTTAACGGAGGGAATGTCAATCTGATTACAATACCGTCAGAGTTTGGAGTAATTCCGAGTTCCGCTTTTATCATTGCTTTTTCAATTTCTTTGATTATAGTTTTGTCATAAGGCGTAATAACGAGAGTTTGACCGTCTTGTACATTGACCTGTGACATTTGTCTCAAAGGTGTCGGTACACCGTAATAATCGACTACAACTTTATCAAGAATAAGCGGATTTGCTCTGCCTGTACGGATAGATGCGAATTCTTTTTTCAAAGAAGCTACCGCTTTTTCCATTTTTTCTTCACCGTTTAAAAACAATTCATCAGTTGGCATTTATTCATTCTCCTACAAAAGTACCTAATTTTTCACCGTGTAACAATTTTGCGATACTGCCTTTGGCTGCAAAATCAAAAACAATAATCGGTATTTTGTTTTGTTTACACAATGCACAGGATGCAGTATCCATAACTTTTAAACCTTTAACAATTATATCGTCATATGAAATTCCGTCATATTTTTTTGCATCCGGATTAACTCTCGGATCATCAGAATATACTCCGTCAACTCCATTTTTTGCCATAAGCATAACTTCCGCATCAATTTCCGAAGCACGCAGTGCAGCTGCCGTATCTGTTGTGAAAAAAGGATTACCGGTACCTGCCGCAAAAATGACTACCCTGCCTTTTTCAAGATGCCTGATTGCTTTAAATCTGATATATGGTTCGGCAATTTTGTCCATATCAATAGCTGATTGAACTCTGCAGGAAACATTAAGCTTTCGAAGTGCACTCTGTAAAGCAATAGCATTCATAACAGTAGCAAGCATCCCGACATAATCACCGGAAGCCTGATCCATTCCAAGCTTTGCACTGTTTTTCATACCACGGAAAATATTTCCGCCACCGACAACAACTGCAATTTGGGCACCCATATCATGTGCCTGTTTAATTTCATTTGCAATCATTTCAACAGGTTTTTGATCTATACCGAACTCTTGTTCCCCGAGTAATGCTTCTCCGCTGACTTTTAGCAGCACTCTCTTGAATTTTAGGTCATTATCCATTTGTTATCCAATCTAAAAGTCTATATAAACCCAATTATACAGAAAATCTTTAATTCTGTAAACGAAAAACTCTAATTATATACAGGACTGATTTCTATATCATAATTTGTTGTTCTTACGCTGTTTACCGGCTTTATATACAAAGAGTGAGAAGGGTCAAATTTTGCATATCTGCCCGTTAACTGGCTTTTTAATATAGTTTTTTGGGCACGTTGTGAACCATTATCCATACCTATTGTTATGGAACTGCCGTTATCTCTCATATCAACAGACTCAAGTATATTCATATCATCCTTTGGCATAGTTTTTTGAAACAACAGACTGTGATATACCAGAATTCCGTTTTGTTCTTTATAAAGGTAGAATTTGGTATTCACATATTTTGCATAAGATGGAGTATTATTTTTATCGTAGTATGCTAAGACAAAAAATCTTGATCCGTCAATGGTAAAATCAAAAACCAGTATACAATCGCTGGCTGGAGATCCGCTAGGATTTATAATTGTATACCCCCAATAGTTACTCTCATTTTCTGAAACATTTAAGCTATTATTTGTTTCTTTTATTGTAAACGTTTTGTTTTGAGCGATATTCGAGCCATTTTGATTAAACCCGATTATAAAACTGTTACCATTTGCAGAAATTGAAGTAGGTTTTAGTCCTTTGCCATTATTATTATATATTTCTCCCTGCCAATTAAGTTTTCCGTCTTTTGAAAAAAAGTATAACAGAATTACATTATTGTCACTTTTGGGATTTTGTGCAATTGCATAATATTTTCCGTCAAAGACTTTTGTAATTAGACCAAAATCTTTTTCCGATGTATCGAAAGAATCAAATTTTGAAGAATGAATAATATAAGAACGAATATTTCTTTCCTGCTTGACAGGTTCTGTATTTGTTTGAATTTCGTTAACAGGAGGTTGTCCAATATCAATATTATTTTCAATTATTGCATCATTTTGAGCATCAGTTGTATTGTTTTGTTCTTCAACCCTTACTTCATCCTCACTCACGACAAGACTCTCATGCTGCGCATTTCGCTGTCTTATCAATTCATTTTCTCTTTCAATTTTTTGATCAGCTTGCTTTGAAAGCAAAACCAAAAGAAAGACCGCAAACAATATTATTGATGCATAAATAAGATATTTTGTTTTTTTGTACATTTTTACAACTTCCTAAATACTAATTCCAGATATTATTTTACTTGATTTATAGAAAAAAGGGAACTTGTTAAAAGTTCCCTTTTATTTCTTAATCAAATTTTATACAGAAGCTTTTTCTTCTTCCGTAACACCTTTGACTGTCAAATTGACTCTGCCTTTGTCATCAATTTTGATAACCTTGACAACGACTTCGTCACCTACATTCAAATGCGGTTCTATTGATTCAATTCTCTCATTGCAAACTTGAGAGATGTGTACCATACCGTCTTTGCCCGGAGCAAGTTCTACAAATGCACCGATAGGAATAATTCTGACAACTTTGCCTTTTCTAACCATACCGACTTCTGGTTTGAATGTAATTGCATCAATCATCTTGATAGCAATATCTGTACCTTCTTTGTCGTTGCTTGTGATAGTAACAGTACCATCATCTTGAATATCAATTTCTGCACCTGAGCACTCAATGATATGTCTGATATTTTTACCGCCAGGTCCGATTACTGCTCCGATATCTTCATTCGCAATTTTCATTGTATGAATTCTCGGTGCGTATGGTGACATTTCCTTAGCAGGTTCGGTGATTACTTCTCTCATCTTACTCAGGATGTGCAATCTTCCTTCTTTAGCCTGCAAGAGAGCTCTTCTCAAGGTTTCGTTTGAAATACCTTTAGCTTTCATATCCATTTGAAGAGCTGTAATACCTTCGTCGTTACCCGTAACTTTGAAGTCCATATCGCCCAAGAAGTCTTCAATACCTTGAATATCAGTCAAAACTATATCTTCATCAGGCTCTTTGATAAGACCCATTGCCACACCGCCTATCATACATTTAACAGGTACGCCGGCATTCATCAAAGCCATTGAAGTTGCACAGGTTGAACCCATTGATGTTGAACCGTTTGATTCCAATACATCTGAGGTAACTCTGATTGTATAACCGAATTCTTCCTGAGACGGCAATGCAGGAACATTGGCTCTTTCAGCCAAATGACCGTGTCCCACTTCACGTCTGCCGGGACCTCTTAACGGCTTAACTTCTCCAACTGAAAAACCGGGGAAGATGTATTTGTGCATGAAGGTTTTCTTTGTTTCGGGATCTACGCCGTCAAGCTCCTGAGCCATACCGGGACCGGCAAGAGTAGCAACAGACATAATCTGAGTTTGACCTCTTGTAAACACAGCCGAACCATGTGCTCTTGGAACAACGCCGACTTCGCACCAGATAGGGCGAACTTCGTTAAACTTACGACCGTCAGCTCTGACTCTTTCTTCTTTAATCATCTTTCTCATGATTTTCTTTTCGAGAGCCTTAAATTCTTCAGCAACAAAATCAATACCGGTTTCTGCCATCATAATTTTTGCTTCATGGTCATCGCCGTATGAATCGAATTCTGCTTTAACCATTTTTTTTGCTTCGTCCAATTTTGCTTTTCTGCCTTCTCTGTCAAAATCATGATATGCTTCCGTAACTTTGTCATAGGCAATATCATTAATTATTTTGGCAATTGCTGTTGTGTCGTAAGGATTTACAAATTCCGGTTTCACTACACCGCAGTCATTCATAAACTGAACCTGAAGCTCGCACTGTCTTGCTATTTCTTTTTGTGCAAATTCAACAGCATTCATAATGTCGTCTTCAGTAACAAATTTTGCACCGGCTTCAACCATAATTACAGAATCATGTGTACCTGCAACAACAATATCAATATCTGATTTTGCCGCATCTGCATAAGACGGGTTAGCAATGAATTGACCGTCAATTCTACCGACTCTGACAGCACCGATAGGACCTTCAAAAGGAGCTTCTGTCAGCATCAATGCTGTAGAAGCGCCAAGCATTGCCAGAGTATCAGGTTGATTGTCATGGTCAAGGCTGACAAGCTGTGCAACAATTTGAACATCATTTCTGTATCCCTTAGGAAATAAAGGTCTAATAGGTCTATCAATTAATCTTGAAATCAAGATTGCTTTATCTGAAGCTTTTCCTTCACTTCTGTTATAACCGCCCGGGATTCTTCCTACAGCGGACATTCTTTCTTCATAATCAATAAGCAGAGGGAAAAAGTCTATCCCTACTCTCGGTTCAGGGCTGACTACAGCATGAACCAACAGCATTGTGTCGCCGCAACGAACAACTACCGAACCACTCGCTGATTTGGCATACTTTCCTGTTTCAATAGTAACAACTTTGTTACCTACAGGAATTTCAATTCTTTTAACATCTACCATGTTTTTTTCCTTTTTCTTTTCTACTATGCACTTTTACTGTGTTCTTGAATAGTATATCTTAAACATAGCAGTTATACAAAATATTAATAAAAATAATACCTGAAAAAATCAGACATGCTTTGTATTCATACAAAATGCTGACTGAGCTTTGCTATTTTGTATAAAACCAAGCAGGATTCGGGGTAATTTGATTCAAACAGGGATTACGCAGGCGGTTATGTGCCTTTCAGTATTTAGATGTTTACTATTCTTTCAAGCTTTCTTACAAATCTGACGACAGGTCTTTCTTCCTGCCAGCTTATTGAATCAACGAGAACAGTTTTGCATCCGAGCAGTTTGCCGAACAATATATCAGTAAGCGGTCTGTCGCCAATCATTACTATATCTTTGGGTGCTATATTTTGTTCCTTCAAAAACGCCCTTGATATAGATGTTGCCGGTTTTTTTGCAGGAGCAATCACAGGAAAATCAATCTGGCTTGCGGCTTTTGATATATATTCTATATTATGGTTGTTGGAAATTATTAATAGTGAAAAGTCTTTTTTTAGTTTTTCAAACAACAGCAATGTTTCTTTTGAAAACTCTCCTGATTTTGATTTCATAACAGTGCTGTCCAGGTCAAAAGCAATGACTTTTATACCGGAGTCTTTCAATTTATCATAATTTACTTCAAAAACCGTTTTTGCTTCGTAATCCGCTTTAAGTATCATAAAATCCTCTATCCTGCATTTTTTATGCCGATTGTTCTTGCAATGGCGTATTTGTATTCTTCGGGTTCAACACTGAGTTCGACCCAGATTTCGTCGTTTGTATTTCCTACTTCTTTTTCAAAAAAATCTTTATCATAAATTTTGTTTACCGTTGTCTCAAAACATTCGGTCGGTGTTATGATTTCTATTTTGTCTTCGGGCAATATTTTGTTTTTTATCTTTACTTTATACAAATTTTTGCTGTCTTTTGCGGCTTTGTCCCAGACCTCAAACAAAAAATCAGCACCTGCAAGCCCTTTTGATACATCATAGCTATATCCTTCATGATCCTGCTCGTCCAGATAAAAGCCTGTTGTGTATCCCCTGTTTCCGATTTTTAAAAGCTGTTCAAACATTTCTTTTTCGTCAATTTTTTCGTTGTTGTAGTATGCATCAATTGCTTGTCTGTATGCCTTTGCAACAGCTGAGACATAATATAAACTTTTTGTTCTGCCTTCAATTTTTAAGGAATCAACGCCTGCCTCAATAAGTTGAGGAACATAATTTATGAGAGCCAAATCTTTGGTGCTCAGGATATGTGTACCACGTGCTGTTTCTTCTATTTCGTAATATTCTCCCGGTCTGGTTTCTTCTAGCAGCTTGTATTTCCACCTGCAGGGCTGAGAACATCCGCCATGGTTTGCTTTTCTTTCTCCGTGAGTCATATAGTCGCTCAAAAGGCATCTTCCCGACAAAGATACGCACTGTGCACCGTGCACAAAGACTTCCAGCTCAATATCAGGCACATTTTTTTTGATTTGAGCAATTTGCTTTATAGAAAGCTCTCTTGCAAGAATAACCCTTGAGGCGCCAAAATCTCTCCAGAACTTGACGGCTTCAGAGTTCAGTGTATTAGTCTGCGTGCTAATATGTATGTCTGTATCAGGCATTTTTTCTTTTAAAATTTTTAAAATCCCGAAATCACTTACAATGAGTGCATCAGGATTAGCATCTTTTATGACCTCAATATTTTCATGTAATTTTTCTATATCTTCATCGTAAGCATAGATATTCAACGTCATATAGACTTTTTTTCCGTAAGAATGTGCAAGCTCCACTGCTTTTTTGAGGTTGTCTTCGGTAATAATTTCACCTTTTCTCATAGAACGCAGACTAAAATCAACCATACCCATATAGACGGCATCAGCGCCGTAGTTTATGGCATAATCAAGCTTTTCTATATTCCCTGCGGGCAATAATAATTCAACTTTTTTCATAGCAGTATTATTGTAGTATAAACAATATTTTTACTCCACTCTTGAAATCTCAATATTTGCGTGTTAGTATGACAACACAGTGTAACAAAACTTATGCGAAGGTGGTGAAAACAGGAATGCCAGAAGTAAGAGTCGGTGAAAACGAAAGTATTGAAAGCGCTCTTAAGAGATTTAAGAAAAAAATTCAAAAAGCAGGAATTTTGTCTGAAATCAAAAGACGTGAAACATACGAAAAACCAAGCATAAAAAGAAAACGTAAATCTGAAGCTGCAAGAAAACGCAGAGTTTAGGTTTTGGATAGATATAAAAAGGCTCTTGAATTTTTTTCAAGAGCCTTTTTTAATAGACCTTTTATTTTTTAAACAGCAGGTTCAAGACCTTTTGAAATATTGTCGATTGTTCTGAATATTTTTTCTGTCATTTCCTGAATATATTCACTTGAAACAACACCGTTCATAACAATATCCGCACACTGCATAGCCGGTCTGATATATGTCTGGGCGGTCATATTTACGTTTTCAAACTGCATATCAGCGGCAACACCGGTTTTTCCTCTTGATTCGGCACGTCTGTACCATCTGTCTTTTATGATATCGAACGGCGTAAAGATATAAACCTTTACATCCATAATGTCTCTTAAACCTTCGTTTAGGACATACAAGCCTTCGTTAACAATAATTTTTGCAGGCTTTTTGAGAACACCGTGAGGAAAACTTTCACAGGTAGTAAAATTGTAATCCGGACTGCGAACGGCGGAACCGTTTTTGAGTGACACAAGATGCTCTTTCATCAAATCAAGATTAATCGCTTTTGGTGTGTCAAAACTGTACCCTTTTGCAAAAAATGCTTCGTAGCTTCCGGCTTCTTTAAGCTCTTTTGACCAGTCATAATAATAATCATCGCAGCAAACTATTGTATAAACATCAGTTCTTTCTTCGGCTATGCAAGAACGAATTGCATTCTGTACAAATGTTGTTTTTCCCGAAGCAGACTCACCTGCAATCCCGATAAGAAAACGGCAGCCACGCTCACTCAAAGCCCGGCGGGCAAGATTGAAAATGACAGACTCTTTTACGTTAATAAAAAGCGGATTTTTTTGCTTTTTATCTTCTTCAAGAATTTTTTTCAAACTTTCTACTATTTTTACAACAATAGGAAAATTCGAAGTCTGCTCGTTTTGTACTGTATTGTCTGTGTTTTCTGTAGTTAGCTGCATATCTTAACCCCATTCATAATAAATATATTAGAATAAAATCGGTCAAATATCTTAATTGTAACTTAAAATGTAAAAAAAATTAATGTTGCTAGTTTTAACCTGTTATATTAAGTATTTGTTATAAAACGGGTTGTAATAATATTTTCTTGCTCTATAATAAAATTACTCACCAAACCTCTTTGCAGATTTTAAAGGAGCTGTGAACAAAACAGAACCTTGATAGTTGCAAAAGAAAGGAAAACAAAACAATGGCTAATATTAAATCCGCTAAAAAAAGAGTACTTATAGCAGAAAGAAACAGATTGAAAAACGTTGCTGTAAAATCTGAAATCAAAACTGCTATCAGAAAAACTCTGGAACTAGCACAAGCCAAAAACGAAGCAGAATTGAAACCGGCTATGAGCCACGCATACAAACTGTGTGACAAGGCTGTTTCAAAAGGTGTTTTGCACAAAAACACTGCTGCAAGAAAAAAATCAAGATTGACTCTTGCCGTTAACAAACTTTTGGCAAAATAGTTGATTAAAAGATTACACAAAGAGTCCTGATGAATATTCATCGGGACTCTTTGTGTATGTGAAAAATAAGCTTTAACAATCTCAAAAAAAACCTCTTCTTAAAAAAACAAAGAAGAGGCGAGCACTAAGTACAAGCAATCAGAAGAGTTGAGGATTTACTATGACAATATAGCCTGTTTCTCGACGGTTTTCATTGCACAAAATCGTTATATTGTTTTTTAATACTTTCCGGCAATGTGTTATTACTGCTTAATCTTTATATAGATTTAATTTGATTTTTATTTTTGCTGGTTGATATAATGGTGAAGGAAATTGAGAATGTATACAGGGGACAATAAATGAACGAACAAAAATCAGGTGTAAAAGTGGCGGTCTTGGGCGCCGGTATATGGGGAAAAAATCTTGTTCGTAACTTTTATAATTTGAATTATCTGGATACTGTTTGTGATATGGATCCGGAAAACAGAAAAAAAGTGGAATCGGAATACCCCGGTGTGAATCTTACTCCTGACTTTAATGATGTTTTGAACAACAAAGATATTGATGCCGTTGTTATAGCGACACCGAGTCATACTCATTTCAAACTTGTAAAAATGGCTCTTGAGGCAGGCAAACATGTATATGTAGAAAAACCGATTGCTACTGCGAGCAAAGAAGCTCTTATTTTGAAAGAACTTGCGGAATCAAAAAATCTTGTTTTGATGGTCGGACATTTGCTTTTGTACCATCCGGCAGTTAACAGACTCAAAATGATTGTCCAATCGGGTGAGCTTGGCGAAATCAGATATGTTCAGTCAGACAGATTAAACATAAATTACTTTAAAAACGACAGAAGTGTAATGTGGGATTTGGCGCCGCATGATGTTTCTATGGTAAGCTACATTCTCGGTGAAGAGCCTAAAAGAGTAATTTCTGCTATGGGTGTAAGCTCAGAAGCAAATGAAATTATGGATATTACACACATTGAAATTGAATACGAATCAGGCTGTGTCGCTCATATTTCAGACAGCTGGATTCATCCGCAAAAGCGTGTAAACCTTATGCTCAGAGGAACAAAAGGTTCTGCAATGTTTGACGATACACTCAAAGAAAACAAACTGCAGGTGTTCAAAAATGACAAACCGAATTCCGGCAGTGTCGTTTCTCTGGATTATATTGAAATAGAGCCTCTAAAGCTCGAATGCGAACATTTTGTAAAATGCATAAAACAGGGTCTAAAAGCGAGAAGCGACGGTGAAAACGGTTATTTCGTCGTAAAAATTCTTGAAGATGCGGAAAAAATGATGCTCGGCGACAAACTAAAACTTCTTAACGAGCACAGTTTTGCTTCTTCACGTTCAAAACAATAATAAATATAGTATTGAGGAGTATAAGATGGCTAATTTAATTACTATTTTAAGAATGATTATCGCATTTATTGCAATATGTCTGTTGTTTTACCAGACACCGGCAAGTTACATTGCTGCATTTATTTTGACTATTATCGCAATATGGTTTGACGGACTGGATGGCTTTGTTGCAAGACTGTTGAAAGAAAGCTCAAAATTTGGCGCAGTTCTCGATATTTTGGGTGACAGAGTCGTTGAAAATATTTACTGGATTGTTTTTGCGGTATTGGGATGGATTCCTGTCTGGATTCCTTTGATTGTTGTAACAAGAGGCATCCTGACTGACGGTGTCAGAAGTATCGCTCTCGAACAGGGCTATACAGCATTTGGCGCAACGACAATGATGAAAACAAAAGTCGGACACTTCCTTGTTGCTTCTAATTTTTCAAGAGGCACATATGCCGTTACAAAAGCGCTGGCTTTTGCTTTGATGATTTTGTGTAACTTCCCGTTTGCAAGTATGACATTCTTCCTGCAGGGAGAAGACCCTGTTCTGTCAGCACAGGCAATTTCCGCATGGACATCTTTTCACAACATTTGTACTGCAATATGTCCGTTTGCTCACTTCTGTGTATATGTAGCGGTTATATTCTGCGTAATCCGCGGATTGCCGGTACTCATTGAGAGCAGAAGATTTTTTGTTGAAGATGAGAAAAAATAATGCAAAAAGGCTTCTTCAAAACAGAAGCCTTTTGTTTTAGATTAGCTTTACTATGGATATAAAAACCAAACTGAATATAGTCTTATATGAACCGGAAATTCCTCAAAATACGGGTAACATTGTCAGGCTGGCTGCCTGTACAAATGCCGATGTATATCTGGTTGGGAAATTGGGATTTTCAATAGACAGCAGGCACCTCAAAAGAGCCGGACTTGATTACTGGGATTCCGTAAATATCAAGAGAGTCGAACATCTTGAAGATTTATGGAAAGAATTTCCAAATAATGATTTTTATTACCTCACAACAAAGACAAAAAATATTTATACAGAGGTAAAATTCAAAGACGGAGATTTTCTCGTTTTTGGACCGGAAACCAGAGGACTGCCTGAAGATTTGATTTTTGCAAAAGGTGAAAATTCTATAACTATTCCGATGAAAGACGGACAAAGGAGCTTGAACCTTTCAAATTCTGTTGCTATAGTTGTCTATGAAGCATTACGACAAAACGGATGGTCTTAATTTTAAGAGGGTATTATGTTAATTACAAAAGAATTTGCTATGTCGTTACTGCCGCAGCGTCCTGCGGAGTCTAACAAAGGAACTTTCGGCAAGGTATTGAATATTGCAGGATGTATTAATTATCAGGGTGCAGCATATTTATCCTCTCTTGCGCCTTTAAAAGCCGGTGCAGGACTTGTTACACTGGCATCAATTGAGACTGTTATCAACAATCTCGCTTCTTGTGCACCGTGGATTACTTTTTTGCCTCTAAAGTCATATGGCGGTAAGTGCATATCTCACAGAGCTTTTAAAGAAATAAAAAAGGTAATTGACAATTACAATGTTGTATCTATCGGACCCGGGCTTTCCGATTGCGATGCAGTAGGATGCTTTGTTGAAGATACATTAAACTATCTGAAAGATTTTGAAACAAAAGTTGTAATTGATGCTGATGCTCTGAATATTATTGCAAAATCGGACATCAAGTCACTGCCTGAAAATTCTGTAATCACGCCTCATCCTCTTGAGCTTTCAAGATTGCTTGAGGTTCCTGTAGAGGTTATTCAAAGTGACAGGGTTAGCGCAGCAAAACTGGCGGCAGGAAAATTCGGCTGCAATGTTGTCTTAAAAGGGGAAAATACTATAATTTGCAGCAGAAACGGTGAGATTTTTGAAAACCAAACAGGAAATTCTTCTCTGGCAAAAGCAGGAAGCGGCGATGTACTGACAGGAATGATTGCAGGCTTTGCTGCACAGGGATTGGATATTCTAAAAGCATCCGTTCTGGGGGTATACCTGCACGGTTTATGCGGAGAGCTGGCATCTTGTGATTTTACAGAGTATTGTGTTTTGGCAACAAACCAGATTGACTATATCCCGAAAGCAATAAAAACACTTTTGGAGCAGTATTAATGAAAAAAAACGGAGTTTATCTTCCTTTTCGTCCGAGAAACGGCAATGATAACATGGATCTTGATGAAAGACTCCTGAATTTTGCAATTCAAAATGAATGGGATGTTCCTGTGCTGCGCTTTTACGGGTGGTCTCCGGCATGTGTTTCTCTGGGAAGAAATCAGGAAGACACCTTTGTAAATAAAAAATACTGCGAACAGCAAGGGATTGATATTGTCCGTCGTATTACAGGAGGAAGGGCTCTGTTTCATGATGATGAATTGACATATAGTTTTATTTGTCCTGTCAGCTATTTAAAAAACGGTGAAACAATTATTCAATCATACAAAGAAATCTCCGGTGCAATTGCACAGGGATTCAAAAAACTGGGTATTGACGTACAACTTCCTTCCGAAAAAAGAGTTTCAACACATTTTGAATACTGTATGTCCCTTGCAACGGGCGCTGATTTGAGTGTTGACGGAAAAAAACTGGTCGGCTCTGCGCAGTTTCGAAAAAAAGGCTATATATTGCAGCACGGTTCTATTCTTTACACTTACGATAAAGAAAAAATTGAAAAAATATTTTCAGAAAAACCGTCTGATGACAAAATTGCCCTATTAAAACAACTTATTCCCGATATTACCGGTGCAAAGCTGTGCGAGGCATTGAAAGCAGGATTTGAAGACTATTTTGATATCATTTTTGAGCCGGTTCGTTTGCAAGATCAGAGCGAAGAATTTTTGCTCCGCCAAGATATATGTGTTTAATCTCGTTTTGTTCTTTTTCTGTGTTTACGACGACAAGCATTCTGAGACATTTTTTTAAACTCGGCTCAATATCCATCTCATTTACGCAGAGCAATGGCACGTACTGGATATCAAAGTTTCTTCTGATAAATTTTGCAGGAAATGAATTTTTCAAATCCTTTGTCATTGTGAATATCACATGAGAAATATCTTTTGTGTCGATGTCGTTTGACTTTATTATTTTTCCGAAAAGCTCAACCGCCGCTTTTTCTATTGACTCAGGGGTGTCATTTTCTACTGTGATTGCACCTCTTATACCTCTTGAATACATCATTTTTTACTCCTGAATTTGTATTTGTTCGAATTTGTTTCCTGTTTTTATTCCCGCTCCGTTAGACCAAGCGTAAGCAGACATTTGCCCTTTGCCTTCGGGTTTCAGTTCTTTTATCAAAAGCAGGTTTTTACCGGTTTTTACGGCTATTCCTTCTTTTGTGACTCTGACAACTTCTCCTGCCGGACAGTTTTGTATATCGTCATCCAAAACAGATGTTTTCAATATCTTTACTGACTTGCCGTTAAACATTGTGTGTGCCGACGGCCAGACTGTCATGGAACGAACCTGATTGTGCAGTGTTTGTGCTGTTTTATTCCAATCAAGAAAAGAATCTTCTTTTTTGAATTTTTTGGCAATAGTCATCAAAGAATCATCCTGCTTCATCGGAACAAGAGTTTTGTTATACAAGCCTTTTAGTGTTTCATACATCAGTGCCGGAGATTTCTCGCTGATTATTTGAGAAAGCTCTCTGTCAGTCATATCGGGTGTGATTTGTATTTCATCCTGCAGACAAATATCACCTGCATCAAGAGCAAGAACGGTTATCATTGTTGTTATTCCCGTTTTGTTTTCACCTTCATATATTGCTCTTTGAATAGGGTTTGCGCCTCTGTACTTTGGAAGCAGTGATGCGTGAAGGTTTACAGTTGCAATTTTGGGAATATCAAGAACATCCTGTGTCAAAATCTGTCCGAACGCAAACGTCACAAAGAAATCAGGATTGAGCTCTTTTAACTTTTCTTTCAGCTCTTCATCCTTTTTGATTGATTCTGTTTGAAACATCTGGAGATTGTTTGAGACTGCATATTCTTTTACGGGCGGGGGCGTTATTTTATTACCCCTGCCGCAGGGTCTGTCAGGCTGTGTTACAACAGCCTGAATATTTATATCAGAAAGTTCGTTTAACTTTTGAAGACAATTCACAGCAATTTGCGGTGTTGCCATATAAACAACCTTTATCACTATTGTTCCTCTTTTGTCTCAGCTACAACTGTTTCTCCGGGGTTTGTCGGAATATATTCGAGAGCTTTCTCAATCTCGGGCTCTGAGAGCAATTTGTCTTCTTCTACAGATTGAAGCCCTTTTTCGTGCAATATTCTGTTTGCCTCAAACTCACTTCTGCAATGGTCAATGAAGAGTATTCCGTCAAGATGGTCAAATTCGTGCTGTATTGCTCTTGCAAGAAGGCTTCCGTCCTTGCCTTCCATTATAAAAGGTTTTCCGTTTAGCCCCAGTGCTTTAACTTTCACGTATGCATATCTTTTTACATCCGTGTATGCTTCAGGAAAACTCAAACACCCTTCATAACTGCTGCATGCGCCTGATTTTTGGATAATTTTAGGGTTTATAAAAACAAGAGGATTCAAAGGCTCTTTACCGGTTGAAACATCAATTACAAACACTCTCAGATTTTCTCCGACCTGCGGGGCAGCAAGACCCACGCCGTTGTTTGCATACATTGTGTCGAGAAGGTCATGCACAAGAGTTTGGATTTTTTTTGATATTTTGGAGACTTCTTTTGATTTCTTTCTGAGTACTTCGTCTCCGTATGGAACTATTTTTTTTATTGACATTTTTACCTACAATCTAGGGGCGCTGTGCGTCCAGTTCTTTTCTTATATCTTCTACTGTTACATAATTCACGGGTGATTTTTCATCTTTTTGAAGATAAACATCTTTTATTCCCGCCTGCACGATAAATCTTTTGCAAAGAATACATATAAAGTTGTGTCCGTATATGTACATTGTAGCGCCTTTGCATCTATCCTGCCCAGCCTGAATTATTGCGTTTTGTTCGGCATGTATACTGCGGCAGGTTTCGTACATTGTCCCTGACGGGATATTGTTTTCCATACGGTAACATTTCCCTATTTCATAACAGGAAGTTACCTTTGACGGCGTTCCGTTGTATCCCGTTGCTTTAATTTTTTTGTCTTCACCTACAATCACGGCACCGACTTTTGCTCTAAAACAGTTAGAGCGGGTTGCACAGGTTTTTGCTATTTCCAAAAAATATTCATTCCAAGGCTTTATCATACTTTATTGTCCTTCTTGTAGTTCTATATTCTTTTGCATTAAATCTTTGAGCTGGTTTTGAAGCTGCATGATTTGTTCCATTTGTTCAGGAGACACTTGACTGTCGATAATTTTTTGCGCATCTCTTTTAGATTTCCCTTTGAGATTTGGCATTTGTTGAATTGTGTTTACTGCATTGAGGGCTTCCGTAAGCTGCTGATTTAAAGCAGTCAGCATTTCAAGAGTTTTTGTTTGATTTTCACTTGTACCGAAAGAACTTTCGCCGTTCTCTTTTATCCAGCCTATTGTGTTGCCGTTTCTGTCCGTAAAATAGAGAGTTCCGTATACTACAATACCTTGAGATTCTTTTGGGTTCACAGCTCCGAGTTTTATGTTTCTTCCGTGAGCCGGATAAATTGCTGACTCTGTTTGTCTTTCAATTTTCCAGAGCACTTCCGGTGCAGCTTTTTTCTTTTTTGTTATTACAGGAACTGATGCGATTGCAATTATACAAACTATCAAAAGAGTAATAAGTGCTTCAGCAAGAGAAAATCCTGTTTTTTTCATAAGTCTCCTTTACCTATTATACTAATTATTTTATTGTTATTTTGCGCTAAAGTAAAGAATTTATAATAAAAAAGAAACTAAAAAACCAACAAATAGACGAAAAAAAGTACTTGCCATAATTTTAAATTCAAATATAATAGGAAATGTAGAGAAAAGAAGGGGTTTAAATACTATGAACAAAGAAGAATTAGTACAAGAAGTTTCAAAAAAATCTAAAGTTACTCAAAAAGAAACTGCTGAAATCATCAATGCTTTGATGGAAACAATCGAAAAAACAGTTTCTAAAGGTAAAAAAGTTACTTTGGTTGGTTTTGGTACTTTTGAAGCAAGAAAAAGAGCTGCAAGAATTGGCCGCAACCCTCAAACAGGTAAAGAAATCAAAATTGCTGCTAAAACAGTTCCTGCTTTCTCAGCTGGTAAAAAATTCAAAGAAGCTGTTGATTGCAAAGCTTGCAAAAAGTAGTTTTTCTTTTATAGCTTTAAAAAGCCCGTTTCATTTGAAACGGGCTTTTTGTTTATTCTTTTATATGTTCTCAGCCGGTTTGGCATTTTGATTGTTCAGGGAGTAAAGATCTTTTCCTCCGACTGCTTTATAAAGCCCTATTGTTGATATAAGGTAGTTAATTTTGTTTGATACTTCGTCTCTTTGTGTCAAAAGCTGCTGCTCTTTGTTGTATAAAACATCTAGATTTGATGCGGCACCGATTTCATTTTTGTGTTCCATAAGAACGAATTTTTTATTTTCCAGTTTTAGTCTTTCAACACTTTCTTCATAGTTTTTTTGTTCTGTTTTTACCTGTGCTGTGCTGTCATTTACCTCTTGAATGCCGTTTAAAATAGCTTTCTGGTAGTTTTGCATAGCTTCGTCATACTGGTATTTCCTCAATTTGAGGATTGCCATTTTTCTACCGCCTGAGAATAAGTCAAATGACGGCATGATACCAGCATTTGCAAGTTGCGAATAGCTGTTAAACATTTTGCTCCACTGGTATGCATTCAGCCCGATTTGTCCGTATATTACAAACTTGGGCAGAAATTCTTTCCTGGCAACTCTTACATCGTATCCGATTTTTTTGATGTGGTCTTCTGCCTGTATATAGTCGGGTCTTGCTTCAATAACTGTAGAGTCTATTTGTTCGGGGATATTTGTTAACATACGGAGGTTTTCACATGAAGTTCTTTTTATATCTTTATCATTGTCGGACAAATAGACCCGCAGTTGATTTGTTAAAATTGTTTGTGTGTGCTCAAGTGTATTCAGAATTTCTTTTTGCTGTGTAAGCATTTTTTGTTCCGTCAGCACATCATTTATTGTACAAAGACCGTTGTCATACTTTTTCTGAGTCTTTTGTACAATTTGTTCCTGAGCTTCAACTATCTGTTTTTGGATATCAAGCAGTTTGTCAGCTTTTATCAGATTGAAATAATTTGTTGCAAAAGCGGAGGTAAGAGCAATATAGCTTGCTCTTTCTTCTTCTCTGATTATATTAAGCTGCTGCTCTATGCTTTTTGTTTTTAATCTGTTTTCGCCCCAGATATCTATTTCATAGCTGGCTGTAAGCGGCAGTTGATATCCCCACTGCGCATAGCTCGGAATAAGCATGCTGCCGAACTGCTGGTTGCTTGACCTCATTGTTCTTCCGAGGTTTCCGTCAAATGTAATTTGTGGTAATTCGTTCGCAAGAGAGATTTTAACCATCTTTTCGCCTTCTTTGACTTTCAAAGCTGCAATTTTTAGGTCATGGTTTTTTTCGTATAACTCCCTGATATATGATGTCAAAATCGGGTCGTTGTATTTTTCCCACCAGCTCAAATTAAGATATTCAAGTCTCTGTGTCTGCTGCTGTTCCTCTTTTTTGTCTTTTTTTGCCTCTGCAGGAAGGCAGGACAGCATAAAAACACACAAAATTAGTGTTGTAAAAAATTTTTTCATATTTCGGCTTCCATTTTTTATTCTTGTGTTATGATAATAACACAAGAAAATTTTATAATAAAAAAACTAAAAAGTAAAAATCTTTTTAACTATGCCGGAAAAAACGAGAAATAACTTACTAAATAAAAGAGTAGGCGCAATGCTGACTGCGACTGGGTCTATGTTCAGAATGATGTCGCTGCAGGTTTTTGCTGAAAAAGGCTTTGAAATTACGCCTGAACAATATTTGATATTATCTATAATAATGGATTCGGGCGGAGAGCTATACCAGAGACAGATTTCAGAAATTACTTACAAAGACAGACCGAACGTAACAAGAATAATAAACATTCTCGAAAATCTCGGGCTGGTCAAAAGAATTGAGGAAGTAAACAAAAGAAAGGTTTTTAAAGTAGAGGTTACAGCAAAAGGCATTAATACAAGAAAAAAAATACAGCCTACTATGTATAAACTAAGGGCAATTACCACACAGAATATAAGCGAAGATGATTTGGAATTTTCTTTGAAAATACTTGAACAAATGCAGATGAATATGTTCGAGCATGTGAAACTCCACATATAAACAGTCAGACGATATAAAGGAAAACACTATATGAGCACAGACGAAACAAATAACAATCAGCAACAAAACGGGAATGAAAAAAATATTCCTCCTATAGAAGAAAAAGAAGAAAAAACAAATACAAAACTACCGGAAAACGCAGAAGAAGATTTTGATGATGAGGATGATGACAGACCGAGTTATCAGAAAAAAAGAGTTATAGTTCCTTCTATAACAGCAATAGTTTTTCTGCTGATAGGTATATATTTTATGGTGCATGGTATGCATTTTCAATCTACTGATGATGCATTTGTTGAAGGGCATATAGTTTCAATTGCACCGAGAGTGGCAGGACCTGTTAAAGAAATGCTGATAACGGATAATCAGCCGGTTAAAAAAGGTGATTTGCTTATTGTTATCGACCCGAATGACTATGAAGCAAAACTCGCACAGTCAAAGGCAAAACTTGCTCAGGCAAAAGCTTCTTTGAAAATTTCCCAAGACGATATCACAAAAACAAAATCAGGTCTTGATGCTTCAGCCCATGACGTAGTTTCGACAAAATCAAAACTTGATTTTTCTCAAAAAGATTACAAAAGATACTCTTCAATGTACAAAGAAGGAATTTCGTCAAAACAGGATTACGACCAGAGCAAAACGGGTTTGACTGTAGCTAAAGCATCTTACAAATCCGCAATCGAAGCTCAAAAGGCAGCAAAAGCCATGTATGAAAGTGCTAAAGCAAAAAAAGAAGCGACTCTGGCTGAAATTCAGAAACTCGAAGCAGAAGTTAAAACAGATGAACTCAACCTGTCTTACACAAAAATCTATGCACCTCAAGACGGTTTGATTACGAACAGAACAGTTGAACAGGGCAACTACGTTCAGGTTGCTCAGCCGATGTTTGCAATTGTTCCTGAAACCGTATGGGTAGTTGCAAACTTTAAAGAAACTCAGCTTACATATATGAAGCCTGGTCAGGATGTAAAAGTAAAAATTGATACATATCCCGGTAGAAAATTCAGAGCCAAAGTTGACAGTATTCAAAGAGCTACCGGCGCAAAAGCCAGTCTGTTCCCTCCGGAAAATGCTGTCGGCAGCTATGTAAAAATCGTACAAAGAGTTCCTGTAAAAATTGTATTTACGGAGGATATCTCAAAGTACAACATAGTTCCCGGCATGTCAGTAGTTCCGGAAGTAAAGGTCAGATAGTTTTATGAGTTCAGATACAGCCGAAAACGGAATAACAATAACCGGTAACCCTTTGCCGAAACTAAAAAAAGAAAAAGATGTACCTATATGGCTCGTCGCAATTTCAATATTGCTGCCGACAGCATTTGCCATGCTTGCCACATCAGCCACAAACGTTGCTATTCCTTATATTGCAGGATATTTTGGTTCAACAGTGGACGAGGCAAACTGGGTTATCACAATTTATATGATTGCCAATGCGATTTTGATTCCTCTCACAGGATGGCTGGAAAATTACATGGGCAGGGTAATGTTTTTGAAAGTATTCATTATAATATTTACCGTTGGCTCTATAATCTGCGCTCTTGCACCCAGTTTGAATGCTCTGGTTATAGGCAGGCTCATTCAGGGTATAGGCGGTGGACCTATGATGCCAATATCTCAGGCTATTCTGATTTCAAGTTTCCCTTACAACAAAAGAGGTGAGGCGATGGCTCTGTTTGCTCTTGCCGTAATGGTTTTCTCAATTATGGGACCGACTTTCGGCGGCTTTATTGTTGACAACTCGGCGTGGCAATGGATTTATCTTATAAACATCCCTGTTGGTATATTTTCTGTCGTGCTTGTACACTGCAATATAGTTGAACTAAAAAACAGAATTAAACCGGATAAGGTTGATTATGTCGGCTTTGGGGCTCTGGTTTTGTGGCTCATGTCTATGCAGATTGTTCTTGATAAAGGGCAGCAGTATAACTGGTTTGATTGTACGTGGATTTGCTGGCTTGCCGGAATATCTTTGTTTTCGTTTGTTTTCTTTATTATCTGGGAACTGGAATACCACAGCCCGATTGTGAATTTGAGGATTTTTAAAGATAAAAATTTCTTTATCGGCACAATACTCGGGGCATCAGTAAATATGATTATTTATGTAACTATTGTACTTTTGCCGAGCTTTTTGCAAAGTCTTATGGGATATACAGCCATGCTCAGCGGTATGTCTCTGGCACCGAGAGTGTTTTCGTGTATAATTATGCTTTTAATCATAGGTCCTATGGTAGAGTTTTTGGACAATAGAATTTTGATAGCTTCAGGATTTTTCTTTCTCGGGCTTTCTACTATAATGTATGCAAATTTGAATCTTTCAATATCTTTTGATTACGTAATTATTCCGAATATACTAATGGGTGTTGGTGTAATTTTGGTATTTATTCCTGTATCGGGACTTGTTCTCGGTACGCTGCCAAAATCCGAACTGTCAAACGGAGCAGGGCTGCACAGTTTGTGCAAATGTGTAATGACGGCATTTGTTGTGTCTATGTCATCAACGCTTGTTGCAAGACTTTCTCAGGTACATCAGACGTATCTGGTTCACAATCTTTCTAATTTCAATCTCGCTTTTCAAAGCAGAATTCACTCTATGGCGGGAAATTTTATGCAGTTTGCCTCTAACTATGCAACGCACAAAGCAGGTGGTCTGTTATACAAACAAATGCTCTCTCAGGCAAAGCTCATGTCATATGTTGATGTCTTTGAAATGTTTGCCCTTGTGGCTTTTATATTGATACCGTTTGGCTTTTTACTCAAAGTTCCGAAAAAGGAAGAAGCTGAAAGCAGAAGATAAAAAACAGCCTTGCCAGATATGTTTAATTTCCGGCAAGTCTGTTTTTGGGGTTGCTCTTTATTAATATTTGTTTTCAACTTTAAAGAAATATGCCTGAGGATGTTTGCAAACAGGGCACATTTGAACGGCAGAGGTACCTTTGTGTCTGAAACCGCAGTTTGCGCATTCCCATTCGACTTCTTCTTCTTTTTCAAAAACACGACCGTTTTTTACATTTTCAAGAAGTTTTTTGTATCTGTCTTCATGGTGTTTTTCGATTTCCGCAACTTTTTTAAACAAGAAAGCGATATCACTAAAGCCTTCTTCTTCGGCTTCTTTAGCAAATTGTGCATACATCTGTGTCCATTCGTAATTTTCGCCGTTTGCCGCATCCTCGAGATTCGTCATTGTATCTGCAACGCTGCCGCCGTGTAACAATTTGAACCAAATTTTTGCATGTTCTTTTTCGTTGTTTGCAGTTGCTTCAAAAACTTGTGCAATTTGTACGTAACCTTCTTTTTTTGCCTGAGATGCATAGTATGTATACTTGTTTCTTGCTTGAGACTCACCCGCAAAAGCTTCCATCAGGTTTTTTTCTGTTTTGCTGCCCTTAAGTTCCATAATTCGCTCCTTTTTTAGTGTAAAAGAGGGGCGGCTTTTTGCTGTCCCCCTTTTTTGCAATAATATACAAAATTTATTCTTCGGAAAAATCTTCTTTTCCTACACCGCAAAGCGGGCATGTGTAATCTGCCGGAAGGTCTTCAAAAGCCACATTTCCGTTTTCTGCAGGATCATATACATAACCGCATACATTGCATACATATTTTTTCATAATCTGTCTCTCCTTAGTTTTGTTTGTTTTTTTGTTCTTGAAGGCATTTGTTGCAAATACCTCTGATTTGTACGTTTATATCTTTGATTTCACCAAAACGCTCAGCATTTTTCGGTAATTCTATTTTTTCATCTGATTCTAAAAATATATCATAAACTTCATTGCATTTCACACACAAAAAATGATGGTGGGGTGTTTTGTCCGCATCAAAACGGGCTTTTGGCAGCTGATTGTCGACTCTGAAAATCATATCCATATCTTCCAGCGAAGCAAGAGTCCTGTATACAGTATCAACGGAGACATTCGGCATTTTTTCTTTGACTGCTTCGTAAACAGTTTCTGCATCAGGGTGTTCGCAAGAGTTTGCTACCTGTTTGTATATTTCTATTCTTTGCGGTGTTACTCTCATTCCTTTGAGTTTGCACATTGTGCGAAGGAAATCTATTCTTTCTTCAAGCATTTTTTCTTTATCGCTGTTCATACAAGCTCCTTAATAAGAATGATTATTATTTAGTTTAGCATACTATTTGTATGCACGCAAGTTTCTTTTTTGGTTGATAAAAAACTTTTACACTCTTCAAAAAAATGTGTATTATATATCTGTAGGTTAGAGTACTTTTTTAAGAAAGGTCAGGTTTTTATGTGGGAAAAGGACATTGACATCAATCAAATTCAAGAAATCAGAGTCAAAACAAATGTATATTTCGGAGCTGGTGCAATAACAAAAATTGAAGATATTGCAAAAGCATTGAAGTCTAAAGGTGTAGACAAAGTTGTCGTTGTCAGCGGAAGAGGTTCTTATAAAGTCACCGGAGCATGGGATTATGTGGAAAAAGCACTCAATAATAACGGAATAGGCTATGTTAACTATGCAAAAGTTACACCTAATCCGACTACTGCAGCTATTGACGAAGCAACACAAATGGCAAAAGAATTTGGAGCTAAAGCAGTAATTGCCATAGGCGGCGGTTCACCTATTGATACAGGTAAAAGTGTTGCAATCCTGATGGAATATACCGACAAAACAGCAGCAGAACTGTATGACCTTTCATTTAATCCTGAAAAAGCAGCACCGATTGTTGCAATAAATTTGACACATGGTACAGGTACAGAGGTTAACAGATTTGCTGTAGCAACAAACCTTGAAAAGAACTTCAAACCGGCAATTGCATACGACTGCATATATCCGTCATATTCAATAGATGACCCTCAATTGATGACAAAATTGTCAAAAAATCAGACACTTTATACTTCAATTGATGCGGTAAACCATGTCGTTGAGGCAGCTACATCTACAGTGGCTTCTCCGTATTCTATTACTCTTGCAAAAGAAACTATTGCTCTTGTTGCAAAATATCTGCCAAAAGCTGCTGAGGATTTGGAAAATCCTGAATACAGATATTACCTGCTGTATGCATCTATGCTGGGCGGTGTTGGCTTTGATAACGGTCTTTTGCATTTTACACACGCACTGGAACATCCGTTGAGCGCAGTTAAACCCGATTTGTCTCACGGTTTGGGATTGGCTATGCTTTTGCCAGCCGTAATAAAAGCGATTTATCCCGCAAAGGCTGCCACTCTCGCTGAGATTCTTGAGCCTATCGCCCCCGGTTTGAACGGAACTGCTGACGAAGCGAATAAAGCTGCAAAACTGGTAGAAAAATGGCTCGCTGATGTCGGTGTGCCGCAAAAACTTTCGGATGACGGCTTTACGGATGAAGATATAGACAAGCTTGTTGAACTTTGCTTTACGACACCATCTCTGGACGGTTTGCTTTCTATAGCACCTGTTAAGGCTACAAAAGAGGTTGTCGCACAGATATACAAAGAATCAATGAGACCAATGTAAAAGAAACTCAAAAAACCTCATTCATAAATAGAATGAGGTTTTTTTATTAGTTGTTTGTACTGTCTTTCTGGAGTTTTTTTGCTCTTTCATAAATAAAGTCATAGACAATGTGTTCTCTTAAGAGCTGCTTTACATTTTCCGGTGTATAAGGATTTGAAATGTATTTTATAATGCCCTTTCTTCTTTTTAAGAAAGTAAAAATAGCATCTTTTTCTTGTGAAATATTCAAATGTGTTTCTGCAAATATGTGAGATAACAGTCCTTTAACTACTCTGTCATCGATATCGGTATGGAATTTCATGCCATTAAGATAGACATTTGTTACGTCTTTCATAAATGAGCTCTGTAAGTATTTTATGATATCTTTTTCGCTAAGCGGAACTAAATAATCTTTATACCTTTTATCAATAGCGTTAGAATGAGCAATTACTGTATCTGCAAGATTGTTTTTGACAATATACATTACTGAATCTGCTCTTGAATTTTTAAATACATCAGGGTCTTTCGTGATTTCATAAAGCGTTTGATTAACAGCAAACTCGTTGGCCTGTGCTTGCTGCGGATATTTTTCATCAAATTCGACATTAATATGATTGAATATATCCTGAACTTTTTTGGCAATTTCTTCTTTTTCTAGTTTGCCTAAATTCATATCGGGAAGAGAGTTAAGTGCGCCTGATTCAAAAATCAGAAATGCAGTCAAAAGTTCTTTTGTTGCAAGAGGATGAGACAGGTTGAAGTTGATTAGCAAATTACTGAAATGTTTGCTGAAAAATGAATTTTGTACTTTGGCAAAATCCTTAAAAGTTTTTCTGAGAGAATCAATAGAGTTAAAGTCTATACGACCTTCAAACTTTCTATTTTCTGCTTTTGGAGCTGGTTTTGATTTGTTGATTTTGGATGCAATTGATATTTTTTCGGAATCTGAGCCTTTTAATGAACTGTATTTGAACAGCCACAGTATAAAATCAACAGCCATATGCTCAAAAATAACTTCTTTTGCCGCTTCTTCTTTTTGCGGGTCTTTTAGAAATTTTATTGCAGCATTGTAGTTTCCTATGAATTTTACGCTTTTGATTATTTCTTCCGGATTATTTTTGTATGCCACAGTTAGCATTTTCTTTGTTGTATTACGCTGTTCTTCTTGGAGTTGAGGGTAATATTTAAATCCGTTATCAAGCAATTTTATAAATTCAGGGAAAAATACATTGTCAAAATATTCTGTTGCTGCCTTTTCTGACAACGGTGCATTCAAAAGTTTCATCTGCTTGTTTATAAGTTGCTTGTTTATTGTTAATATTTCATTCAGCCTTGGTGATTCTGCCAGCAAAGCTGTAATGTCGCCTCTTTCAGATTTAAAAACTTCCGGATTGTCAGTGAGTTCATAGACAAAATTATTTATTATAAAATCATTTGTTTTGGCAGTTAGAGAATGTGTGAGATTGAAATTTTGGTTTAGCTCCTCACTTGTCTCTTTTATCAGTTCAATGATTTCATTGAGTTCTTCATCGCTGGAAAGATTCAGGTATTCTTTTGCATCATCTCTGTTTATTCCGACAGAATATCGTTTTGTTGTAGTGTCGGTATTTTTCATTATGTATTCAAGAAATTCTGATGCAAAAATATCAGTAAAATATTTCAAGGACTTCGCTTCCTGCTTTCTGAAAGCTCTAATGATATCTTTTTCTGTTTCCGGTTTTGGTTCAACAGGAGCAGCTGCAGCCGGTACAGGTTTTTGTACTTGTATTTCTGGTTTTTGGATTGTATTTTTTTCTTCAGTCTGTTCAGGCTGTGCAGGTTCTTGCTGCTGTTGTTGTTCTATCTTTTGTTGATATTGTATTTTTTGTTGTCTTTTTTCATCTGCTTTGCTGACAACTTTGTTTTTCTGTTCCAATGCCTCATTGAGAAGTCGTTCTAGCCTTTTTGTATCATTGCTGTGATAGGCATCTTCAAACTCGGCAATAGTTTGTTTTAAAATTCTTGAATAATATTTTCTAAAAGAAGAATCTTTGTTCCAGAATTCTTCCATTACTGCGCGTTGAGCTTCTGCATATGTGTTGAAATCCTGCATAAACTCGTCATCGGCATATCTTTCGGCATAAATTTTTGACAATTTTTCGCTAAAGCCGATTTTTCCTGCCGCAATTGTCATAATCTGACCCTGATATTTTGCATATACACTGTCAGAAAGCTCTTTTCCTTCTATCATTCTTTTGATTTGTTCAGAACGCTGTTCTTCGCTTAAAGAAGCCCACCATTTCTTTTTTGCGATACTCATTTTCTCAAGAGTTTCTTGAGAAAGTTCTCTTTTGGGTCTTGATGCATTGGTATCATCGGTATTGTCTGTTTGAGCGCTTTCCGTTCTTTTTCTCGGAATATATTCTTTATCGTTTCTTGTGGCAAGAAATGACTGATAATACGGTAATTTAGGGTATTTTACACCGAGGGATTTCAAATCGCTGTATGTGAAATATTTTCCGTCTATGATTCCAAGATCTTTTTTTATTCTGTATGTAGAGTCAGATTCAAAATCTTTGTTGATTTCTTCCAGTGTCTTTCCTTCAAGATAAACTTTTTTCAACAGATACATTGTCAAATCTTTATACTTTCTTGTATCTCTGAAAATAGGCGTGTTATCTATCTGTGCATTCCATCTCAAAAGAAAAAGGGTGCCTCTTCTTGCTTTTGTTTCACTGAACGGTCTCAAATCCTCAAACAAAGGTTCGTCAGGATACATATCCTTTACGTCTTGAACAGTATCAGCAATACCTATGTATTCAAATGCTTCTCTTTGAAGCTGAGCCGGCGGCATATGGTGACGTTCTTCAAAATCTTCCATGAGGTATTTTCTGACAGTATCAGGCATATTATCCTGATTGAATTTTTGCGCATAAAAATCTTCGGGTGTTCTGTTTAATCTTGCACCAAAACTTATATTGTAATCTTTGTATGCAAATAAATTGCTTTCTGCTATTGGATTAGAGCCTTTAGTGTTTTCTTGTTGTTTATTTATGGCATTTTGTTTTTGGTATGATTGGAAAAATAGAGGGATTGACGGGGAAATTTTCATTTTTTGCTCCATGGTTACTAATATTTCGTACTAGTTTTAATGTTCGTGAAAATAAAAATTGCTACATTTTTTAAATTTTTTAATAATATGTTATAATTCTTGTGAAAAAGACAGGCTAGAAAGCGGTGAATTCTATGGAATACAAAGGAAAAGCATTCAAATTTGGTGACAATATATCAACTGATCATATAGCGCCGGGTCGTCTTTTTCATTTGCGTTCAAATCTGGAGGAATTTGCCAAACATGTGCTCGAAGATGCTGATGAGACATTTGCTTCCAGAATGAAAAAAGGTGATTTCGTTGTTGCAGGAAACAACTTTGGTCTCGGTTCATCACGTGAACACGCTCCTCAAATAATCAAAATAGCAGGAGTTTCTGCAGTGCTGGCAAAATCATTTGCGAGAATATTTTACAGAAACGCCATAAATATCGGACTTTTACTTATTGAATGTGATACAGACAAAATCAGTGACGGAGATGAACTGGAAATTGATATCAAAAAAGGTGTGGTAAAAAACCTGACTCAAAATAGTGAAATAACATTTTCTCCGCTGCCTGATGTCATGATAAAACTGTTACATGACGGTGGCTTGATTGAGCACTTGAAAAAACATGGCGATTTCGATTTAGTTTAAAAATTTTTTGTAACACTTTTATTTTTTTTTATAATTATACAAATAAGTTAAAAAAACTCGTGTCTTAATATCTTTACAAAGTTTGCTTTGTCTTGTTACAATACTTAAAATTGTAAAATTTTTCAGTTTGTTTTGTGCATGCTGGCAAATTTTTTTGATTAGTGTTTTTATACTAATCGTATCAGGAAGGTGCGAATTGGAATTTAATAATTCAAAAAATACCGAAAATACTGCAAAACAAGAAAAAAATGCTGCAGCCAAGTGGTTTGGAGACAAACTTTCCAATCCGATAATTCCTAACGGCTTGATTTCAAAAATTAACAACATCAACACAAGAACCACTGCAAACAAAATGTATGCAGGATACAACAACAAGGCATGGAGAGCCTCCGAATCAATTGATTACAAAGAGGTAATTAAATTTATACTTGAGGTAACAAACGGCAAGGATTCAGAAAACGAACTTATTTATTCTTTGCATAATATTTTTACAAACAAGCTTAATTCAACCTTTACGGCATTTGGTTTGTACAGCAAACAGTCAAATTGCATAAACCTGAAAATTATAGACAAAATCGGTTCAACTTTTTCAAGCAGAGTAATGCTTAATAATACCGATAATCCTATTGAACAGGCTTTTTCTTCCAAAAAGTTTATATATGCTCAAAGCAACAGCTTTTTGAATGTCCATTACCTGAATGAGTCGGCAGTTGCAATACTCCCTCTGTGTGCAAATAATGAATGTATCGGTGTAATGCTCGTCGGAGACAACAACTATGATGCGGCTTCCGATATATACAGACTTATGGCAAATTATCTTGCTCTGTTTTTGCAAAACAAAGATTTATCGACAAAAGTTTTGATGAATACTGACACGGATGCACTGACAGGTCTGAACAACCACAGAAAATTCCTTGAAATAATTGCCGCTGAAATTGACAAAGCAAAAAGAAATTCAACACAGGCTTCAATCGTAATTTTTGATATCAACAATATCTCTCAAATCAACAAAGATTTTGGTGCTGCAAAAGGTGATGAAATTATCAAACTTGTTGCTGACAAGATTAAACAGGGCATCAGAGCAAATGATGCAGCAGCAAGATACGGCGGAGATGAGATTGCAATAATCCTTCCTGAAACTACATCGTCAGAGGCAAAGTATCTTGCCGAGTACTTAACATATTCGCTTTCATGCTGTCTTGTTGATGATGTAGGACCTGTTAAAGTCTCTGTAGGTATTTCAACCTATCCGTCTTCCACTCAGGATTTGGACAAACTTTTGGTACTTGCCGAACAGGCTATGTACATTTCAAAAAGCAAAGGATACAAAAACGGAATGTCTACTATTGTATGTTCCGAAGACTTTGATTTCTGGGATGATACAGCGCTAAGCTCTTTTGCATCTGTTATTGCAAAAAGACATGCATCTTTGGGTATCAACTTTGATGAAGAACTTGTTAAGAAATTTCATTCCGAAGATATAATAAATCAGGGGCACATGATAGAAGTTGTTACATCTCTTGCCGGTGCTATTGATGCCAAAGATGAATACACAAAAGGTCATTCTTCTTCCGTATCAAGATACTCAGAAGCGCTTGCAAGAGCACTTAACCTTCCCGAAAAAGATGTTGAGCGTATAAAACTCGGTGCCCTGCTTCATGATATCGGCAAAATAGGTATCCCTGAATCTGTTTTGAGAAAACCATCAAAACTTACGGACGAAGAATGGGAGATTATGAAACAGCACCCGACAATCGGCGCAGAAAAGGTTCTTATGCCGATTGAGTCATTGCATGATTTGATACCTATTGTAAAATACCACCATGAACACTGGGATGGTTCGGGATATCCCGAAAAGCTCAAAGGCGAAGATATTCCGCTGGCAGCAAGAATTGTAGCTGTAGCGGATGCATACCATGCGCTGATTTCCGACAGACCATACAGAAAAGGTATGTCAAATGAAAAAGCCTGTGAAATCTTAAGAATTGGTGCCGGTGTTCAGTGGGACAAGGATTTGGTAAGAGAATTTATCAATATATCTGAATCTTTGTACACAATGATTTAGACTACAGATTTTTGATTATTTCTTCAGTATATTCATCTGTTGTTGCCGTGCCTCCCAAATCCGGAGTCAGGACTCTTCCGTCTTTTATTACCCTAAAAAGCGCATTTTCGATTTTTTGAGCTTTATCCGTTTCATTGATGTGTTTCAACATATTGATTGCGCATAGCAAAAGAGCAGTCGGATTGGCTTTGTTTTGTCCTTTTATGTCAGGGGCAGAACCATGCACAGGTTCAAATACCGCACAATTTTCTCCGATATTTGCCCCCTGAGCAACTCCGAGTCCTCCTATTAAACCAGCTGTAAGGTCTGAAACAATATCTCCATACAGATTAGGCAAAACAAGTACATCAAACTTTTGAGGATTCTGCACAAGCTGCATGCACAGGTTGTCGACAAGAATTTCTTTGTATTCAATTTGTGGATAGTCTTTTGATACTGATTTGCAGCATTCCAAAAACAAACCGTCTGAGAATTTGCAAATATTTGCCTTGGAAACAGCATGCACAGTATGTCTGTTATTTGCTGCAGCATAGTCAAAGGCATATCTTGCGATTCTTGTTGAAGCTTTTCTGGTAATGATTTTTATGGATTCTGCCGTATTTTCGTCAATTTTTCTTTCTATACCTGCATAGAGGTCTTCTGTATTTTCTCTGACAACAACTATATCCACATTGTCAAAAGGTGTTTTTATCCCTTTTATATTTTTGCAGGGGCGAAGATTTGCGTATAAATCCAATTCTTTTCTCAGTGCAACATTTACACTTCGAAACCCCTTTCCTATAGGTGTTGTAACAGGTGCTTTGAGTGCAATTTTGTTTTTCTTTATTGAGTCTATTACTCTTTGAGGCAGAGGAGAACCTTCCTCCTGTGCGACATCCGCTCCTGCTGTCTGGATATCCCAGTCTATTTCGACACCTGCGGCTTTTATGATTTTTTGTACCGCCGAAGATATTTCAGGTCCTATCCCGTCTCCCGGTATAAGTGTAATTGTTGTTGTCATTGTTTAATCTTTCTCCGTAATAAATTTTGAAAACAGCTTTAATGCCTGATTGGCAAACATATACTTTATCAGCAATCTGGGATAATTCGGATTAGTATTATACTTAAAGACATGAAATTTATCCTTTGTACCGATGCCGATATAAACTAATCCTACTGGTTTTTCCTTTGTTCCGCCGGTCGGTCCGGCAATGCCAGTTGTTGCAAGTGCATAGTCACAGCCGGTTCTTTCCAGTAGTCCCTTAACCATTTCTTCTGCTGTTTGCAGGCTGACTGCCCCGTAGTTTTCAAGTGTTTGTTTTTTTACACCTAAGTATTGCATCTTTGCTTCATTAGCATAGGTTACAAAGTTGCATTTGATATAGGCGGAACTGCCCGATACATCCGTCATCAAAGAGCTCAAAAGCCCGCCCGTACAGGATTCTGCTATGGAAAGAGTTTTGTTGTTTTCAATAAGAAACCTGCCGGCATCGTTTTGATATTTTGTATTTAAAAACAATTTGATGAGTTTTAGTGTGTTAAGCATAATACTTGAGTTTTATATTTTGAAAATTACTAATGCAAAGGTATATCAAGCGACTGGGTAAGCATAATATCCATTGCTGTTCCTTGAGGAAGAACAACATCGTTGCCTTTTTTGAATAAGTCAACAATACCGTCTCCGACATAATAGAATGCACCGCCTATAACACCGCCTAAAGCACCTATCGGAACACAAACATACTGCATATTTTCGCCTGTCCCTTTACCCCAGTCTATCGTTGTTTTTACGATTTTCTTGGTATTATCCCAGTTCTTTTGAAGAGCATAACCGTAATTTCCGTTTTGATAAATACCTCCGTCAACAGTAATTTCTGCGTAATTATACAAGCCGGCACTCAGGGGAATTTGTCTTCCTGTCGGTGTAACTATATGGTCAAAGGAGATGTACAAAACAGCACTTCTCGAAAGTCTTTTTGCCGGTGTGATTTCACTTACCGTGCCTCTGATAACAGAACCGACAGGGAGAGCAACCTGCCCGTTAATAATTTTGTCTTCTTTAAGCATTGCAGAGAATTCATCACCCACGCCTGCAATTCCCGTAGAAACAGGCTCAAGAAGTTCTATTTTCATGGTTGTACCCGCAGGAAGTTTGACAGCCTGAACATCAGCTTTAATCCTTTTTGCATCAGCCTGTGAATTTATACCGAAAAACAAAAGGCTGATACCAACCAGTAATGCGGGCAAAATATGTTTTCTCATGATTATCTCCTCAATTCTCTGATATGTACTTATTCTAGTTTTTGTAAGCAAAAAATGCAATTTTATTTAATTTCTTCATACAAAGTTGATGCTTCCTGAACCGAGATGTTTCCCTGCGGAATTTTAACAACCTTGACTGAGACTGATTTGTTGAAGTGTTCAATTCTTATTATGTCCCCTTCTTTTAGCTGTTTTGATGGCTTGGCAGGGTTGTTGTTTACAAACACACGTCCCTGATCGGAAACGTCGTTTGCTACGGTTCTTCTTTTTATCAGTCTTGAAACTTTCAAAAATTTGTCTAATCTCATAAAATTCTCCACAAAAAATTTTACTAAAAATAAAAAGGTAATAAAATACTCCTGTTTGTAATATAATATCTTGCACAGGATAATATTTAAAAATTATTACAAACCTTTCAGGCAATAGCAAAAAAAATTTTTTAGGAATATTATTCTTTGTAAGGGAATTAAACTTCAATATGAAACTGACAATAATTTCATCCGCAACCGTGCCGTCACACAGCGTTCGCTACAGCGGAGTTTCAAAAGATAATACACAACCGGAAAAACAGACAGACACAAAAGACGATGTAAAAAAAGTCAGAATTGCATCGTTGACGGGGAGTGTTGCAGCTACGCTTGTCTATCTTTTTGCCATGGCAAAGAAGGCAAAGAAAGGCGACTTTAAAATCAAAGACATGTTCAATGTCGATTTTCAAAACATGTTTAAGGTTATGGGACTGGCAACAACTTCGGTTATCGGAGGTTTGACCGGCGGTTTGATTGCGGATTCCGAAGAAAACAGAAAGCCAAAACTCAAAGAGGCTATTCATCAGTTTTTGGGCAATATAGTCACACCGATTACAATAGTCGGACTAGCTGCAAAACAGATAGAAAAAAGGAAACTTCCCGTTACCAAAGAAATTCTTCTCTCTTCGCTTGCGGCAGTTGTCGGTGTTACGACAGGTGTTACGGGCGGAAATTACATCGCTTCAAAAGTAAATAAAGCTATATTCAAAGAAAACGATGACAGAAAACTCGGCGTAAAAGATTTCGGTATACACGTTGATGATTTGTTGACCGTAGCAGCTTTGACACCAAGCGGTGAAAAGATAAAGGGATTTATCTCCAAAGCTCTGCCTGCAATATTCCTAATCTGCGGTTATGAAGCAGGTACAAAACAGGCGGCGGATGTAGAAAACAATCTTGTTGAAAAAAATAACAATCAGGCTGTATAATTTTTGTTGAGCAATTTAGTCGGAGTTTGAGTATGTTATATAAAAAAGTTTTGTCTAATATCTTTTTGGTATTTACTGCCGTAATTTTTTGCGCATTTCCTGTTTGTGCAAAAGAGTTAAAGTTTGCTGTTGTATCTGATATCAATTATGCAAATCAATCCGCTACTGATACGGATAGTGATGCTTCAAAAATACCTACGATTTTGAATGCATTTGTCGAAAGAGTAAATGAAAATAACTATGATTTCGTCGTTTTCCTTGGTGATAATATTGCAAAATCCAACGAAAAAAATCTGGAAGGCTTTTTGAATATTGTAAAAACAGTGAATACACCCTATTACCTTGTGATGGGAAATCAAGATGTACACAAAATTTCAGGTTTGGACAAAAAAGAATATTTAAAAATAGTTTCAGAACACAATAAATACCAGAAAAAGAAAGATGCTTCCTACTATTTTTATCCGAATAAAGATGTGATTGTGATTGTACTGGACGGAGTTTCTTCAGGCATGCCGACAAATCACGGAGTGTTTAGCCAGAATACATTAAAATGGCTTGATGAACTTCTTACAAAGAATGAAAAGAAAAAAGCTGTAATATTCCAGCATGTTCCTTATATTGCACCGTATGAGAATCCTTCTTATGACATTCTTGAAAAAACGGATTATCGTGCTGTGCTGTCAAGACATGATAATATAATAGGCGTGTTTGCAGGACATTATAAAAAAGAATCCGCGGTTAAAGACGATAACGGAGTTATGCATATATGCGTTCCTGCTCTGTCCCAGCATCCGTATTCATACCTTGATATGAGTTTAAGATACAAGAAAATTCCGCTCAGAAAAGCAAAGGATTTTGTTTTTGACGGAAGTCTCAAACCTGCAATTTAAGCTGCTTTTTTAGAGTGGTAATGTATTTTAAAATATCCCTGCCTCTTGTCTCAACGGCAATCCATAGCGCCGTTATAAGAATGCTTGCGATAGTAAGGGAAACTACAAGCTTTTTGACTTTACGTTTTTGTTCTTCAAAAGCGGGGTCATAAAGTTTTGCCGTTTTTGCTCTTCCGGTAAAATTTTTTGTTGAATTGGCTGAATATGCAGTATTTTGTACGGGATATATTTTCATATACTCTCTCCGAAAATTTTATGCACATACTAAAACACGAAAACAAAAAATTTTGCTACTATTCTATCCAGCGGAAATTTTTTACATATTTGTCTTCGTTTATCTGTCCGTCAATTTTTACCGTAAATACACGGTATTGCTGGTCACTAAGCTCAACCCCCGGAATTTTGTTCAAGTCATGAATAAGAGACTCTCTGTCGGATTTATTAAGTTTGAATCCCGGGATTGCGTTGAGAAGAGAATTGAATGACATATTTCCGATTTTTCCGAGAATGTTTGTTGCTCTTTTTGTGAGACGTCCGAATACTCTGAGGTTTGCATATTGCTGGAGAATATCAAATTCACCGTTTATATATATGTTTAAATTGTCTCCTTTTGAGTAAATTTCTATATTTTGTGCTACCCCGTTTTTCATTGCGAAGTTGCCTTTAATTGAGTCAAAGTACCCGGTTTTTATCGGCGCCAGAAGGTCAATAAAATTACTGATACTTGCTCCTGTTATTCCGCTCTTTATAAAATTTCCCGCTTTGAGAAGGTATTCAACTGACCCGAGTTTGGGCATTTTTCCGTCGGCTATTTCAAAGTACACATATCCTGACATGTTTCTGATACGTTCTTCTTCTGATTGACCGATTGTTGCAAGAACTATATTGCCGTTTGATTGTCCGAAAATCTGGTCTTTGAATCCGAACATCTTTGAAGCAATTTCGTTTGAATCAACATTCAAGGCAGAAACATTTGCTTTGATTTTGTCGTTTTTAAAGTTGTAGCTGGCTGTTCCTGTCATTTTTCCTGTTGTAACATCAAACCAGAGTTTGTTTATATTCAAAACCAGGTCGTTTCCGAGACTGAATTCCGAAGTGTAATTTTTTGCCGGAAGGTTTCTTATCACAATATCTTTGACAGACATAGTACCTTTTTTAATTCTTATGTCAGAGATATTTAGAGGAATAGACGTTTTTGTTGAACCTCCTGTCAGCCTTGTTACGGTGTCAGGAGTCGGAATTTTGGTTAAGGAGTCAATCAGTGTGTCAAGATTAAGTCTTTCCGAGTACAAATCAATATATTGAATTTCATAAGGAGGTGTCAGCTTGTTTTTTAGCTGTGCTTTGAGAGTAAAGTCCGAGTTGTATGCAAATCCGTTGGTGTGAACGTGTATAGTTTTGTCATTAAAGTTGAGTTTTATTGTCTTGACGATGGTATCAAAAAGAGGCATATCCATATTGTCCATCTCAAGAGTACCTCTGATTACAGGCGCATTTGCATCACCCTTTATATTCAGATTGCAGTTAAACATACCTTTTTTCAAAACGGATTTTTTGAAAAAGACATTAAATATTTTTGCGTTTGCGTTATTCGGGGTATAAATATTTAAATTTCTAATATAAATCGGGATTTTTTCTTTGTTTGTTGTTTTGTACGGTTTAAAACTTCCCTTTGCACTTAATATTGTCAGAGGGTATGTTTTATTATTTTGAGAAGACATATACCTTGTGTAATTGAGTTGTTTAAGGTTATATATGTTGTTGTTGACATTGATATCCGCATCGATTTCTCTTTGGGTGTCTTCGTCGGCCAAATTTGCACCCATATAATAAATATCGGCATCTTTTGCGAGTTTGATTTTTGTTTTTATGTTTGTATTTTCCAAATCTCCGCTGATATAAGAGGAAAAAGATATATCGCCTTTGGGTTTAAGAGGATATGTCAGATTACTGTTTATGTATTTGTTAATAAAGTATTCAGTTATTTTGGTTGTTACATAACCGCTAAATTTCATTTTTTTGTCTAAGTCCCAAACAGAAAAATTCAAAAACACCGGAGTGTTATCCACTTCTGCAATAATTGATTTTGCTGAGATTTTTGAACCTTTTAGAAGAATTTTGCCGCCGCTTATGTATACCGGAGTTTTGAAATAGCTCTGATTGAATTTGATTTCCTTTAAATCAATATACCCGTCAAGTTTGTTATTCTTGCATTTTATGGAAAGATTTACATTTCCCTGATAGTTTTCATAAGCGTTGAGCAGTTTTTTTAATGCGGGCGGCAAAAAATGAGCTTTTTTTATCGTATCAAGCTCTTTTAAATCAAAATTTGAAATATTAATATATCCGCTTATAACAGGCTTTTTGGAAAAAACATTTTGTGCATCTATATCAGCTTTCAAAGCTGTATTGTACAGCTTTGCGGCAAAGTTTTTTACTCTTATACTGCCGTTGTGTATGGAGAAAGAACCGTTTTTTATATTTACAGGTGCATTGGGTTCTGCTTTTTGCGGAAGAAAGCTGCCGTTCAATGATATATTGTTAAACGAAAAGGTCTTTGTTGTAAGGGCATTATTTGATTTGTATTCACCGGATACGTTAACGGCTGAACCTGTTTGGGGAAGTTTTGAAAAACCTGAAAAGTTCGGGTCTTTTGCTGCCATTTTTAGTATTTCATCAATTTTTATGTGTTTCCCGCAAAAGGAAATATGTGACCTGTCTTTTGTTGAGATGCCTTTTGCCTCTACGTCGGAGGTTCCGGCTTTGCTTTTTATATCAATATTCCAGCCGTTGTTGTCAAAATCAATTGAACCCGATGTTTTTGACAGCAATACCGGCAGCATTTTTATTTTTGCGTTTACGTTTTTGAGTTTTATTGAACCTGATATATCAAGTTTTTCGTCCTTATAAATTTTTGAAAAATCTTTTACTTTTCCTTTCAATTTGATTTTTGTTTCAACAATACCTGATGCTTTTTCTATGGCATCAGCCATTGTTTTTTGTTCTTTTAATATTGAACTTGTGTTCAGAATGTTTAAAAGTTCTTTAATATCAATATTCTGCGATGTAATATCAAAATCGATTGTGCCGTCGAGATTTGCTTTGCCGTCAATTTTTAGAGGTCTGTCTTTTATAAAAGCTTTTGTTGTGAAAAAGTGCATATCTTTTTTGTCAAAGACAAGAGAACCGCTTGTATTGTGCAAAACTGTATTCAATCCCTGCAAAGAAGCAGTTACATTCATAAAATTAAACTGCCCGGTTACTTCTCCGTCGAGAATAGTTCCTTTTGTGTGAATATCGATATTTCCTTTTCCGTAAATATCCATAAAAGGTACAGGACCAAGGTCAAACCCGACAACCTCATGAATAGGAACCAGCATATATTCTGCCGTGCTTAAATCAACATTTTTTGATGACACAATATGAAAATCACCTTTTCCGTAGAATTTCATTTGTGCAATTCCGTTGATATCCACATATTCACCGTGTCCAGCATATACTCTGGTTTTTACTTTTACATAGTCTTTCAGAAACTCGGCAAAGACCTTGCAGTGCGGCACAAGAGGGTTGTCTTTTACAATATATACATCATCTGCTTCAAGATTCCCATATATTTCAGGCAGGGTGGCACTCCCTTTTATTTTTAGCTGTCCTTTTGCTTTTCCCCAGGCTCCGTATTTTTTGAATTTTTGCATTACATCAAAAGGGTCGCCTTCAATTGAAGGAACAAGCCAGTACATTGAGTGTATATCAGAAGCCGGAATATTAATATCAAGGTCAAGATTTATGTTTTTTAAATTCGAAGATGCATAATTTTTTACGATACCGCTGATTTGTGTCTGCCAGTCTGCGGATTTTACGGTTATAGATTTTACACAGAGCTTTTTGTGCATAAAATCAAGCGCAGCACTCAAGTTTATATCGTTTTTTGAAACAATATTATCCAGCGGATTTTTCATTTTTACTTCAAAATTCTTTATTGAAGCATTGATATTGAGCGTTTTGTCATGCGATGAATCGGCATTTATTATTCCTGACACAGAGATGATGTCTCTTTTGCTAAAGTATGCAAAATACGGAGAAAACTCCGATAAATTAAGATTTTTTAGTTCGCTGTTACAGACAAATTTTTTGTCTTTTATCCCTTTTTCAACAGGAAGTTTTGAATTAAAATCCACAAGAATTTTTGAAGTGTGTTTTGTTCCCGAATAAATATCTGTGTCGAGTTTTAATTTGACATGCCTGTTTTTTTTGAAACTAAAATCGGCAGAAGGTGTGTTTATTTTTATGTTTTTATTCAATACCTTGTCATTTATGGTGATTGAAGAATTTTGAATTCTTATATTGTTTAAATCCAAATTTATGTCTGTATCCGGTTTGAGATTAATGTTTAGTTTGTAATCACCAAGATAGATACAGTTGTCTGCTTTTCTTGACAAAACAAGTTCCTGATTTTTTGCATTCAATGATTTTACCGCTATTTTTTTGTACAAAACAGGAAGAAGAGAGAGTCTTGTTTCAAGGTCTTTGGCGAAAAATATTCTGTTTTTGTTTTGAGATAACTCTATATCTTTTGCGATAAACTGTATCGAAAAATCAGGATAAGTTTTTGTTTGTAATTTCGTATATTGAAAATCAAGATTTGTTCTGCTTTTTATAACAGAAAGCAACTCTTTATCTTCAAACTTACTGTTTAAAAATAAAGGCAGCACAAAGACGAACAATCCTTCCGCAATGAAAACAATTGCTGCCAGAATAATAGAAAATATTTTCAAAAATTTTATATTCATTTTGTATTGTTATTTCAATTGCAATTACAATTATATAATTAAAGCGGATTTTTTTCACTTGTCTTTACATATAATTGTTGCTAATATTATGAATTAGAACAGGGAAATAAACGGAGTACTTTATTGTATGAAAAAGAATTTTAAAATTATGTTTGCGGCAATTGCAGTGTTTGCTGTTATAGGCTTTGCAAATACAAAAGCCGATGCTCAAACAATAGGCTATGTGAATTACAAAACAGTAGAGTCCAATTATGAATATGCAAAAAATGCATACAAAGAAATTGATACAAAATACCTCGAACTTCAGCAGTACTTGATGGACAAAGAGAAACAGTACAAAAATATCGATTCTCCGATTAACAAAAAGAATTTTGAAGATCAGGTGCAGAAAGATTTTAAAGCAAAAAATGACGAATTTACAAAGTTCAAAATGAAAAAAGCAGAAGAAGTCGAAAGAAATATCCTTCAAGCAACAAAAACAGTTGCCGCTGACAAAAAAATTGATGTAGTTCTTGACTACAGAGTTATCTTTACAGGCGGAACAGATCTATCGCAGGATGTTATCAATTATTTGAACTCACCGGGTTTTAAACCTGCAAAGTAAAAATAAAGTTATAATCTATAAAAAACGGCGGATAAAATTCCGCTGTTTTTTTTACATAGCTATACCAAACAGTTTTATAATTTCAAACGGAATAATTATATCTGTACTGTTTTCATACGGATTTGTTATAGTTACTTCTTTTGTATCGGGATTGTAGCCTTTTACCGAGTATGCATGGTTTCCGTATATTACACTTCCGTCAGGAAGTTTCAGTTCTGTTTGCAAATCTGCACGCAATGGATTTTCGTTTATTCTTATACTTGCTGTCTTTCCTGAATTTAGATTTATCTCATCTGATTTTACACCTTTTTCTTTTTCAAGAACAGAAACATCCAATAACGAAAGTATTTTGGGTGCATCCGAGGACAGGAGCTTTTCTGTTATATCCGAATAGAAATTTGCTTTATTGTTATTGAATTTTGAAATAATATCGGTCGGTTGTGCACCTTCTTTTATTATTTTTGTTCCGTAACGTTTCAGATATGCCATTTCAATTAGCATTGTGTCTTTATCACCGGTAGAAAACCCCGTTATTTCTTTCTTTCCAGTTTTGATTGACATGTTATCAAGCTCTTTTTGCGTTACTTTTACCGGCTTTTTTCCGTTATCGGAAGGAAAGTTAAATTCGTAATAAATATTGCCGTCCTTGTCTGTCTTTTTAGAATAAAGATTGTGCAATTCTTCATCTGATAATGATTCTGCATATGCAAGTACAGTGCAGGTCTCCAGCTTTCCCTGATTTGCCGTTCCTATGTGCCAATCAATAATATCACTGTTTTCATCGATTTCATTTCGCTCTTTTCTCAGTGAATTGATTATGTTCGGATTAGCGGTATTATCAACTCCGTATTTGTTAAATTCTTCGTCTATTTCTTTCTGTGTCATTAGAGCTGTGTGTTTTTGTCCTTTTTGTTCCTGCAGCACAATACTTCTGTCAAGGTATTTTGGATTGTCGCCTTCCAAATCTCTTTCGTCTATATACCCGTCATCCAAATAGGAACCTAGTTCTTCGTATGAAAAGACTGTATCGTCAATTCCGTTTGTTTTGTTGTACTCTTTCAATTCTTTTGCAAATATGGAGTAATCTTCTTTTGAAATGCTTTGAAATTCGGGAATGGAAATTCTGCCGTCTTTATTTTTATCAAAAAACGACAAAACAGCATTGGTAACAAAACTGTTAATCGGTGTAGCATTTTCCCCGTTTCGAAAGCGGCGTCTTTGCGACACTTTTACATATTTTTCTATATCTTTCGGATTAATCTCGTGCATGAAAGTACTCTCTTGAAGTTTAACTCCTATATATATAAAAACGAGATTTGCCTGAAAAATAACAAAAACTTTCTTCGGAGATTTACATTTCTTAAAATATAAATTACATACAATTACTACTAAATTCGTATTCTAACCTATCAGATTTATATTGAGCAGTTCAGCTTCTTTGGCTTCTTTTAGGGCTTCCAGTCTTTCATAGAATATCTTATCCGGAATTTCTTCCAGATAGGGCAGGTCATAAATATAGTTTAGAGCAGAGTTATACTGATTTTCTATTTTTTCTTGTCTTTGAGGTGTTGTTGCTTTGTCAAAGAGACGGTCTTCTATTTGTCTCTGACGTCTTTGTTCTCTGAAGGCTCTTTTAAAAGAAATATTTAGCATTGCTTTTCTCCTTGCATCAACAAAAGTCTATGAACAAAAATTTTTGATACTCTCTTTACAAAACTTATCAATCTAATCCAGTGTCGCAGTTGCCGCAGGCTCTCTTGAAACACAAAGGTACTGGGATTTTTTATTCCTTCATTTAAAAATTGTAAAATAAAAGCGTGTATTTAATATACACGCTTTTGTACCTTTGTTGATAATAGAGTAATCGTCAGTTATTCTTCTTCAGAACTGTCTGCATCAACATCAGAAGTTTCTTCTACCATATCTTCTGCATCAATACCGTATTCTTCTTCAACAATCGGCTCTTCATCAGCAGCATCTGTTTCATCAACAATATCATCTTCAACAGGTACTTCCTCTTCATATTGAGACTGATAAGCAGCTTCTGCCTGAGCAGCTTGTGATTCATTTTTGATGTCAATTTTCCAGCCTGTGAGTTTGTGAGCTAGTCTGACGTTTTGACCTTCACGACCGATTGCAAGACTCAACTGGTCATCCGGAACAATTACAAGTGCTTCATGCGCATTTTCATCGTCAGCAAGAATGTCTACTGACAAAATTCTTGCCGGAGACAGTGCATTTACAATGTATTCTACAGGATCTTCGGACCATCTTACGATATCAATTTTTTCGTTTTTAAGTTCACCAACGATAGTTTGTATTCTTGAACCTCTTGGTCCGATACAAGCGCCTACTGAATCGATTTCCGGATCATTGGAATGAACGGCAAGTTTTGTTCTAAATCCGGCTTCTCTTGCGATTGATTTGATTTCAACGATACCGTCTTCGATTTCAGGAACTTCGAGTTCAAAAAGCTCTCTTACAATTTCAGCATGCGCATGAGAAACAATAACCTGCGGCAGTCTGTTTGTTTCTTTTACATTCAAAACAAATACTCTGATTCTGTTGCCGGGTTTGTAGTATTCTCCGGGGATTTGTTCTCTGAAAGGCAAAATAGCATCAGTCTTGCCGATATTTACAAATACGTTTCTATTTTCTACACGCTGTATGATACCGGTAGTTAGGGTGCCTTTTTTCTCCATAAATTCGTCAAGAACGAGTTTTCTTTCAGCTTCTCTGATTCTTTGTGTAATAACCTGTTTTGCTGCCTGTGCGGCAATACGGCCAAAGTTTTCCGGAGTAACTTCGATTTTTACTTCGTCTTCTAGTTCAACTTCGTCATCAATTTCTTTTGCATCTTCAAGTGATATTTCAAGGTTGTCATCTTCAACTTTTTCTACAACAAGTTTTGTTCTGAAAACACCTATTTCACCTGTAGTTTCATCGAGAATTGCTTCAACATTCGGAGCTTCTTTTGCTCTGATATGTTTTTTGTATGCAGCAACGAGAGCATCTTTCAAAGAGTCAATAATAACTTCTTTTGAAATCCCTTTTTCTCTTTCGAGTTCTTCTGTTGCTTCAAAAAGTGCGGTACCGATTTTAATCATCTTTTTCTCCTATATAAATTACTTTCTATAAATCTTCTATATGCAATTGTGCTCTTTGTATTTTGTCTGTCGGGATTGTGTATGTGTTTTGGTTGTCTAATTTCAAAACCGTTACTCCCTTTTCTCTGTCAAAATCTAATATCTTTGCCAGAAATTGTTTTTCTTCAATTCCGTCAACAAGACTTTTTAATTTTAGGTTTATTATTTTTCCTTGAAAAATGATATATTCTCTGTCAGACTTTAGTTTTCTGTCCAGTCCTGGGGAGCTGACTTCCAGATAGAACTTTACAGGAATCAAGTCATCCAGAAAGGGATTGAGGCTTCTTGAAAAATTTTCACAATCATCAAGAGTTATTCCGTCTTGCTTGTATAGAAATATACGCAAAAACCATTTTCCGGATTCTTTAGAAAAATCAACCTCGATTGGAATAACTCCATATCTCATTGCTGTGTTTTCAACGAGTGGGTTAAGCTTTTCAAGAATTTCATTTTTATTGAAGTGCTTCTGTTCCATAGCGCCTCCTTTTAAGAAAAAAAGAAACGGGGTCACCGTTTCTTTTTAAAACCTGTAATTATAATAACATTAAAATTAAATTTTTCAATATTTATATTATCTTAATTTAATTTTATAGACTAACAAATTTGTTGAGTTATAATTTAATTTGTAGACTTAGTTTGTTTGGAGTTGGTAAAATTTAATGAGCAATAACGAAATAAAAAATATTGATTTTAACTGCAATCTTGCTGATTTATCAATTGAAAATGACCTGGAAAAATCTTTTGAAATTTTAGAGTATATGAGTTCTGTGAACATTGCCTGCGGTATTCATGCGGGTAATCCTTTACTTATAAAAAGAGCTATAGAACATTGTAAATTCAAAAACAAAGTAATCGGCGCATTGATTGGTTTGCCTGAAAATATTACAACTCCGCAAACACTTACTGAAGAAGATATAGAAGCTATAGTTCTGTATCAGCTTGGTGCATTGTCTTCCTTTGCCAAAGCATACAGTCTCAATATTGAACAGGTCAGACCGGATGGAAATATGTATCGTTTTGCATCAGAAAATCTTGATTTTTCTGTAAATGTTGCCAAGGCTGTCAAAAAATACAGCAAATGGTTCACTTTGCTGGGTGCATCAGGCGAAATTCTTGATAAAACAGCGCAAGAACTAAATATTAATGTTGCACATGAAATATGTATTGAAAAGCAATATACAAATTCTGCTATAAATTATGATATGGCAAATATAAGTGATTCAGATACAGTTATCGAGAGAATAAAGAATCTTATAAAAACATCCGAAATAAACAATACGGATGGTACAAAATCAATTGTAAAAGTCGATACTGTTCATTTTTCAATTGATTTGTCAGTAGAAACAGTTAAAGAATCTGCAAATATCATTGTGCCGAGACCGGTTAATTTCAATAAAGCCGTTGTTTCGGGGTGGGTTGAGTAAAATATTATAAGGGAGTAATGTTTTGAAAAAGATGTCATACAAGTTTAGAATACCGAAAGATGCAGGATGGCTTCTGCCCGGGCTGCAGGTAAAAAGATGGTTTGGCTTGATTATTGTCGGCACAATAATCGCACTTCTCGGATTGTGCGTAATATTTAATATGAGACCTGTATATTTTGCAGTCGGTATACTCAAATATATAGCCGTAACGGTTAATCAGGATTTACTCGGTGCAGTTCTGGTTATACTCGGTGCTTATGTATTTATACTCGGGTGGAAAAATACGAACTACTCTATTTTGGACTTAAATCAAGATAGAGACAGACACGCAATACTTGAATCTTTGTATAAGAGAAGAAAGCTTAATAACGGACCCAAAATTGTTGCCGTAGGCGGCGGTACAGGTTTGTCTACAATGTTGAAAGGTATAAAAAAGCTTACTAACAATATTACGGCAGTTGTTACTGTCGGTGATGACGGCGGCAGTTCAGGGAGATTGAGACATGAAATGGGTATTCTTCCTCCCGGTGATATCAGAAACTGTATAGCCGCACTTGCTGATGACGAGGACCTTGTTACAAAGTTGTTCCAGTATCGTTTCAAAATGGGAGAAGGTCTAGAAGGTCACAGTTTTGGCAATTTGTTTTTAACTGCACTTTGTGCAATTACGGGAAATATGGTTCGTGCGGTACAGGAATCCTCCAAAGTTTTGAATATTAGAGGAAGAGTTCTGCCTTCAACTTTAGATGACATGAAACTTGCTGCTGAGATGGATGATGGCTCTATTGTTGAAGGTGAGTCAAATATTCCAGAAACAGGCAAAAAAATAAAAAGATTATTTACACAGCCAGCAAACTGTAAAGCTTTACCGGAGGTTTTAAAAGCCATAAAGGATGCGGATTTGATTATCCTCGGACCCGGAAGTTTGTATACCAGTGTAATTCCCAATTTGTTGATAAAAGAAATTTCTGCTGCAATTTCAAAATCTAAAGCAAAGAAAATATATGTCTGCAATATAATGACCCAGCCGGGTGAAACTACAGATTACACAGCTTCTCAGCATGTTCAGGCAATACTTGATCATGCAGGATACTCAAATATGTTTGAGGCGGTGCTTGTAAACAACTCATTACCCGAAGATTTGTCTCCTGACTATCAAAAAGCAAATTCTTACCCGGTTCTGGTTGATATTGATGAAATTAAAAAGAAAAATATCAATGTCGTAAGCACCAGACTGTACGAGGAAAATGACCAGAAATATGTAAGACACAGCCCCGCCAGACTTGCCAGAGCAATCAGTTACTGGTACAAAAAGCAACTAAAAGATAAAAAAGAAAAAGCAAAAAAATAGGACGAAATTATGTCAGTTGAAGTAAAATTCAAAGATATTACGGTTTCAACATTCTTAAAGAAAAAAGAACAAAAACAAAAAATCACTATGCTTACCGCATATGATTGCTCGACAGCAAAATATTTTGATGATGCGGGTGTAGATTCAATTCTTGTCGGTGATTCGGTCGGAATGGTTGTTCTCGGGTATGACTCTACTACCAGTGTGTCAATGGATGAAATGAAAATTTTTACGGCAGCTGTTACAAGAGGAGCAAAAAGATGCCTCGTTGTTGCTGATATGCCTTTTATGAGTTATCATTCATCAGTTGAAGAGGCTGTAAAAAATGCCGGTGAATTAATCAGAGCGGGTGCATCTGCCGTAAAACTTGAGGGCGCCACAGATTATCTGGTAAGTGTTGTAAAAAGATGCGTTGAAAGCGGTATACCCGTTGTCGGTCATCTTGGTTTTACTCCTCAATATTTGAATGTTCTTGGGGGATATAAAATACAGGGCAAATCTGCCGACAAAACAAAGTTTATTCTAAATCAGGCAAAAAAGCTTGAAGAGGCAGGCGCTTTTTGTATTGTTCTTGAGATGGTTCCTGAAGAATCGGCAAAATATATTACTGAAAACCTGAATGTCCCGACAATCGGTATCGGTGCCGGAAGATATACCGACGGACAGGTGCTTGTTGCAGATGATATTCTGGGTAAATTTTCTGACTTCAAACCAAAATTTGCCAGAAGATATGCTGATTTAAAAACCGTTATATCAGATGCTGCCAAAACATATATAAATGACGTTCAGATGGGTGCTTTTCCTGCTGAATCAGAGATTTTTCATCTGAGTGAAGATGAATTAAAGGAGATGGAAAAAATTGAGTCTTGTAGTATTAAATAAAATTGATGATATTAGAGAAAAAATCAAAGAATATAAAAAACAGGGTAAAACAATTGCTCTTGTTCCCACTATGGGCTGTCTTCATAACGGGCATAAATCATTAATGGAAAAAGCGCATTCTATAGCGGATGTTACAGTGATTTCTGTTTTTGTAAATCCGATACAATTTTGTCCCGGTGAAGATTACGACAGATACCCGAGAACACTGGAACAGGATAAAATTGTTGCAGAGTCTGCGGGAGTAGACATTATATTTGCTCCTTCTGTTAACGAAATGTATCCGAATTTGCAGAAATTTTCTGATTTAACAATGGTTGTTCCCCCTTATGAGCTGACAGACATTATGTGCGGTAAATCTCGAGTAGGGCATTTTGACGGTGTTGAAACCGTTGTTACGAAACTTTTTAATATTGTCCAGCCGGATTATGCATGTTTTGGAATGAAGGATATACAGCAGTTGTTCCTTATAAAAAAGATGGTCAGAGATTTGAATATACCTGTTCAGATAATAGATTGTCCTCTTGTCAGAGAAGAATCGGGGATTGCTTTGAGTTCAAGAAACAAATATCTTTCTGATTCAGAAAAAGAAACGGCTTTGACTATCAGTAAATCTCTGTTTGCTATAAAAGAAAGTGTTAAGCTGGGAATTAGAGATACAAAAAAATTGTTTGACGTTTGCTTGACAAACTTAAGCAAAAATGTTGAACTTGAGTATCTGGAATTTGTTAATGCAGATACATTTAAGAAAGTTGATGAGATTGAAAACAAAACCATATGCGCAATTGCGGCAAGAGTCGGCAATGTCAGATTGATAGATAATATTATTCTTGAGGTATAAATGTTTTTTAAACTTACCGGAAAACTTCTAGACAAACTAAAAAATATATTTTCAGTGTTATCGTTTTTTTGCATTGCGATGTCAGTACTGTTTTTTATATACTGGCTTTTGTATGCTTTTGGTTTTGAGAATTTCCCCAAACCTTTAAATAATATTGTATGGGGTTCTGTTGATTTGTTTTTCGGCTGGTGGATGTCCAGTGCTCAATTCAAAGAAGTTATGGATATTTTACCGGTGCTGTCATCTATATTGTATGGTATATTGGCATATCTTATTAACTGTACAATTGTTTCGTTCGGCAATATGCAAAAAGAAGTAAAAAAAACTGCAGAAAATTATAGGCAAAATCTTGAAAACAAGATTAATTCTCAGCTTCACAGCAGTTTTCTTGATGATTTAAAGACAAATTCTTTTATGCTGATAAAAATTAAAACAGATGTGTCAATTAAAACTTCTTATCTTACCAATCCCAATGCTGTTGTTGACAATTCAAAAGATATTGAAAAAAATATAGAAGAAACTATTCTAAACTCGATAGACTCACCTAATATTTTGAAAAAAGGACTGGATAACAGTTCATTGTATATTGTTATTTCGAACCTAGCTGCTTCAAAAGATTTTTTAACACATGTAGTAAATACTTCCGTTTCTTCAATTAACAAATATTTGAAAGAGAACACTACAGTCAGCTTTTACTGCTGCGCTGAGGTTTTTTCTGATTTACAGGAATTTGAAGAAAAATCCGTATATTTGAATAGAGTCCTTGCCTTAAAAATCTCAAATAAGATTGCAATTACACCTAAATTTAAAATGTATTATGAAAATTTGTTCCCGTCATTTTATTATTTTAAGGTTCTTGGAGAATACAACCTAAACGCAAGTTCCGATAATACAAAAAATACTACTCTGTATACAATACAAAGAAAATAATCTAGGTTAATATTTCAAATGTACTTTTGTCCAGATATTTTTTTGCCAGAGATATAGTTTGTTTATTTATAATTTCACCCCGAACAATTATGGGAATCCCCGGCGGATAGGCGCATATAGTTTCTGCACTGATTTTGCCGACTGCCTCAAGTGCATTTACGGTATATTTCTTGTTCAAAATATTTGCTTTTTGATAAGCAGTTCTTGGCTTTAGCGAAATTTCCGGCAACATATAAGACGTATTTGAGTCTGCAAAATAATCCTCAGTCTCTGTAGCGGAGATAAAATTCAGCGCATCGGAAAGTCTTTTTAGCATTTCACCGTTTGTTCCCAGGCCGGTTATAAATAACATTGCTTTGTTATTTGAAAATTCCTCTTCTATATTAAATTTGTTGTTCAAAATATCGGATGCACGAAGACCTGAAATATTATTGATTTTTATCAAAAGTTTTGCAGGGTCAGAAAATCCGTCATAGCAGGAAATATTTTTGTTTAAGCTCTGTTTGAATTTTGATATGTTCGTCAGCAGATTTTCTATTTCTTTTTTTCCTTCTAAAGAATGTAAATAATCGACAGTCCCTTCTATTGCACACATCAACGGATACGAGGGAGAGGTAGTGTTTATCAAATTTAGTGCATTTTGTATTTTGTCAGGCAAAATTTCTGATGATTTTGATATATGCAGCAAGGCACACGGATTGGGCGCTCCTGCAGTTTTGTGAAGCGACTGAACAGAAATATCAGCTCCGCAAAGTATGGCAGGAGTTGTTTTAAAATTTCCAAAGTTCAACAATGCCCCATGAGCTTCGTCTACTATTAAATAAACATCATGTTTTTTGCAAACTTTTGATATTGAGTTTATGTCGCTATACACTCCTTCATATGTCGGACTGGTTATATAAACTGCTTTTATTTTCTTATTTGCACTTAATTTTTGTTCAATTTGTTTTGCATTTACCTCTTCATATATATCCCATTCAGCATTGTATTCCGGCAATATCCATTCGGGCACAGAACCTGTTAATACGAGCGATTTACAAGCACTGATATGACTGTTTCTTGCTATCAAAACAGAATCATCTTCTGACAATAAAGCCAGAAATGCTGCAAGTATACCGGATGTTGAGCCGTTTGTCAGAATAAATGTCTTTTTTGAGTTATAAATTTTACTAAGTTTGTTAAGTAAATTATCAATAATCCCTTGAGGGTTGGACAGATTGTCAAATCCTTCAATTTCGGAAAAATCGCAGTTGTAAAACCTTTGCCCGAGCAGATTTTCTAATTCTTCGGGAATAAATCGTCCCTGTCCGTGAGAAGGTGTTGTAAAAAGGATATTAGCACCTGATGAATTTTTATAATAGTCCTTAATTTTTCTTATAATACTCATTTAAAGCCTGTGTTTTGTTGTAAAATACTACTGATACATTATACAGGAAAAGAATTATTACTGAGGAAATCAAAAACAAAATAGAGGAGCTCAGCCGCAAGCTCTTACAGTACAGCAAGGAGTATTATGAACTGGATGCACCGACTGTATCCGATGTTGAGTATGACAGACTTTTTAAGGAACTTGAACAGCTTGAAAAATGGTATCCGCAATACAGATTAGCAAATTCGCCAACTCAAAAAGTCGGAAGTGAAGTAGCTGCTGACAATTCCCAAAAGCGTTTTTCTCCTCATACACACAAAGTCAGATTGTACAGCCTTGATAATACTTATTCTTATGATGATTTAGTGCAGTGGTATGAAAAAATTATAAAGAATTATTCACTTGATATAAAGCCAAAACTGGTTTGTGAGCTTAAAATAGACGGTCTGGCAATATCGCTTACATACAAAAATTCTGTGTTCACTACAGGTGTTACCAGAGGAGACGGCTTTGTCGGTGAAGATATAACACAAAATCTGAAAACAATAAAAACCATTCCTGACAAGATTGTATCTGACATTCAGGAGCTTGAAGTCAGGGGCGAAATATTTATGCCGAAGACCTCTTTTGAAAAGCTTAACCAAAAACAGCTTGAAAACGGAGGCAAACTCTTTGCAAACCCGAGAAATGCTGCATCAGGTTCTTTAAGGCAGCTTGATGCCAATATAACAGCACAAAGAGATTTGGCGATGTTTAGTTACTACGGCAGATTAGACAGCAAAGAGTATGATATAAAATCGCACTCTCAGATGCTCGATTTTCTAAAAAAAGAAGGTTTTAACGTTAACCCGAACTACAAAGTATGCAGCAATATTGAAGAGGCTGTCGAGTATTGCAAATACTGGGATAAAGAAAGACAAAATCTTGACTATGCTACAGATGGTGTCGTAATCAAAATTGACAGTTTTGATTTGCAGTCAGAAATAGGCTATACTTCCAGAGCACCAAAATGGGCTACTGCTTTTAAGTTTCCCCCTGAAGAAGTCTCGACCATAGTTAAAAATATAGAGGTTAATGTTGGCAGAAGCGGTGCGGTTACACCTGTTGCTGTCTTAGAACCTGTATATGTTTCAGGATCTACGGTACAAAGGGCTACATTGCACAACTTTGACGAGGTAAAACGTCTCGGAATAAATATCGGTGACAGAGTCCTTATAAAAAAAGCAGCCGAAATTATACCAAAGGTAATCTGCGTTACCGAACACTCGACAGGCACACCTGTGCCTTTTGTGGCGCCCGAAACATGTCCATCCTGCGGGACAAAGCTTGTTCCCGTTGAGGGTGAAGTGAATTTGTACTGTCCGAATCATCTTGGCTGTCCCGAGCAAGTTAAAGCACGTCTGGAATACTGGGTTTCAAAAGACTGTATGGATATAGACGGATTAGGGGATAATATCGTTGCTCAGCTGGTGGATAAAAAGCTGGTTGAAACTCCTGCTGATTTGTATAAACTTAGCACGAATGATTTTATGCAGCTGGATTTGATAGCTGAAAAATCGGCACAAAACTTATATAACGTAATTCAAAACTCGAAACACCCGACCCTTGCCAGGTTTATCAACGCTCTGGGTATCAGACATGTAGGAAAAGAAACTTCAGAGCTGCTTGCTCAAAAATTCGGAACTTTTGAAAATCTTAAACATTCTACTTTTGAGCAAATTCTCGAAATTGACGGAATAGGTGACAAAATAGCTCTGAGTATTCTTGATTTTTTCTCAAATTCATTTAATAATGAAGTGTTAAACAAACTTGAAATGTATGGTGTTGTGCCGCAGGAAATGTCCCAAACTGATACAACCACATTGTTTTCGGGTATGACATTTGTAATAACAGGTACTCTTTCCGACACAAGAGACAAATTTGAAAAAATAATAAAACAAAACGGCGGAAAAACCTCATCAAGCGTAAGTAAAAAAACATCATATGTTTTAGCCGGAGAAAATCCCGGTTCAAAGTACACAAAAGCTGAAGCACTCGGCGTTAAAATTATAAATGAAACTCAGTTTAATGCTATGCTTGAAAAATAAAATACAGACTGTGGGTGATTATATAATATGAATAAAAGATTTAATGTAATTAGAATTAACGGCATAAAAGGGCTTTTGATTGCTGCTTTTATTGTCGGATGTCTTATAGCCGGTTTTTTGGTATTTCCGGGCTGGGTATGCAAAGGACTCTGGAACTTTGCTGCAGGCTATTTTACACAAATGCCTCAGATGAATATGCTGCACGGGATTATGCTCTGGTGCATTATAGCCCTGTCTTTATATGCTCTTAATCAAGGAAATTTTGCAATTTCGATAGGTCATTCAGTTCCGGTACCCAGAAATGATGAACGTATTAAAGAAATACTCAGGCAATTGAATGAAAATAGTTCTGCCATAATAAAAAATGAAATTATCAACCATGATCAGAATGAAAATTTTGATAGCCAAAATAATGAAAATAATGATAAAATAACAAAGTAAGTTTTCGCAATAGGAGTAGATATGAAAAAGATATTAGCATTGTTCGGTTTGTTTTCAATGTTTGCATTGCCTTTAACAGCAGATGCAATAACTGTAGTTGAAAAACCGATGGGTTATGTGTCGGTCAATGCAACAGCTTCAAAAGAAGTTGTTCCGGACACTGCATCAATATATTTCGCAGTGCAGACTACTGCTAAAGATTCAAAAGAAGCAGTCGACAAAAACAAAACTGAATCATCGGCTTTGCTTTTGTCTCTAAAACAACTGCTTGCTCTTGATAAAGCTGATTCAATTCAAACAAAAAACTTTATACTAAAGCCAAATTATTATACTGACAAGTCCGGTAAAAAAACATTTCAAAATTATACAGCTACAAATGTTATTTTTGTAAAAACACAAAATTTGGAAAATGTTTCAAAACTTATTGATGCTGCTTCAAAAAATAAAGCAACGAGTATCAGCGATTTGAACTTTTTTGTTGAAAATGAAAAGAAATACTCTCAGGAACTTGCCAGAGAGGCTATTAACAATGCAAAAATTATTGCTAATCTGACAGCATCGGAACTCAATCAAAAAGTCAGCGGTGTAAAAAACATCAGAGTAAATGTGTATTCCGCAAATCAATATCAACCGAGAGCCGTATACGCTAATGCGGCAAAAGGAGTGTCCGCATCAACAAAAACACCTGTGGAGTACGGAAAAATAAAATTGCAGGCAAATGTTGATGCTGATTTTTATGTCAAATAATGCTAGAACCTAAAAAACAAATCAAAAATATAACACCATACGAAATTGCTTCATATTACCCGAGCTGGGATATGAAGCTTGATGCAAACGAAAATTATATTGGTCCTTCGACAAAAGTTTTAAAAGCAATAAAGGATATACCACCTGAAAAAATCAGCACATATCCCTGCTACGGCAGACTTTATGACAAATTGTCAGGTATGTATGAGATTGAAAAAAGCTGCTTCGTCCTTACAAACGGTGCAGACGAGGCATTGTCGGCAGCAATTAATACATATATATCTGAAAATGACAAAGTGTTGAGCGTCACGCCTTCTTTTTCAATGCCCAAAATATATACAAAAATTGCCGGTGCTCATTATATTGAAATACCGTACAGTGATAAATGGACATATCCTGCAGAAGCCGTTATTTCAACCATCGATGACTCAGTAAAAGCTGTCATTATCACTACTCCTAACAATCCTACGGCTGATATTGTTCCTGAAAATGTAATAAAAGAAATAGTTCAAAAATGCAGAAATATTCCTGTTATAATCGATGAAACATATGCAAATTTTTCCGGTGTAACGAATATTAGACTGGTTGAAGAATATGACAATGTTATTATTGTGAAATCATTTTCAAAAGACTATGCACTGGCGGGTTTGCGACTTGGATATGTAGTATCAAATGCACAAAATATAGAAAATATTAAAAAGTGTTTGAGTCCATACAATGTTAATGCAATCGCTGTAGAGGCAGCTATCGCTGCATTAAGCGACAATGAGTATCTGAATTTTGTTGTCAATGAGATAAGTCAAGCTAAACAGTATTTGACAGAAGAGTTGACGAAACTCGGTGTTAGAGTATACAAGTCGTATACAAATTTTCTGCTTGCTGATTTCGGTATTCACAAAGACCTTATATTCAATATGCTTAAAGAAAACAGAATAATCGTAAAGGATTTTAAAAGCAGCAATGTATTAAAAAATTGTCTCAGAATAACAATACCAACACTCAGTGCCGCAAAAAGGCTTATATCATTGATTATTACAAAAATCACTCTGGTTTTTGATATGGACGGAGTGCTTGTTGATGTCACAAACTCATATTATGAGGCAATAAAATATACCTATAACTATTTTACCGGCAAAACGATTACTACAGAACAGATAGTTCAGGCAAAAAAACAGGGCGGTCTCAATAACGACTGGGATTTGACCTCGTATCTGATTGAACAGTCAGGATTTAAGTTTTCTTACGAAAAGATAGTTGAAGTGTTCCAGAGCCAATACTGGAATGACGGCAGCGGTTCTATAAATAAAGAAAAACTGCTCATTGATGAAAGACTTTTGAGAGAATTGTCTCAAAAATACAATCTGGCGGTATTCACGGGACGTCCGAGACAAGAGGCTTTATATACTTTAAACAAATTTAATATAAGACAGTATTTTGAAAAAATTGTTACCATGGATGACTTGCCTTCAGAAAAGCAAAAACCGGATATTGAGGGTTTGAAAATTATAAAAAATGCATTTATTACCGAATATCTGATATACTTTGGAGACACTGTAGATGATGCGAAATGTGCTTCAAATATGCCCTCTGCATACGGAGTCGGTGTTCTCCCTCCGTCTGATAAATCAGATGATTTAAAAGAAATATTACAAAATGCAGGCGCCAAAAGAGTTATAAACAACATAAATGAGATAAAAATTGTACTGGAGAGCATTACTGATGAGAACAGCCAGATTAGAGCGTAAAACAAATGAAACCGATATAAGCGTTGAAATCAATATTGACGGAAGCGGTAAATACAGTATTAATACGGAATTTAAATTTTTTAAGCACATGCTGGAACAGCTGTCATGTCATTCCGGAATAGATTTGACTTTAAGCGCAAAATCTCTCGACGGTGATGAACATCATCTTGTTGAAGATGTTGCGATAGCGCTCGGCAGCGTACTCAAGAACGCATTAAATGATAAAAAAGGTATAAACAGATACGGACAGTTTATTCTGCCTATGGATGAGGCACTGGTGCTCTCTGCTGTCGATTTGTCCGGACGTGCATATTCAAAATTGTCATTAAATATTTCTGATGAAAAAATCTCAGACTTTTCAACTATAATGCTGCCGCATTTTTTCAACAGTCTTGCACAAAATGCACAAATCACACTCCACATCAAACAATTGGACGGCACTGATTCTCATCATATAGCCGAAGCAGTATTTAAATCATTTGCAAAAGCCTTAAAAACAGCAGTAGCTTTTAGTAACAGCAAAGATGTTCCTTCTACAAAAGGTGTTTTGTAAATAATAATTCAGGAACTTTTTACTTAAAATACGGTCATGAAAAATGTCCCTGTACTATACAAAAGCACAAGGACATTTCATAACTTGTATTTGGGGCAAATTAGTGCTGTGCTGCACGTTTTTCCATAAATTCAGGAATTGTAATAAAGCACAAGTACATCAAACCGCCAAATGCTACTAAACTTAAAATTTCCATCATTCCACCTACTTTATCTATTAAACTACAACTATTTTCTGTTACATGATTATAATTCCCACTTTTTAAATTTCTAAACATCTTTTTAGAGGAAAACTTAATAAATTTTATAAAAAGTTTATATAAAATGTGAAACTACAGTATTTATAGTAATATGAGGATTATATGAACAAGAAAATTATTAACATGCTGTTTTCGGATATGTGCTGTTCTGAGTGCAGAGCAGATTTTGACGAAAATTCCGTATTTACACTAAGAAAAGAAAAAAATCTCACCGTATTGCAGATAGTTTGCCAGCATTGCGGTAAATCATTCGGCATTGCACTTCTGGGCGGTTGCAGTGAAAAAGAGCTTGAAAACAAAAAACAAGACGAACTTGCTCTCCAGATACAAGAAGGTCCGGATGCAATCTGCTATGACGATGTTATAGATGCACACAACTTTTTTAAAAATCTTGATGAGGGCTGGGAGAAATATATCCCTGAAAATCTGAAAAAAGATATAAAAATCAAAGAATAGCCGCTTCAATATAGTTAATTATTGCATCATTGTATCGTCTGTCTGCGGTAGAGAAGGGCAAAACATCACGTTCTGTAACTTTTTTGAGTGAATTTACGGTAGAAAGAATCTTGGATTTTGGTGTTAAATCAATTTTTGTGGCAATAACAACAGATTTGAGATTGTGATATTGCAGCCATTCTTGCATCATTAAATCATTTTTTTGTATTTCATGTCTGGAATCAATAAATTGAACGTAAAGCCTTAGAGTATCTCTGTTCAAGAGATATTCTTCCAGATTTTTTTGCCACTCGTCTTGCATTTTTTTTGATACATTGGCATATCCGTATCCTGGTAAATCAGCTACAATGTACTTTTCATCAAACTCAAAGAGATTGATAAGTCTGGTTTTACCCGGCTTGTTGCTGGTTTTTGCGAGTTTTGAATTGTTTGTAATGCCGTTAATAAAAGATGACTTACCGACATTTGAACGCCCGAGAAGAGCTATCTCAGGCAGGTTGAAATCCGGACACTGTGCCAGAGTCGGAGAACTAGTTATAAACTTTGCTTTTTTGACTATCATTGTACTCCTTGCAGAGCATTTTTTTCTTGTACAGCACATTTGACAAAAGATTGTACATATTCGGACTGTTGTATACATTGATTTGTGCTGATTCATCCGAAAGATTGAACTGTACTTTACTAACCTGCGGCGCAATATTAGCCTCGACATGACAAATTTGTATTATTCTGTTTCGAATAATACTAAGCGGCTGCGACAAAAATAATTCAAATGATTTAAAAATATTCGCTCTCATTGAGCTTATCTTAACAAAGAAGAAAGCTTAATTCAATTTCAAAACTGTAATTGTAACGGTTAATGAATAAATGGTATTTAAACTTGATGAATAATTTCCGGGTAAATTATGCATTCAAATTAAGAGTGAAGTCTTTCTTGACGTTTGTATCAAGAATTTTCTGGTAAGATTCAAGTTGTGAAGCTGCAGCTTTTTGCTGTGTTTCAAAGTTTTCTTGCTGAAGCTCAAGATAAGAATCCATAGCCTGAAGTTGTTTTACTCTCGGGTCGTTTTCCCAATCTACATCTGACAACTGCATAGTTTGATAAGCTATCTGTTGTCTTTTGTTGCTGATGTTCATAATCTGAAATTCGAGGTTGCTTTTATACAACGTAGTTGAAAGAATGTTTGCTTGAATTGCTGCGATAGTCATTTTTTTCTCTCCTTAAAACATTTAGTCTAGTGGTACGGTAGGTTTTTTAGTGGTATTTAATTTGTCTAGTTTGGTATTTTTTTCTCTCGTATATATATAAAAAAAAATTGTTATAGAAAATTGCTATATTTGTTATATACTACGTAACATTTCTTAATAAAAAGTATATATAAGCGTAAAGATATAACAATAGAGCGGTTTTGAGGGATTACCGCTCTGTTGTTGTAAAAATAAGTATATACTTTTTATCTACTATTGCTTATTTTTGAGTGCAGAGTTCAGTGCTGCTTCAAGAGTCTGTATTTTTGCTTCTAATGCCGCTATTTTTGCGTTATTTTCGTCTTTTTCAACTGATATATTCTCATGACGTTTTTGATATGCGCTGCATAGCTCATCAGATTTCGATTTAAAGAGCATACAAAGGCAAAAGCCCGATATATATGCACAAATAAAGAACATAAAAGAAAGTAATATCAGTTTTGTGACGTATGTCTTTTGCATTACAAAACAGAAGAACTCGACAGTTCTGTCAAAATTGAAATATATAAATGCAGCAAATCCTGATATAACAATTAAATTTACAAGAATATATATTATTTTTTCTATATTTTTTTTCATTTTTTATTCCTCAAATAATTCAGTGTTTTAATTATATCATTATCCGGTTCAATTTCTATCAGATGCTCAGACAAATCAAAAGGTGTGATGAATTTTAGAGAATATGCTTGAAGTACCTGCTCAGATGTGTTCACAGGTAGTTTTTTACCGCCGTATAATGTGTCATTGACTATCGGGTGACCGATGTATGACATATGCACCCTTATTTGATGAGTACGTCCTGTTTCCAGTGTTACCTCAAGATAGGTAAAGCCGTTTAGTCTCTCCAATACCTTATAATGTGTTATAGAAGGCTTTCCTTCTTTTACAACAGCCATTTTTTCGGGCTTTGACTGGTGTCTGCCGATATCAGCCTCAATTGTGCCTGAATCACTGTCAATATTTCCGCAAACAACAGCATAATATTTTTTTTCAATTTCTTTATGCTGCATTTTTTGTTTTAAAAAGTCATATGCATCATTATTTTTGGCTATCATAAGCAGCCCCGAAGTATTTCTGTCCAGCCTGTGTACTATTCCCGGTCTGTATATACCATTGCAATCAGAAAGGTTATCTTGGTATTTATACAATAGTGCATTAACAAGTGTTCCTGAATTTTCAACGGTAGTGGGATGTGTAAGCATTCCGGAAGGCTTGTTCACAACCAGCATTGAGTCATCTTCATATTTTATATCGAGCGGAATATTTTCCGGCAAAATAGTATAATCCGGTTTGTCTTCAAAAAGTACCTGTATCTCATCATCCTGCCTGAGGATATAAGAAGCTTTTACGGGAGAATTGTTGACAAAAACACTACCGGCTTTTATTTGTTTTTGGACAGAGGATCTTGAAAGTGATTTGTACAATTTCGCAAGAAACATATCGACTCTTTGGTTTGAGTCAGTATCATCAATTGTGTATATATCCGGTTGTTTATTGTTCATCATTACTAAAAAGTATATTACAAATAATCATAAAGGCACCAATACATATAAACATATCAGAGATATTGAATATAGGGAATGTAACAAAGTTGAGTCTAATGTAATCAGTAACAAACCCGTCCGTCAGACGTTCAGCCAGATTGCATATGATTCCGGAGCACAAAAGTGAAGCAAAAAACATGTCTGGGTTTTTAAATTTTTCGAGATTTGAAAAGATATAATATATTGCAATAAACAGTATTACTATTGAAATAACGGCAAGAAAGGACGTGTGTGTTGAAAACAAACTGAAAGCAGCGCCGTAATTTTTTACATAATCTATGTGAAATACTTTAAAATCAAAGCCGTTGCAGTTTGATATCAAAAAATTTCGCAGTAAAAAAGAAAATAATGAAAAAAACAGCGTCGAAAATATAAATACAGCCGCTTTTTTGTAGTTAAATCTTTCCATTATTTTTTATTGCTTTCTTCTTCTTTTTGTTCTTTTATTTCTTTTAAATTATCATTACTTTTTATGTCAGCAGTAACGGATTTTTCTGCCGCTGGCAATGAAAAATCATATTTGTGTTTAACAACATTAACTCTCGTAGACAAAAAGGCAATACCAACAAGGTTTACGTTTATTGAATCTTCTTTTATATCGGGCTTTGCTATTCCTATTGAGGCAATTGCATTTTCGTTTTTGAGTCCGTTGTTGCTGATAAGTATTCTTTCTCTAATGCCGTCAGCTTTTATGCCTCTGAATACTTCCGTACTTTTTTCTAAAGGATAAGTAATAGGCTCATTGTTCAAGGATACAAGAGCCACATATTTTCGAGGAACATTCATTTTTATGATAGCAGTATATTCTTCTTCCGGAGCAACAAGAGCAGGTGCATCGAGCTGCATCGGGATATATCTGGCTGCACCGTAGCGAATGGCAGTCTTTTCATTGACTACAAATTCAGAAACTATACGCCAATCATTAGAAAATCTTTTCAGATAGTATATCGATGTTGATTCAGAATCAACATATCCGTTTCCTTTTATATAGTCTACAGAAGCACTTGTATATCCTGATAAACGCTCGCTTGTTATGACAGTGGCATTGTCAATATCCACGTTTACAGAAAGCACTTTTATAGAATATCTGACATCGGGAAAGTCCTTCCATGCATCAGTAACAAACTTTTTGAGACTAGTTTTGTCGTAACCGTCTGAGTTTTGATAATTGTCGTCATGCAGGTTTAAGAAAGCTTCGAGATTTTTTGTATTGGTATATTTTTGGTAGTTGTCAAAAATATTTCTGATTTGAAGTTCGGCAGGAATTTCCGATCTTTTATGAAAACCGATTGAAGACAAATCAAAAGCAATCTTTGTGTCTTGAGCTGTTGCGGTCGTTGTTGCGGCAAAAATAAGTATATAAAATAGTATAAATAATTTTTTCATGATATTATTCTATCCTCTTGAAAAATATTATAACAAAAAACCTTACTATATCGTAATTGTAAAATATTTTTTGTGTATAATTTATTTGAGGTAAATTATGCTCTTATCACTCGATATCGGAAATACAACAACAACAATAGGGCTTTTTGATGAAGACAAACTTGTTGATACATGGTCAATAGCCTCCGAAAAGCATCGTTCTGAAGATGAGCTGGGAGTCCTGTTGATTAATCTTTTAACATTCCACAACTATGCGGATTTTGTTGATAGTGCTTGTCTTTGCAGTGTTGTTGAGTGTCTTACGGAAAGATATCAAAATGCAATAAAAAGATATCTCGGTATAAAACCTTTTGTTGTAACGAACAAAACTACGAACCTTTTAAAATATAGTGTAGATTATCCCGAAGAAGTCGGCGCGGACAGAATAGTGAATGCTTTTGCTGCATACAGTCTATACAAGAGGGACTGCATAGTCGTTGATTTAGGGACTGCGACATCTTTTGATATTGTTAAAGCAAACGGGGAGTTTATTGGCGGTGTAATTTGTGCAGGAATGAAAATTCAAGCTGAAAGTTTGAAAAAATTTACGTCAAAATTGCCGTTAATAAAAATTGAAGCGCCCAAAAATGCTATAGGAAGAAATACTGTAGATGCAATGTTGTCAGGCATAGTAAGAGGTCATGCCTGCATGATATGCGGTTTGATTGAGGAGTGTTCAAAAGAACTTGGCACAGAGCCTCTGGTGATAGCTACCGGAGGATACTCCGAAATTGTTGCTCAGTATATGAAAAAGCCTTTTGATTATATAAATCCGTATATTACACTTGAAGGATTAAAGCTTATTTATGATGCGCATGTTGCTGTGGTCTAAAATCCTCCATTAAACCGAGTAAAACATTTTGAACAAGAGTTAAAATGTTTATGTAGGGATATTTTATTGAGAGGGGGTAGCATGCTGAATAATACGGCAGATGCGTTTTATTTTGAAAAAGCTGAGAAAGTTGCTGCTTTGAATGTGACACCTATCAGCAAACTATATGTCCCTCAGAATAACGGTGAAATTTCTCCGTCTATTATGCAGAATTGGACACAACAGGCTACAGAATGCTATGAAATCCAATCAGACTGCTCTAAATGCTCGCTGTGCGGCGGAAATTATTCTTTTATATGTCAGATGCCAAAAATAGTAAAAGCTTTGCTAAAAACTTACGGCCCGCCTCAAAATTTACATAATGGCGGGGAACAATTTTAGAACTTCTCTATTACAAATTTTGTGGCTTCATCAACTGTTTCGGGCGTATTCAAGTTTTTTTCAATATTATCAATCGAATGTCCGCGATTTGGATTTCTTTTAATGCGTTTATAGGTGTACAGAACTATAAACAGAATAACACCCGAACCGCCTACAAGAAGCATTGCTTTCAAAAATTTGGCAAAAACTCTTTTTATCTCAGTGCTTTTTTCTATTTTTGTCTTCGGAATTAATGTTTTACCGGGAAATGCCTGAACAGGCAGGCAAGATAGAGGTAAAAGCAAAAAGATGCCCAAAATTGCCGTTAAAAATATATTACGTATTCTGATTGATACTTTTTGCATTATACCTGAACCTCGATTTTATTCTGCTTTTTCTGCCGGTTTCTTTCTCGTTCTGGCAGCTTTTCTTGTTTTTGTCTGCTTCTTCGGTTTTTCATCCTGAGTCTGATTCTGTTGAACTTCTTCTTTAGGTTGTTCAACAATAGCTTCTACCTGTTGAGCTGCTTCTTTTTCTTTGGCTTTTGCTGCAGCTTTGGCTTTTCTTGGTGTTCGTTTTTTTGTTTTCTTTTCTTCTTTATCAGCCTTTTCTTCATCCGCAGGAGCTTCAGTCACAGCAGGCTCAGTATTTTTAACTTCAACAGCGGTAATATCATTTGTCAAGATTTCGGATACTTCATTCATAAGCTCCTGAAAAGCAGTATCATCTTTTTTCTTGTTATTTCTTCTGTTTTTGTTAAATCTTTTATTTCTGTTATCTCTTTTATTCTGGTTCTGTTTTTCCTGCGATTCATCTACAATTACTGTTTCGGCAGACTCTATAGTTTCTGTTTGTTTATTGTCTTTTGAATTGTTGTGGAGTCTTCTGTCGTACTCATTTTTTTGATTGTTCTGGTTATTATTTTGAGAACCGTTTACATTTTGATGGTTAAATACTTTATTATGCTTTTTACCGCTGTTTATCGGCAGTTTGAGTTTTGCGGCTTTAGATTTTTGTTCACCTTCGCTCAAAGAAGAGGCAAAGCCGAAATCTTCAAGAATTTCGCCTGTACCATGGCAATGAGGACATTTCTTTGTAAATATTTCAGACAAGCTTTGACCTTGTCTGTGTCTTGTCATTTCAACAAGACCCAAATCAGAAAGCTGTCCTACCTGTGGTTTTGCCTTGTCTGACTCAACAGCAAGTTCCAGCTCTTCCATAATCGCTATTTTATCGGCACGGCTGAGCATATCAATAAAGTCTATGATAATCATGCCTCCGATGTTTCTAAGCTTTAATTGCCTTGCAATCTCCGTAACAGCCTCTTTATTTGTCTTGAGAATAGTTTCATCCTGTGTTGCGGAACTTATGAATTTACCGCTGTTTACATCAATAACGGTAAGAGCTTCTGTCGTCTGAATAAACAGGTATCCGCCGGACGGAAGGTTTACCTTAATCTGCAAAGCCTGTTCAATTTCTTTTTTTACACCTGATGCAACAAGCAAAGGCTCACTGCCTTTATATACGGAAATATCAATATCTTTGTGCAAATTCCAGTTTTGAATAAGCTGCTGAACTCTGTGCATTGCATAGGGAGTGTCAACAACAATTTCTTTAACATCTTCTGTGCAGGCTTCTCTGATTACTCTGTACAACAAATCCTGATCACGATACAAAAGATTCGGCGCATCGACAAGTTCTGCCTGAGTAACAATAGTATTCCATTTTTCAAGAAGTATTTCCAAATCCTCTTGAATTTCCGCTTCTGTTTGACCTTCGGCTTCAGTTCTGATAATAACCCCGACACCTACAGGTTTTAGCAGGCTGACTATTGATTTGAGCCTTGCTCTTTCTTTTGAGGACATGATTTTTTTGCTGACACTGATACCGGTTTCCTGCGGCATAAGAACGCAGAATCTTCCAGGCAGACTTAAAGATGTGGTTACTCTGGGACCTTTGTGTCCTGTGGGCTCTTTTACAACCTGAACGACAAGTTTTTGTTTTGGTGAAAGTTTATCCTGCAAGCCGCCTTTGCCGATAACATCAGCTGCATGCAAAAAGCCCATTTTATCTGAACCGACATCAACAAAAGCTGCTTCGATACTCGGAAGAATGTTTTCGACCTTACTTAAATACACATCACCGAGCAAAATTTCGCCTCTGTGGATATAAAATTCAGTTGCTTTATTGTCTTCAAAAACCGCAGCAATACTGTCACGTTCTGCAATTACAATTGATTTAGCCATAATAATTCCTTTAAATATCTCTAAACTTTGTTAACCATTGCTGTTTAATTAAAGAATGTTAAAATCTTCGTCATAAAAAGCTGTTCTGGTTATACTAAACTTTTTCTCAGGATAGAAAATTTTCATCAAATCATCAGCACGAACAGACGGAATATCTGTATTCTGTCCTGTTTTCAATGTTACATACAATTTGTTATCATTGATTTCAACATCTTTTACTGATTGTTTAATGTTTACTAATTTGTCTATACCTTTTTTTGTCTTCTTCTTTAAGAATATTTCATCTTCTGAAGTAAGCTTATCTTTAATATACATTAAATCTTGAAAATTTGAAACATCTTCAACCAAATGACTTATTTCATATCGTGCCCACTGGGTTGTATGGTCAAGAGAGAGTGTGTTTTTGTCTATTTCACAAATATTAATAATCTGCGCCATCGGGTCAAAGGATTTGTTTAAAACGGTTTTTAACTCATTCGTGTCATAGCTTTCAAACAATTCAAAATCGATAAATTCTGTTTCACTTTCCATAAAAATAGGCAAAGCGACCCCGAGAGAAATTCTGGGTATCGGGTTAAATCCTTCAGTGAATACAACCGGCAGCTGCGAGCGGAACAATCCTTTTACAAGCGTGTTTTGCCAATCCAGATGTGATAAAAACTTTAAATATCCTTTTTTGGTAACTTTTGCACGATATTTCTTGATATTGTCTCTTGAATAAACTTTTTTGTCTTTTAGCACCGGCTCATAAGGTTTGTCAATGTTTTTTGAGACTTTAAACGAAGGACAAATTCCGCAGTTTGAACATTTAGTTTCACAAGGTACACTTGCAGCGCTATTGAGCGCTTTTTGATATTCCTGTTGAAACCATTCTTTTTTTATTCCGACATTTATAAAATCCCATGGCAGGGCTTCATCAACATCAAACTCCTTTTGTGAAAGTTCTGACAGTGAAATACCGCATTCATCCGCAATATTATACCATTTGTCTTTGTCAAAATTTTCATCCCAGGAATCCAGATAACATCCGTTTTCGTACAAAGTTTTTATATATTTGCACAATGATGCATCGCCTCTTGTTATTACGGCTTCAATTTCCGAAATATATTTTTCATGTATTTTGATTTTTACACCTTTTAGCGAGCGTGATTTTTCTTTTATGTAAGCAATTTTTTGCGATATTTCTTCCAGTGAATCCTGTCCCGCCCACTGAAACGGGGTAAATGGTTTCGGAACAAATATAGACATTGTGCATGTTAATTTTAAGTCATAGTTAAGGTTAAGTTCTTTTTTCAAAAGCTTAGCCCTGTATTTTATACCGGAGAGAAGTTCAATAAATTCATCTATATCTTCATATGTTTCAGTAGGCAGTCCGAGTATAAAATAGTATTTTATGCTGTCATAGCCGTTTTTGTAGCAATCCAGTGTTGTATTAACAATCTGGTCTTTTGAAATATTTTTATTGATTACATCTCGGAGCCTTTGAGAACCAGCCTCTGGAGCAAGGGTGATAGTGGTTTTCCTGACATCTTTAACAAGATTAGACAATCTGATATTAAATCTGTCTATTCTCTGGCTCGGAAGTGAAGCAGATACTTTTTTGTCATTGAAATAACAGGTTAATTCTTCCAGTACAGGTTCTATATTTGTATAGTCGTTTGATGAGAGCGATAACATTGAAAATTCGTCATAACCTGTATTTTTTACCAAATCTTTTGTTATTGATATTATGTCTTCAGCTTTTCTCTCTCGTATAGGCAAATTAACATGCCCCGGCTGACAAAATCTGCACATTCTGCCGCAGCCGCGTCTTATTTCAACGACCGCTCTGTCATGAATTGAGGTTGAAAAAGGCACGGGATGTTTTCTGGGCGCACTCACAGGTGAAAAATTATAGATTCTTTTATTAATCGTTTTGCCGTCATAAAATGCAGGTACATAAACCCCGTCAACTTCTGATAAAGCTTGCAGGATGGAGTTTCTGTCACTGTTCAAAGCTTTTTGTGTTTTGAATACATCAACAACTTCTTTGAGTATGTCTTCCCCGTCACCGATTAAGAATGCATCAACAAAATCTCTGACCGGTTCAGGATTATACGTGCAGGGACCTCCTGCAAAAACAATCGGATGATTTTCCTTTCTGTCAGTGGACAGAACAGGGATATCGGACATTTTCATCATTGCCAGCATAGTCGGATAAGCAAGTTCATATTGCAAAGAAAAACCGATTAAATCAAAGTCTCCAAGGCAGACTTTTGACTCAACACCATATAAAAACAATCCCTGTTTTTCCAATTCATTTTTGCAATCTACGTCAGGAGCATATGCCCTGTCACACATACATCCGTCAATAGAATTCAGTGTTTCATAGAGTATTCTGTGACCGAGGTTGCTGGCACCAACCTCATATTTATCAGGAAACACTATTGCAAATGTGACATCGGCAGTTTCAAAATCTTTGTTGTACGAATATCTTTCATGACCTACATATTGATAAGGCTTGTTTACATTATAAAGAAGCTTATCCAGAGTGTTTTTGTCTAACTTTCTCATAAAATTTTTATACCGTTATATAATGTTTTTTGGCAAAAATTTGTCTATTTCAATAATAGTACCGTCTAGCTCATTATTTCTGAACATAAGCAGAAAATCAAGCAGTTTGTCGTTCGGAACATTGTAACTGTATAAAGACGGCGAGCCGTTTTTGTCCCTCATCACTTTTACAATATAGTGACAGTCTTTTGCATAATTAAGCAAATTTTCCGATTTAAACGGATAGCCGTTGACATCTTTATCCATTCTGACATAGCTGAATCCTGCAAAAGATTTTACCTTTTCTTTGGAATCAACAGGCTTATTTTTGATATGCTTGCTAAATATATTTATAACTTTTTTACTTATTTCTTCAGACATAAAAATATTAAAACTTATTTTACGTTTGTAGTCTAGCAATTTACAAAATTCAACAAAAAAAAGAGCAGACTATTGTTGTCTGCTCTTTTATATTTTACCTATGACTATTAAGCGTTAGGAATAGAATCAAGTTTTGCAAGTCCTTCTGCTGCTACTTTTTGAACATTTTCATCAGCATCCTGTTTTGAGAGTTCAAAGATTTCTTTCATAACAGGCTTATATTCAGGTCTTGCGTTGTAAGCAAGTGCTGCCAAACCGCTTGCTCTGAGCATCGGGTTCGGGTTGTCTTTGATTGTTGTGACAATCTGTTCCATACCCGGAAGATCTTTGATGTCAGGTGTCATGTTGTTTGTTTTCTTGAATTCATCAATCAAGAGGTTTTGCAGAATTGCTGTCGTGAATAAAGCATATTGTTTATTTCTTTCTGCCATTTCTAACGGAGAAATTTTGTTTGCTTCTGCCATATCAGCTTCTGACAACTGTTTACCTGAAAGCAATTGTTGTCTCAAATCTTTTTGATGTTCAGTCGGTCCTTCAAGAGTAGATGTGTCTTTACCGATTACGCCGAGCAATGATTCCATCAATGCTGTATCAAGCAATGTCGGTGCAACCTGCGGATTGTTTTGTGCAATGTCTGCTACTCTTTCGATAGCATCACCGGCTTTTTGTAAATCATCTGATTTAATTTCCTGAATTACCGAAGGCAAATCAATTACTGATTGAGCCGGAGCTGGTGCTGCTGGTGTTGCGGTTGCAGCCGGAGCAGCTTCAGGAGCAGGAACTACTGACGGAGGCACCTGTGTAATTGTCTGTTGATTAATTACCTGAGGAGCCGGAACAGTTTGTGCAGCCGGAGCCGGTGCTGCCGTTTGAGGAGCAGTCTGCGGCACTGTGTATGTTGGAGCCTGTGTTTGTACAGGCGGGTAATAAGTCGGCTGTGTCATTACAACTTGACCTTGCTGTTGAACTGCCGGTACAGGAGTTTGTGTCTGTACGGGCGGATAGTATACAGGCACCTGTGCAGTTTGAGGATAGCTGTATACCGGAGCCTGCGGATATGAATATACACTGCCTTGCTGAGCGCCCGGTGTATTTACTTTCGGATCAAGAATATTAATTTTAATTGCATTGTATTCAGCCGGTAACTGTGCAGGACATGCTGCGACCGGTGTTGTATATCCGTAATTTGCTGGTAAAGGTGCTTGTATCATTTTCTTCCCCTTTTGAATTATCATTAGACACTTATTTAACTAAACTGAAATTTTAAAATTGCTATTTTGTTATTATAAATTAATAAAACTTAACAATAAATTTCAGATGTAATAAAAAACAACCGCAGTACGGTTGTTCTATGCATTATAATTTATATTTTTACCTGCTTCAGCCGGAGCGGGCACAGTAATCGGTGCAGCAGGTTGAACCGGAGGTGCCGGCGGCAACGGAGCTGCTGCATGCGGTGCATCTACGTTTGCACCTGATATATTAATCTTGATAGCATTATATTCTGCTGCTGGAGCCGGAACATAAGTCATAGGTTGTTGAATCATTTTTCCTCCGTTTAATAGATGGTTTATCGATTATACTTGGTAAATAACCAAATAAAAAAAATTTTGTTAGCTAAAGGTGATTTCGGTAACAAAAGTTAACATAAATCTGATATATTAACGATAATTTCGGCATAATCCCTTGTATTACAAAGATACTACCAACATTATTCTTTTGCAAATATTATTATCACTACCCGGATAGTAGTAAAAAAAATCTGTTTGTATTAATATTTAGTGAAGAGGTAAACATGCCGATAAAACATTCAACATATTCTGTAATCATTGTAGGAAGCGGGATAGCAGGTCTCTACGCCGCAATAAAAATGTCCGAGACTTTAAAATTACCGGACGGTATTCTTGTCATGACAAAATCTCAGTTGTCAGAATCAAATTCGAGGTATGCACAAGGCGGCATTGTCGGAGTCATGCCGGAGAATAAGGCTGATTCTGTCAGTCTTCATGTAGCCGATACAATAAAAGCCGGCTGCGGGCTTTGTGATTTTAATGTTGTTAAATTTATTTCGGAAAACAGCGGACATGCAATAAAAGATTTGATGAAATACGGTGTAAAATTTGACCGTAATGAAAAAGACGAACTTAATTACACACTGGAAGGCGCACACAGTGTCAGAAGAATCCTGCATGTAGGCGGTGATGCTACAGGATACGGCATTGAAAAAGAGCTTGTAAACAAAGTAAAAAACGATCCCGTTATTTCTTCTAATATAACTATATATGAAGAAACTCTTGCTGCGGATTTGCTTGTTGATTCAAAAAATGTTTGCAGAGGCGTGATTGCGTACAACGAAGTTTCGCATGAATATGAAGCTGTCTATGCGCCGATTACAGTGCTTGCAACAGGCGGCACAGGTCAAGTATACAAATACACAACAAATCCTTCGGTAACAACCGGAGACGGATTGGCGTTGGCTATAAGAGCCGGTGCAAAAATTAAAGATATGGAGTTTATACAGTTCCATCCGACTGCACTTTCTTTAAAAAATGATGATTCCAGATTTTTGATATCAGAATCCGTCAGAGGAGAGGGCGCAAAGCTTGTAAATCAAAACGGTGAATATTTCATGTCCTCCCATCCTCAAAAAGATTTGGCACCGAGAGATGTTGTTGCAAGAGCCATTTATTCACAGCTTTCTGATGGCAACGATGTTTTCTTAGATGCAACGGGAATTAACATTGATAAATTCAAAACAAGATTCCCTAATATATACAAAACTTGTACAGATAACGGTATAGACGTTTCTAAAGATTACATACCCGTTTCACCTGCCGCACATTATTGTATGGGAGGAATAAAAACCGAGGTAAACGGAAAAACTTCTATTGAAAATCTTTATGCTATAGGAGAAGCAGGCTGTACTTCTTTGCATGGTGCAAATCGTCTTGCTAGCAATTCTTTGCTTGAATGCGTAGTTACAGCGTACGAGTTGGTAAATACTTTAGCAAAAATGCAGCTTTTGCCTTCAAAAATTATTGATGAAAAAATAATGAACACAATAAAACAATACACAAATGATGATGAATCTGCAGAAGAATATGTAGATATTGAAGAATTGACCGCAGAGTTAAAAAAAGTTATGTGGGACAAAGTCGGAATTATCAGAACAGAAGAGTCTTTAAATAAAGCGCTCAGAGTTGTTGATGAGATAGAAAATGAATTTAAAAACAATTGTCCTGACAGAAGCAAATTTAACTCTATTCAAGAGTATGAGCTCAGAAATATGCTGTATGTTGCAAAATGCATCATCAATTCTGCATTAAACAGAAAAGAATCTATCGGTGCCCACTATAGGGCTGATTTTGTTAAAGACGACAGCACTTGCAGCAATTCAATATCTCAGTTTGAGGAAGTATCTGATGACACAAAAATTACTGCATGATTTTATTATCGAAGAACACATAAAAGATGCACTTAAAGAGGATATCGGATTTGGTGATATAACTACCGATTTTTCGTACAGTGATGATGATTTTATCACTGCCCAGCTAAATACACGACAGGACTGTGTAGTATGCGGGCTGAATGTGTTTAAGAAAGTATTTAAAATACTTTCTGATAAAGTAGAAATCAATGAATATTTTAAAGACGGTGACAAAATAGAAAAATGTCAGACCATAGCTGTAGTGAAAGGTCCTGCAAGAGCTATTCTGACAGGAGAGAGAACAGCTTTAAATTATATACAGAGAATGTCGGGTATAGCTACAGAAACCAGAAAATATCAAGATGCAATAAAGCCATATAACGCTTCTGTTACAGACACAAGAAAAAATACACCCGGCTTTAGAATGTTTGAAAAATATGCAGTAATGACCGGCGGAGCAAGGCTGCACAGATTTAACCTTTGCGATTGCGTAATGATTAAAGACAACCATATAAAGCATGCTGGTTCAATTGCTAATGCGGTAAGTATGCTCAAAAAAGACCTTTCGCATGCTCACAAAATAGAAGTTGAATGCGATACCATTGAACAGGTGAAAGAAGCACTAAATGCGGGTTGTGACATAATTATGCTGGATAACATGTCTGTTGAAAACATGAAAAAATGTGTTGAAATAATAAACAAAAGGGCTATTGTAGAAGCCAGCGGAAATGTTAAAATAAATACCATAAATGAAATTGCTTCAACAGGTGTTGATGTAATTTCGACAAGTGCTATAGTAGCGCAGGCTCCAGTGATAGATTTAGGATTGGATATTTCTTAATGGTATTTAAAATAGCAGTATGTATAAAACAGGTTCCTGATACAAATGATATCAAATGGACCGAGAATAATACTATACAAAGAGAAGGGCTTGAATCAATAATAAACCCTTTTGATGTCGGTGCTATAGAACTTGCGCTTAAAGCAAAAAAACTTTTAACACACACTGATGTACAAGCAGAGGTTAACGCTGTAACAATGGGACCGCTGCAGGCTGAAGAGGTCTTAAGAACCGCTCTGGCTATGGGGTGTGATAATGCATACCTGTTATCAGACAAGAGATTTTCAGCAGCAGACACACTTGCAACGGCGTACACTCTGTCATGTTTTATATCAAACATTCTTCCTGATACAAAACTCATTATATGCGGTCAGCAGGCAATAGACGGAGATACTGCGCAAACGCCCTCCAGTTTGGCACAAAAACTTAATATAGCTCAGGCTACAAATATAACCTCGCTGGAAGAAATTAACAATGTATACTCAATCTGGTCTCAAGAAACACGCGGTTTTTCAAGAGTAATCAAATCAGGCTTTCCTCTGATGATTTCGACAGCTATAAACAACTCAAACATACAACCTGATATAAACGGATATATTAAAGCTCAGGATTCACAAATAACAGTGTTTGATGCGTCTGCTATTAATGCGGATTTCAACAAAATTGGACTCAAAGGATCCCCGACAAAAGTCAAAAAAGCTTTCGTGCCGGAAATTAAAAGACAGACTGTTCTTTATGAAAATATGCAGCCGGCTCAATGTGCTGAATTTATTTTTGAAGAAATAGAAAAATGCAGGACAGACTATGACTAAAACAGCACTTGTATATATAGAACTTAACAACAGTAAAATAGAAAAAGTTTGCAAAGAAATAGTTTCAAAGGCAAACGAACTGGCTTCCGACATTGAAGTCAATGCAGTAGTTATTGCCGACAAAACAACAATCCGGAACTCACAGCAGGATTTGGCGCTGTTGAATGTAAAAAAGCTCTTTATAATTGAAGACAACATTTTTGATTCATATCAGTGCTGCCTGTTTTCTTCAGTTCTTTCTGCATTTATAAATAAAAATAAACCCGATATATTCTTGATGGGTGCTACAGAAAACGGTCGTGAATTGGCACCGAGAACGGCTTCAGCACTGAATATAGGTTTAACGGCAGACTGTACGGATATTAGCGTAGATGAGTCATTCAACCTGCTTGCAACTAGACCCACATATGGCGGAAAAATGATGGCAACTATTATATCCGAAACCAGACCGAATTTTGCAACAATACGTCCCGGTGCTTTTAAAATAGAAAATACACTTGTTAACAATCCCGAATTTGTTTACATACAGCCGGAAACAGCTGGACATGAACTTCTTTTGGAGGTTCTAAAATGCGAAACAAAACAGCAAGAAGAAGATTGGACATGCTCAGACGTAATAATAGCCGGCGGACTCGGCTTAAAGACAAAAGAAAATTTTGAAAAAATTTATACATTATGCAGTTTGATTAATGCAAAGCCCGCAGCATCAAGAGCTGCTGTTGAACTGGGCTGGGCTCCGTCAGAAATACAAGTCGGACAAACAGGCAATTCTGTCTCTCCGAAATTATATATTGCTCTCGGTATTTCAGGAGCAATGCAGCATATGACAGGAATTACCAACGCAGATAAAATTGTTGCCGTAAATACTGACAGACAGGCTCCTATCATGTCAGCATCAGATATTGCAATTGAATCCGATGCTGCTGCTGTGCTTCAGTCTATGATAGAACACTCCGGCTCTAAACAAGCCCTTCTTTAATAGCTTTTACGGCTGCCTGCGTTCTGTCATCAACTACGAGTTTCTGGATAATATTACAAACATGCGCTTTTGCGGTATGTTCGCTGATTGTAAGAGTATTGGCAATTTCAGAGTTAGATTGTCCGTCAACAACGAGTTTTAATACTTCATATTCTCTTTCGGTAAGATTGGCATGCTGCGCCCGAAAAGCCGCTCTGGAATTTTGTTTAGCAGGTATAAAGCAAGAAGATTTGTCTCTTATTAAAGGTACAATCTGCGGGTCAAGCCAGATTGCGCCGTCATTTACTGATTTTATAACCATGCTCAAAAGCTCTGTATTTACGTCTTTTAGGACATATGCGTATGCACCGGCACTCAATGAGTCCATTACCTCTTTTTCATTGATATGAGAGGTAAACATCATAATCTTTTGATTGGGATTATCACTTAAAATACGCTTTGCTGCCTCTATACCTGATATATCCGGCAATCCGATATCCATCAGTATGACATCGGGATTAAGGATTTTTGCCTTGTCAACGGACTCTTTTCCTGTCTCCGCTTCCCCTATAAGCTTTATGTCAACAGAATCTTTAAACAATGACCTCAAACCGACACGTAAAAGTTTCTGGTCTTCAACCACTAGAATCGTTATAGATTTCATAAAAACATGCTCCACTCAAAATATTTTCTGCTTAAAATATAAAAAAAAATTATTCGCAAAACATCACCGAAAAAATTTTTTGAGAATTATAATTTTTTATTTTAAAAAGACACATTATATTTATTACTATTCGATATATAACGATAACAATATTTGTTTTTGCATTTATATTATCACAATATATCGTATCGTTATACAGCGATAATTATGTGATTTAGAAAATGTATATCTATGCGATACATAGTGATAATATTTCTTAAGATAAATACAATTATTTCACATATGCATGAACTAAGTTTATAATTTAATATATGCAAGAAAATATACAAAATAATGACAGCAATATTGATTTTCTGTTTACAAATGACGGTTCGGTCGGTCTATACAATTACGATGTAGACGATATATATCATTCGGTCTTTGGCGCTAAAAGCGAAGCAAAAGATAAATTTGTAACACCATTGAATTTTGAAAATAATTTTTTCTATAAAAATGAACTGAATATTCTCGATATTTGCTATGGAATCGGATATAACACCAAAACATTTATCGAAAAAATTCTGCAAACAAACTACAAAGGAAAAGTTAATATAGATTTACTGGAAACAGACAAAAATCTTGTATTTTTTTCTCCTTTTATAAAGGACGGTTTCTTTAAAAATAATCCGGAAATATCTTATATCATATTACGTAGTTTGTTTGATGAGATTAAAGCCGTCGATTTTGCCCTCTCAGACATTATAGAAAACAAAAAGGTCAAAAAATTTTTTGAGCCGTTTTATAGACGATTAATCAAACGATTTAAATTTGACAGGTATACTTATGACCATGAGAGATGCAAACAAGCCTTCTTACATAATATATATTATCATTGTATATCGTCTAGCATGAAAATAGCACACAAATGCTTAAAATACAAGGATTTTGAAATTACGCCCTATATAGGTGATGCAAGACAAAGCATAAAAGCACTATCCAAACTATATGATATTGTCTTTCTAGATGCATTTACACCGGCAAAACAGCCTTTATTGTGGACTCTGGATTTTTTTAGTGAGTTATACAGGATTACCCAAAAGGATTGTATGATACTTACATACTCAAATTCAGCATCTGTCCGCCATGCCATGAAAGAATCCGGATTCTTTGTCGGTAAATTGCTCGATAAACAAAACAGACATTGCGGAACTTGTGCATCAAAAAATCCTGAATTTATAAAAAACAAACTTGACGAATACGATACAGGTTTGATGAACACAAGTGCAGGTGTATATTATATTGATAAAAGCCTCAATTCATCTTGCGAAGATATATTGAAGGAACACAAGGAGCGCAAACAAAAATTAAACCTTGAGTCATCGAGTCATTTTATAAAAAGATATAAAAACATGCGGGAGTGTCGACAGTATGAAAAAATATGATCTTGTAGTATGCGGAGGAGGAACATCCGGAGTTGCCGCCGGTTATATTGCAGCAAAAAACGGATTAAAAACATTAATTATTGAAAAAAATATTCATCTTGGCGGAACAATCACATCCGCTCTGGTTATGCCTGCTATGAAATCAAATACAAAAGATATAAACTGTGAATTTCTGCACGATTTTATTAGTGAATTAAAAGCTATCGGCGGTCAAATTACATACGGTGACGGTAATTCAGGCTGGTTTAACCCGGAATTGTCAAAAATTGCACTCGACAGTTTAATGGAAAAAGCAGGATGCGATGTATTGTTTGATACTGAAATAGTTAATGCAATTTCAAACAAAAATCATGTAAACACTGTATGTGTGTCCTCAAAAACATTATCATTATATATCGACTCGTTATATTTTATAGACACAACCGGCGACGGAAATTTTTCTGTTATTTTAAAAAATAAAATTTTAGAAAATAATTCACAAAGACAGCCTATGACATTGCGTTTTCATGTTTCAGGAATTGATTTAAAAAAATTCTCAGATTGGCTTATGGAATTTGATAAAGACAGAAATGTGTCAACTTCTTATATCATAGACGGTAATATTCATCTCTCTACGGCCTGTACCTGGGATAAGGACAGAGACTGGGCACTTACACCCATATTCAGGCAAGGCATTGAAGACGGGGTTATTACAGAGGAAGATGCCTCCTATTTTCAACTGTTTACCGTACCGGGAATGGTCGGCACAGTATCGCTAAATTGCCCGAGACTCTTACTGGACAAGGCTATTGACCCACTCGACCCGTTGCAAACATCAAAAGTTTTTGCAAATGGCAGAAAACAAATATATAGGCTATATTCCTTTATGCACAAGTATTTTCCGGGATTTGAGAATTCCTATATATCAAATATTGCAGACATGCCCGGGATAAGAGAATCGAGAAGGGTTCAAGGCAAAAAAATATACACCAAGGATGATATTTTAAGCGGTAAAACTTATGAAAATCCTGTTTTACATTCAGATTATCCCATAGATATACATTCATACAAAAAAGATGACTCAACACTTGAAAAAATGTCTGTAGAGTATGAGCTTCCTATTGAATGCCTTATGTCATCAGATTTTGACAATCTGTTTATTGCAGGAAGAAATGTCTCGGCGGATTTTAGCGCACAGGCTGCACTCAGAGTCCAAACCTCCTGTTTTTCTATGGGTGAAGCCGTTGCTAAGCATGTCGCAAAATTAATAAAATCTAATTAAGAATTTTTTCTAATGACTGTTTGTCAAAATGTACGGGGCATTTTTGGTGAACCTTTTGTGCATAATCAAAAAGCTGTTCAAAGTCTTCAGTAGCGAGTGATTTTGTATAATTTGGATGTATATCAAATAATCCCGAAGCAAAAGACGGTACATTGTATCCCCAGTGATATTCATTAAATAGGTCAACATAATATTTCTCAATTAAAGCTAAATAAGCTTCTTGTGAAAACTTTTTTATGCCGTTTTTATTCAAATAGGCAGTCAAAAGTTCTATAGGAAGATTACCGGCGCTTCTTCCCATTCCATAGACCGTTGCATCGACAATATCAACACCGCATTCAATAGCTTTTATAGTATTTGCAAAAGCAAGCTGCAGATTGTTGTGAGAATGAAAGCCCAGGTTTTTATAACCCAAATTCTGCAGTTTATCGGCTATTACAGGAATATCAGAAGGATATAAAGAACCAAAGCTGTCAGCAAAATAGAGAGCTTTAAGAATATTTTTTCTGTTCCAGTTATTTAAAATTTGATAATGAGTTTCTTCAAATCTTGATATAGCCATCAAATTTAAGAAAACATCATAACCTTTGTCAAAAAGTTTTGAGCAAAAATCAAAAGCCTCGTTCAATTTGTCAGGGTAAACGGCTATTCTTACGGTATCAACAGGAGTATTGTTTAAATCATAAACACAAAAGCTGTCTATATTCGCTTTTCCAATGTCTGCCATAACACACAATTTACAGCTTATATCTGATTTTATGAAATGAAGTATTTCATCTGTGCACCTGTAATATTTTCCTTTGTCTTTACTACTAAAAAAGTTTCTGTATCCTATTTCAAAATAGTCAATTCCGGACTTTTGGGCAGCATTATAGGTTGCAAAAACAACCTCGTCAGAAAAGTGCCAGTTGTTAAGGTGTCCGCCGTCTCGAATAGTGCAATCCAGAATCTTAACCATTATTTTCTCCAATATATGAGAGTGTATCATCAACAAGCTTTTTAGCTATCTGCAATGCATCATTCAAAACATATGTATCAGTATAAAAATCATCTCTTACAATATAGTCTCTGACAATCTTTCTGGCGTATGAACCTATTGCAACACCGTTTGCATTAACACCGCACATTTGAGCAAGTTTAGCCGTTTTTGAATTCGTTCCGCCGGAAAGCATAATATATGCGGGCATATTTTCATTTTGGATTATTTCGGCAGTTGCAACTGCTTGCAAGGTAGTTTTAAAACCGTCATCAAACCCGCTCATAGGTGCGCCATCAGCCTGTATGATTGTTGAATAGGGTTTTCTTGATATCAAAAGTTTTTTTAGACGATTTACCATTGCTTTGTTACCGAGATTTGAACGGTCTATACATATGCTTAGCATACCTTTATAACGTTTGTTGATTTCTTCCCATTTGCTAAAAACCTCAAAATCATCACAGCCGCAGGCATGAAGTTCGACACAATCAATGCCTTTTTGTATTAAAGGCGGAAGAATAGTACTTATATCCTGCTCAATGTTGTACAGTTCAATCGCATTATGTGAACAAGTTTTTATGCAATTCCCGCAGCCGATACAACGTTTTTCTTTTACATTATATATTTTATTTTCAAATATAATTGCTTCTTGAGGGCATATTTTGGCGCATTCAGCACAATTTTTACACATTTCAGTCAATATTCTTGCTTTGCTAATATGAGGATCGCCTGTTATACCAACGCTTACGCAAATATACCTGTCTTTTTCAATGCACGACTTCATTATCCCTGATTTTGCCGCATCAACTATCTCAGATTTTGCACAAACATCAAAAAAGGAAGCGCCTGCCATAGAATATAAATAAACAAGTCTTTCTACTTCTTCTGCATCTTCATTGCCTGCAGCACATACCAGTTTAAAACATTTTTTTGAATTCAATATATCTTCTAACATACAAAATGCCCTGTATTGAGCCAATGATAGCATAAACATCACTTCAGAAAATATTTTTTGTGCTAAATTATATATATGTTTACAGGACTAATTGAAGAAACAGGACAAATAAAAAATATCAAATATGAGCAAAACTCAGCTTATATTACGATTAAAGCGCAAAAAGTTTTAGACGGTATTAAAATCGGTGACAGCATATCAATAAACGGAGCTTGCCAGACAGTAATATCATTCAGCTCCAATGAATTTACTGTATTTGCTTCAAAAGAGACTCTCAGCGTCTCAACATTTTCTGAGTTTATTAACGGTAAAATCGTCAATCTGGAAAGAGCTTTAAGGCTTTGTGACAGAATAGACGGTCATATTGTAAGCGGGCATATTGACGGTATTGCTGCAATTGAAAAAATAGACAAATTTTCTCAAAATGTTGAAATATACTTTAACACGGAGAAGAAACTCTTAAATCAAATCGTAAGAAAAGGTTCAGTCACAATAGATGGTATCAGTCTGACAGTAGCAGAGGTAACAGATACAAACTTTAAAGTTGTGGTTATTCCGCATACATTTGAGAACACAAACCTTCATACACTAAAAACAGGCGACAGGGTGAATCTTGAGACTGATATAATAGCAAAATATATTGAAAAATATTTATCATCGAACCATAATAGTAGCAGTATAGACATGAATCTTTTGGAAAGAAACGGATTTCTTTAATGTCAATAATTGAGACCATCAAACAAAATATAAATACTGTCTTTAGTGAAAAAGACGATAAAAACTGTTTTGATTCTATTGAAGAAGCAATAGAAGTTATAAAAAACGGCGGAATGATAATTATTGCTGACGACGAATCCAGAGAAAACGAAGGTGATTTGATATGCGCTGCAGAATTTGCAACTCCTGATAATGTCAATTTTATGATTAAAGAGGCAAAAGGGGTTTTGTGTGCACCAATCAGTGCACAAAGAGCTCAAAAGCTCGGTCTTGATTATATGGTCAAAAACAATACAGATATAAAAGGTACAGCTTTCACACAAAGCATTGATGCAGACCCCAGATACGGTGTAACTACAGGTGTATCGGCTATTGACCGGTCTGTAACACTCAAATTGATTGCCGATGATAAAGCTCTGCCCTCTGATTTTAGGCAGCCGGGGCATATCTTCCCTTTGATTGCAAAAACAGGCGGTGTTCTGGAAAGAGTAGGGCACACCGAGGCTGCAGTAGACATTTGCAAACTTGCAGGACTCAAAGATGCAGGCGTTTGTTGTGAAATAGTCAATGATGACGGAACAATGGCAAGACGTGATGATTTACGTAAATTTGCCGACAAACACAATTTAAAATTCGTAACCGTTGCGCAGCTTATTTCTTACAGACTTAAAAATGAAAAACTTATGATTCGTGAAGCAGAAGTTAACCTGCCGACGGCATTCGGCGACTTCAGGCTTTTGGGATACAGACACAAATTGACGGGACAAGAACATGTCGCACTCCTAAAAGATGACGGCAGCGACAAAATTCCGCTTGTCAGGATGCACAGTATATGCTTGACCGGTGACACATTCCACAGCCTAAGATGTGACTGCAACAGCCAGCTGCAAAACTCAATGAAAATGATTAATGAATACGGTAAAGGTGCTGTTGTATATCTCATGAACCACGAAGGCAGAGGTATAGGTATTGTAAATAAAATCAAAGCATATGCCCTACAGGATCAGGGTGAAGACACAATACAAGCAAATCTGTCTCTTGGTTTTAATTCTGATTTGAGAGACTACGGTGACGGAGCACAAATACTGCTTGATTTGGGATTTAAAAAATTCAAGCTTATCACAAACAATCCTCAAAAAATTGTCGGTCTTGAAGGCTACGGACTGGAAATAGAAGAAAGAGTACATGTCGACTCTGAATGTACAAAATACAATTACAAATATCTGTGTACCAAAGCAAACAAAATGCATCATATGCTGGACATAGATTTAAATAAAACACAACTGGAGCAAAAATAATGACACAAACTTTGAAATATCAGGTTCAGGAGTATTCTGAAGAACAAAAGAATATATTTAAAGGCTTGTACAACGACTTTAAAACAAAAGCCTATTCCGAATACAAGTTTGAACTGGAACCGCTCGAATATGATGATTTTACGGCAAGTGTAAATGAAGGTTTGATAAAGTGTCTTATTCTTTTTGAAGACTCTATTCCTACTGCTTTTATGGTTTATACAACAGAAATCAGCGAAGCCCTCGAGCTCAATATTATTCACTGTATTGGCGAAGAAAACAAAAATGCAAAAAGAAAAATATTGATGGAAAAGTTTCTTGAACTAAACGAAGCAATTTTGAAAGAAAAAGTCGTCACATACCCTATGCTTGGTTCTCAAGAGGAATTTACTCCTGAAATAACAAATTTTGGGTTTAAACTTATCGGCTTATCAGTTGTTCGTTTTTATTTTGAAAATTCCGCATCCAGAGAAATATTTAAAAACTACAAACCGCTCCCGCTTCCTGACGGATACAAAATAATGAGCTGGGAATCAAAATACACTGATGATATTGTAAACGTAATCAACACAGCATTTGCAAATACATCAGATGCGTTATTTGACCCGAGATTTCTTACACAAGAAGGAAGCAAAGATATTTTAGACAAAATTACAAACAATATATACGGCAAATTCTTGCCGGACTGCACAAGTGTGCTGCTGTACAACGACAAACCGGTCGGTATTTGTTTTGCAAACATTACAGCAGGCAGAATAGCCAACATACCTTTAATCGGAATGGGGAAAGAACACTGTTCAAAAGGTCTCGGACTTTCTTTGCTGCATTCCAGCATGAAAAAGCTGCTTTCATACTATGGCAGTACTCTTTCAGAGGTCAATGCAAGCACGGAAACCGATAATTATCCTGCACTAAAAATGTACAGACGACTCGGATTTAAAGAAGATTATTACTATACACAGGCATACAAACCGGTTAAGTAATGTTTCATTATTAATATATATATTAAAGTTTTTTTTAAAATATTCCGATAATAAGATAACAGTAATTTATCAGGGATAGCTTTTATGTATATTGATAACAATTTTCAATCAAAATCAGGTATTAAAATAAAATCTAAAGATGAAAACAAAACAGTTGACAATGATAAGCTTGAAAATACAAACGAACATTATCAAAACTCCAAAATTGATGTAAATACTGCAGAAAACGCCACAAACCAGTTAAAAGCACAATATACCCTCGAAATGACTCCTGCAATGGAGTTGTCTGAGGAAATAATTGAAAATGTTGACATTTTGAGTAAGCTGAATGCAAACGAGTTAACATCGGTCGCTTTAAGCGCCTCATCAAAAGCTATGTCAATAATTGGTGCTTTAAAAACATCTATTTATGGCTATATTTCTGAAATTGTAAATATAATGAATAATCCGTATTTAAGTGATTCAGAGATACAATCAAAAATAAAATTGATTAGCGATAAAATAAAAGCTTCCGCAGATGAAGCAACAACAAAAATCAGCCAGCTTTTCTTGATATCAGAGACTATAGTAAGTCTCTCATCTACATTTGCCGCTCTAAAAGGTTCAGGTTCTGAAGAGTTTAATGACTTTGCCTCAACATTAAAACAAATGCTGTCTTGTATGAATACAAAGCCCTCTGATTTTTCAGAAGCAAAAAACAAATCTGATATCAATGAGACTTTAGAAAAGAATAAAAATAATTTATTTGGCGGCAATATGACTAATAAATTTAAAGAGAAAGCACAAAAAGCCGAAATTAATATAAAAACGTGCGAAGAAAAACTCAAACAAGATAATTTAACAGATGAAGAAAAAAAACGCATCAAATCTGAGCTTGTTTTATTCAAAGCAGAAAAAAATCTTTATGAATCTATCTCAAATTAGATACGTTTATTTAAATTTATGAAATTCTTCCTTTAAAGCTTTTTTCAAGCTGTCTTTCAATTTCAGCCTGAACATGAAAATCTTTGTTGCCGTTTTGTTGTTTTGCTCTGTATTTCATCATTGAATAAGGAACAATCAAACCGAGGAACAGGCATGTAATACCCATATTTGCCGCAACAGAGCCTATTTTCATATTTCTGCATTTTTTCAGGAATTCTTCAATAGCCTTTTCACCTTTTGGCGCACTGTCAGCCAGTTTTTTGATATTCTTGGCAAATGATTGCATATCATCTGGATTGATATATTGATGCGGGTCGATTATGCCGGTATCTTTAGCTTTGCCCAATAGTTTATCAATCCGGCTGCCTTCTTTGATTGTTTTTATCAAACCTGATTTTTTAGCAGCTTTCATAACAATATTTTCTGCAGAAGTTTTTTCTGAACCATAAATTAATTCAAAAAGTTTCTTCTTGTCAGAAGCAAGGTCGGTAACAGCTTTGACATCATCATAGACTTTGCCAGTTTTGATAGCATCTTTCATATAATCAGAAGAAAGAACTTCTGCATGCAGATCTATAGGTTTTTTAAAGAATTTTTCGCTGGCTTTTTCAATGCCTTCTTGTATGTATCTGCCTGCAACATACAAGAAGAACAACAAGCTGCCTTCTTTAATAGCTGTTTCCGCAAACTCCGTTTTTGTTCTGGAGTTTACAAGTCTTTCACCTGTAATACCTGCATCAACAATAAACAGGTTTTTTACAGGATCAAACATAACACCTTGCAGCACAGAGCCTATACCTTTAAATGACGGTGTTTTAGAACCTTGATTTACATTTTTTGAATCACTTGACATAAAAGCTTTGAATGCAGGGCTTTTTGCAAGATTTAAGTCATACATTTGCTGCTGTGACTTTTTAGCCCAGAACTGCTTTTCTATTTCTTTTTTTGTATAGTGTTGTTTAACTTTGACTAATGTAAAGAATGATGCAAGTGTTAAAGCAGTGGCAGCAGCAAATTTCCCGATAAAAAGACCTTTAGTCTTGGCGGAATATTTTGCAGCTTTTTCCAGTGACTCAGCAATAGATTTGTTTTTCAAAGATGCGGCATATTTTTTTGCTACTTCCAGCTGCTGAGCATCGTTTAGAAGTCTGACATCAATGTCAGGATTGATTTTTGCTAATTTGTAAACAGAATTATCAATAGCCCATTTAAAAAACGGTAAACCTCCCATCCAGATAGCCTGAGTACCGAATTCGTCGATAAATCTGTCTTTTGCTTCTATTTTTCCTCCGGCGTTGTAAGAAAAAGCTGTCATACCGGAGCTGTTGACTATATCTTTTGTAAATAACGGCAATAATGAAGAGTGATCGCCAAATGCTGTAGTGAGTTTGTTAATTAACATCTAAAAAATCCTTTATACACAGGGGTATATTATAGACCCCATACCAAGTTCATAACCAATACAATTTTTCCGTTTTTCCTTGATTGTGTATTTCGTCGAATATTAAACATTTGATTTCTCCTTAGTTGATATATTTGTTTTTAATGAACGTGAAGAACTATTTGTGCCAAATATAAGTCTTATTTTTATAATTTGTAACAATATTTTCGAATTTTTAAAGACAAAAAAGCCTTCCGAATTTATCAGAAGACTTCACAAATTCTTACTCTATGCTCATGCAGAACAACTGCAATCTTTTCAAAAATATTGCGAAGACTTCTAGTTAGTATAAAATTGTCGTTTTTGATATTTTCTGATTCTCATTTTTAATCCTAAAAATCAAAACTTATTCTTCAACACCTTTATCTTTGCACAAACAAAAAACTTTGTCCAGTGTTTTATTACAAAAGTAGGAGAATTTATTTTATTTGGTATAAATATATGATAGAATACTTGAGTTGTATTACGGAAAAGGAGAGAATAATGGCTCACGAATTAAAGGTTATTACAGATAGCGAAATTGATAAGAGCAAAATCCTTGACAAAAAAGTTGCTGTTATCGGATACGGCTCACAGGGCTACGGTCAATCAACAAACCTCAAAGACAGCGGAGTAGATGTGGTTATCGGTGTCAGACCTGACGGACCATCCGCTAAAAAAGCAAAAGCCGAGGGGCTAAAAGTCATGAGCATTGAAGATGCGGTAAAATGGGCGGATTTGATACAAATACTTATACCGGATGAAGTTCAGGCAAAAGTTTATGAAGAAAAAATCAAACCGAACCTCAGACCGGGTCAATATTTGATGTTTGCACACGGTTTTAACATTCATTTCAAAAAAATTGTTCCTCCTGCAGATGTAAATGTTTTGATGGTTGCACCAAAAGGTCCGGGACACACTGTCAGAAGTGAATATTTGCTCGGCAAAGGTGTTCCCTCTTTGATTGCTGTATATCAAGACCCTTCCGGTGATTCAAAAGAAGTGGCGCTTGCTTACGCTTCAGCTATCGGAGCAGGCAGAGCCGGTATATATGAAACAACTTTCAAAGAAGAAACAGAAACAGACTTGTTCGGAGAGCAGGCTGTACTTTGCGGCGGTCTTTCCGCATTAATCACTGCAGGTTTTGAAGTACTCGTAGAAGCAGGATATTCTCCCTATATGGCATATTTTGAATGCCTCCATGAAATGAAACTTATTGTTGATTTAATTAATCAAGGAGGTATTTCTGATATGAGATACTCTATTTCAAATACAGCACAATGGGGTGATATGACAATTGGACCCAGAATCATTACACCTGCCGTCAAAGAAGAAATGAAAAAAGTTCTGTCGGAAATCCAAAGCGGCAAGTTTGCTGATGAATGGATGGCTGAATGCGCATCAGGAATGAACAAATTCAAAGAACTTGCAAAAAAAGGCGAAGAACATGAAATCGAAGTTGTCGGTAAGGAACTTCGTTCAAGATTCGCTTGGAAAGACAACGATAAAATTATTAACAGAGATAAAAATTAACAATATTGTCGGATTTAAAAAAAGGACTGCTGACGGGCAGTCCTTTTTTGTTGATTTATTAAATAAAATCATTATGTATTTACTGCAGGCAGTTAGAATATTGTAAATTTTTTGTAACATTTGAAGTGTAATTCCTAAAGTAATGAAATAACATTGCCGATATACAAAACAGATATGCAAATTGTTGAATAACATAAGGAGTATTAGCAATGGGAATGGCAGCATCACAGGCCAGATATTTATCACTGACAGCAAGAAAGACCAACACAGAGTATGAAGGTCAGCAGGTTAACCAGCAGAGAACTGCTCTGGCTAATCAGAGTGCAGGCTTGTTTAATCAGATGCTGGCATTGGAAGTACCGACCCCTCCTATGGCAACTGATTACACAAAAACAGTTTACACATTTGTTGATACATCAACATCTGAGAATATTTCACTTGACAGTATTTACAAAAATCCAACGATTGAAGGAGAACAGCCGACATATACAATTTCAGGATCAACTAAAGAAGCTTCAGTGCTCTCAAATGTTACAAATTTTGTTTACGGTGGCACAGGTTCTAACGGATTTACACTGGATTACAGCAATGAAAAATACACTATAAGCGTTAATGGTTCGACTGCTATGACAATTCAGGAAGCAAATACATATAACGGACTTACAAAGTATTTTCAAGATGCAGAAAAAGCTGCAGGTAATACAGGAGATACTCCGGCGCTTGACCAGAAATATTTTAAGTTTACAAATGCAAGTACAGGTATAGAGTACTACATCCCGACTTTTCCGGGTGCTGAAAACCTTCAGGAATTACAATTGTACTTAGAAGGTAACAGCGGAGCCAACCTGAGAGCATATTCCGCTGAAAGCTATACAAAAGATGAATATTTTCATATTGATGATGCAATTTTGACAACAGCATCTGACGGAACAGGCAGATATGACTATATTTCATTCTACCCCGACGATCAGTATGTCGGCGGCGACCGCAGCTCCGGTCAACTAATTGATAATGCACAAAGAATTACCTGCAAATTGACACAGCAAACTTTGCAGGACGATGAAGCATTCGATGCAGCAATGGAAACATATACTGCCAAAAAAGCAATTTATGACAAAACAATTGCCGATATTGATGCAAGAACAACAGTCATCCAGCAGCAGGATAAAACTCTTGAATTGCACCTTGACCAGCTTGATACTGAACAGCAGGCAATTCAAACAGAAATGGATGCAGTTAAGAAGGTAATAGACAAGAACATAGAAGAAACATTCAAGACATTTGCATAATACTCCGATTTTCTGCCGGCTTTTGAGATTTCTGAATAAATCACAAAGCATAGTAAGTAAGTCAGATTTTGCAAAAAGCCGGTTTTTTATTCAAAAACCAGAGTACATCAAATGTATGATTTTTCACAAATAGCACTTTAAAACAAGCACACACAGCCTTTATAATAAAAGTAATAAATCTTAATATAAGTTAGAAAAAGTATGACAATAGGATATTAATAATTAAATTTTAATGGTTAGTTAGCAAGTTAAGAACGGAGACAAATATATGGGTATGGCAGCATCACAGGCCAGATATCTTGGTCTGACAGCAAGAAAAATAAATGTTGAGTACGAAGGGCAACAGGTTAACCAGCAAAGAACGGCTCTCGCAAATGAAAGCGCCGGTCTTTTTAGAAGATTGTTAACACTTGAAGTACCGACAGCCCCCTCTCAAGCAGATTATTATACAGAAGAATATACATACAATGATCCTTCCAGCGCTGACGGCAAGGTAACAATAAAATCTATAACGGAAAATCCCGATTCGCAGCCTACTACATATACTGTCGTTACATCATATAAAGAAACCGTACCGCAGTATAACTCAATTAAGGATCAGCAGGTTTCTGTAGTTGGTGATACTGGTAAAATTCAACTGAGCAACGGAAACCAATTTGACCTTGAAGGTCCGATTAGCGGTTTGGGACAGGCTGATGTAGACGAATTCAACAAAGCTATGGGCATAACCGACCCCAATGACCCGAAATACAATTCTGCTGATGATACTTATTACAGATTCACAAATACTGCAAATAACACGACTTATTATATCAACGCATCAACAACAATGTTTGACCCCTCAGACAACCAGCAAAGTACTCAGGTTGTAGACTTTTTGACAAAAATGCCTGTTGATCAGGAAGTAACCAAAACAATTGATAATGCAACTTTAGGCACAACATCATCAGGTTTGTACAACTCTATATACTGGACAGACGAAGATGGTACACACTCATACTCACTCACTCAAGGACAGAGCTATGATGAAGTTGCATATAATGATGCAATGGCTCAGTACAATTATGACAAATCGGTTTACGACAAAGAAATAGCAGATATTAATGCTAAAACTGAAGAATTACAACAAACAGACAGAACTCTTGAATTGAGACTGAAACAGCTGGATACAGAGCAAGAAGCGCTGCAAACAGAGCTGGATTCTGTTAAGAAAGTTATTGATACAAACGTTGATAACGTATTTAAAACATTTCAATAGTTAGATTAGAAGATATGTGAGGACATTATGTCTTATAAAAACGACGGATACCTTGTAATAGCAAATAAATTCAGCAAAGCTAGCTCAGATGCAAAAGCACAGTTGTTTGAAACATATGACAGACTCAGAGATATTACTGTCAGCGGTTCATCACTTGACGGTGCCGGTTTCGGTACTGCAGGTAGCTTCTTATGGCAGATAGCAAGACTTATTTCTCCTAGTGCATTTATGCCGGCACTTGGAGGTAATACATCAATGAACATTCCCGGTACATCATACTGGTCTCCAATCAGCGGTGGTAACTCAATTTTAGACAGCGGCTCTGCAGCGTTCGGTGTAACTGACTTAGGTAACTATCCGGGATTTCCGAGCGGTGCTGCACCTATAGCATGGGGCTTTGGTATGGATACAAGCTATACTGACGGTACAATTACTGGCGGTGCATCAAATATGTACAGCGCAGCAAATATAGGCGGGTCAGTCGGACTTAATGCAGCAGCATACGGTGCCGGTGTAGCTACAGGTTTTGGTGTTCCCGGTACAAGCTGGGTATTGCCTGCTGCCGGTGTAGTTTCCGGTTTTGCCGGTGTTGTTCAGGCAATGGCGCCTTATATGGGCAGTTTTGGGCTTGGTGCTACTGTTCTGGGTAACTTATTACAAGGTACATCTTCAGCAGGTTTGGCAGCATATCAAAATATTTCAGGCAGTATTTTATCAAATGCAGACACTATTCTTTCAAACAAAGTAAGAAATATAGAAACTGTAGTAAAAATGCTTGATACACAGGGTGATATCGTCAAAAAAATGCTTAAAGATGATATCGAAAGCGACAGCAAACAAGTTCAAAATATGTAGTCTGTTATTTTGGAGCAAGATGAAAAATATAACATACTTTAGAACATTAAATGAAGCAATTTCAAATAGATTTGTGCTCATTTCGTTGCTTAAACGTGTTGTAAATTTTTATTACAATATGTATTTTTATCACCCGAATATATTCAAGAATTTTTCTAATATGTCGATAAACAATACAGAACACAAAAAGAGTTTAGCTTTTTTAAAAGCAGCAGGGAGCTCAAATATTAATTTAATATATTAAGAATTATTAATATTGAGTCATATCTGAGCAATAAACTACAGTGTTTTGTTTTTATAGTTATGTGAAGGTCGAAGTGGCCAAGGAGTAAACATTGTTTTTAGATGTATTACAAACCAACCTACAAAAAATAGTGAACTTCTTCGGGTATCTGATGGCATACTTCAGAAGGCACAATGTGCTGCAAATGTTTGTAAATCAAATTGTGACAATGGTAAAAGACTATTTAACCATGAATAGAAAACTCAAAATGGCTAAATACAGAGTAAACTACCAGTTGTACAGATTGAATCAAATGGAACAGCTGATTGCCGAAAACAATGAACATGTATTCCTCAGAGGAAATAAAATCAACCTTCAACGTTAATACTATAACAACTAGACAAGGGTGGAAGCGCTATGGGAATGGCAACATCACAACTAAGGTTAATGTATCTGCATGCATACAGGCTCGATTTGGAATATAAAATTCAGCTTGTTACCGAAGCAAAAATGAATCTGTCAAAGACATGTACAGATTTGTTGAATGTCGGTACAGATCTTGATGCTGATGACCCTATGGTAAAAATGCTCGAAGCCCGCAAAGAGCGCTTGAATATTATGGAGAAAAAGCTTGATATGCAGATGGAGCATTACAAGCATAAACTCGAGATGATTAATACAGAATATGACTCATGCGAAAAAATGCTCAGTGAAAACATCAAACGCTCATTCCAATATGCGGCCTAATCCGTATTTAACTTAGAAAGCTTATTTCCCGACACTGAGAGTTTTATAAAGTTTTTGGCTTCGTTAATTGGTACAGCAAAGCCGATACCGATATTTGATATATTGTTATCGGGATTGTATATTGATTGGCTGATACCGATTACTTCGCCATGGATATTTATTATCGGTCCGCCCGAGTTACCGGGATTTATCGCTGCATCAGTTTGGATTTTATTTCTTTTGTAATCAATTCTTGAGACAATTCCTGTCGTTAATGTTCCGCTAAAACCGAATGGATTACCAATAGCCAGTACTCTTTGTCCAACTTTAACTTTTTCTGAATCACCGAGCTGGATTACGGGAAGAACCTTCTTTGCATTGATTTTTATCAGCGCTAAATCATTGTCTTTTCCCATTACGGAAACAGTTTTGCCTCTAAATACTTCACCTGTTGAAATAGTGACCTGAACTGACGGAGAATCCTCAACAACGTGAGAACTTGTTAATATAATCCCCGTAGAGTCAATTATACATCCCGTACCGCTAGAATGACCTTCTTTTAAATCAGCTTCAATCAATACAATTGACGGTGTCATCTTCTCATATATTCTGCTTATTACTGCATCTTCGTCATCAGATGTATTATTTATAATTCCTGCATAACCTGTTTGAATGCCCGAAGAAAGCAGTAAAATAAATAACAAAAATCTAACCGTGTATTTGTGCATAAAGTCTCCTCGTCTATTTTTCTCTTTCCACGGGCATTATGAATAAAGATTTAAAAAAAAATAATATTAAGACAGCAAAAATATAAGTTAATTAAATTTTTTATTAAAATCATCAAAAAAACTGTAAATATTCTTTTTACAAAGAGCAGTATTTAAAAGCAAATTAAAATTTATGATTTATAATTCATATTGGAAGGGCAGTATGATAACGCTAATAAGAGAACAAACATACAAAAACAGGATTATTTCCGACATAGAAAAAATTGCCGGCAAAGACAATGTCATAAGCGACACAGAAGGTGTATACGCTTATTCTTTTGACTGTGCACATGTACCTTTCAACAAAGGTAACAAAACCGTTGTTGTCTTTCCTCAAAACACAAAACAGGTCAGCGAAATACTAAAAATAGCAAACAAGAACAAAATTCCCGTTATTGCAAGAGGTGCAGGAACAAATCATGCTGGAGGCTGCACACCAGTAGACGGCGGAATAATACTGCATTTTTCCAGAATGAATAAAATACTTGAAATCAGCAGCGAAGACCTTACCTGCAAAGTACAACCGGGTGTTGTTGTTGCTGAACTGCAAAAGGAAGTAAAAAAGCAGGGATTGTTCTTTCCTCCTGATCCGTCAAATCTGGCAGTATCTACAGTAGGCGGAGGGATTGCTCTTAGCTCGGGAGGTCCGAGAGCTTTTAAATACGGAACATTTAAAGACTATGTACTGGAACTGGAAGCGGTCCTCGCTGACGGTACAATTATAAAAACCGGAGCACAAACGCCAAAAAATGTAACAGGATACAACCTCACACAACTTCTGGTCGGCTCAGAGGGTACTCTTGCAATTGTCACACAGGCTACTTTAAAACTCATACCTGCTCCGGAAGATACAAATGTAATGCTGGCATATTTTGAAACTGTAGAATCAGCTGTAGATGCAGTCAGCGGAATTATAAACAATCATCTTGTACCGTCAGTGGTTGATTTGTTGGATAAAAAAACATTGCAGACAATAGAAGATTTTTATCCGACCGGATTACATACCGATAAAGAAGCCGTTTTGCTTATAGAAACAGACGGTGACAGCTCTTCTGTCAAAAATCAAATGGAAAAAATTGAAGCTATATGCCAAAAGTACGGCTCGAGTTTTGTCGAATGCGCCAAAGACGAAATTCAAAGAGAAAAAATCTGGGCATCAAGACGCGCGGCTTTTGGTGCATGTGCAAAGCTCGCTCCAAACGTAGTTACGGAAGATGTTGTTGTTCCCCGTTCAAAAATTGCCGAACTGGCAAGAGGAATAATCAAAATTAGTGAAAAATACAATATAATAACAATGGTTATGGGGCATATAGGAGATGGAAATATTCATCCGAATTTCGCACTGGATTTGAGAGATAAACAACAAAGTGAAAACTTTCAAAAAGCAAAATCAGAACTGTTCGAACTGGCTGTATCTCTTGGCGGAACACTTTCAGGCGAACACGGTATAGGCTGCCAGAAAGCAAAATATTTGCCTTTAGCGGTAGATAAGGTTACACTAAAAATAATGAAAGATATAAAGAAATTATTCGATCCGAATTATATTCTTAATCCTGACAAAATGATATAGGGGTGTTTATGAAAAACTGCATTATATACTGTACTGTACCTAACGAATTCAATGCAAACCTGATTGCGACAACGCTTGTTGAAGAAAACCTCGCCGCCTGTGTAAATATACTGCCTGCGGTTACTTCTGTGTACAGATGGAATGACAAAGCGCAGGAAGACAAAGAACTGCTGCTGATGATAAAGACAAGAGAAGAAAGATTTACTGACGTTGAAAAAAAGATTAAAGAACTCCATGAATATACAGTGCCGGAAATTATTGCAGTACCGATTATTCAAGGCAGTGAAGAATATCAAAACTGGATTGTAAACGAAACAAAATAATGAAACAGTTGGGTGAAGAAGACAAAAAATATAAACTGACCTTTGAAAAAATGGTCAATTTTGTACGTTCTATCGGTCTTGAAGTAAATACAAATACAAAAGCAAGAGGACATCAGGGTTTTTTCTTAAAAAACAGAATTGATATTTCATCAAATATTGATTACAAAAGAAAAATCGAAGTATTAATTCATGAATTTACCCACTACGTACACTATAAAATAGACCCTTCCGTTGTAAAATCACACGGTTCACTTGCTATTCTGTTTCCTGACTCAGATATAGACAGAGTTGAGGCTGAACTCATGAGAGTCACTAAATTTGTTGACAGGAACAGAGCTTTGCATACTCTGTATGTTCAGAGAGAAAACACACTGGATGAAATAAAAAAACTCAGCAGCGAAATAAAAATGGAATATCCTGACTTCAAACGTTCTTCACCGTACAAACCCATAGAAAAAGAAATTAAAAAAACTGATGCAAAATACCTGCTCAAATATGACAGAGTAAAAGTAAAAACTATGTTTCTGGGAGCAACAAAAGACTATTCTGTTCAAACTATTGATACAGACTTTCCTAAATTTGATTACTGCACAAAGACCTATATCGTTTTAAAATCAAAACAACGGCTATTAAAGAGAATCAGCGGAAGAATAAACCGCTTAAGCTCATATTACAAAAGACCGACAGAGCTTTTTGCAAGGTTTGTGGAGGCTTTATTTGTTGATACCGCCAAAGTTTCTGAACTCGCTCCTCATGCATATCTTGTATTTTGCTCAGAGCTTTCCAAAAACAGATATCTTCATCTTGCAGATTTAATAAATAACTTTTTTTAAGAAATTTTATTTCTCAAAGTTGTAATGTATAATTAACAGTATGAAAAAGCATATGATATGGCTTGCAGAACTTTTGTTATGGGGATTTATTATATTCTCCGTACTTTTTGTATCATTTTTTGTGTACAACAAAAAAGTTAGTGAAAAATACACATATTACGTATTCTTTAAAGATATTGACGGTTTAATTAAAGGTTCTCCTGTTAAAATTCAGGGATACCAGGTCGGATATGTTTCAAATATATCAATAGTAAACGAAGATGTATTTGTTACATTCATAATTACCGACCACAAAATTCAAATGCCCAAACAACTTGCAGCAAGTGTAGAATTTACAGGCATGGGCGGCTCAAAATCGCTTGAACTTTTTGTACCCGAAAAAAACTCAAAAAATCAAAATCTAATTACAACCATTGAGCCGAGAAGAATAAATGACTTTTATATATATCAAAACCAAATTGCACAGAATATAGTTACAATGACATCAGAATTTATGAAAATGTTCAACGACAGAAACAGCGGACTGGTCAAGGATTTTATATCAAATCCTACTTTGATAAAAGAAACAGACAGTGCACTGGATAATATAACGGAACAAGAATTGAAACTTTTGAAAAAACTGAAAAAAAGGAAAGAAAATGACAAACAACGTGACAATAGTGAACCACCCGTTGTGCGAACACAACCTGAGTGTGATTAGAGACAAAGATATAAACTCTGACGGGTTTAAAAACTCAATGAAAAGACTTGCCACTATTCTTATTTTGGAGGCAACAAAAAATCTGCCGCTAAAAGAGTACACGGTTACAACACCAATCAAAGAATGCAAAGTAAACAAAATCAGCGACGAATACAAAATTATCTTTGCACCTATTTTGCGTGCGGGTCTGGCTATCTCTGATGTAGCTGCAGAAATTGTCCCCGATGCCAGTATTCAGCACGTAGGTATGTACAGAGACGAAACAACGCTCGAACCTGTCTGGTATTATGATAAAACACCTGTCAAATATTCTGATCCTCAGCACATAAAAGTCTTTATCCTTGATCCGATGCTTGCAACCGGAAACTCTGCTCATGCGGCAATTTCGTTGTTTTTAAAAAAAGGAATTCCCGTTGAAAACCTTGTCTTTGTATCAATTCTGAGTGCTCCTAACGGAATAAATCTTTTAACAAAAGACTTTCCGAACCTGAAAATTATAACCGCAAAGATTGATGAATGCCTGAATGAAAGAGGTTATATAGTTCCCGGGCTTGGAGATGCTGGAGACAGGCTATTCAACACATTTGAGAAATAGTATGTTTAAGTTTGAACTCATTAACGACAAAAAAATACTGTACTCGGATTTATTGCCAAAATCAAAAGCTATCCATCTTTTCACAACAAGACAGAGCGTAGTAACATCAAAGGATTTGCCTGAGCTCAAAGAATTGTGTACCGGCAACATAACAAAACTGTCAAAATATCTTTCAATTAAACCGGAAGATATAATAATCCCGACTCAGACACATTCTGACAACATAGCAATTGCGAAGAAAAATACAATATTTCCCGAAACAGATGCGCTTATTGTAGATAACTCGAATATAGCGATACTTTTGAATTTTGCGGATTGCACTCCTGTTATACTATATGACGAAATAAACAATATCGGTGCTATAGCACATGCAGGCTGGAGGGGCACTGCAGCATCAATCTCGCAAAAAGTTATTCTGCGTATGCAAAAGGAATACGGAACAAATCCTTCCGATATTACCGCAATAATAGGACCGGCTATTTCTATGAAAAATTACGGAGTCGGATACGATGTTTTTGAAAAATTAAAAAATACACTAAAAAATGAGTATAACGACTATTTTTTCTGTGATAATGACAGCCAAAAGTACAATGTGGATTTAAAAACAATAAATCAACATCAGCTCGAAGAATTAGGCGTAAAGAGAATTGACAAATGCGGGTATTGTACTTATGATTCCGTTGATATATTCTTTTCTTATAGGAAAGAAAACGGAAAAACAGCCAGACACAGCGCTGTGTTTAAATTAATTAACCAATAAGTATTAAAACTAACAAGAGGGGAGCAAAACAAATGTCAGTTATAGACAAATTGTCATCAATAAGCGATACACTGAGCGAAATATTCAAGTTTGCCAACGAAAATACAGAAATAAAAGAAGATTTTGAAGAGTACCTGAAAACAATAGGTATGTACAATGCTCCCGCTTCTCAAATCAACTCTGTCATTGTGTCGTATGTATTCGAGCGTGTATTCCACAAAGGCGCAGATACAGTATTTTCTATGTTCTTAAAAGAAAAAAAAGATATCGACTTTCAAACAAAGAAAATTGTACAATCTCTCCAAAACTCAATCGATGCGTTATTTGAAGTAAAAAATGTCCACAAAAACGGATTTGATTTGAACAACCTTGTTAACGAGAAAAAGTATTTTGCAATGCCGTTAGTCAAAATGAGCCACTTAAGAGGAATATACAAAGGTTCATATATGCTTGCCAGAATTTTTCCGTTTGAAAATGAATACTATATTGTAGAAATCAGAGAAACTTTTTCATCATTGGACAAAAACAGAGTGCTCAAATATGCCGTTGCAAAGATTATTGAACAGCCTGAAAACCTGTATAAAGACAACCCTGACAAAATTGATGAAATTGAAGATGAAATTTCAAAATTTACACAAAAATTTGTTGAATGCTTAGGCACTGATGAAATAATCACAACAAATATATGCGTGGATGAGCTTATAAGTGATTTTAACGACTACTATTTCGGTACAGAAGAAGCCAAAACACCTGAACAAATCAAAGAACTTATACAGCCTGTAGAAAAATATGCCTATTTCAAAGTTCCGGAATTCAACAGCACATACGACAACTATATTGAATCATCAATGGCAGGATTCAGCAGCCACAGCCACAAATACGATGTCGGCGTAATTTTTGACAAAGACACAGGCATGTTTATTGTACCTTTTTACGGAACACTCTGCCATATCTGTGAAAATGAAAACTACAAAGAAGTTGAAGGCTGGGATCAATGTATAAAATCCATTATGGAAAACGACAAAATTCCTGCCGTACTAATCAAAAGAATTTCCGACAAATATCCGTCTTTTGTAAATATCCTAAATGACCTTTATGAAACGAATATGACAATTGATGAGTATCTGGAAAAATATAAAATTGACTACCTGAAAAACAAAATATATTCCCCGACAAGTGTCCTGTATTCATCAAAAGCATTCGGTGATTTGATGGGATTTATTCCCACAGAAGAAGAAACCAAAGCCAAAGAAATCCAAAAAACTCAAGGGGCAACCGTCGGCAGAAATGACCCGTGCCCTTGCGGAAGCGGAAAGAAATATAAAAAATGCTGCGGCGCTGTGGTATAATCAATAGAACAAAAAGGGGAAGCAATGGAACATCTTTTAACAAATGTAAAATGCAAAACAGCCGAACAAAAAGAGGCAGTCTTGAAAGAACTAAAAAATGTCTGCTCGCAATGCAAAGCCTGTGAATTGTGTAAAACCAGAACCTGCACGGTTTTTTCAGACGGCAGCGCAGATGCAAAGATTATGCTTATCGGTGAAGCTCCCGGAGCAGACGAAGATGCCACAGGTACACCTTTTGTAGGCAGGGCAGGACAGCTGTTAAATACATTTCTTGAGGAAGCAGGCTTTGACAGAAAAAAAGACCTTTATATCTGTAATACGATAAAATGCCGTCCGCCGCAAAACAGAGTTCCCACAAATGAAGAAAAAGCTGCCTGCCAGACTTATCTGACGGCGCAGATTTCAACTGTTGCACCCAAAATAATTCTTCTTTGCGGTTCAACAGCAGCAAATTCATTTATAAATGAAGATTTTAAAATATCACAAATCAGAGGAAAATGGCTTAATATCTTTGAAAATATTGAAGTTATGGCAATATTTCACCCGTCATATCTTTTGAGAAACCACTCTCTTGAACAAGGCAGCCCGAGATGGCTAATGAAAAAAGATTTAGAAAACGTCAAAAAGAAACTTGATGAATTGAATTCCGAAATCTAACCGCTGTTTTATTTTTTTTTGCTACAATAATCTGTATGCAACACATATTGAGGATATTAGACAGATGGAAGAAAGATTTGTTTTAAAAGAAGAATTCATAAAGCAGGCAGAATCAGTGTCCAGAGGCGCAGAATTGCTGCCCGGCGGCATTAAAGAACTCGCCATAAAAATGCAAAAATCTGCGGAATCAGGCAAACCTATCAGGGTAAAACTCGGTATGGATCCCACTCGTCCGGATCTTCACCTTGGTCACACTGTCGTAATGAGAAAACTCAAAAAATTTCAGGAACTTGGTCACAAAATAGTTCTGCTGGTAGGCGGTGCTACGGCTATGGTAGGCGACCCTTCCGGCAAATCGGAAACACGTCCTGCACTGACTAAAGAACAAGTTGAAGAAAATGCCAAAACATACTTTGAACAAATGTCCAAAGTTCTTGATACATCGAAAGCAGAAGTAGTAAACAATGCAGACTGGCTGCATCAAATGAAACTTACGGACCTTCTTAAACTGGCATCAAATGTAACGGTAGCGCAAATAATGACAAGAGATGACTTTGCAAAACGTTATGCCGAAGGTAAACCGATAGCAATTCATGAGTTTTTCTACCCGCTTATGCAGGCATATGACTCTGTTGCAATCGATGCAGATATTGAAATAGGCGGTACCGACCAGAGATTTAATGTGCTTTTAGGCAGAGAAATTCAATCCGCTTACGGAAAGCCAAATCCTCAGATGGTTATGCTGCTGCCGCTGCTTGAAGGTACTGACGGTCTTGTTAAAATGTCAAAAACATATCCTGAACACTGCATTTCATTAACGGATTCTGCAAAGGATATGTACGGAAAACTCATGTCAATTCCTGATACTCTTATTATGAGATATTATTCTCTTCTTACAGATATATCTGATGAAGAATTAAAAGTAATTGAAGAAAAACTCAAAACAGAAAACCCCAGAGACATAAAAATGAAACTCGCATACACAATCACTAACGAGTATCACTCTGATGAAGAAACCCAAAAAGCTCAGGATGAGTTTGTTAATGTAGTCCAAAACAAAGGAATACCCGAAGATATAGGCTCTTACAAACTTACAGAAAATAAAAATATTCTTGACCTGCTTTTAGAACTCGGCTTTGTTGCCAGCAAAGGCGAAGCCAAAAGACTAATTGCCGGCGGAGGCGTAAAATTGGATAATGATAAAGTTTCTGATATCTCTTTGACGGTGGAAACAACATCACTGCCAAAAGTTCTTCAGGCAGGAAAAAGAAAATTTATGAAACTTGAAAACTAAAGGCTCTTTATATATGCAAAAAGTTAAAGCGAATATCCATGACAATATTTTGTCATTAATTGGCAATACTCCGCTTGTCAGACTCAATAAAATCAACAATGGCTGTGCTGATGTCGTTGTAAAGCTGGAGTATTTCAATCCTGCAGGCTCAGTAAAAGACAGACCTGCATTGCATATGATAGAAAAAGCGGAAAAAGCCGGTTTAATAGACAAAGATACAGTCATTATTGAACCGACGAGCGGAAATACAGGCATCGGGCTGGCACTTGTGTGTGCGGTTAAAGGCTACAAGCTTGTTCTCACAATGCCCGATAATATGAGTATAGAAAGAAGGAAAATGCTTTCCGCCTACGGGGCAGACATCGTGCTCACCCCTGCAGAAGCAGGAATGAAAGGCTCCGTAAATGAAGCCTTAAAAATATCGGAAACTTTACCCAAAAGTTTTATCCCTTCTCAGTTTTCAAACCCTGACAATCCTGAGATACATGAACTCACTACAGCACAGGAAATACTAAAAGATACAGAAGGGAAAATTGATATTTTCGTTGCTTCTTTTGGTACTGGAGGAACGGTTTCAGGTATCGGAAAAGCGCTCAAAAAGTTTAATTCAAATATACAAATTATAGGCGTAGAGCCGCAGGAAAGCCCTCTTGTGACACAGGGAATTTCAAGACCGCACGGTATACAGGGTATCGGAGCAAATTTTATACCCCAAAATCTTAACCTTGAAGTAATCGATAAAATAATGACGGTAACAACAAAGCAGTCCATTGAAACGGCTATTGAAATGTCACAAAAAGAAGGTATCTGCTGCGGAATTTCTTCAGGTGCAAACGTATATGCCGCACTTGAATTGTCAAAACAGGAAGAAAACAAAGACAAGCTCATCGTTGCTATGACTTGTGATTTTGGCGAACGATATCTTTCTACACCGTTATTTGAAACTAATGCATCAATGTAAAGAAGGTAATATGCTGTTTAAACGTGCAATATCACAAATAAAAGAAGATATTCAAACCATCTATGACAAAGACCCTGCAGCAACAAATATAGTTGAAGTATTTCTGTGCTACCCCGGACTGCATGCACTAATTGCTCACAGAATTGCACACAAACTCAGATACTGGGGAATACCTGTAATCCCGAGGCTTATCTCGTACTGGAGCAGAATTTTTACCGGCATTGAAATTCACCCCGGAGCAAGAATCGGAAGAAGATTTTTTATAGATCACGGAATGGGTGTTGTTATCGGCGAAACCACATATATCGGCGATGACGTTCTTTTGTATCAGGGCGTAACGCTGGGCGGTACCGGCAAAGAGCATGGAAAAAGACACCCGACACTGGAAGATAACGTAATAGTAGGAGCAGGGGCAAAAGTTCTCGGAAACCTTACTATAGGTAAAAATTCAAGAATTGGTGCAGGTTCGGTCGTAGTTGATGATGTACCTGCCGATTGCACGGTTGTCGGAATTCCCGGCAGAGTCGTTCACCAGAGAGTAATGATTGACGGTCAACTGCAGCACAACAGAATGCCGGACCCCGTAAAATGCCAGCTTAACAGACTTACCTATGAAGTTGCGGAAATTAAAGAACAGTTGAATATAAAAACATCCGGTAAATCTGATTGTTAATATTTAATTTTACATGGTATGTATTTTTTATATTTTTTTGTATAATATGACTATAGGGTTGTCCCCCCTAATTTATATATAATTTAAAAGGAGAAAGAAATGAAAGTAAAAATTAATGACGGTTGCATAGCTTGCGGCGCTTGCGAATCAGTATGCGATGCAGTATTTTCTATCGAAGACACAGCTGTAGTTAACGAAGCTGCTGTTGCAGGCAACGAAGACAGCATCAAAGAAGCTGCTGAATCTTGCCCTGTAGGCGTTATCGAAGTTGAAGAATAGTTTTCAACTTAAATAAAATTGAAAAACACCTTTGATTTATTGATTCAAAGGTGTTTTTTTGTATAAATGTAACTATGAACAAAAGTCAGGAAAATATAGATAAAATCGTAAACGGAATAAAAAACGCAAACCTTCCGCAAACAGATTTTGTAAAAATGATGGAAGAGTTTCATGACCCGTTCAAGGTGCTTATATGCTGCATATTGAGCCTCAGGACAAACGACAAAACGACTTATCCATGCTCTTTGAGGATGCTTGGACTCGGCACAAAACCGGCAGATTTTTTGTCACTGGATGCAGAAACACTAGCCAAAGCAATTTATCCTGTCGGATTTTATAAAAATAAAGCACAGCAGATACTAGATTTGTCACGGGAAATCATAGAAAAATACAACGGCAAAGTTCCCTGCTCTATCGATGAACTGGTTAAATTTAAAGGTGTCGGAAGAAAGACAGCAAACCTCGTAATGGCAAAAGGCTTTGACAAACCCGCAATATGTGTGGATGTACATGTACACAGAATTTCAAACCGCCTTGGATGGGTAAAGACAAAAACACCCGATGAAACAGAAATGGAGTTAAGAAAACTTCTGCCGGAAAAATACTGGCTTGATATAAATACCATTCTTGTTACTTTCGGACAAAATATCTGCAAGCCTCAAAGACCCTATTGCGATAAATGTCCAATCAAAAAATACTGCGAAACATACAAAAATAAAGAAGACTGATTTTGAAATCAGTCTTCTTTTATATTTATTTAAAAATTATTTTCTTCCGCCGGAAATGAAATTTACGATATCAAATAAAGAATCTTTAACAAATTCTACTGCCAATTCTTGAACAGGTCTTTGATCAATGTAATCAAATGCTATATAAAGCGGATCTCTTGAATTTTTAAATCTCATTCTGATATCTTTTTTATCAAGAACAGCAAGACTTGCTTGAAGTTTGTTTTCCTGTTGAGCTTTTCTCAAAAGCGGTCTGAATTGTCCGTTGCCGCCTCTGTTGTTATTTGTATTTCCTGCCGGATTAATAGCCATTTTTTAATTCCTCTTTATTCATTACTCTTACATATATATAAAGTTATATACTTTTAAAAAATTGCGTATATATTTTTTATATATTACAAAATTGTTACAATTAAAAAACTTATTAAATATTTATAAATATTTTGGTAATTTCAGATAGTTGTATTACAATGGGGAAAAGCTAGATTAAGGAGTAGAGAGATGAAAAGTTACAGAATAGAGGAAATCACAGAAATAGTCGGCGGTATTCTTACAAAAGTTGAAGATGCATCTATAGACAAACTCAGACCGCCGTTGCTTGCTGATGAAAATGCGCTTGCTCTTGCACTGTCAGAAGAAGAAATAGAAAACCTGGCAAAAACACAGGCAAAAGCTGCACTGGTTCCTCTTGGTGTAAATTTCGAACATATATCAACTATCGAAGTTGAAAGACCCAGACTCGCAATGATGAAACTGCTTCACCTGTTCTATGATGCACCGGATGCACCGATAGGCATCCATCCGAGCGCAGTTATTCATCCTGATGCAAAAATCGGACAAAATGTTTCAATCGGTCCGAATGTAGTTATCTCAAGAAACACAGTTATCGGCGATAATACAAAACTTCTCGCAAATATTTACATAGGCAAAAACTGTACAATCGGCGAAAACTGCTTGTTCCACCCGGGTGTAAACATAGGAGACTGTTCACAAATAGGAAACAGAGTAATCTTGCAGCACGGCGTTAGTATCGGCGCAGACGGTTTCAGCTTTGTCACAGAAAATCCCGATGTAATCGAACAGGCAAGAAAAGAAGGTGCGATTAAAGAACAAAACACAAAACAAAAAGTATACAAAATCCCGTCAATCGGCGGCGTTGTAATTGCAGACGATGTAGAAATCGGAGCAAACACCTGTGTAGACAGAGGAACAATTGAAAATACAGTTATAGGACCGCAAACAAAGATAGACAACCTTGTACAAATCGGCCACAACTGTAAAGTTGGCGGTGCCTGCATGATAGTTTCCCAAGCAGGTGTTGCAGGAAGCTGTAAAATCGGCGACAGAGTTGTTATTGCCGGTCAGGCAGGTCTGGCTGACCACCTCGAAATCGGTTCTGATTCGATTATCATGGCTCAGGCAGGTGTAACAAAATCCTTCCCTGACAAGTCAATTATAATCGGTGCTCCAGCAGTCCCGAGAAAAGACTTTATCAAACAGCTCAAAATGCTCAAAGCGGCAGAAGAAGTTGTCGGCAAATTCAAAAAATACGAACACCTTCTTGAATCATTTGAGCAGGGAGAAAATTAATGACAATGACAGCATTAAATACAATATTAAAAGAAACGACAGTATCATCAAAAGGTTTGATGACAGGAATGGATTCAACCGCAAGACTTGTTCCTTCCGACAAAAAAGGTATCAGATTCCATGTCGGGAACAGCGTAGTTGAAGCAAGCGTAGACAATGTCGTTTCGACGGAGCATTGTACGGTTATAGGCAATGAAAATGCAAAAGTTATGCTCATAGAACACTTTATGGCTGCTTGCGCAATATGCCATATTGAAGCTATAGATGTATACCTGACTCATTTTGAAATGCCTATTTTGGGCGGCGGAGCAGCCGAGTGGGTTGAAATATTTAAGCAGGCAGGCAACAAAGCTCATGAAACATATGTTCTGACAGAACCTGTATCTTATTTTAACGGAAAAACACATCTGATTGTGGTACCTTCAGACGAATTCAAAGTCACATACAGTGTAAACTTTAATCATCCGGAGCTGAATCACAGATGGGTTTCTTTAGACAAAGAAAAAATGAACGAAATTATTGAAGCAAGGACATTCGGCTACTTAAAAGAGCTGGAAATGCTTCAGGCTGCCGGATACGCAAGAGGGGTAAGTCTTGAAAACACGGTCGGCATGACAGAAACAGGCTATACAACAGCGTTAAAAAGCGAATTTGAACCCGCAAAACACAAAATTTTGGATTTAATCGGCGACTTTTATCTGACAGGATTCAATCCTATAGACTTAAAAGCAGAGGTAATTGTAAAAGAAGCCGGACATGCAGTACATGTAAAAGTTGCAAAAATGCTAAAAGACAAGATAAAAAAGGAGATATAGATGGAAAACGAAGTTAATACAGAACAAACAATGCAGTTTGATGTAATGCAAATCATGGATATGATTCCTCACAGATATCCGTTTTTGCTTGTAGACAGAATTACGGAATGCGTACCCGGAAAATATTCCAAAGGATACAAAAACCTGACATTCAATGAGCCCTTCTTTCAGGGACACTTCCCCGGAAATCCGATTATGCCGGGTGTTCTTCAAGCAGAAGCAATGGCTCAGCTTGGTGCAGGCATATTGATGACTATGCCCGAATACAAAGGCAAACTCGTCGTTTACGCAGGAATTGACAATTGCAGATTCAAAAGAATCGTTCGCCCGGGCGACAGACTCGATATGGAAGTTGAACTTGTTAAAATAAAAGGACCGATTATCAAGTCTCACGGTAAAGCTACAGTAGACGGCAAAGTTGCTGCAGAATTAGACATGACATTTTCTGTTGTATAGATTGGAGCAAAAATGATTGATAATCGTGCAATAATATCCGACGATGCACAAATAGGCGAAAACGTTACAATTGGTGCAAATGCAATAATCGGAAAAGGTGTAAAACTGGGAAATAATGTAACCATTATGCCTAACGCATACCTCGAATACTGTGAAATAGGTGACGGAACAATTATCTCACCGTTTGCAAGTATAGGAACTGCACCTCAAGATTTGGGATACAAAAATGAACCGACAAAATCAATAATCGGTAAAAATTGTATAATTAAAGAATATGCTACAGTAAACAGAGCCGCCACAGAAGGCGATGCAACAATTGTCGGTGACAATTGTATGCTTATGACATCTACTCATGTTGCACACAACTGTGTACTTGAGGATCAAGTCATTATGGCAAACCTTGCTACACTCGGCGGACACTGTCACGTAGGAAGAGGGGCATTCCTGGGCGGAATGAGTGTATTTCATCAGAATGTACGCATCGGTGAAATGTGTATAATAAGCGGATTTTCCGCAGCAAGAATGGACTGTCTGCCATATGTAAAAGGTGAAGGCAGACCGCCGATTCCTCACGGAATTAACGCTATAGGGCTTAAGAGAAAAGGCGTTCCTGCCGAGTCCAGAGAACATTTGAAAGAAGCGCTTAAAATTCTTAAATCAGAAAAATATCTGATTACAAAAGCCTGTGATGTTATCGAGCAGGAAGTTCCTCAAGACGAATATGTCAAAAAGTTTGTACAATTCATCAGAGAATCAAAAAGAGGAATAACTCTCAGAAAAGCGGAAAACACTCTTTGCTAAACAAACAAAATATATCAACAATTAAAAGCAGCTATTACAATAGCTGCTTTTATAATTTACGAAGTTAAAAAAAAATATTATAATAGCCTTACAGAACAAACGAGGATAGAAAAATGAATACATTATGGGAAAAATATGCAAAAGTGCTTGTTGACTATTCAACAAAAGTCAAAAAAGGTGACCTTGTAATAATCAGAGCAACAAGCCCTCAGGCTCAGCCTCTTGTAAAAGAAATATACAAACAGGTTCTTCAAAAAGGAGCAAATCCTGTAGTCAGAACTTCTCTTGAGGAGTTATCCGAAACATACATAAAATATGCAAACAATGAACAATTGTCATATATTGACCCTATGACAGAAGTAGAATACGAAAAGGCTGATGTGCTTATCTCAATAGGTGCTCCGACAAATACAAAGGCAATGACAAAAGCAGACTCAAAAAAGATGGCACAGCGCTCCGCTGCTACCAGAGAACTTTCAAACAAAATGCTTAAACGTTCTGCAGAAGGCACTCTAAAATGGGTAATTGCGGATTTTCCGACAAATGCGCTTGCACAGGAAGCTAAAATGTCACTTGACGATTACACCGAATTTTTGATAAATGCCTGCTACCTGAATCTGGACGACCCTGTTTCAAAATGGCAGGAAATTGATAAAGAACAGCAAAGACTAGCTGATTATTTAAATAAAACAACGAAACTGCATATTATAGGTGAAGAAACGGATATCACATTTGATACAACCGGCAGAAAATGGCTTAATTGTTCAGGTCAGTGTAATTTCCCCGACGGTGAAATATACACATCACCTGTAGAAAATAGTGCAAACGGTACCATATACTTTGATTTTCCGCAAATATACAGAGGAAACGAAGCCCAGAAAGTCAGACTAAAACTTGAAAACGGAAAAGTTGTAGAAGCAAGTGCAGAAAAAGGCGAAGAATTTTTCCTGAACATGATTGATATGGACGAAGGCTCAAGATTTGTCGGCGAAATTGCCATAGGTACAAACAATATGATTCAGGATATCACGGGAAATATTCTTTTTGATGAAAAAATCGGCGGAGCAATCCATATGGCACTGGGTGCATCTTATCCCGAAGCAGGCGGAAAAAATGTTTCAGGCTTGCACTGGGATTTGATAAAAAATATGAAAAACGGATCAGAGATATATGCTGATGATGTTTTGATATACAAAGACGGTAAATTTGTCATTTAAACATAACCTTCCGAGGTCTTAGTGCAGTGTGCGAACTCGGGAGGTTACCGGATAAGCACTTATTTAGTATGATTCTGAACACAGTTTTATCATTAAAACTATGTTTTCTAAATGCTTAAAAATAATAGTCAAAACGTTGTTTGGCGTGGGATAATAATACCTAGACCAATTTTAAGGCCATTAGCAGCCCTGCCGGGAGGTCCAAAACCTGCGACTGGTATCTTTTGTCATTATTTATTTCATCAAGGAAATCAGCAACTTTGGCTGCGTGTGACACAACATTGTCCGCAAGTATAATTGCTCCTTTAGGCAATTTATCCTTAAATGTATGAAAATACTGAATATATTCTGACTTGTTTGCATCTATAAAAATCATATCAGGAACAAAATCAAGATTTTTTATAATATCAAGAGCCTTACCCTGTTTAAAAGTAACAAAATCAGACAGTCCGGCTTCTTCGATATTTTCTCTTGCAATGCACTGTCTTTTTTCATAAAACTCTATTGTTGTAAGATGCCCGTTGCAGCCGGATTCTTTCAAAGCATCTGCTATCCAGAGCGCTGAATATCCGTTGGAAGTACCTATTTCAAGAACATTTTTCACCCCTGAAATTTTTATGAGCATGCTTATAAATTCAGCCGTTTGATGCGAAATATTCCAGAACTCATGCTGAGTTTTTTCTAGTTCCCGTGATATTTGTATTGCCGTGTTATTCATGTTCTGCCTTTATTTAACGCTATTGTTCAGCAGTTGCAAATCATTGATAAATACGTCAGTATTAACAGTTTGAACAATTGAGTTCTTTTTAATGTCATAGATATAATATTTTTTCTCTGAAATATTTGTGATTAAAAGCATATCGGAATTCGGGATTTGAATCATTTTTTTCAAAAAGCCCTTACCTGCAAAAGTCATCGCTTTTTCATACGAAAAATCAGCCAGATTAAATATATCTATCTCCTGCCCTGCGCAGAGAATATACAATTTGTCGTTTATAAGCTGCATATCAACAGGTTTTTGACCGACTTCCTGCTTATATATTATGTCTTTCAACTCTGTATCAACAACCATCAGCTCATTTAATGTTCTTGAAATAATGAATATGTTGTTTCCTTTTATAACAAGTTTCGAAACATTCGATGCATTATATACATAACTGTTCAAATAAGTTTCATCAAGAGCTAATGTATAAATGTCTCCGGTATTTTTATCCTGATAAACAATAGCGGAATCATCATTAGAAATTGCTATATTTTTCGGATAACCTTTTATTTTAATTTTCTCCAGCAAAGCCATAGCTTTCAAATCAATTACAAAGATTGACTGATCATTTCCCGCAGCGACATAGGCTTTTGTTTTGTCGGAGTTCAATATAATTTCCGACGGCTGGTAAGAAATGTCAATTTTCTTTGCAATTACACCCTGACTAACATCTGCTACATCAATATATGTTTTTCCTGCAGAAGCTACTAATATATATTTATCATTGCATACAGGCTGAATAAATTTGGGAAGATTTTCCAATCGCAAAGTGAATTTTGCTGCTGTAGAGTCTGAGGGAATAATATTCAAAATCTTTGAATCCAGAGCCGTTACAAGCAATGATTTCCCTACCATATACGGTACAGGGACGATTTTGGTATTGACTTTAGTATTGACAGGCTGTTTTGTATTTTTAAAAATATCATTTACCCTAGAAGATTTTGTGGCAATTTTTAAATCACCCATCATGATTTGCAAATCATCAGGTATTACCAATCCCGGAGGGACAAGCATATCTTGAGGGAATATACCGGTTTTTACGACAAATGGAATATTTTTTGTATCGGTAACTGTGAGTTTACCGTCTTTTGTTTTTAAAACTTTTAATAACGCAAAATTAGTGTCAAACAGAACAACTTCAGGAAGCTGAGACAACTTTTTACCCGCAGGATAAGTAACTGCAACATTGCCCTTTGCTGTTCTTTTAGGATTGGAAGGCAAAACAGGCAGGTATACTGTTCCGTCAGGTAAAGATATTAGTCCGTCAAATCTGACAGAAGCTCTGGGTAATTCTTTTTTTATAGTTTCCAGTATGTTCGAAGGAAGAGTGGTTGAAAACGCACACTGCGCACTAAAGAACAATACTCCCGATATCAATAATAACTTTGTCAGCCTGCATATATTTTTAATCATTATACTTCCCGTTAGTTAATTGTGAATTGCGTTTTTGAACTTGTCTATGAATTTCTCGTTTGGCTTTTTGTTTTCAGATAATTCATACAGTTTTTTATATAATCTTTTTTCTTCCTCGTTTAGTGATTTTGGCGCAGTATACTTGACAACAACCAGATGGTCTCCTCTTTTCTCCGGATGTCCGAGATAAGGTATACCGGCATTTTTTATAGTAAGTATTTTACCATATTCGATACCTGAAGGCACAGAAAGTTCTTTTTCTCCGTGAATTGTGTTCACGGTTACGGTATCGCCCAATACAGCTTGAGGAAGGGAAATATTCAATTCAGAGCAGACATTAAACCCTTCTCTTCTAAACTCTTTATGCGGCTTTACATACATTACAATGTACAAATCACCGCTTGAACCGCCGTTTTTACCGGCATCTCCTTCTTTAGCAACTCTTATCTTTGCATTGTTATCCACACCGGCAGGAATTTTTACTTTTATAGTTTTTTCTGTTTCAACCCTGCCTTCTCCTTTACATTTTTTGCAAGGCGAATTAATTATTTGACCTTTTCCATGACATTTTGGACAGGTCGTAACCTGCTGTATGCTTCCCAAAATCGTTTTTGTAAGTCTAACCACACGCCCCTGACCGTTACATTCGGGACAAACAACAGGCTTTGTACCGGGTTCCGCACCCGTACCGTAACAGTCTTTACACATTTCCAGATGGTCTATTTTTATTTCTTTTTCAACACCAAAAGCTGCTTCTTCAAACTCTAATTCAATATCAAGTCTCAGGTCATGACCTCTTTGCGGTGCATTCGGGTCAACACCTCCGCCGGTGGAAAATCCTCCCATTCCGCCAAAGAAGGATTCAAAAATATCGTTTATGTCGCCAAAACCAAAATCAAACGGACCGGATGTACTGTAACCGGCATTTGAAAGACCTTCTTCTCCATATCTGTCATACAAGGAGCGTTTTTCTTCATTTGAAAGTGTTTCATATGCTTTTCCAAGTTCTTTAAAACGTTCTTCAGCATTCGGAGCTTTATTCACATCCGGATGTAGTTCTCTTGCTTTTTTTCTAAATGCGCTTTTTATCTCAGCTTGTGTTGCGTTTTTGCTTACACCTAATATCTCGTAATAATCTGTTGTCATTTCTCTCTACTCGGCAACTGCTACATTAACTAATGACGGTCTTAGCACCTTGTCTCCCAGTTTATATCCTTTTTGCAATTCGGCAATTATAGTGTTTTCAGGATATTCGGAAGTCGGTGTCTGCATTACTGCTTCATGAAAATTCGGATCAAACTCTTTTCCCTGTGTTTCTATTGTTTCTAATCCCATTTTTGACAAGACATCATAAATTTGTTTAAAAACAAGCTCATAGCTGTCTTTTACTGTTTTTACATCATCAATATTTTCTACAGAAGCTTTTGCTCTGTCAATATTGTCAAGAGCCTCTATCATCTTTTTGAGAGTCTCTTCTGCACCATATTTGAGCAAAGATTCTCTTTCCTGCATTTGTCTTTTTCTGTAGTTGTCAAAGTCGGCAGCCAGTCTGATATACTGATTGTTAATTTTGTCTATTTCTTCTTTCAAACTTGATATAGCATCTTCACATTCTTCTTCATTTGCAGATTCTTGAGTTTCTTGGGACTCATTTAATTCCTCTTGAGCAAAAGGATTGTTTTGTGATTTTGCCTCTTCTATATTATCTTCAATGTTGAGTTTTTCAGTCTTTTCATTCCCCATAATATAACCCTTTTATCATATATCAATACAATAATTATAAGTTATCAATAGTTATAAACAAGGAATTTTAATGTTTTCTTAATTATTCGTAAGCTTTAAAATACGTACTTTTTTTGACTTTTTTGTTTAATATATGTTCCAAATGTTAAGAAATGTAATGAAAAATATTAAAACTGAAATTGAATATTTCAAATTGTTTTTATATAAGTACGAGGTATATTTCAAATATTTCGAGAGTAATGAGTAAATGAAGGAGATAAATTATGAACGTATCAGCAATCGGAAACATTTTTGCAGCACATCAGCCTGAAACAGCAGGCACATTGGCACACAGACAGGTAGAAACAGCAGGAGTACTTGCATTCGGCGGAGCAGAAACAGCAGGTTCACTTGCATCAAATAACGCAGGCGGCTCATTCAGTGCAATGGCATAATAAGGCAGAGTTTTTATCACAGAGAAAAAGTTACAAAAAGCACGGCAGACTACTAAACATCGGGGTGTAAATGACAGAAGTAAAAATCGCAAACTATACATTAGCGACAATACTGCTGATTGTAATGACAACATTCTGTATATCAATCAGCGCACTGGAGAAAAATAACAGCTTTGACTCAAATCCGACAATACTTGCAGGATATGTAAAATAAGAGAAAATAAAAAGAGATAAAAAAAGAAGTATCATATTGATACTTCTTTTTTTATTATTACTCATGCATTTGTTTATAGCATTCTTTACAGTATACTTCTTTTCCGATAATCGGTTTAAAAGGAACCTGTGTATTGGCACCGCACTTTGAACAAACTACGTCGTACATTTTGTGCCGATTATTTTGTCTTCTTTTCTTTCTGCAGTCCGGACATCTTTTGGGTTTATTTACCAAACCTTTTTCTGCGTAAAATTCTTGCTCACCTGCACTAAATACAAACTCTGCACCACAATCTTCACAGATGAGTTTTTCGTCTTGATACATCTTGTTCTCCTTGCTTTTATGGTAAATAAATACCCTTACACATATAGAAATATATTCTATAACTTTTTTTTTAATTAATCAAGCAAATTTAAGGTAAAAACAAAATAAAAACCCCTCTTGAAAATCAAGAGGGTCACAATTTTCACACACACGAGGAATTATATTTGATTATTTGAGATAAAACTCATAATTAATTTTCAATATAATTGCTTAATTAATAAAAGTATTTTGTTTCTTTGATTACATCCGGATACATTATATCCGGATATAATCCGCTATATTAAATCATATTATGCATATTTAGGAGCTGAATTCTTTATTCCATCTTCTTCTGCTTTTTCAACCGATTCAAGTTCGGCTTTTGCTGCCTGCAATTGAGTTTCAAGCTGCTTTTTCTGCATTTCAATTTCAGTTTCAAGTTTATGTATTTTTGCAGCTTCAGCTTTACCAGCAGCATCAAGTGCCTGCTTGAAGAATGAGTTGAAGATAAAGAATTGGTTAGCATAGATAGAATTCGGATTACCCGGATCGACAGCCATACCATACTGTCCGCCGGACATTGCGTTCATATTCATTATGTTCATATTGTAAGCCTGAGATGCTTGTGAAGCCTGGAAAAGTGCTTTCGGAACTGAATTATTGAAGAAATTCATATTTACTCCGAAAATACTTGCCGGTGAATTCATAAACTCACCCGGATCAATAATCCCATCAGCTACATTGCCTGAATAGACCGCCAAATCCTGAGATCTTTGCATCAACTGCATCAATCGATATTGAATCTGATTGATTCGTTGTGTCAATTGTAGTTTTCGCATTGTGAAAATTGCGTACACTGTTTTAATCTCCTACCATAACCAATTTTTCTAACCTTTACATATATATAAAAACATTTTGAAAACAAAAATTGCCTGAATTGTTTTATAAACATTAAACTCATCAAAAACACCGGTTTTTCAAGATATAATTGAATTTGTGACAGCTAAACAAAAAAAGAGTATATAATAGTTAAATAAAAAATAACTACTCTTTGTAGATAAAGTAGTTATTTTTTATTTATAAAATTATTTTTAAATATTAAGAAATGTTACACTGCTCTTGTGATAACTTTGTCAATAAGCCCGTATTCTACGGCTTCCTGGGCTGACATGTAATAATCACGCTCAGTATCTTTTTTGATTTTCTCAAGCGGTTGAGAGCAGTTTTCTGCAAGTATACCGTTGAGCATGTTTTTCATTCTCAATATTTCCTTAGCTTCAATTTCAATATCAGTAGCCTGTCCCTGAGCACCGCCTAACGGCTGGTGAATCATGATTCTGGAACTCGGCAAAGAGAGTCTCTTTCCTTTGGCGCCTGAAGAAAGCAGGAACGAGCCCATACTTGCTGCTTCACCGATACAAATTGTGCTTACATCAGCTCTGATACTTTGCATGGTATCATATATTGCCATACCTGCAGTAATAACGCCACCTGGGCTATTTATATATAACATAATATCTTTTTCCGGATTTTCTGAGTCTAAAAGCAAAAGTTCGGCAACAACAACATTTGCAAGTTCGTCGTCAATTTCTTCTCCTAGGAATATAATACGTTCCCTGAGCAGTCTTGAAAAAATATCAAATGACTTTTCTCCTCTTGACGAAGATTCAATAACCATCGGAACATAACTCAAAACCTTATTCATATCAAAATCAGACATAATTTCTCCTTGTTTTATCTAATTTGATTATATCCTCTAAAGCAAGCTTTTCAAGCTACCAAGGATATTCAGAATCAATTTTCCAGTTGTTTTTTGATATAACAGCTGCACAATTCATTGCACTTTCAGAATTGCTATTACAACCGTACAACAAATCATTTTTCAGCATATCAGCAGAAAGTTCGTTATTATATGGAACAAAAGCGTATGTATCGTTGTTTATAATAGTAAAAACGAACAGGTCTTTGCCAAAGACATTTGGTTTATCAGCGCCGTTTACATCCACATAAACCAGAGCACAAACACTGTTATATTTCCTGCAGTTTCCTTTTGCCTGAACAGCAATAGAAATACCGTTACTCAGTTGAACGGAAGGATATTGCATAGGATTAAAAGCAATATTCTTGCCGCTTAATGAAGAGTATCCGCCAACAGGGAAGCAGCCATAATCAAAATCCAAACAATAGTTTGAAACATTCAAATATTTGAAAAAATTTCGCATAATTACTTTTGTACTGGGCGAATTATTTTTCCAACCCCAATCACCGGGTATTCCATTGTCATTTTTTGAATTTAAGAGGGCTTGAATGATTTCTGAATTTAATGTTTTCAGAACAATTGCCGTTTCATATTTTTCTTTAGAAGATGCAAAAGACAGAACGAAAAAAGTTATAACAGCAACAACTATTGCTATAGCGCCAACTACCCTAAATCTGTCTCTCAAATAATTATCCATTAAGTGTATAATACATTATTATTCCCAAAAAGGCAATTCGAAATCAAAAGAAAATTGCATAAAAATCATATTTAAATATAATAATATGTAGGATATAAAATTGGGATGAGGAAAAATAATGAACATAGCACAAATGATGAAACAAGCTCAGCAAATGCAAAAAAGATTACAAGATGCTCAAACAGAGCTTGCAAATACAGAATTCAGCGCAGAAGCAGGAAATGGTGCAGTTACAGTTATATGTGACGGACAGGGAACTTTCAAATCAATAAAATTGACAAAATCAGCGCTTAATCCGGAAAATCCTGAATCTGTAGACATTGACACTGTTGAAATGCTTGAAGATTTGATTACAACAGCCATGAATCAAGCTACGGGACAGGCAAAAACAGAAATGCAAACAAAAATGAAATCACTCACCGGCGGAATTAATATTCCGGGACTGTTCTAATGCAATATACAAAACCGCTTGCAAACTTGATTGACTGTTTTCAAAAACTGCCGGGCATCGGACCAAAATCAGCACAAAGAATAGCTTTTTATCTTTTAAAAATGCCGATGTCTGAAGTACAGAAATTTGCACAGTCGATGCTGACAGCCAAAGAAACAATACATTATTGCGACATATGTTTCAATATGTCAGCAACAAATCCATGCGAAATTTGTTCCGCAACAAACAGAGATAATTCTACAATCTGTGTTGTGGCGGAAACAAAAGATTTGGTTGCAATAGAAAACACAAATGAATACAAAGGAAAATATCATGTCCTTCAAGGACTTATATCACCTATAGACGGCATAGGAGCAGAAGATATAAGAATAAAGGAATTGCTTCACAGAATAGCAGCCAATGACGTCAAAGAAATCATTATTGCACTAAACCCCTCCGTAGAAGGAGAAGCAACGAGTTTATATCTTACTAAACTGCTTAAACCATTTAATATTAAGGTTACTCGAATTGCATTCGGGCTACCTATTGGTTCTGATATAGAATATGCAGACGAAATTACTCTTGCAAAAGCTATAGAGTGCCGAAGAGAAATAGATTAGATTAATCATACATTATACAAGAAACTATGATGATGAGCCTACATTAACACCAATAGAAGCCAATTGCTGCTGCATTAGTGAAAATTGACTGTTCATCTCAGCAATAACCTGATCCATATACTGGAATTGTTTTGTCAATTTAGTCTGATAATTGTCAACATAATCCTGCTTGTCAGAAATTTTTTCATTCATTCTGTTAATTTCTTCAGAAAGCGAACTGTTTCTCGTAGTAAAATATCCGCCTGTTGAAGACAATGCAGGTTTTAGCGACTCTTGTACAATTTGCATAACGCCGTCAGCTTCAGAACCTGATGTATTATCACCGATTAACAGTGCTTTAACAGAAGACGGGTCATTTTCAAATGCCTGAATAAATTTGTCTTCGTCAATTACGAGCTTGTTTGTATCAGCATCAACACTCATACCGACTTCACCAGTTGTAATACCAATATCAGCAAGTGAACGATACAAACCGTTAGTTTCAACGGCAGAAGTAACTTTTGATCTCAAATTGTTTCTGATATTGATAAGAGAACTTTCACCCGTAAATGCACCGCCATTTTCGGAATCAGTACCGGCATCGGTATCAGCAATAACTTTATTAAAAGCAGCAACAAACTCCTGGAGCGCAGTCAAAACAGACTCAGAATCAGGAGAACTTTCTATAACAATTTCAACAGGAATATCTTCACCTGTTTCAGGATCTTTGTCAGTAGTTGTCAAAAGGTCTACCGTAAGCCCCAATATGCCCAAATCGTCACTTGTCAAAGTATTTGAATTTGCATATCTCGTCTCACCGCCGTCAACTCTGAATGCTGCGCGTTCGCCTTCAGTAAAGTTTTTATCAAGGTCAAAACCGAACAATTCAGCAAAAGTATGTGTACCGTCAACTGTCTGGTCACCGCTGAAGGTAATTTCCTGCTGTCCGTACTGTTTGCTCTTGAGAACAATTTGTCCTTTTTCAAGTGAAGCGGAAACGCCTGCAGTAGAAGAGTTGTTAATTTTGTATATCAAATTGTCAACGGTTGTATCGGGCGTAACACTGATAGATGCACCGTTAATTTCAAAAGTCGCATTCTGTGTAACACCGAGTTCGGACAATTTTGTGGAAGAATTTCTCAATCCGTCCATCTGATTAGATTTTCTTACCGACTGAGTAGCCAGACTGTCAATTGCCAAATCTATAGTAGAAGGAGTTGCATACTGGCTTACATTCGCAGTAATAGTACTTGTTTCAGAGGTAGAGACACTGACTTTTGTAAAAATATCAGAACCTGCACCGTGCAGAGAGTCTGTCAATTTAATAGTAGCATTTTCGAGAGCACTATATTCAGACTTGAGCGTGTTCAAAGATTCTTGCTTTTTCTGCAAAACTTCTTTTTCTGCTTCAAGTGTTTCAACTTTTGCCTGTTCTACATCAACGAGTGCTTTAATCCACTCATCAATCGGCAAACCTGATCCTAAACCTGAAAATGATATTGACATGTCATTATACCTCTGATTATATCCAGTATTATTTTAGGAAATAACTTTTTCTGTGTAATCGTACATTCACACTATTCTTATTGTAATAATACCCATTTTTTTAAATTTAAATCACTTTATGTAACAATCGGATTAAAACCGGCATTATTCTGGTTAAGAATAAGTCTTGTAACAGAAGATGCATACTGTTTGTTGAGATTTGATATTGCTTCATTTACAAAGTTGTACTGCTCTTCCAGTTTTGCCAGATATTCAGCAAGACCGTCACCAACACCTGTCTGACCGGAAACAGCAAGTTTCAGCTCGTTCAACTGGAATGTAGTACGTGTAATTTCACGATTCAATTCTTTTTGAACAGCCTGCAAAGTTCTCGGTACTTTGTTGAAGTAACCGTTTTTGTTGTTAACTTCGGGATAAAGAACATTGTTCAATCTTGTCAGAACGCCGTCTTCAACACCGACAGCTGTTTCCTTACCGATTAACAAATCCATTACATGCTGTGAATCATCATAAAATGCCTGAGTATATTTTTCTCTGTCGAGATAGAGTCTCACTGTGCCCATGTTGGAATTTGTACCGCCTCTGATATCAACAGTGATACCGATTTCAGCCATTTGTTGTTGGATTTTTCTCAAATCAGCTACATCATCAGTCAAAGCAGCTTTTATGTTGTTAATCAATGCAGCAAATTCGGCATCATCAGACAAAATTTCGTTTTCAGATGCAATCATTGCCTTGTTGAAATTGCCGACGAACTTGTTCAATTCATTTATGCTTGCATCAAGAACATTCTGTCCTATTCTGATGATAGTTTCACCGGTTTCTTTAATTTCTATGGTAATTGCAGCGTTGTTTGCGTGTTCAACAACTTTTCCGTCAGCATCAAGATAGATGAGATTGTTACCATTGTAGATGTTATCATCTGTAATATCTTTCAAATCAAGCGCAAGGTCATAATCTGTACCGACCTCATCATCACCGATTTTGATATTAAATTGTGCATTTTGTCCCATATCGACAACATTGTCTCTTGAACCGATATTCGTAAAGCCGACTACCTCGGTAAAGTTTGTAGAGCCGGATTCAATTTCTATTCTGGCATTTGAGGATGCCTTTTTCGAAGTCAAAACAATCTGATTGTTTTTGTATTCGGCAGTAACTCCGATATCATCGTATATCGAGCTGTTGAATATAGAATTTATACGTCCGATTACATCATCAATTGTGTCTGTGGATTTTATTGCAATTTCTACACCGTTAATTCTGAAAGCACCGTCAGTAACACCGAGCGAAGCCATGGTAGCTTTTCCGGAAACAGCCAGCTTGTTGCTGACAAGCACGGTATGAGTAGCGGCTTCCCCTGTTTCATGAGAACCGTTGAAGACACCGCCGGAGGAGAAGCCGAATATAGTTGTAAAGTCGGAAGAGCCTTTTTTGATACCAATACTGCCGTCTGAGGTATCTGCATCTTTTGTAATGACGAGCCTGTTGTTTGCATTTAACGATGCAGTAACTCCAATATCTGCATTATTGATTCTGTCTATAATATCATATATAGAGTCAGATTCAAAAACATCAATAGATGTTTCATTTACAATACCATTGTCTTCAACAACAATAATAAAATCACCGTTACTGAATTTTTGTGAAGTACTTATAGGGTTGACTGATGTAAGTACGGCCTGAGAACCATAAATAGTAGACGGTGCCTGATAGCCGCCTGATGTAAATCCGATTTTGTTCGTAAAGTCGGAAGAACCTTTTGTAACAAGTACACCGCCGGCTGTATCAGATGAGTTTCTGGTAATAACCATCTTGCCGGAATCGTTGATGGATGCAGTTACACCAAGACCGCAATTGTTGATTTTTTCAATTATTGAAGCAATGTTTTCATTTTTTCCTATGGTAATTTTTGCGGTATCAGTAATATTTCCGTTCATATCTGTCAGATGGACATAGAAATCACCTGCGGAAATTCCGGCATTTTGTGCGGATTGTGCTGTATTTGCAGAGGTATATGTGGACAATACGCCTTTGTCCTGAGAAACAATCTGTGAACCGCCTTGTGATATAAATCCAGTGAGTTCTGCAAAATTGCTTGTACCGTCTTTTAGGCTCATTGATATATTGCCCGGATTGTCAGCAGTAATAACAAATTTGTCGTTTTGGATGCTGGCAGTAACCCCGAGACCCGAATTATTGATTTTATTTATTACGGAAGTAATTGACTCACCGTCTAAAACATTAATTTCAACAGATTTGCTGCCGACAGTAAGTGTAAAGTTTCCTGCTGAGAATGTCATATTGTGATTTACAACGGCAGTACCAGTTAATGTACTGTATTTGTCAAATTTACCGGTTGACTGACTTGCGCCAGAAGAAATGTTTTCAGACTTATCAGAAAGTCCCAGATAATCTTCCAAGCCGCTTGTACCGCTAAATGTAATATCGGTAATACCTTCTTTGCCCTGAATATAGAAATATCCGTCAGAATCAATACCTGCGGTAAACTTGCCGGAAGCATTTATTTTCGAAATAAGAGTACTAATTGTCATATCATTTGAAATATTAACAGTAAATGAAGCTCCTGTATTTCCGGTAATAGTAAATGTTTTTCCGCCTGCAAATTTGTCAGGTATAGTCACTTTTCCTGCGGAAGAACTTGTGCCGAGGTCAACAGAACCTGTAATTTTTATATAACCGTCAGAACCCACATCCTGAGACATGCTGCCAGAGAAACTGCCGCCTGATAAACCGAGAAGTTCATCGAGATTTGTGCTGCCGGCAGTATCGATTGATATTTTTGTCGTAGATTCATTTTTTGACTGGATATAGAATCTGCCCTGACTGTCCAAGCCTGCTTCAAAATCAGTAGAGGTATTTATTTTGTCAATCAATGACTGAATAGTATCATATTTTGAAACATCAATAGTTAAAGAGCTTGAACCCTGAGAAATTGTCAGAGTGCCGTCTTCCAGCGCACCGATAGAATCATTCAATTCAAAGCCCGATTCAGAACCGGTAACTCTGTTGAAGCCGACACTTGCATCTTCTATATCAATGTCTGTCTCTGAGCTGAATCCGTCCTGTGTAAGCCCGACAAGATCAAGGAAATTGGATGTGCCGCTTTCAAAATTGACAGAACCTGACAGATCAAATAAAACCATTTTTTGGTCAACGACACGCCATCCTCCGGTAATTCCATCATCAAGAAGAGAATCTAATATTTTACCCATAACTTCAGCAACTGTATCAGTCTCTGCGACATTGACAGTATTTCCGTTAACATAAATTGTACCGGCTGTCTGACCTCCAATGGGTTTGCCTAACATATCGCTATCAGTAAGTCCTTCAACAGCATGTCCGGTATAAGTGTAAAATCCGTCTGAACCTGTTGTTGAAGAGGTGCTGGCGCTTATAGAACCATCGCCGAGTGCGACATACTTGCCAAAGTCGGATGTTCCGCTGATGCTTTCAACGCTGGTATATCCGTTGATGACAACATGCCCGTCGACAATTTCAGCATCAAGCCCTTTGTCTTTGAGCTTTTGTATTACGTCATCCACAGTGTCGGAGTCCGTGATACTTATTGTCACAGTTTCTGTTGCAGGTTTTAGTGCAGATTTCAATGTGGGTGCACCTGTGCCGGAGAAGTCCCATATGTCTTCGGAGAAACCACGGCTTGTCCAGATACCGACTGGTAGTGAGTCTGTGAATCTCGCATTGCCTGTGCTTATAGCTGAGGAGGAACTATATCCGAAAACATTAGCGGCAGTTTTAGCATGGAATAAGCTGTTCTTTACCGTGCCACTGTACATAAACCCGACAATACCGCCTCTTTTGTTGTTAGTCGTTGTAACGGTGCCTGCGGCATATGAGTTTTCAATCAAAGAAGAACTACCCATATATCCGACGAGCCCGCCTGCATAGTCATCTGTACTAGTTTGCGTAGTTTTGGTAATCACATTACCTGTGGCATATGAATTTGATATAATAACAGTTGAGGAGGATTCATTTGCAATAGATCCTACCAAGCCTCCGGCGTTTGCGATTGAAGTTGAGGTAGAATTTACATCGGCGGCAGATGAAGACATCGAAATAGTAGTATAACTGTTTTCTCTTATTCCGCCAATCAATCCGCCAACATAACCATTTCCACCTGTAACAGAACCTGAAAGAACATGCACATTTGTAATTGTGGTATCAGCCGCATATCCGGCAAGGGCTCCTACAAAGTTAACAGAAGTATTAGCTCTTATGTTCTCAATATTTAAATTACTGATTATTGCACCGTCAGTTTGAGTAAATAGCCCTCTAGTCGTTTGTATATTGCTGATTGTATATCCGTTGCCGTTGAGTTCACCGGTGAATGCAAATGTCGTTGTACCTATTGATGTAAAGGCAGATCCCGACAGGTCGATGTCGCCCATGAGGATATATTTTCCGTCGAGGTCGTTTCTGATGTTGTTCAAATCAGCAGCTGTTTTGATGATTGTATAGCCTTGAGCCTTTGCCTCTTCTTCCGTAAGTTGTATTGATGATGGCTTTTCAGCAGCAAAACCTGCCACTTCAAAGAAGTTGCTTGTGCCTTCTGTGAGTGAAATAGAATTCAAACTGCCGTTTTTGTTGCTCAATTCGACTTTACCCGAGCTGTTTATCAGCGCAGCAACGCCGGTGCTTGAGGATTTGGCGTTTATCTGGTCAACAATGTCATCCATGGTGCCGGCTGTGAGATTGATAGTTACGCCGTTGATTACGATAGTTCCTGCTGAGACTTCTAAGTATACTTCTGTTGTTACAGGCTTGAGTGTCGGAGCACCGGTGCCTAAGAAATCCCAGATGTCTTCTGAGAAGCCTTTGTTTATCCATGTCGAATCAGTAACAGAGGAGAATGAAGTGCTTCCAGTATTTGTGCCGTTAGATTTATATCCCACTGAAGATGTAGCAATACCGGATTTATAATAGTTGTTCTGTAAAGTGCCGCTTGCCATATATCCAACAAGAGCACCTTCTTTGTTGTTAGCAGAATTGAGAGTACCTGTGGCATATGAGTATTTAATAATAGTTGCTCCGCCCAAAAATCCGACGAGTCCGCCGGCATAGTCATCTTTATCTGAACCGGTAGTTTTTGATGTAACGCTGCCGGTTGAATATGAATTTGTAATACTTGATGAGGAACGTAAATATCCTACAAGACCTCCGGCATTTGCACTAGAAGTCGATGTAGAAGTAACAGAAGCGGCAGATGAGGAATTAGAAATCCTAGTGTAATTTCCATATCCTACTAATCCTCCGACATTATCTGCACCGGTAACGGAACCTGAAAGAACATGAACATTCTCAATATCTACAATATCATTATCTTTTACATAACCAACTAATGCACCAACATAACCATATGATGATTTAATGTCAACATTACTCAAATACAAGTTTCTAAATTCTGCACTATCCACATATCCAAAAAGACCTTGCGAATCTGATGATGAATCAATAGTCAGATTTTTGATAGTATAGCCGTTGCCGTTGAGTTCTCCTTTGAATGCAGAAGTGATGGTACCTATAGCAGTCCAGTTGGAGTAGGATGACAGGTCGATGTCTCCCATGAGGATGTATTTGCCTGAGAGATTGTTTCTGATGTTGTTCAAGTCGGCTGCTGTCTTGATGATTGTATAGCCTTGAGCTTTTGCCTGAGACTCTGACAAGTGTTCTGTCTCTGTTATTACATTGTTGCCGCCGTTGAGAATACCTTTGTTGTCGACAGCAATACCCGCAACGCTGAAGAAGTTGCTGCCTGTGGCTGTAACACGAAGAGCAATGTTGTCAGAGCTGCCGTCTTTGTTTTCGAATACAACATTTCCGTCGCTGTTTATGCTGGCAATGACACCTGTGGTTGATGATTTTGCGTTGATTGCATCAATAGCGTCATTAATACTGCCTGCGCTCAAAGAAATAGAAGTGTTGTTTATATATATAGAACCTGATGTAACCTCTGCGTCTTTCGGTTTTTGAGAGATTAGTGTGGGTACACCGGTGCCGGAGAAGAAGTCCCATATGTCTTCGGAGAAACCACTGCTTATCCAGCTGGAGTCCAAAACTACGGAGAATGCAACATTTCCCGTAGCTGTGCCAGAATCGTTATACCCATATGACGATGATGCTATACCGTATTTGTAATAGTTGTTCTTCAACGTGCCCTCACTCATAAACCCGACAATACCGCCTTTTTTATTGTTAGCAGTAGTAATAGTACCTGTTGCATAAGAATTTTCAATTATGCCGTCTGAGCCACTAATGTAGCCAATTAGTCCGCCGGCATAGTCATTTGCATCTGAACCGGTAGATTTTGATGTAACGCTGCCGGTTGCATAGGAATCTTTAATTATCATGCCTATAGAGGTAGCAGTTCCAACTAGTCCGCCGACATATGCTGTAGTAGTCGATGTTGATGTAACAGAAGCAGCAGATGAAGACTGTATAATTGTAGAACCAAGCAAAAGACCACCTACACCAACTAACCCTCCAACATTACTACTGCCGGTAACAGATCCGGACAGAACATGTACATTGGAAATTGTAGCACCAGCTGCAGTACCTGCAAGTGCACCGACATTGGAACCGGTTGATTTAACATTGACATTTGAAAGGTTTAAATTGGATATTTTTCCACCAGCAATATATCCAAACAGACCTTGATTAACTGATGAAGAATTGATATTCAGGTTTTTGATAGTATAACCGTTACCGTTCAATTCCCCGGTAAACGCTGTGCTGCTGTTGCTGCCTATAGCAGTCCAGTTGGAGTAGCCGGACAAGTCAATATCGCCCATCAGGACGTATTTTCCGTCGAGGTCGTTTCTGATGTTGTTCAAATCAGCTGCTGTTTTGATGATTGTATAGCCCTGAGCAAGTGCTTCTTCTTCCGTGAGTATTCCCACATCGGTAACATCGCTTGTACCGATAACAAGCCCGCCGTTTGAGTCAGCTTCGTCATGACCGAGTGTGATGGTGAATGAGCCGCCGGAAAATCCGGATTCATCTCCCGAGATACTGCCGACCCCGCCGACAACTTTGTCGCCGGCATCTCCGCCGATTGTTGTAGCGCCCGGTGAAGAATACGTAGTCATACCCGTTACACGACCGAAGTCGCCGCTGTTTACCGTTACGGATACCGCATCCGTGCCTTCTGTTGTGGATTCTATTTTGAATTTTAGTTTTCCGCCGTCTTGAACAAGCGATGCTTTAAATCCTGCATCTGCTGCATTGATTTTGTTCACTATGGACTGAACGGATTCACCGGCTGAGATATCAATTTTGAGAGATTCTGAGCCTTTTTTGATTGTAATAGATCCGTTTTCGCCAAACTGAGCACCCGTAACATCACGACCGCCCTGCAAAGATGAATATCCGCCTTCCGTGTAATCAAGGAGTCCCTGATGTTCAGCCGGGTCAATACCCGCAACTTCCCACAAGTTGCTTGTACCAGCGCCAAGAGTAATATTGTCCGTGCCGCCGTCAGAGTTTTTCAGCACTAACTGACCATAGTCGTTGATAAGAGCAATAACACCTGTTTCTGACAAAGCGGCGTTTATTGTATTGACTGCATCATAAATTGTTCCTTCAGAAATGTTTATGACTTTGTCGTTGATAATAATACTGCCTTCGGAGACCTGTGACTCAGCCGAAGATGAACCTGCAGAGCCTGAAGAAACTACCTGAACAGTACCCATGGTTTTTGTCATGTCAGCAGCAATAGAACCGCCATTTGAGACTTGTAATGCAACCCCCAAAGACGAAGTACCACCAAATATTGAAGGCATAGTATAGTCTATCTCGCCATCCGAGGTAACATAGGCAACTCCTGTATATGCCAGATAATCAACTCCGTATTCATCCTGCAGAATACTGAACATGCCTTTTGAAACTATATTATTAAGTTTATTTACTATTGTTTCCAAAGTATCAGAAGAAGTTATTTCAATAGAAACTTCCTGTGCTTCTGTATCGGAAACATTGACACTAAATTCAAATGTACCATCAAACACACCCTGCTTTATGAGTGAGTCTATTCCGTCTATAGGTCTAAATTTCCTACCTGACACTGCAGGTGTATCCGGTGCTTCATCTCCTACAGGCTTCACTATGACAAAGTCATCATCAGATCCTCCGGGAGTGTAGATATCGTCAATTGAAGACTCATGCTCCAGATTATTCATACCTGTAGGTGCTGCAGAAGGAACAGCAGAAGGAGCTGCACTTGATTTTTGTAAAACAGGTTGGTTCGGCATTATCTGAGTATTGTCATTACCGCCGCCTATAATAATACCCGGATTTGTCTCATGCGGCGGGAGTGTGACATTCGTGCCATCACCAATGTCAGTCGACCCCCCAGCTACAACACTGCCACCGGGTTGTACTGTAACAAAAAGATTATTAAACACACCAAGACCGGTCAAAAGAGCAAAATTCGTTGAACCTATAGGTTTATGAATGCCGATCGGTGCCAATTCCAATGAAATCTGTATATCACTATTTATCTCATAATCCGAGCCTTCAACACGTGTCAGGGTGAATTTTTCGTTGACAAGAGAAGCTTTTATACCGGATTCGGATGTTTTTTGATTGATTGCATTTATCACATCATTGATGGTTGTATCACCATCAGAAAGAGATACGCTGAATTCAGAACTGTTTTCTGCACCGAATGATACTTTTGTGTTTCCGACAATTGTATCACCGGTAACTGTTCTGTTACCCTGCAATACAGTAGCAGTGTATTCATATACAGGTTCCGAGGGCTGTGAAGGTATTGACGAAGAAGAGCCAATTTCCGTGACATTATTATTGCCCGTAATTACTCCATTGTTTGTCGCATCAGAGCCGATATTGTAAGAACCAAATCCTGTTACGTAACCAAAATTACCATTGCCTGTATATGAAACATCAAAGTTTTTTCCGTGTTCCTTACCGGTAATGACAAGCTGTCCGTAGTCGTTCAAAGATGCGGTTGCCATTGCTCCCGATGAATTGATTTTGTCTATGACTTCTCCGATATTTTTCAATCCGTCGAGTGAGATTGTTGTGCCGCCTATATTAAGAGTACCGCCGCCCATTATGGCTGTATTTTCAGTCAGTCCGTCCATACCGCCGGTCATAACAGCACCTTTTGTTCCTGTTTGACCGCTTGAGCCTGCTGATGTAGACGA
>CALVAQ010000003.1 GCA_944325595.1 Candidatus Gastranaerophilales bacterium
TTTCAATTGTAAATTCCATATCCTGAACATCTTTGTAGCCTTCTTCAAGTTTTTTAGCAATTTCAACATATTGTTTGTACTGTTCAGGCATTTCTTTTTCCAAATCGGCAATCGGATGAGGTGTTCTGATACCGGCAACAACGTCTTCACCTTGAGCGTTTGTGAGATATTCACCGTAGAATTTGTTTTCACCTGTGGACGGGTTTCTTGTGAAAGAAACACCTGTAGCACAGTCATCACCCATGTTTCCGAATACCATTGTTTGAACGTTTACGGCTGTACCGTAATTGTGGTCAATTTTGTAGTGATTTCTGTATGCAACAGCTCTCGGAATGTTCCAAGAACGGAATACTGCTTCGATAGCTTCTTCCAGTTGTACAAACGGATCTTGAGGGAATTCTTTGCCTGTCTCTGCTTTAATAAGAGCTTTGTAAGGTTCAATCAAAGATTTCCAATCTTCTGCAGAAAGCTCTACGTCGAGTTTGTAGCCTTTTTCTGCTTTGATTTTGTCAATGTATTCTTCAAATTTCATTCTTTCAATGTCCCAGGCAACAGAACCGAACATTGTCAAAAATCTTCTGTATGAGTCATAGCAGAATCTCGGGTTGTTGGTAAGTTTAATCATACCTTCAACAGTCTGGTCATTCATACCGAGGTTCAAGATAGTTTCCATCATACCCGGCATAGAAAGTCTTGCACCTGAACGAACAGAAACAAGAAGCGGATTTTCGGGATCGCCGAATTTTTTTCCTGCTTTTTCTTCAACTTTTTTCAAAGCTGCTTTAACTTCGTCCATAACGCCTGCAGGCATTTTGTTGCCGTGATTGATGTAATCCATGCAGGTTTCTGTAGTGATAGTCAACCCGGGAGGTACCGGAAGACCAAGATTTGTCATTTCAGCAAGGTTTGCACCTTTACCGCCGAGAAGATTACGCATGTTTGCGTTACCCTCTTCGAATAACCATACTCGTTTTTCTGTCATAGTTTTCTCTCCTTTTAAATAAACTGAGTATATCGTATCGTGTTTTTTAATAACGTCGAAACCATTAATTTCTCACTGAAACACTACCATAAAAACATTGTTTTTACAAATGTTTTTTGACAAAAATAATGTCATAGAGCATTTATTTGTTTTTATTACAAATTTTTCAAACAGTTTATACGGTATAGTCTATACCATGCTTTTTAAATAATGCATTGAACAATTCTTTTTTTGCTTTGATATCATCAACAGTCAAACGCATTTGAATATCAACGGGAAGAGTATGTTCTTTTATTGGTAAATCTTCTTTTATAACCGTATCAAGATATTCTTTAATTACTTTATCAACATCTTTTGATATTTTTTTAGATACAACTTTTTTTGATTTTTTACTTTTTATTTTTTCAATAATTTCTTTTGATTTATCTGAACAAACTTTTAATTTCGGATGTTTATCCGCTGCCATGTGGTTCAAAGCAGTTTCAACTTTTTTGTATATAGGACCTATTATAGGTTCAAAACCGTATTTTCTGTGGAAAAATATTGCTTGAGACATTGAATATAAATCGATTGCTTTCATTCCGTTTTCTATAGAGGCGATTATGCTGCCGAGTCTCATGGCTTCACCAATATGTGCACCTTTAGTAATACCGCCGGGGCTTTTTAAGGAACGAAACTTGTCCAATACTTCAATATAACATTCAAGAGCCATGTCGTAAGGAGGAGCAAGAGCTATTTGGTCTCTGCCGATTTGTCCCAATTTATCACTTTCGACAAAAATATTGAAGTGCTCATCACCTTCATGTTCCATGTACATAAAAAGGTCGTCAATTTTATCATTTTTCAACGGAATTTTTGAAAAACATTTTACATCGTTTCCATCGACCTTCACAGGAACATATTTGATTTTGCTAATGTTTTTTAATGTAACTGAACTTACCATAATTTACATAAAACAAATGCAGAATAAAAATTGCCTATATTCTGTAATCGATGCCGTGTTTTTTAAACAATTCGTTAAAAAACTTTTTGTTATTTCTGATATCTTCAGCAGACAAAACCATTCGAATCCCGTGCACAAAAGGGTGAGTTTTTTCAGGGTTGTCTTTTGATGACATGTTCAAAATATACTCCTGAACGAGGTCATCTATTCGTTTTTTTAAATCTTCAATACCAAAAAGTTTGCTGTTTGAGTTCAATATTTTTTTATAAAAATTAGCAAGGTCAGAAAGCTTTTTGTTTTCGGGTGTTTTATCTTTTTCAATTGTACTCAGGATAACCAGTACTTCATCAAATTCATCAGCGATATTTAATACTGGTTTAAATTTGTATTTTGAATGAAAATAAACAGCGCTTCCTTTTGAATAAATATCTATTTTTGAACTTTTATTTTCAAACATTTCCATGATACTTGCGAGACGTAAAAGTTCGCCAAAACGATAATTTTTTCTGCGGTATTCTTCATTAACAAAAATATTTATACCGTTCATTGTTTTATCTTTTGTGTTTATTGAAATAACCTCTTCTCCAAAAACTTTGTTTTTAGCATTTTTTATTTCAATATTTAACATATTAAAAGAATCTTTATGTTTTTTTATACTCAAAAGAAGATTGCCTAAAGTCTCATTTTTGATAGGTATATCATCAAAAACTCTTCTGGTATCAATATCAGAAATAGAATGCCATTGCGGTTTTACAACAGCAGATTTTACAAAATTCGGTTTTAGAAAAGATATTTTCATACCTCAATTAAAAATCATAAAAAAATTTTTTGCTACAAAAATCTTTTGTATGAACCGAAAACTTTGATATAAGTTGTGTTGAGTTTGATTAAGTCCAGAACTTTTTGAGACGGTTCATCTTCGATGTGTCCTTCAAAATCAGTAAAAAATACATATTCACCGAGGTTTTTCTTTGACGGACGTGAATCAATGTACAAAAGATTTATATTCAAGCTGTCAAAAACATTCAAAACTTTTACCAGTGCACCGGACTGATTTTTTGTTGAAAAAACAATGCTTGTTTTGTCGTTTCCGGTTTTGTGTGTTTTTGCCCTTGAAACAAGAATAAATCGTGTTTTGTTATCCTGTTCGTCATTTATGTTTTTGGCAAGAATGTTTAAACCGAATATCTCGGCACTTTGTCTGTTTGAAATAGCGGCAAAAGACTCGTCCAGTTCCTGCAATTCTTTTGCTGCACGGCTTGTTGAAGCTTTTTCTATTTGTTCAATATCATCAGAAAATGTTTTTTGAATAAAATTTTGACACTGTGCCAGTGCCTGCGGGTGAGAAATAATTTTTTTTACTTTTTTTATATCTCTTGCTTTTGAGACAAGACAATGATTTACCGGAATGACAGTTTCTGCCGTAATCTGCAGTGAAGAATCTTTTATGTTCAAAAGGTTGTCCATGGTTTCTCTGACAATACCTTCTATAGAATTTTCAACAGGCAAAACGGCTGCGGCAAATTCATTTTTGTCAATGTAATCTATCATACTTTTTACGGAATAAAAAGGAATTTGTTTTTCGTTTGAAAAGGGCATTGAAGCAACAAATTGATTTTTTGCGGCTTCACAGTATGTACCCTCCGGTCCGAGAAAAAGAAGCTCTTTTATTTCTTTATTTATTTCAATCATTTGCCGATATCCGTTTCTCTGGTAAAATAAAATGATGTAATTTACAAATATTGTACAAAAAGGTGTATAAAATGACAAATTCGCCGGATGGCATAAAATTCGGAACTGACGGTTGGAGAGCAGTAGTCGGAAAAGATTTTAACAAAGAGAATGTTGAAACAGTAACAAAAGCAATTGCACAATATATTTTGAAAAAAGACGGCATTAAAAAGCCTGTCATCATAGGCTATGACCCCAGGAACATGGCGGAAGAATTTGCACATTTTACAGCAGAAATTCTGCAAAAAGCAGGTTTTCGAGTATCAATATCAGATACAATAGTTCCTACACCGGTTCTTGCATTCAATGCAAAACATCTGAATGCTAATGCGATAATGTTTACGGCATCTCACAATCCGCCGGAATATCTCGGAATAAAATTTATTCCCGAATACGCAGGACCTGCAACGACAGAGATAACAAACTCTATCGTTGAGAATATAAAAAATATTGATAATATAAAAAATATTGATAATATAAAATTCAATCCCGACAAACTCTTTGAAATTGAAAAAAAATCGTTTAAAGAGCCTTATTTTGAACACATAGAAAAACTCATAGATTTTGAAAAAATAAAAGAATATTTTACCCGTGAAGATGATGACGGCGAGATAATCTACGACGGTTTGTACAGTGCCAGTATCGGATATTTTGACGAACTTTTAAAAAGAAATGATATAAGCTTTGAAGCAATTCATATGACCCATGACCCGAATTTTGGCGGCGGAATGCCTGAGCCGAAAGCAAAATATCTTCAGGAACTTATTGAAATGATAGCCAGAAGAACAAACACTATAGGCTTGAGCAATGACGGTGACGGAGACCGCTTTGGCGTGATAAACGAAAAAGCCGAATATGTTACGCCAAATGAGATTATAGCGCTGCTTTTGGGACATTTGATTAAAAATAAAGGTTACGGCGGAAAACTCGTAAAAACCGTGGGTGCAAGCCAGATGCTTGATATAATTGCTGACAAATACAATGTTGATGTCATAGAAACCCCAGTAGGCTTCAAATGGGTCGGTGCTGCCATGAGAGAAAACAATGTCATTATCGGCGGTGAAGAATCCGGCGGTTTGAGTATAAAAGGACATATTCCGGAAAAAGACGGCATTCTTGCAGATCTTCTTGTTCTTGAAATGCTTGCATACGAAGATATGCCCCTGTGGGAATTGCAAGAAGAGCTTCATCAAAGCGCAGGCTGTACTTTTGTAAATGAAAGAGTTGATGTAAAACTTCAGGACAATCAGCAGCTTCAAATTCTTATGAAAAAATATTCGGAACTTGATTCTGTCGGAGATTTTTCCATAAAAGAAAAGGATACAAAAGACGGAGTAAAATACTATCTTGATGATAACAGAACCTGGATTCTCATCCGCCCGAGCGGTACAGAACCTCTATTGAGGATATATTTTGAGTCTGATTCAAAAGAAAAGATTGATGGTTTAAAAGAGTTTTTCAAATAATTTTGTCCGGGAAAAATTTGTAATAAGACTCTGCCGAACAAAAGCAGCCGGCGGCAACTGCAACACCGGATTAGATTAAATAATAAAAAGGTTAGATAAAATATCTAACCTTTTTTAATTATTATTTTTTGATAACTAATTATACTGTACCGGAATTCCAGCTGTGAAGGTATTCTTCCTGTTCCGGTGTCAGGGTATCAATTTGTATACCCATTGAATCAAGTTTAATTTTTGCAATCTCAACATCAACTTCGTGAGGAAGAGTGTACATTCTGTTTTCAAGCTTACCTTGATTTTTTACAATATATTCAATACCCAGAGCCTGATTTGCAAAACTCATATCCATAACGGAAGCCGGATGACCTTCTGCCGCAACAAGATTTACTAATCTGCCTTCAGCAAGTACATAGATTGATTTTCCGTTTCTGAGTTTGTATTCTTCAAGTGAGGGTCTGATTTGTTTGATTTCCTCGGTTTCCTTTTTCAGACCGTTAATATTGACTTCAACGTCAAAATGTCCTGCATTGCAGACAAATGAGCCGTCTTTCATTGTGAGCATATGATGTACATCGACAACGTTTTTGTCCCCGGTAATAGAAAGGAAAATATCACCGATTTTTGCTGCTTCTGCTATAGGCATTACGCTGTAGCCTTCCATTGCAGCTTCAAGAGCCTTAAGCGGGTCAACTTCTGTTACTACAACATTTGCACCCAGACCTTTTGCTCTCATTGCGGCACCTTTTCCGCACCAGCCGTATCCGCAAACGACAAATGTTTTGCCGGCAAGCAGAATATTTGTTGCACGGATAATACCGTCGATTGCGCTTTGACCTGTACCGTATCTGTTGTCATAAAGGTGTTTTGTAAGGCTGTTATTTACACCGACAGCAGGGAATTTCAAACTACCGTCAGCTTCCATTGCCTGCAAACGGATGATACCTGTTGTTGTTTCTTCTGTAGAACCGATTATATTCGGTATCAAATCCTGTCTTTTAGAGTGAATTGTTGCTACCAAATCACATCCATCATCAATAATTATATTGGGTTTGTGGTCGAGAACTTCCTGAACATGTTTTGAATAAGTTTCCGAAGACTCACCGGCATATCCAAAAACAGGAATACCCCAGTATTTAACCAGTGCCGCAGCTACATCATCCTGAGTTGAAAGAGGATTTGAAGCAGCCAGAACCGCATCGGCTCCTCCCTCTTTCATTGCGATACACAATGCTGCTGTTTCTTTTGTAACATGCACACATGCAGTAAGTCTCAAACCTTTAAACGGCTGTTCTTTTCTAAATCTTGCTTTTATTCTTTCCAAAACGGGCATGTCTTTCATTGCCCATTCAATATTGTTTTTACCCTGTTCTGCCAAAGCCATGTCTTTTACATCGCATTTGATTTCAGTCATTGTCATTTATTTCTCCTTAAAGTTCAGACTAGTAATATAGCAAAATGGTAACACAAAAACATTCTGGAACTAGCGAATATCACAATATATTAATACCCGTTATCCAGCCACGGTCGTTCACGAAATTTTGCGCCCAGTGCTTCAATTTGAGTTTTGCAGCTGTTTAAATCGACATTATAGTTTTTGTATCCCGTAACAATTGTTGCCGTTGTTTCTATGCCTTCTTTTACACATTCTTTTATGAATTCTTTCATTCCATCGTAGGCATTTTCCAGTTTCGGCAATGAAATTGCATCATAAACCTCTTTGTTTTCACCGTTAAAACTAACGGAAATACTGTCGATAATTCCTTTAAGCTCGGGGACAATATTTCTTTTGTAAATAATATTTCCCTGTCCGTTGGTGTTTATGCGGGTTTTTATGTGAGGATATTTTTCTTTTATATATTTTGCAATTTCTTTTAATTCCTCGAGTTTTAAAATAGGCTCGCCATAACCGCAGAATACTATCTCCGAGTAGTTTTCGGGTTTGAAAGAGTCCAGTTGTTTTTTTACTTCTTCAACATCAAGCTTTTCTGTATCCAGAAACAAATTTGCACCGACAACATCATCTTTTATTGCTCTAATGCAAAACACACAGTCATTTGTGCACAAATTTGTCAAATTGATGTAAATTTTTCCGTCTAAAAGATAAACATAATTATTGCTCATAATATTAGAATTGTTGCACAACAAACATGTTCAATCAAGAACAATTTAACAAACAATAACGTAAAAGAAAAACTAAAGCAGAGACGAATCGCCGTTTTTTTTCATATAAAAACCAAAACCGACAGATTTGAACTTGCTCAATTCATTTTTGAGATTGTAAACTTCTTTGTTAAGTTCATTCATTTTGTATCTGAGAGTTTCATTTTCTGTTTTGCATCTGACAAGTTCAACAACAACTTCGTCCATGCCGTCGAGTTTTTCGTCAAGTTTTGAACCGACTTTTTCGTCAACCAGTTTGGAAAGTTTTGATACAAGATTGTTTTCTAAAGAAACAAGAGAATTGCAGAGTCTGTCCACAACAGCTGTTGCCGGAGAGATTTGATTTTCAACTGTCTGCGGCACTTTGGGTTCAGCTTTTGGCTGTGCATTCTTTGTGTCTTTTGCTGCAGCGGAAGCAGCAGAAACTTTTTTCATAGGAACAGTCACATATGATTTTCCTGCTTTTGTCGCAGGAGCCGCAGCACGTTTCATTGTTTTTTGTTTGTCGGAAATAGTTTTTATCCGTCTCAATATTTCAACATCATCTCTGGTAAAATATGTTCTGCCCTGAATGTCTTTTTTGGGCATTAAAGAAACCTTTGCACACAACTGCGCAATACCTTTGTTGTCAATTCTTAGTATATTTCTGACTGTTTCGACCGAAAAATTTTGGATTTTAGTCTGCGGATGTTTATTTAATACGCTCAAGGCGACCCTTCCTTTGAAATTTGCATTTCAGGTTTTTGAAATATATACACTTTATAAGTATTATATTTTAAATTGTTTTTAATTGAAACATCAAAATCAAATATCTTTACAATTTTAATTTTGTTTGAAAAATTTTTACAAAAAACAAATTTTATGCGGATTGTTTTTCTTTTTTGGGGCGTTTTCTGTCTTCTTTTAACAGGTATACAAAAGGAAGAATCAGCACAACAGCAAGAGCAAAGTATCTGAAAGTTTCAACATAACCCCACAGTGTTGCCTGTTGTTTGAGCATATTATAAAGCTGCCCCTGTGCCATATTTATTGCCGTATGATACTCATAATTGTGTGCGACAAAACTTGATGCCATTGCGTTTAGTCTTTCGTTATAAACATTGTTTCCTTCGTTCAAAAACTGAACCATAGTCATCTGATGAATCTGAGAAAACCTTGAAATCATTGTCGTTGCTATAGATGTTCCGATAGCGGCACCGACGTTTTTTACCAGATTTTGAAGTCCGGCGGCATTTGTCTGGTCTTTGTTAGACAAGGTAGCACACGAAATATTTGAAAGAGGAACCATTGCAAGAACCATTCCCAGACCAAAAGTAAAATTCGGAATAGCGATATTTGCAAGAGCAATGCTTGTGTTGATATCACCAAACTCAAAACTTCCTGCAGCAAGTACAAGCAGCCCTACTACAACAACTGGCCGTATGCCGAGTTTTACTATCATAACACCCGATATAATTGATGCAAGAAGACATCCGGCACCTCTGGGCATCATGGAAAGTCCGCTCATAAAAGCGCTGTAGCCCATCAAAGACTGCAGCATAGACGGCAAAATTGAAGCAGATGCCATCATTACGCCCATCAAAACTACCTGTGCCATTGTTCCGATTAGAAAATTGTTGTTTTTTAAGATAGACAGATTTATCAGGCCTGTTTTGCTTTTGTTCTTTTTAATTTGTATGTAAACAAAAACAGCAAGGCAAATCATTGAAAAAGTAAACAACTTGCATATCCACGGTGCATTGAACCAGTCATTATCGTTACCTTTTTCCAGTACAATTTGCAGGCTCAAAAGCCACAGCGCCATAAAAGTAAATCCGGAAAAGTCCATGACAACACCCTTTTGTTTTCTTGAATAGGGCGGTTCTTCAATGTATTTGACAGAAAGGTAGAAAGTTATTATACCGACCGGAATGTTAATAAAATAAATCCACGGCCAGGAATAAGTCTCTGTAATCCAGCCTCCGACAGCAGGACCCATAATAGGAGCCAGAACTACTCCCAGTCCGAATACCGACATTGCCAGAGGCAAAATTTCTTTCGGGAATATTTCAAAAATCATTGCCTGTGCAATAGGCATAATACCGCCGCCGCCAATACCCTGAATTATCCTTGAAATCAGCATCATCGGCATTGATGTGGACAATCCGCACAAAACAGATGCGGCGGTAAAAATAACTATACTAAGCAGAAAATATTGTTTTCTTCCCATCAATTTGCACAAAAAATCAACTGTCGGAATCATTACACCGCTGGCTACAAGATAGCTTGTGATAATCCATGTCGATTCGTGCTGACTTACGGAAAAAGAACCTGCCATATGAGGCAGAGCAACGTTGGAGATAGTTTCATCCAGAGCAAACATAAAAATAGAAAGCATGATTGGTATCATTGCTATCCAGGGATTTACCTGAAAGCGCCATTCTTGTTCGGCAGCAATATTTTCTGACATAGAACTCTCTCTTGTTTTAATTTCTTGTAGATTTGTCTACAAGAAATTAAAAAACAAAATTTTTAAAAAATCAAGAAACTTTCTATTCAAATTTTATATCAAATTTTTCCATGCAGTTTTCTCTGATTTCCTGCAAAAGCTTTATTACATCGTTGATTTGTATATTCACGTCAGAGTTTGTTTCTTCTATATATTTATCAATTTCCGAACATATTCTGTTGTACAGAGCATGCCCTTCTTTTGTAATAATATTTTTTGTAACTGTTTTGGAGCCGTTTCTTTCTGATTTGCGTTTTACATATCCTTTTTCTTCCAGCGATTTCAGAAATCTTCCCGTATGCGCTCTGCCTTTTAAAATCATTCTTGCAAGGTCAATTTGAATAATATCCGGTTTCAGGTACAAGCAATCCAAAATAGCAAACTCCTCAGGGGAAATCGGATAATTGCATTGAGCAAAATGACATTTTGCCGCTTCGTGCAAAATTCTTGATGTCAATTCCAATTCGTAAGGTAATGATTTTGTGTAGTGTTCGGGCATTTACTTTTCTCCGGAAGATTAATAATAAATTTATATTATACAAAAAATAATATCGGGTATATTTTTCTAACAGAAAGAGAAAAACAAGTCCTCGAAAACAAGACCCGGTTTGATATATGCTGCAAGTTGTTTTTTTGCATGCTGGATTTTTAGGATATCTCTTTTTATTTTTTGAGAGAGTATTTTATTTTCAGGGTTTGATTTCATCAATTGAGCAAAATAATATTCCAGACAGTCGAGAGCATATTCCGGCTCATATCCGTTTTGAGTCATTGCCTGTTCAAAATTCTGTACAATATTTAAAACATCAGATTTTCTTATATTCGGATAATCTGCTGTAATATTTGTCAAAAATTCAGTATCATAATTACAAATCATATTTGAAGGAACATAAAAACACTGTGAGCGGGATATTATGGTTTCCATGATGTCTTCTTTGTCTTCTGTCAAAAATAAGAACAGTGTTCTTTCCGGAGGTTCTTCAATGGATTTCAAAAGCGAGTTTGGAGCTTCTCCCTCAAGCACTTTTCTGTTCAAGGGTTTTGGCAGCCAAATTTCCTGAGGGAATTTAAATTTCAAATCCGAAAAGTTTTCGAGTTCTTTTTTTTGAAACGCATTTGGTTCAGCCAGTTCAGAATCACAGAAAATAAAAACCCTGTAGTAGTCTGATGAGTTTACCAGACTGTTGTTTATCATCAGTGTCTGTTTTATGGAAATTACTTTGCTTGATGAATCATCAGAAGGTTTGTTGTCATTTTTTGTTATTGTCAAAACAGCCGGATGTTGGTTATTTCTAATCCAGTTACAATTTATACAGTCACAATCATACGCTCCGTTTTTTTGACAGTTCAGGAGTCTGGCTATTTCCATAGCCAGATAATACTGTCCCGTAATATCCTGACCGTACAAGACAAGAGACTGTGCAAAACTGCGGTTTTTATTCTTCAGCGCAGTTTCAAAATAATTTGTAAAATATTCATATTTTCGTTTAAAAATCGGATGGAACATAACTCTCCTAATTCAGCATCGCAAGTTCAACAGGCAGTTCGTAAAAGGACATTTCTCCCGTTTTGACACGATATTCCGCCTCGAGAAGGTTTTTTCTGATTTGAATTATTCTGTCCATGGGGACTTTTCTTAATTTTTCAAGGTGTTTTTTGACAATGAACTCCGGCAGGTGTGTTTTTGCTGCAATTTCAAAAGGTGTTTTGTCGATAGAATCTATTTTGATACCTGCCATTCTGGAAAAACTGGTTTGCAAAACAGAAAGTATTTCAAGATAATGCTTGTCTGTACACAATCTTTGAAACTCCAGCAGAGCCTTGTCTTTTTGTCCTTCCAGAATATAATCGGCAAGAGCAAAAATATCTTCCGTTGTTGTGCAGAACTGCTGAATATCTTCTTTTTTTACGGTTTTGGATGGGTACAAAGAAAGTTTGAGTTTATCCAGTTCTTTGTCGATTACACGCAGATTTGTTCCAAGTCTGTCTATTAAAAATTTGATGACATCAGAGGAAACTATCAAATCTTTTTGCTTTGCTTGCTTTTGAATCCAGACAGGGAGTTCTTTGCTATAGGGTTTCCATTGTGAAAATTCCACGCAGGAAGCATACTTTGACAGTATTTTGAAAAGTTTTTTTCTTGTATCAATCTTTTTTGTCGTATCTCTTTCAATTCTGCAAACAAAAACAATATTCAATGTTTCGGGTATGAGCTGAAGAGTTTCTTCTATCTGTTTCAATTCTTTTTCATCAAAACTGACTTTGCCTTTTCCTTCAAAAAAATATTTTTCACAGTTTATGACAGCAAGAACGCTGCCGAACATCAAAGAAGGTGTTCTCAATACATCCATGAGCTCAACAAAAAGCGGATTGTTGTATACACGATAGTTTGTAGCCAGAAAAGCTTTGTCTACAAGCTTTTCTTTGAGCTTTTTGAGCTCGGTTTCAATCAAAAAATCTTCTTGTCCGTGATAAAAATAAAGCATAGATACATTGTAACATGTTCTATTTTGTATAGTTAAATATTGTGCATTTTGTCAAAAATTTGTTTTTTCTGAACCCAGATTTCCATCTGGAGTTCTTCTCCTGCTTTTTGAATAGCTTCTTTTATTTCTTTGAAAGATTTTTCGGCTTTTGAAATATCACCAAGCAAAAACATCACAAAATAATCCTGCATGATAGTTTGTTTTATGTCTTCGATATTAACTTTATATCGGGCAAGCACGTCGGCAACTTTGGCAACAATGCCTATTCTGTCTACTCCGGAGACGGTTATTATTATTTTGTTTTCAGATCTGTTTTCTTCCATTGCTGTTCCTTTCGGGTTGGTAATCTAATCTGGTGCTGCCGCAGACTCGAGTCTTGCGCTTTGCTGCAGCTGGTGCGGGTATCACTGCTTATCTTTTCAAAAGTTACTGTTACAGAATAATATTACATTATTTACAGAATTAAATCACCGCTGTATATTATTTTTTCTTCATTATTGTTGTCTGATACAACAAGATTTCCTTTGTCATCAATATATTTTGAAAAGTACGGTATTTTTTCATCGCCGTCTTTCTGACAGATAAAAATCTGTTTTTCCAAAAAGTTTTCATATTTCAGATAATCTTTTTTGATGCACGGAAAACCTTTTTCAACAAATTCATCATAACCTTCAAAAAATTTTTCCAAAAGGTTATTCAAAAATTCGTTTTTATTTACCGCTGCACCGATTTCAAAATTTAGAGAAGTTGCCGGTCTGTCAATATTTTTTATTGTCTCATAATCCGTATTGAGGTTTATTCCGATACCAAGCACGACACCTTGAATTTTGTTGTTTTTCAAAACACTTTCACACAAAATACCGCATATTTTTTTGTTGTTTACAAGAACATCATTTGGCCACTTTATTTGAGGTGTGACTTTATATGTCTCGAGTTCTTTTGCCGCAACAACACACAAATACTGTGTAAAATTTGCTATATGCAGGGTGTTTTGAGGTTTTAGAATTATAGACAGATAAATATTTTCACATTTTTTTGAAACCCATACACGCTCAAATCTGCCTCTGCCGCAGGTTTGTTCATCAGCGCAGATTGCTGTTTTGTCTTCAAGTTCGGAAAAATGCATTTTTCCGAAGGTATTTGTTGAGTCAATTGTGTCAAACTTTAAAAGTTTCATTGGTTTTACTGTGCTCTTTTTCGCAGCATCAAAACATTGCCGTTGTCATCATAGCAGGCATTTTCAACCCAGTGACCAATCATGTTTTTATTTTTATCGTAAAGATACTGTTCTTTGTCCGAAACAACAAATGTTGCATTTTTAAATGCACCGTATTTGTTGTATGCAACTGAGCGGTGAGGATATTCGTTGTAGGGTTTGTTCAACACGTCAACCTTAAACAATGCGCCTTTTGTGTCGTAATAATAGTTGTGATAAGGGTCGTTTGAATATCTGATACCGTATGTCCCGTCGGAAAAAAGCGCCATTGTTCTGTTTTCTATGGCGTTTTTGCCGCTTTTTAAGCCTGTATAGTTTGCAATATAATTCGGGTCATACCAGTAATCTTTGAAAGCATTAGGACCAAGTGCATAATTTATGTTGCTGAAAGTTTCTTCTCTTGCGAGTTCCGCATTGAACTCCGCATTGCCCTGTAGTGTCAAAGCACAGGCCGGAAGAGCAAGAAATATAGAAAATAAAATAACAATCAGTTTTTTCATATGACAATAATATAATAAAAATACTCCAAAAGTCATCGACCTTTGGAGTATTTTTGTAAAAACCGATTTAGCTTGCTAAGCTTTTGCTTTAGCTTTAGCAGATTCAACAACTACGGAAAAAGCTTCCGGTTCGTTTACTGCCATATCGGCAAGCATTTTTCTGTTAACCTGGATATCAGCTTTTTTGAGAGCGTTCATGAATTTTGAATAGCTCAAACCGTGCTGTCTGACAGCAGCATTGATTCTGACAATCCACAAACGGCGCATTGATCTTTTTCTGTTGCGTCTGTCTCTGTATTGATATTTAAGTTTTTTCATTACAGCGGTGTTAGCAACTTTGAAGATTCTGCTTCTTGCACCGATAAAGCCTTTAGCTAATTTTAATATTTTTTTATGTCTTTTTCTTAAGACATTTCCGCGTTTTACTCTCATAGTTCAACCTTCCTTATCTTGAATACTTTTTGTACGGTAACTCTTTTGAAACCAGGTTCAAATGTGTTTCAGAAATTTCTGTCATACCTGACAGTCTTCTTTTTCTGCTGACTGCTTTGTGTTGAAGCAGGTGTTTTGTACCGGCAGAACGTCTCAAGATTTTACCGGAAGCTGTCACTTTGTAGCGCTTTGCAGCTGCACGGTGTGTTTTCATCTTTGGCATAGTTTTCTCCTTTCATAGTGCTCACGGGTGTTTCCACTTTGTGCCGCAGCACCTTTTCTAACCAGTTTGGAGGTTATCCGGAAATTGGCTTTTTCAAGCTGTCTTTTCGTCCTCCTTGCCAGATTCCTGTGACATGCCGTCCACAGAGAACCTTGCGTATATAATTCTAAAACAAAAAGAAATCCATGCAATATATCATAAAGTTTCTTTAAATTTTTCACGAATAATCTCGAAGTCAGTTTCGGCACAAGGATGAACAGGCAATGTAAACCAAAAACTTGTACCGATGTTTTCTTCTGAAGAAAAATCTATTTTACCGCCGTGCAGCGTGACAATTTTTTTGCACAGAGAAAGTCCTATACCGGTACTTTCATTATTTTCGTTTTTATTTTTGCCAAATCCCGAAAAGTATTCAAATACAGAATTTTGCCTGTTAGCCGGTATTCCGCAGCCTGTATCTGAAATTTCGAACTTAAACTGATTTTCTTTTGTATGAGTATATATTTTTATTGTACCGCCTGTTTTGTTATACTTTACGGCATTACTGACAAGGTTAAAAATCAACTGCTTAAATCTTCTCTGGTCTGCAGTTATTATGCAGCTTTCAAAGCTTGTAATAAGGTTAATATGTTTTCTCAAAATCTGTTCCTCCAGAATTGAGAGAATTTCCATTATCAATGACTGGGGTGCAAATTCCGAATACAAAAGAGAAATTTTGTCAGCAGCTGCTCTCGAGGTGTCTATAGTGGCTTCTGTAATGTTCAAAAGATGTTTTGAGGCAGAAATGATATTTTTGCAAAATTTTATCTGTTTGTCTCTTGGAAGCTCTCTTTCCTCCATCAAAGAAGCAAAACCTATAATCGCATTGAGCGGGGTTTTTATCTCATGTGCCAGATGTGCAATAAACTCGAGCCTCAAGGCATTGTGTTCTTTTTGTGTATTCAAATTTTTGAAAAGATTTCTCAAGCTGACATCTTTTTCTCTGAGTCTTTTTATCAGAGTAAATATAAAATGTCTGTCAATATAATCTTTTTTGTTATGCAAAAATGTATTTCCCAAAATCCTGCGTTTTAAAAAACTCATTTTCTTAATTCCATAACAGTGTGTTTTTGTTTTAAAATGCAAAAATTAAAGGATGTTACGTATATTTTTGTCCTTCCATAAAAACGTTAGCACTCTGTAATCAAAAAAAATTATCATATTTTCCGTTTTGGTTAATTTTTTGGAAAAAACATCATATATTTGTAGTGATGCAGAATTTTGTTAAGTAATGTATAATTTTACCAATATGAACAAAACAGGAAAATTATTTGTAATATCAGGTTCATCAGGTGTCGGAAAAGGTACGCTTTTAAAAGAGCTGCTTTTGCAGCACCCTGATTTGAAACTTTCTATCTCCGCAACTACCCGAAACCCCAGACCGGGCGAAATTGACGGAGTGAATTACTTTTTTACAAAAAAACAGGATTTTGAAAAAGCTGTTCAAAACGGTGAATTTTTGGAATGGACAGAGTTTAACGGCAATTATTACGGAACAAAAGAAGCATATGTAAGAAAAACTCTTTCAAAAGGCGAAAATCTGATTTTGGAAATTGAAACAAAAGGTGCTCTTCAGATAAAAGAAAAACTGCCTGATTCCATCTTGATTTTTATTTTGCCGCCGTCGCTGGAAGAACTGGAGCATAGACTCAGAGGCAGAAATACAGAGGATGAACTCTCTATTCAAAACAGACTGAAAGAAGTTAAAAGAGAGATAGAATGCTCAAAACAATATGATTACAGGGTTGTGAATGATGATTTGTCAAAGGCGCTAAAGGAGCTGGAGGAGATTATAAACAGAAATCTTGGAGTGTAATCAATTATCCGGTAAAACTCTGAGCTTGCTGTGCTCACTCCTCAGGATGACAGTAAAAACGAGACTCTGTCCCGAACTCCGTTTAATTATTTAGAAAATTTACCTGTTATTTAATCTAGAACGTAGGTCGGATTTACTAATCCGACAAAATTTTATTCACGCCGGAGAAGGAGAATAATCTGGTATGTTACAACTTATCCTGTAAGAGACAACGAATTTTTGCATAATAAATGTTATCAATACATTTTCTGCAGATGATTTACAAAATTTATACACCTAAAAACAGTTACTATAGTATAATTAATTTTATGGGACGGAATTATAAAAATTACAAAAACGATAAAGAAAAATTCAAAGAATTCGACAACAAACTTATTTTCTGGCAGATAATCTGTATAATAGTAAGTTTTATAATTATGGCATATTTGTTTTTGATAATGGTGGTTGATGTAAAGAACTACCGCGGTCAGGCAAAAAGACAAAGAAGCGCCAAAAGTTTTGTTATGAGAGGGGCCATTCTTGACAGAAACGGTATAAAGCTTGCCTCTGACAAGACATCGTTTGATGTATATGCCCATCAGGAATATTATGACCACACACCGAATGAGCTTGCCGCTATTCTGGCTCCAATTTTAGGTTTAAACAAAAATCAGCTTGCAAAAGAACTGGCAAAAGACCAGAAAATTATTGTTTTGAAAAAAGATGTATCCCGCACAACCGCACAGGCTATCAGAAAGTTGGGGCTCAGAGAAATAAGCCTCGGGAAAAAAAATGAGCGTGTCTACCCGCAGGGTACAATGGCCGCCCATATTCTCGGATATTATAATCCGGATGCTGATGTGGCTGCAGGAGTCGAGCTTACCGCCAAAGATAAACTAGAAGAAGTCGAACAGGATGTAAATTTTGAAAAAACTCCTGACGGCGATATAATTTATGAAGTAAATACAGACCCCGAAGCTACAGCTACTCCTTTGAGAGGTAAGTCAATTACTTTGACCATTGATTCAGCTATTCAGCATGTTTGTGAAGTTGAATTGAACAAAGTTGTTAAAGAAAAAGGCGCTTTGAGAGGCACCGTAATTGTTATGAACCCCAAAAACGGGGAAATTCTCGGATATGCGATATATCCTTCTTACAATCCAAACAATTACAAAAAAGCTACCTTGACCCAGCTCACAAACTGGACTCTGACAGATGTATTTGAACCCGGTTCTACCTTCAAAGTTTTGACAATTTCATCCGCTATTGAAAACGGAAGACTCAATGAACATTCAAAAATTTTGGATACCGGAAAACTCGAAATTGATAAATGGACTATCAAAAACTACGACTACAATGTAAAACCTTACCCCGGAAATATTGATTTGTATTATCTTTTTGAACACTCCAGCAATGTCGGCAGTGCAAAAGCAGCATTGATGATGACAAAGCAGGAACACTACAATATGCTCAAGAAATTTGGTATGGGTGAAAAAACAGGTATTGACCTGCCGGGAGAATCCAGAGGGCTTATTCCTCCTGTCAGTGACTGGCACAAATCAACTCATGCTTCTATCGGATACGGATACAGTATTTCCGTTACGGCTATACAAATGGCATCAGCAATATCCGCAATTGCAAACAACGGTGTAAGGGTTACTCCTCATGTAATAAAATATTCTCCCGAGGAAGAAGCGGAAAAAATCAAACATATACAGACAGTTTCACCCGAAACTGCTCATACTGTTACAAAACTGCTTGCCGGCAGTATCGGTCGTTCAAAATCGCCTGTAAATCTTGAGGATTATACTGTAGCGGCAAAAACAGGTACAGCAAGAAAATCTTCTTACGGAACAAAAGGATACACAAACAAACTGGTTACTTCTATTATCGGATTTTTGCCCGCAAGTAACCCACAGGTAGAAATATATGTAGTTATCGACTCACCATCAAAAGGTGCTCTGTGGGGAAGTACTGTTGCAGCTCCCGTGTTTAGGGAAGTAGCCTTGCAGACGGCAAGAATTATGAATATTGCACCCGACAAATCTGCACCAAAGAAAAAAATGTAAAAGGAATAAATATATGAAACTCAGAGAATTGATTAAAAACGTAAAAACAAAAAAAGTCGTAAACGATAAAGATGTTGATATTACAGGTATTTCTTACAACTCAAAAACAGTTCAAAAAGGCGATATTTTTGTGTGCCTGAAAGGAGAATACTCTGACGGTCATGATTATGCAAAAATGGCGGTTGAAAACGGAGCTTCTGCGTTGTACTGCGAAAAGGAACTTCCTCTCGATGTTCCGCAGGTAATTGTTGAGTCTACACGCCATGAAATTGCTGATATTGCTGCAGAGTTTTACGGCTATCCTTCAAAAAAACTCAATTTGATTGGTGTAACCGGTACAAACGGAAAAACTACGGTTACCCACCTTATACAAAGAATAATCGAGGATGCAAATCACAAATGCGCTTTGATAGGAACACTCGGGTATAAACTTTCGAGCAAAGATACCTACCATGATGCAAAACACACTACACCGCAGGCTCCGGAACTTCAAAAAACGCTCGAAATGATTTGTGAAAACAAAATTGATTACGTTGCAATGGAGGTCAGCTCTCATGCGCTTGACCAAAATCGTGTCGGCGGCTGTGACTTTAACGGAGCGGTTTTTACAAATCTGACACAGGATCATCTTGATTATCATATTACGATGAAAAACTATTTTGAAGCCAAAGCAATTCTGTTTCGAGCCCTAAAAGCCGGTGATTTTGCAGTAATAAACAATGATGATGAATATGCCGAAAACTTTAAATCAGTGGTTGCTGACGGAGTAAAAATATATACCTACGGCATAAAGCAAAATGCCGATATTATGGCAGAGAATATTGATTTTTCAATCCATGGCGCAAAATTTAACTGTAAAATCCACGGAAAAGATAAACCGGTAAATCTCCAGATGAACGGTATGTTCAGCGTGTACAATGCACTCGCTGCATTGGCTGCCGGAATTGCAATGGGTATAGCTGAAGATGTTTGTATAAAAGCACTCGAAGAAACAAAAAGCGTAGACGGCAGATTTGAAATTGTGAACAAAAAACCTCTTGTTATTGTCGATTATGCACATACACCTGACGGACTGGAAAACGTTTTGAGAGCGGCAAGAGAGCTTACGCCTGAAGAAAGCAGTTTGATATGCTTGTTCGGCTGCGGCGGTGACAGGGATGCGACAAAACGCCCGAAGATGGGAAAAATTGCCGATGAAAACGCTGATATTGTTGTTGTTACCTCCGACAATCCGAGAAGCGAAGACCCGCAGTTGATTATTTCAGATATTCTGGCAGGAATAAAATCAGTCAACACGCAGAAAGTATTTGTGGAACCGGACAGAAGAACAGCTATTTCTATGTTGAAAAATATAGCAAAAGAGAATGACGTTGTTGTCCTCGCCGGCAAAGGTCATGAGGATTATCAGATTTTGAAAGACAAGACGATACACTTTGATGACAGAGAAGAAGCAAGAAAGGTTTTTTCTTAAAAGTTTAAAGGTATTAACGGGTTATATTGTTTATGATGTTTACGCTACTTGACATTTGTCAAGTAGCGTGTCAATATAAATTAGTAGTTTGTAATGATATATACTTCACTATTTTGATTAATAAAGATTATCCGTAAAAACAAAACAATATGCTTTTATGTTGTCACAACCCACCTATAGTTTAGTAAAGAAAAATAGATTCAATGATAAAACATAAAATATAAAATATTAAAAGAAATATAGGAATTGAAGCAAATATTATTCCTGTAAAAAATAGCACTGTATGAATTTTTTTTATCACGTCAGGTATTTTATTAAAAATTTTGTCATATAAATTTTGCTTATTTTTATAAAAAGTTAACTCGATAAATCTTAAAACAAACAAGACTATTTCTATTAATAGAAAATATTTAACAACTTCAATAAACCATAAAACATGTCCGACGGTTACTTCAAAATTATCAGTAGGTCCGTCTTTTAAACTTTCTTCTATTGCTTGCGGGTAGAAATAAAAAAATATCAGCAAAGAAAAAATGATAAAAGCATAACCTGATAATGATAACAAATTTAGTGAAAAACATTGTTTAATTTTTTTCATAAGGGAATTTTAGCACAAAACAGAAAGGATTTAATATATGTCATACAGAAATGATTATAGTAAAAAGATATATGCAAAAACTAAAAAATATCAAAAAATATACGGATTTAAAATTGGTGAAGGGAAACATGATACATGGAATAATGAAGCTGATGCATTTAAACATACTTTCGGAGCCGCAGAAATATCTTTAACAAAAGGCGGTTCTTTTGCAAGCAAATTGATTGGTGATTTTCATGAATGGCAAGGTCGAAAGGATATGGGACAATCTGCCGGTGAAGAAAACATGGACAAATGGAATAATGCAATAGGACGTGAAATTGCAAATGAAATACGAGAAGAAAGCCGTTATAGATTAATCAGAAGAGAAAATTTAGATAATCTTATTGCAGAAAAAGTAATTCAGCGTCTCAGAAAAGGAGAGCTTATCACACACCCGTCAGACCCGAGAAAATACAGAACCCCTGCCCAAAAATTTTCTGATGAAATAAAAGCAAAATATCATCAAATGCAGGAAGAAAGAAAAAGGCGGTATCCTATAAACTTTGGTAAAGGTCATTGGGTTACAATTGACGGCAACCATGTATTTATAGAGGATTAGATTCTACTAAAAGAGCAGGTATTTTTCATACCTGCTCTTTTGTATTATAAAATTTTTATTTTCTCTGGTTTGGTTGAAGAATAAGAGCTGCAGGCATGCAAGAATACCTGTATTATGGTTTATTTGAATTTTATAGTTTACACTACTTAACATTTGTCAAGCAATGTGTCAATATAAATTAGTAGTTTGTAATGATATATACTTCACTATAGACCAGGAGGAAAATGGATAATTTAAAAATTGAAACTGTTACGTAATGGTTATTAATTTATTTGCATAAAAATAGTGCAATAAACAAAAAATAGGTTAAAATAAATTTATGAAAAAATTACTTGTTTTAATACTATTAATATTGGTTTCTTCCGGTTGTACCAAAGTACAGGAAAATCAGATTATAGAGTCTCAGAGTCCTTCTTGTGAAGAATACTGTAAAGAACACCCCGTTGTTAAAGAACCTGAAATACCTGAACCAGACAAACATCCTATTGATATAGAAGAAGAAAAATGTATAAAAATAGCGGATACTTCCAATATAGGAATGGGTAATTGTGCACTTAAAGCAACAGAAGCTTGGTTTAAAGAAATTGATAAAAACTTAATGACTCTAAAACAAATGCTGCCTTCTGAAAAGTATGAAAAAATAGCTAATTCACAGAAAAAATGGGAAAGTTATATAAAATCCGAATTTGATGTCAACGAAAATGTTATTTTCTATAAGACAGGAACAATATATTATACTATCAGTGCAGGTCAAAAAGCATATATTGTAAAAGAGCGGGCCTTGTTGTTAAAAAGCTATATACAATATGCAAATGAACCATAATTTTTCATAATTTATTTTAACCTTTCTGCTTAGCAAAAATAGTATTACAGAAAGGAAAAACAAAAATGTACGATAAAAAATTTTAGATTCAGGTAATCTTTGTTCAGTTTAATAAATCTAAAACCACTATTCAGGTAATAGTGCTGTTTTGGTTTGTTATGTCTAAAAAAGTATTTAAGGTAAAATATGTTTATGAAAAAACTGTTTTTAATATTCATATCTTTAATATTTTTATCCTGCTGTTACTCAACCGCACAGACAACTCTGCACCCTATTGATAAAGCAGAACAAGACTGTATATCAAAAACTGCCGATACACAGGTGATGAATCAATGTAGTATAACTGCTCAAAAAGAATGGGAAAAGGAAATAAAAAAGACTTTGTCAGAGTTAAAATCTGTTTTGGACAAAGAAAGCTATAAAAGTTTAATTAATTCTCAAAATTCTTGGGAAAAATACAAAATTGATGAATTTCGTTCTATCGACAAAATGCTTGAAAATAAGCAGGGTACAATGTATCTGAATGTAGATAAAGGTTTGAAAGTTGATATAGTCAAACAGCGAGCTTTGAAACTAAAAGAATATTTAAATACAGTAAACGATTAATAACATATTTTGCCTTGGTTTAGTTACAACTCAAATCAAGGAGAAAATTATGTCAAATTTATACATTAAATCGGGCTAAGAATATATAAAAGTCCCAAAATTAAAGAAATTATCGAAACAATTAATCCTAAAATGAAAACTATGAAATGAATTTTTTTTAGTTTGTCTGTTATTTTTATAAATTTGGGTTCTGTTTTTTTTAATTTATAAATTAAAAATTCCAAAAATATACAAGGTAAAACAGCAAGTTCTACCAGTGTATTGATAAAAAGATATACTACACAAAAAGACATCAACCCGAATATTCCGTATGGTGCATCTTCTCTTGACATATGGTCGTAGGCGGTTATATCAGGATATAAATAAAAAATAACAGTTAAGGATAAAACAAGAAAAATTAATCCTAAAAAAGATAAAAAATTCAATGTAATATACTTTTCAAAGTTTTTCATGAAATGGATTTTATCACAAATTAGAAAGGAACAGAAATGGCAAAAAATAAAACTAATATAGTGAGACAATCTTACAACAATTATATTTATGAACAAACTAAAAAATATCAGAAAAAATACGGCTTTGAAATTGGTAAAGGCTCATACGATGCTTGGAACAACGAAGCCGATGCATTTAAACACACATTTATGAGTGCAGATATGGCATTAAAAACTAATGCGGGTATTAGCAAATACAAAGGCGATGAACATGAAATTGAAGGCAGAAATAATATGGGACAATCTGCCGGTGAAGAAAACATGGATAGATGGAATAACGCAGAAGGAAGAAAAATTGCACAAAAAATTGCAAAAGAAATAAAAAATCCATTTGTCTTAAAAGCATACGCCTTGAGTGGGCATCTTGAAGATAGAATCGCAGAAGAAGTAATGAAGAAAATGAGAAAAGGAGAACTTATAACTCATCCTAACGATAAACGGAAATATACGAAAACACCTAGAAAAGATACACGAACACCTGCTCAAAAATTTTCTGATGAAATAAAAGCCAAATATCATAAAATGCAAGAGGAACGTAAAAGAAAATATCCTGTTTTTAGAAAAGGGAGTTCCTCAGCAAAAAGTTCATCAGGTAAAGGCAGGTGGGTAACTATTAACGGCAATCATGTCTTCATAGAAGATTAATTCCATGTCAAAGAGCAGGGATTTTTGCATACCTGCTCTTTGGGTATTTAGTGCATATTTAATATTTTTCTCAATTCGGCTTGGAGACAAAGGCTGCGAATATTCACAATATAATTTTTCTTACAATACTTGATTATTGGGAAGAAATAATTCATAATATGTTTGACAGCAATGTCTTTTAACAGGTTTATTTCCTTTATTTATCTGCGTAAATAAGCCTACGTTATCAAAATTTAGGCATAGCTGTGCTTATTTTAGACAACAGTATATTTACAGTTGTCTATTTGTTATGCAAAATTCAGGAGGTGATTTTCTATGTAAATTACAAGAAATAGGGTACAATTAAATCTATGAAAAAACTGTTTTCTACATTTCTTATATTTTTTCTGCTGTCAAACAGTGCTTTTGCTCTAGATTATTCAAAGTACAATCTGTCTGATATAAATGCAATCAGAGAAGCAACAAAAGCTTATCAAAATGTATTTAAAGACAAAAAAGGTACAAAAGAAGCAGAAACTGAGTTTTTGAAATTCAGGGATTTTTATTATGAAGCTGTATATAAACAAAGCCAATTAATAAATAATTTTTCATATAAAGCTAAAAATGGTTCTTATCAAGAACAAGCACAAGAATATTCTAAAAAATATTATAAAAAAGGATTTATTGTACATTTTGATGAAGGAGATTTTTTTTTAGTGCAATGTGAAAGATATATTTATGAAAACTTCGCACCGTACTTAAACGAAGAATGGCAAGAATTATTAATATTTGAAACCCGCTTTGACAAAAGAATAATATCTGATGGCAGATATATAATTCCAAAATCAGAACTGGTTGAAATATTAAAATTCTATCAAAGCTTTTACAAAAAATATCCTGATTTTATAGACTTAGATTATGTTAAAAATATAATTAAGTTTTATCAAAAACAAATTAAACAGTACCCTAATGTTTTTTCATAGTTAGAAAACAGTTTCACTTATCCCATTGCGCTGATATATCAGTGTAATGGGATTTTGTCGTACAAAAATTTAAGGAGAAAACAAAATGACAAATCAAAAAGAAATATGGACACCTGAACAGGTAGAAAAATATTTACAAAGCCTAAAATCAGGTTCAAAACGAAGATTGCCAAATAATGTATATGTCACAGAAAATTTTACATGGAATGAAGTATTAAGAACTGATGCAAGAAATATAGATATGCCGTCAAGACAAGTGTTGGAAAATTTAAAGACAAGTGCAAATGTATTACAGAATTACAGAAACAAAGTTGGTAAACCAATAAAAATCACATCAAGCTGGAGAACACCGCAAGAGGTAATAAAAATAAGAAAAGAAGCTGTTAAACATAATTCTGCACTACCATCTGATACATCTTTACATTTAGAAGGATTAGCATTAGATTTTGTTGTTAATGGAATATCACCATTAACAGTTTATGACGATTTTAACAGAACACTTTTAGGAGAACTAGAAAGAGATGCAACTTATACTCATGTAGGATTACCAACCTTTTCAGAAAAATATCTAAGAAGAAATGGTATATATAGTGAAAAATTATATAAGAAACTAGATTTAGATGGTATAACTCTTACACCAAGAGAGGAAGAAAAGATAATAAAAAGACTTACTGCAAAAAATTGGCATTCTATTCCTTCAAATTTTGATGCCAAAGCAAATGTACAGGAGTATAAAAACTTTAAAACAAAAACTCAAATACCCAAAACAAATACAACAACTTCAACATTCACTCAAACCAGACCTGCTCAAATGACAGCAGACAAAAGAACACCCGCTCAAAAGTTTGATGATGAAATCAGAACAAAATACCGGCTAATGCAGGAAGAAAGAAAAAAGCGGTACCCTGTAAACTTTGGTAAAGGCAAATCAAGCAACAAAGGTCGCTGGGTCACAATAAACGGCAATCATGTCTTCATAGAGGATTAATTCCGTGCCAAAGAGCAGGTATAAAAAATACCTGCTCTTTGGCTATTTACCGTACTTTGTTCAAGTTCTTAAATCCATCCTAACTATAAAAAAAACAGCACCCTGACGGGTGCTTATTTTTTTATGGAGCGAGAGACGAGGCTCGAACTCGCGACCCCTTCCTTGGCAAGGAAGTGTTCTACCACTGAACTACTCTCGCATTCGGTAATTTTAATTATACATGGCAAATTTTATTTTTCAACTATTTTGTTTTTGTTTTTACAAAAGCGATTTCATCCTTTTTATTCACAATAGCTCCCGAGAGTTTTTTCTTCAAAATTTCATCGAGCATTTTTCCGATTTCTTTACCGTCTGTTACGCCAAGTTCTTTCAGGTCATTGCCTTTTAGTTCAATTCTGATTTTCGAAAGTTTTTCTATATAAATCAATGCTTCTTTTCTTTTTGTAAGCAGATAATATATCAAAACAGCCTCAGGTGCTCTTTTTTCAAAAAATTTGTATATATCATAATTTGAATTTAACATGCTCAAGTTCTCGGATAACAGAGTATCTCGGTCAGAAAAAACTTTTTTTTCTGCTCTTGTAAAACAAAAAGCCTCAATAATTTCTTCATCTTTCAAAACACATCCGAGATAAACAAGCCATGGAAAATCAACATGATGATTTTCTAGCAGTGTTTGTATTTCAAGCCCCTTTATCTCCGGTTTTTGTGCATAAAAAAGTTTTTCTTCTCCGTTTGCAAGAAACATGTCAAAGATTTTTCCGGTATTGAGAGAAAAAGCCTGTTTTATTTCTGACTTTATTCTTGTCCAGGAAATATCTTTGTGCAGCTGTTCATTTTGATATTTTTCCTGAAGTTCTTTTGTGTGTTTGTCACGATGAAAACCAAATCTTGCCGCAAATTTCAATCCTCTGATTATTCTTGACGGATCTTCACAAAAACTGTTGTCATGCAGTACTTTTAGTGTTTTATTTTTTATGTCATCGACCCCGCCTACGTAGTCTATTACGTCTCCAAAAGTTTCTTTATTCAATGAGATTGCAAGCGAGTTTATTGTAAAATCTCTTCTGTACACATCCTCCTGCAAAGAGCAGCCTATCCTGACTGCGACAGGCAGATGTCCTCTTTTGGGGTAAAATTCTTGTCTGGTTGAAGCAAAATCAATCTCTGTGTTTTCGGAAAAAAGTACTTTTGCTGTTTTTAGTTTGTCTTGTACCTGTAAAATTTTGCAGAGTTTTTCATCAGCCAGTTTGTGGCAAAATTCAACCGCATCTCCTTCAACAGTTACATCTATATCAAAAATTTCTTTTTTTAAAAACAAATCCCTGACAACCCCGCCGATTAAATATATCTTGAATCCGTATTTTTCGGCAGTTTTGGAGCATGACAAAAGCGCTTTTTGAACATTTTCAGAAAGCCGGTGTTCTATTTTGTCTTTGAGATTGATTGGCATTTGTTTTTGTTTCTAAGGGTTTTTTATGTATACATTACCAAACAATTTTACAAAAGAATTGCTGTCTTTTTCAAGCTCTTCTATTTTTTTAATCAGAGCTTTGTTGTCAGCAACAAGTTCATCAATCTTTTCAACCAGAAGCTGGTTATCTTTTTTGTATTCGCCAAGCTGAACAGCATCTTCTATAAAATCTGTTCTTTTAATAAATTCTGATACATCAGAAGTTATCTTTCTTGCAATAGATTCAGCAAGAACAGCCAGAGTCTGGTTTGAAATATCGAGTGTAATATTTTTGAGTTCGTTTTCAACTTCTTTGTTAACTTCGTTGATAATAGTAACCGGCAGTTCCTGAACATAGTTTGCTTCTGCGGGTTCAGTTTCTTCTCTGTTTTCTCCTTGCGGTTCCGGTGTTTCCGGAATTTCGTTGTATTCAAAAGTTTCTTCTTGCGGCGAAACAGGTTCGGGCTCTGTTACTTCTTCCGAAACTTCTACTGCTATATCAACGGGTTTTATTTCATCTTTGTCTATTATATTTATTTCTGTTTTGGATTCTTTTTGCTTCAATCCGTTTCTGATTTTTTCAACAGCCATGTCATCAAAAAACTCAACACCCTGAGCATCTTCATAAATCGGTTCTATTTTCCAATTTTTGATAAACGCCTCTAAAAGAAAGTTGTCGAGAAATAAATCTTCGCTGTTTAAAGTATCTATGATTTGCTGTTTACTGAACATTTGAACCCTCTTGTTACTAACAATGATAATATACTTTTCACAAAAAAGAAATAAATTGTAACAATAACGGAAACTTTTTTTAAACTCTTTCGTCATAGAAAAAAAGAGAGGATATATAGTTGAGGAATGTTAAATGAATAGTTTGGCACAGGATTTTGTGCTCAATAGTCTTGAGCAGGAAAGAGAGAGGATAGCCGAAAACACAGCTGCAGCCATTGAGACAGAAGAAGAGGCAGGCACTGAGAATATTGAAACTTTCAGCACAATAGTAAAGAAAAACGATATTTTGCAAAACTACCTTAAAGATATAGGTCGTGTAAAACTCTTAAAAACTGCAGAAGAACGAGAACTCGGCAAAAAAATTAAAGAATGCAAAGGCAAAGAGGCAAAACTTGCCAAGAAAAAGCTTGTACAGGCAAACTTGAGACTTGTTGTGAGTATTGCAAAAAAATACATCGGACAGGGCGTTTTATTTATGGATCTTGTGCAGGAAGGCTCTTTAGGACTCATGAAAGCTGCGGAAAAATTTGATTATACAAAAGGGTTCAAGTTCAGTACCTATGCGACGTGGTGGATAAAACAGTCAATTGTAAGAGCAATCTCAAATCATTCAAGAACAATCCGAATACCGGTACATATGACTGACAAAATCAGATTGTACAAAAAAGTCTGTGCCCGGCTTTCGGCAGATTTAAACAGAGAACCTACAGAAGAAGAAATTGCAAAAAAACTCGGTTTGAGCTGCAAAAAACTTGAGAGTATAAAAAATGCAATCTTCAAAGACCCAGTGAGTCTGGATACACCTATTGCAGAAGATTTGGTGCTTGAAGATTACGTTGCTGATGACTCTTACCGTACACCGGATATAAAAACCCAGTCTGCTTTTTTGTATAAAGATGTGATGTCGGTTTTGAATTTTTTGAATCAAAGAGAAAAAACTATTTTGATAAAACGCTTCGGGTTGGACGGCTCAAACAAAAAAACACTGGAAGAAATCGGGAAATCCATGGGCTTTTCCAAAGAAAGAATAAGACAGATTGAAAATATTGCAATAAAAAAACTCAAAGAAAGAGACGATGTGCATCATTTGCTTGAATATCTGAATTAAAAATCGTCTGGCAAAAAACCTTGAAAGAAGCAATTCTTTTAAGACATCTTAAACTCCTTAGTGACGCTATTTTAGCAAAACCCTAAAAAGGTTTTGCTTTTTTTTGATTGTAAAAATATAAATTTGTTTTTCCTCACATTTTTTTGCAATAATAGCTCTATGCATATACAGCCTTTCAAAGTAGAAGAGTGGATGAATGAATACGAAAAGTATTGCAAATACGATCTTGGCAATACTACCGTGAATACTCTCACGCTTGAAAAACTTTTTGAAATCTGTGAAGTCGACAAACAATATTTTTTAAACAAGCTTTGCGTAAATTCTCTCGGATACGGATATGTAAAAGGAAATCCGGATTTCAAAAAAGGAATATCAAAACTGTACAAAAATGTTTCACAGGATGAAATCATTACAACTATCGGTACGGCAGGCGCAAACCATCTTGTATTTTATTCTCTTGTCGAACCGGAGGACGAGGTTATTTCTGTTTTGCCTACTTATCAGCAGCTTTATTCCATTCCGGAGTCTTTTGGCGCAAATGTAAAATATCTACATCTGAAACCGGAGAACAACTTTCTGCCTGACCTCGAAGAATTGAATAATTTGGTTTCCGAAAATACAAAGCTCATCTGTTTGAACAATCCGAACAATCCTACAGGTGCGTTGATGGATGAAATTTTTTTGAAAAAAATTGTTGAAATTGCAAAAAAATCAGATGCATATATTCTGTGTGATGAAGTATATAGAGGACTAAATCAGGAAGACATTGAGACTCCGTCTATTGTTGGTTTGTATGAAAAAGGAATCAGTACATCAGGCATGTCAAAAACATTTTCGCTTGCCGGTTTAAGACTCGGCTGGACTGTTTCAAAAGATAAATCTTTTTTAAAAAAGGCTTTTTCTCACAGAGAATACAATATGATTTCCTGTTCCGTGAGTGATGAGACCGTTGCTGCGCTGGCGCTCGAAAATGCATCAAAGATTGTTGAAAGAAACAAAAAAACAATAAGAGAAAATCTAAAAATACTCGATAGCTGGGTAAAAAATGAAAAACTTGTTCGTTATGTCAAACCGCAGGCGGGTACTACGGCTCTGGTTTTTTATGATGCGGACATAAGTTCAAAAGACCTTTGTGACAAACTTGCAAAGAAGTGCGGAGTGTTTTTGACACCCGGTTTTTGTTTTGAATTGGAGTATTGTTTCAGAATAGGTTACTGCAAAGACAAAGAACAACTCAAAAAAGGACTGGAAAAGATTAGCAGTCTGCTGCATTCAATTACCGCTCATCCTGTCTAAGTTATCTGTAATACAAAAGTAATCCAAAGAGCTTGTTTTAATACTGTTGTTTTGATGCAATGATTGGACTTGTTTAATATACAGGTTAGATATGTGTCAAAATCTGTTGACTATACTGAAATTTTAGGACAAAATAACACCATGCAGACAGAAGAGAAAAAAGAATTTTCCAACAAAGTCAATGTCTTAAAGGCATTTGCCATTTTGCTTGTAGTGTCCGGACACCTGGAGTTTTCTTTGTTTGGAATGTTTACACCTTATTCTTTTCAGCTTGCTTTGTTTTTCTTTATTTCCGGATATCTTTTTAAAGAAAAATATCTGAATGATATTGCTGCGTTTGTGCAGAGAAGAACAAAAAGTCTTTTGCTGCCGTATTTTTTGTACAATGCGTTTTATCTGGGCGTAACGGTACTGATAGCAAAACTGACGGGAAAATTCTGGGGAATGCCGGTTAGTTTAAAAAACTTTTTTATTACTCCGTTTTTGAACGGACATCAGTTTGATTTGTCGTGTCCGTTGTGGTTTGTGACACAGTTGTTTATGACAATGATGGTTTTTCTGTTTTTATTCAGAGTATTGAAAAAAATAAAAGACAACAGTCTTTTTCATCTGATATTTTTTACAATTTTAGGCGTTACGGCAATTCCTCTGTCAAAAATTATTCACCTTGATGCATTCACGCTTGTGGCTGTCAGGATAATGTTTTCAATATTTTTTGTTTATCTTGGATACTATTACAGAAATTTTGTTGAAGACAAAATTGATATTTTTACATACAAATGGTTCTGGACAATTATCGTCATACAATCTGTTTTGTGGCTGTTTAACAGGGATTTTGACCCCGAGCATGGTATAGGCTTGAGTTATGTGCTTGTTTGGGCAAGATTTGACCAGCAGCTTGTTGTCCCTGTGATTACTGCCGTAACAGGTATCTGGGCATCTTTGTGGGTTTTGAAAATAACCTATCCTTACTTAAAAGATTCAAAATTTGTCAGATTGATGGGAGAAAATACATACCATATCATGGCAAATCATTTGCTTGTTATGTATATAATCACTGCAATTTTCTTTTATTTTAACGGAATTCCTATCTCCGAGAGGGCAAAGCATGATGTTTATTGGATATACAATCCCGTTCAGACGACATATTTGTATTTTGTATTGACAATGTTTATCTGTACATATATTGGCGCCGGTCTCAGATGGATAAAAAACAGATTTTTTAAAAATATTTAGTTTCTAACGCTCTTCGCTGCGGGGCTGTCGGTTTGAGGCGGCAGCCGTGGCACCGGTTAGAATGCTTAGAGTTTTACAAAATGTAATTTTAAACATTTGTAAACTTTTGTAAAACATGTGTTTTTGAATCCTAAAGTTTTGACCCGAATATTCCGAATACATGACTACAGTTGAAATATCAGGGAAAAATATAAGGAGTATTTGCTATGACAAACATTGGTTCAAACGGTTATTATTTAGGACAATTTACAGGTTCTGACTTTATAAAAAAATATGACAAAGATGGTGATGGTAAAGTTACTGCAGAAGAAGTTGATGCAGTGCTTAATGCTGAAAAAGATAATGCAGCAAATTCTTCAAATAACACTACTACAAATAACAACAATCAGACAAACGATTTGCCTTCACAAGGAGCAACAACAAACGATTTGCCCCTTGACTTTACTTTTGGCAATGTAGTTACTGATTATGATTCTGAAGCAACAGACGGCAAAACAGTATATGATAACCAAAATGATGCAAGAAAAGCTTTCAATAGTATGAAAGAGTCTTATATAGAATCTTATATCGGACAACTTTTGGAAAGCGGATATAATCTTTCCGAAGAAGAGAAAAAAGACTTAATCAGCTTTTTGAACACAAAATCAGCTGCTTTCATTAACCAGTATTTCAACAAAAATGCTCAGGGTCCGTATGATATGGAAGCTATTTCTGCAGCATACACAGAAAATATTCAGGCTCTCCTTCAGGCAAGAAATGAAAAGAAAGCCGAAGTTGAAGCAAAAATGAATGCATACAAACAAAACAGCTCTGCAAGTTTTGATGAATTGCTTGCTTTGATTGATGCTGCTGATGATGAATACATTACAGACAGCGAATATGAAGGCATCATTGAACAGGCTATCAATTACATTATCGGAGCTATGTTGAACGGTGAAGATATCTCTGTATTCCTTAACAAAATCAATCCGAACAATCAGAATGCTCAGTACTACAGACAGGCAATGGAATATATTAATACAGTAATGAATTCTGCAAACCCGGAACAGCAAGCATTGTATTTGGATTATGCCGAAACAGCTCTTAAAAAATACCTCGGACAAAAAGCAAATGACGGTTCATCAGCTATTGTTGATGCAGCATATGCCCAGCAAAAAGAAAATCAAAAACAAGCAGCAATGGGTGATGTAAATGCTGTTAATGATGACAGAATGGAAGCATACTCTCAAGAGCTTGAAGCACAGGTAGAAGCAGGCGAATTAACTAAAGAAGAAGCCGAAGCAAAATTGGCAGAATATCAGAAAAAACTTGAAAATATTTCAGAAGCATATCTCAATCAAGACAGCTATGGTGTTGATGTTCAAAAAGATTATGCAGCATTTATTGACAAAGTAGAAGAAGACTACGAAGCTGTTTCTGAAGAAATTGCTCAAAATTCGGATTCCGAAGCAGCATATCAAGACCTTAAAAACAAAGTAGAAGATGCAGGTTTGTATGCTGATACTGAAGAAACTGAAGAAATAATGGATGCAACAAAAGACTTTATTGTTACTTCAATGCTCAGCGGAGAAGAAAATAGCGTTCTCGCTGCAATAATGCCGAATTATACAAACAACAAAAACTATAAAGAAGCAAAAGCTCTTCTTGATGGATTGGCTACTTCTGCTACACCTCAAGCAGACTATGAAAAAGCTATGCAGCTGATAGAAGAAATGCTTTCAGATTTGGATACAGATTTTGAAACAATCCAAACAGGTGTAGAAAACGAAGAAACAAGACGTGCAGAAGCACTCAAAGCAGAAAATATTGAAAAATACACAAACACTCTCACTACATCCATTGATGAACTTGTTGAAGATTATTCAAACTCAGATGAAATTGTTGAATTGAGCGAAGCAGACAGAGATGCAGCAGAAGCAAAAGTTGACAAATATAAAACAAAAATGAACGCAGCTCTTGAAGCATTCCTTGCTCAGTACACAGGTGACGGTACAAATATTGAAGAAGAATTCAACGATTTTGTTGAAAATATTGAAGCTGAATATAAAGAAGTCAAAGATGAAATCGGAAATGGTAATGACCTTGACGAAGAACTTCTTCAGGAAATTCAGGATGCCGGTATAAGCATCAGCGATGCCGAACAGGATGATATCAGCAATGCTGCAGTAAACTATGTTATCAATCAGGTTGTTAATGAAAACGGTGATACTACATTAGTTGAAAATCTCTATTCCGGTTTGGCAGGAAACGACAAATACAAAGAAGCTATCTCTCTTCTTGAAAATCTCGAAGGCTCAATTACTCCGAAAGAAGATTACGAAAAAGCAAAAGCTCTCCTTGAAGAAGCATTTGCTGAAGTATACAACGAAGATACTATGCAGGACGCAGCAGACGTTGAAGAAAGCAAAAATGTAAATCTTCAGCCCGGTGAATTGACAGAAGGCATCTGGGGCTATGAAAGAAATGAAACATATGCCGGTGAAGATGGCGCTAAAGATGATCTGGTTATTCCGACATATACTATAGAAGACGGCAAAATTGTATGGACAAACAGCAATGATAAAGCCGATATTGAAAAATCTTTCTCTGAACTTCGTGAAAGAATTCATGAACAAATGAGAGAACAGCTTGGCGACCTCTATACTGAAGCAGATATTGATGCATATCTTGATCAGGCAATCTACAATATGGCTTTGAATCTTGAAAATCCGTTTGCAAGCAATTCCGTCAAGTCAATTATCGATGCTACTCTCGTAGAATTCAACAAAATTGCTACGGCAGGTCTGCACGGTGAAGAAATTGAAACACCTGTAATAGAAGGACTTGATAAATCTGTTATCCTCAGCAATGCAGGTAAGGCTGATGATTACAACACAGGTGCAGTAGACTGCAGCGGAAGACGTAAAAACTGGGGCAACGCAACAGATGATTACAATAATAATGCAACAAACAGGCTGAATGCAATCAAAGATGCAGCTATTGAAGCAATCAAGGCTCAACTTGGTGATGCATATGTTGATGCTGATATTCAAGATATGCTTGATAATGTAATTAGTGCTACTGTCAATGAATGTCCCAAAAAGGATGTTGCTAAAGATGATTGGTTCTTTGGAACAATTGAATACTGGAACTGGCAGTATAATACACAAGATTTGTACGACCTGTTCTTTGAAAAACTCAATACATCACTTGCCGAATACAAAGAATCACACAATATTGAAGACAACAAAAGTACAACAAGCACAACTGAAGCTAAAACAGAAACAGAACAAGATACTGTGACAAGACACAGAAACACAACTTCAACAAGCACAGACAGAAGCGATGAAACTGTCTATGTTCCAAGAAACTCAACAGGCAGCGGTTCAAGAACATCAGGTGTTTCAAGAAACGTTTCAAGAAGAGCATAGTATCATTTATATCAACAAAAAAAGCCTCCGGAAAAAACGGAGGCTTTTTTTGTATTGTCTTTTAAAACAATGTTGAAACAATAAATTTTCATCATGATTTTAAAACGGAAGCAACCCGACAGATAATTGAGCAATATGCATATTCGGCTGTGTTTATGTATATGAGCAAAAACAAAAAATCCGACAATCTATAGAAATGTTTCAAATGTAGACAGAAAAACATGTTGATACTATTATGGAGACAGTATTAAAAGGAGATTTCTTATGAAGTTAATGGAAGGTAAAAAAGGTATTATTTTCGGTGTTTCCAATGCCAGAGGAATTGCTTACGCTATAGCAAAGCAAATTCACGAAGCAGGTGCTGATATTGCATTTACATATGCAAACGAGGCTATGGAATCCCGTGTAAGACCGCTTGCAGAAGAAATGAATGCAAAAATGATTGTTGAATGCGATGTAACAAACGAAGAGCAGGTAAAATCAGTTTTTGCACAGTACGAAAAAATCTACGGCAAACTGGATTTTGTAATCCATGCCGTTGCTTTTGCTCACAAAGAAGACTTGATGGGTGATTTTATCGATACATCAAAAGAAGGCTGGGATACAGCTATGGGTGTCAGCGCATATTCACTCGTTACCCTCGCAAGAAACGCAAAACCTCTTTTCAATGAAGGCGGTGCTATCCTTGCATTGACTTATCTCGGTTCGGAAAAAGTTGTTGCTAACTACAACGTAATGGGTGTAGCTAAAGCAGCTCTTGAATCTTCAGCAAGATATTTGGCTGAAAACCTCGGAAAAATCGGTGTAAGAGTAAACTGTCTCTCTGCCGGTGCCGTAAAAACACTTGCTGCAAAAGGTATTTCCGGTTTCGACAGAATGCTCAAAGCTGCTATTTTGAAAGCACCGTTGAAAAGAAATGTATCTCTCGAAGATGTAGGAAAAACAGGTCTATACCTCGTTTCTGACCTTTCTTCAGGTGTTACGGGTGAAATCGTTCACGTTGATTGCGGCTGTCATTCAGTTTATGCTTCTTATGATGAAATGGAAGCTACTTACGCTTATCAAAAAGAACATCAAAACTAAAAAAATAATTAAAGGCATGCAGCAATGCATGCCTTAATTTTAGAATACTAATAAAGCCAAACATTAATAAGGACAAAGAAAATGATTATGAAAAAAAACAAAACGAAAATCGTTGCTACACTTGGTCCTGCAAGCAGAGATGAAAATACTATCGAGGAACTTGTTCTTGCAGGTGCCACAATGTTTCGTATCAACACTTCTCACAATACTCCGGAAGAACATGCCGAAGCTATTGCAAGAATCAGAAATGTAGAAAAAAGACTCAAAACATTTATTCCTGTTCTTGTCGACCTTCAAGGTCCAAAAATCAGAGTAGGAAACCTTATTGAGCCTATCCCTCTTGAACCGGGTAAAGAACTTGTTCTTGAATACGGGCTTGAACAAACTGACCCGAACATTGTTCCCGTAGATTACAAAGGGGTAGCGGAAGATGTTCATGAAGGTGAATTTATTCTTCTTGATGACGGAAAAATCAAAATAGAAGTCACCAAAAAAGAAGGCAAAAGAGTCCATGTAAAAGTTATTCACGGCGAACTTTTGAAACCGAGAAAAGGTATCAACATCCCCGGCGGAACAAAAAGCGTTTCTGCAATTACGGAAAGAGATGTTGATTTTATCAAATTTGCTGTTGACAACGATGCTGATTATCTTGCATTGTCTTTTGTTAGAGACAAAGACGATGTTATGCTTGCAAAAAAATACCTGAGCCATTTTGGTGCTGATATTCCGATTGTTGCAAAGATAGAAAAACCGGAAGCTGTTAAAAACATAGAATCAATTCTCGATGTAGCAGATGCCGTAATGGTTGCAAGAGGCGACCTCGGTATTGAACTTGCACCGGAAAAAGTTCCGATGGTTCAAAAACAGATTGTTGACTCTGCTTTTGCGCACAGAAAGACCTGCATTGTTGCTACACAGATGCTCGAATCTATGATAGAAGAGCCTATTCCGACAAGAGCCGAGGCATCGGATGTTGCAAATGCTATTCTTGACGGCGCTGATGCAGTAATGCTTTCAGGCGAAACAGCAGCAGGCAAATATCCTGTTGAGGCTGTGAAAATGATGGCTATGATTGCTCATGATGTAGAGCAAAGCAATTTTGTAAGCTACAATCTCGATTTGCCGATGAATCCGAAATATGAACCGACTCCGCAAGCAGTTGCGGCAGCGGCAGTAAAAATGGCTCATGACCTTGAAGCAAAAGCAATTCTTGCTTTTACACACACCGGATATACAGTCAAACTGCTCTCAAAACTCAGACCGTCAGTTCCGGTAATTGCTATATCCGATCAGGAAAAAACCTGCAGAAAGCTCAATTTGTTCTGGGATATGCATCCTTACCACAAAAACTGGGATGTTGATTTAAATGACGAACTGCTCAAAAAAATCGACAAACTTCTGCTTGAAAAAACGGAATACAAAAAAGATGACAGAGTTATTATCATAGGTTCTATTCCGAATTTGATTACAGGCAGAACAAACTTCCTCAGAGTTCACAGAATGTGCGCTTTTTAGAGTGTAAGTTAAAAAGTTGCGCAGTGATGTTTTACGTCCGCTGCTTCGGGGCGGGAGGTTAGAGACGGCAACTGCGGAAACGGATTAAATAAAAAAACAACAAAAATCAAAACGGAACAAATACATACAGTATTTGTTCCGTTTTTTAATTTACAATGCCACATCTGTTTTTTTATTCAAAACAACTAGCAGCAAATATCACCGGCTTTGACAAAATATCGCATATAAATCGGTGTTTTCAAAAATCCCAATTTGCCAAAAACTCCGGGACGATATACTTTTGCTATTTTGTCGTCACCTGTTAGTATCCACAAATTACCCTTTGATTTTTTCAAAATCAATCCCGGTTTATACTTGTCAGCATGAAACTTTGTTTTGTTTTCAAAAAACTTTATTTTCTCAGCTTTCAAAAAAGTATTTTTGTGGGGAATATAAACAGGCTGCCACGGGTTCATTGCCCTTGTGAGAGCATTTATTTGAGATGATGTTTTGTTGAAATCTATCAAAATATCTTTTTCGCTGATTTGAGAATAATAAGTAGCTTCTTTTTGATTTTGATTTGTCGGAATAACCAGTTCGTTGTTCATCATTGTTAAAAGTTCGGCAATAGCGCTTCTTGCCGTAATACAGCATTTATTTTTCAGGCTTCCTCCGGTATCGCCGTTCATTCCCTGCGCAATTGCAATTTTTTTCTGCATAAGAATCGGACCGTTATCAAGTTTTTCGTCCATCAAATGAAAAGTTATGCCTGTTTCTTTCTCGCCGTTCATTATTACTCTCATATAGGGATTTGGTCCTCTATATTTTGGCAGCAAGGAAGGATGACAGTTTATTGTACCTATTTTGGGCAGTTCAATAATAGGTTTTTTGAACTTTTCACTCCAGGAGCCAACAAGAATCACATCGGGACTAAGCCTTAGAATTGCATGGTAAAACTCTTTTGAGTTCACACTTCTCGCTTTAATCTCGGTCAGTTTGAGACTGTTAATAAAAGACAGGTCTTTTCCGGGTGCAAAAATATCTTTGAAAAACAGAAAAAAGGGATGTATTGTTACTCTTTCATGCCGAAAAACGCCAACAACCCTGTTTTGGGATTCAAGTGTACCCAAAATAAGATTTGAAAACATTTGATCGTATCCGACAACAACTACTCTCATGTATCAAATTATACTATACAATTAGATTTCGTTTTGAAGTTTTTTTGCACATGCACTGCAAAGCATATTCGTTTTGTTTGCAATAGGAACAATGTTTCCGCATTTTGCACATTTCATGGTAACTTTTTGCGAGACTTTAACAAATTTGCCGGCAAGATACAAAGACTCAAATTCATCTATTTTTAAATTGAATTTTTTCAATAAATCGTCAAGAAAAATAGTCGGCTCATTTGCATTTATAACATAAGAATTTATTTCATTTACCAGCTTATTTTGTTCTTCAAAACATTTGTCACAAATATCTCTTTTTGATGTTTGCAAAAATAATGTTCCGCATTTTTTACAATTTGCTACGTTTGGCATACTACCACCTTTTTAAAACCTTGTAATAAGATATTACTCTAAAGACATAGCAAAAACAAGCAAAGAATTTTTGGTATATACAGGGTTTTCACAGCTTTAGTATGTTGTAATGTAAATAAATTTTGCAAAATTGTACAAGTAATGTAAATTTTTATATACAATATTGTTAAGAGAGAAGAATTACCCTTGGAAAATAATTTTAACAGTTTTGATAATTTGGAAACCTCAATCAGAAAATCCTCTGTTATTCAAGAGAGGATTAATCTTGTTTCCACACACATGTACAAACAGTTTTTGGAATATCAGCGTTCTACAATGAATGCACAGGAAACTTTTGTCAAAATAACAGACAATATGGAAGCAACTGTTGAATACCTGAAACAGTCTTTTGCTGCCAGAGGAGTAGCCACAGACAATATATATTTTGAAGAAAATCAAGACAAAACAGTTCTTGTTCTCCACATTTTGTGGCACACAATCAGCTTTACAACAAAATGGAACAACCAGCCTCAGGCTCTATACAGAGGGGTTGAAGTACCGATGATTTCAAACAGAATCATTGCAATGAAGGGTGATTTCAATCAGATAGTAAAAAACGTTCCGCCGGAAGAACAGCTGCAAAGAGTCCTTGAGCAAGAGGTTTCATCTCTTTTTATTCCTGCAGAAAGAGGTCAAAACTGTATAATTAAAATAAACCACCTCGGGAATAAAGAATTTTACATAAATCATATGGATGCGCCGAGAGAATTTCTGCTCAAAGTTATCGAAACCATCTGCGGCGGCGGTATTTATCACGAAGAACAAAGACTGTAAAAAGGCTCGTGATTATGGCTGATATTCAAAAAGCTCTCTCTTTACAGACCGAAGGCAAGCTGGATGAAGCAGAAAAGATTTATCTGGAATTTTTAAAAGACAATCCAAGCCAGCCTGATGTATCAAATCTGCTGGGGCTTGTTTATTTGCAAAGAAATGAATTGGATAAAGCTTTGGAATTATTTGCCGCAGCTGTTGAGGGCTTTGCGTGTGCGGAATACTATCAAAATCTCGGACTCGCTTTCTTTAAGAAAAAAGAATACAAATCAGCAATGCAAAACTTCTCTAAAGCTATAGAATTTGAAAGCAATAATGTCGAGTTTATCAGGAATTTTGCCCAGATGGCAAAAACAGTTCAACAGACAGATTATGCCATAGATTTTTTTCAAAAAGTACTTGCTCTTGACCCCAGAGACAGCGTCGGCTGGAACAATCTGGGACTTATGTACGAAAAAAAACACGAATTTCAAAAAGCAAAAGAGTGTTATATAAAATCAATTAAAATAAAAAAGAATTATGAAGCACAACATAATCTGGGTGTGCTTTACAGGACTCTGCGGAATTTTGATGAATCAATAAAATGCCTTAAAGAGGCGCTTGTACTGTCTCCGGGCAATCAGGAGACTATGATTAGTCTCGGGATGTCTTATCTTTCCCAAAAAGATATCCAAAACGGTTTTAGATATTACAAATTTTTGAATAAAGAAACAAAAGACAAATACAAAAATCACTGGGACGGGAAAAAACATCCGGACTCAACCCTTCTGGTTTTTTATTATGCCGGTTACGGCGATCATATTATGTTTAGCCGGTATCTGCCTTTTTTGAAAGATTATTTCAAACATATAAAAGTTTTGCTTCCGATTTCCGTAAGTTGTCTTGTTTCAAAGAACATCAGCGGTGTTGAATTTGTTGATTCGGCAAATGTTGAATATGACTACAGCACCAGTATTCTTGAGCTGCCATACCTTTTGGGTATGGATTTTGAAAATATACCATTTTCTTCAGGATACCTGAGTGCGGATGAAAAAAAGGTAAAAGAATACAGAGAAAAATACTTTTTGACGGACAAGAAAAAAATAGGACTTTTCTGGCAAGGGAATCCGAAGGTTTTTGCAAACCGTTCAATTAAGCTTGAAGAACTTGAACCGATTCTGGATATGGAGGATATTCAATATTACAGTTTTGTAAAAGAAGATGAAAAAAATCAAATCGACAAATATCCTCAAATATTAAACCTCGGACAGACTTTCAAAAACTTTGAAGATACTGCGGCAGCAATGATGAATCTGGATTTGTTTGTTACAATAGACTCGTCGGTTGTTCATCTTGCAGGAGCTCTTGGTGTAAAAACATGTCTGCTTTTGCCGTATTCAAGTGAGTGGAGATGGTTCAAGGACGAAAAAAAGACACCATGGTATGACAGCGTGACGATTTATAAACAAAAAACTCCTTACAACTGGCAAAATGCGGTGGAAGAAATCCAAAGATTTTTAGAAAAGTAAAATTGCACTTGACACTTTGATGTGTCCTTAATATGATAGTTACACGTTATGCCGAAGTGGCTCAATGGTAGAGCAACGGTTTTGTAAACCGTAGGTTGTAGGTTCGATTCCTATCTTCGGCAATTTTTTTGAAAATTGAATAGCATTGACGGGCAAACAAGCCTTTGTGGCAAGGACTCCGTTGGAAGCTGACTAAATGTCAGGTTACAATGGAGGAGGGTAGCAGCACTCCCTTGGTACACTGCAAGATTGATGCCTTTGTGGCGCAGGGGTAGCGCACTCCCTTGGTAAGGGAGAGGCCACGGGTTCAAATCCCGTCAAAGGCAGATTAATAAGGGTAGATGGCCGAGTGGCTAAAGGCGACAGACTGTAAATCTGTTCCCGCGAGGGTACGGTGGTTCGAATCCACCTCTGCCCAAATTTTAAAAGACTCCATAAAGGGGTCTTTTTTTGTTGCAGAGGTGTTTCTCACCACCGTGGTGGTTCTTTCCTCCATTCAAAACTTGACATTTAGTCAACTTTTGAACGGAGTCCTTACCTCTGCCCAAATTTTAAAAGACTCCATAAAAGGGGTCTTTTTTTGCGGTGAATTCGAACAAATTTCTATACTACATGCAGATACTTTAAAAATTTATATCTAAAATTTTGCCAAGGTCTTTGTCTTGTGTTGAGTTGAGCAGTTCATAAGAAAATACGCTGTCAAATTCTTTTTCAATTACATTCGGAATATCTTTCGCCGTAACAATTTTTAAATATACTTTCGGATTATTTAAATCATGAAATTTTAGTTTGTGATAAAAAGTTTTGTTATTTCTTCTGCCTTTTGGCGCTTTTGAGTCCATAACAAGCCCGATTGCTTTTTTGTCTCTTTTTGCTTGTTCAAAAACATTTTTTAGGAGCATTTTTCCGGCACATTTTACATTTTCACCTGCCTTATAAGGCCAGGTTGCAAAGTATGAGAGATAAGAAACCTCTTCATTGTAATAGGGGATTCCTGAGACAATTCCGCAAGGTTTGTTTTTGTAGGTGCCTAAAAAAACAGTTTCATCTCTGTTCAATCCCGCAGCAGCTTCTTTTATAATATGTTTCCACTCATCCCGCTGTTCTCTGTTTTTTACATCCGGTGCGAGTTTTTCCAGATTAATATTTTTAATCATTTTTTTTAAAAAAGGCATGTCTGTTTTTTCAAGCTGATAGATTACAATATCTCCGTACTCGGGGAGTGTTTTCAAAGCTGCTCTGGCATAGGGAATACCTTTAAAATTGCAGCTGCTGCCGTATAAATTGTTTTGCGGGCTTATTTTCATATTTCCATATAAAACCGTGAATAAAAAATTTTGCCATATTTTATATCATTCACAAAACTCATTTTGCCGGTTTTTTGTTATAATAAGAAAAATTATTTATTCTTTAAGTTTTAAGGGTTGTTTTTTATGATAAAAAAGTTTTGTGTTGTTATTTTAGTTTGCTTTGTAACGAATTTTCTGGCTTTTGCAGTAGAAAACAAAACAACTAAAGAAACTGTTTCTCCTCCGGTATGGAGTGATTATGTACCTGAAAAATACGAAAATCCCAGACACTTTACAAGGGGAAAATCCATTGCCGAATTGTCTGTCGGTATATTTTTAACAGACTTGATAATTACTTGTCCAATCGGAATACCAATGATTGTACATTCAACTACAAAGTTGAAAAATCAGGGATATTATGAGAAAAAAGTTAAATTTGAAAATGGATTACAAGAAGCTGAAAAAATAAAAGACCCAGAGGAAAAACAAAAATATTACGACAAACTGATAAAAGATTGTAAATTGTCTACGGAGCGCAGAGATAAAAAGTTGGCAAAACAACAGAAAAAGGCAGAAAAGAAAAAAAATAAAGAAAAGAAAAAGATTGAAAAAGAGAACAAAGATATTCCCGAAAGTTAATTTGTTTGCCGGTTTTTTGTTATAATCATGACTAAAGCGTTAATCAGGGAAGACAAATGGACGAAAAAAAGTACGAAGAACAACTTAAATATGCAATGGACCTTTTCAGGCTGAGAGATTTTGAAAAAGCACAAGGTATCTTTAAAGAACTGCTTGAAGCAGACAACAAAAATCCCCACTTATACAATAATATCGGTCTTTGTTATGCACATCAGGGACAAAATGACAAAGCTGAGGAATATTACAAAAAAGCTCTTGCACTGGATGACAAACTGGCTGAAACTTATATAAATATTGCAGATATTTATTACAAAGAAAATCGTCTTTGGGATGCCATAGATTTGCTTCAGGGGGCAACAGCTCTGCTGCCGGACAACGCAGCTTTGAGACATTATCTTGGCAGAATTTATATTGAAGATAAAAGGTATGATGAAGCAATAGATGCACTTGATTCAGTCCTTGAAATTGCACCAAAAAACTATGATGCCAACTGGGATCTGGGTATGGTTTATTTTGAGTTGGGTGACTACAACAGTGCAATTGCAAATTTTGAAGAAGTCCTGAAATATATAGAAGATAATGAACTCATATACTATCAAACGGCTCTTGCTTATGAAGCAAATGATGAAGTAGACAAAGCGATTTCTAATCTGCTCAAATGCATTGCAGTAAACGAAAAATTCCCCCTCGGATACAAAAGGCTCGGAATGCTTTTTCTTGCAAGAGGAGACAAACAGGATGCAAAAGAGTATTATGAAGAATATTTGAAATTTGATATTCCGCAGGAGGAAAAGGATAAAATTTCAAAAATTATGGAAAGACTGGACTAACATGACTCAAACAACAAACAGCGAAATCATTCAGTATCAAACATCAGGCGTGTGCTGCGCTATGATGCAGGTTAAGATAAATAATGATATAATAGAAGATGCAGAGTTTCTCGGCGGCTGCAGCGGAAATCTTCAGGGTATCAAAAGCCTCATAAGAGGTATGAAGATTGATGATGTAATTGCCAGACTCAAAGGAATCAAATGCGGTTCAAAACAAACCAGCTGTCCCGATCAGCTGGCAAGATGTCTTTGTGAATACAAAGATAAAAAGATGGGCACACTTACAAAAAACTAAGAGCATCCTATGTCTGACAGAAATCTTTTGTGTATAATTCTTACCTTCGGTCTGGCGTTTTTTACGATAGGCAATGCTTTTCGTGCCGGAAATTATGTACTGGGGCTGGAAACTATTTTTATATGGCTTTTTGTTTATTTGATAATGCCGTTGGCAAAGATAATAGACAAAAAACTTGTATATGAAAAAGCACCTGTAGATTGGAATGCACTGCTTTTTAGAACCGTGCAGAACGGTTATTTGTTCATAAGTTTTTGTATTTCTCTGTTGTTGTCTATACTTTTTTCAGACCTTGTAGATGCCAGCGGACACTTTTTTAATAATTCCGAGCTTGTCGATATTCCTGTAATATCTCTTCTTGTTGCTTTTAGTGCATTGTTTAGTCTTGTGTTTTATGCTCTTGTTTCAAGAAGAAGAATAGAAAGGCTCAAACTCTACGGTATAAAAACCGAAGCTAAAGTCGAGGATGTAAAGGCGATAAATGATAATTTTTATATAAAAGCATATGTTGTTAATCCGCTTACGGGAGAAGAGGTAAAACTCGTAGGTGTAGCTTATTCAAAAACAAAAGAGGATATTCCTTCAACGCTGCCCGTATATTTTGACAAAAAAGACCCGTTCGAATACTTTTTTGACAGCTGCTGTGCAAAAGACTAAAGCGGTAAAACGACAGTAAAAGTTGTTTTTGTGTCTTTTTCGGAACTTATTTCTATTTTTCCGTTATGTGCTTTTACTATTTTGTCTGAAAGATATAATCCCAGCCCTGTTCCGACTTTTCTGAATTTTTTTGCGGTTGTATAGTATTTGTCAAAAATGTGTCCGATTTCTTCGGGTTTTATACTTTTTCCGTAATTTGTTATTTTTATATACAGATTTTTATTATCACTGCTTACGGATAAGTCTATTGTTGAATCCGTTTCGCTAAACGAAACGGCGTTCAAAATCAGATTTTTTAAAACACGTTTGAGATAAAAACTGTCTGCATCTACATCGCCATCGTATTCCGTGACAAAATTTATTTTTATGGAATCAGAGTCTGATATAGGTTTCATTTCTGCAATAGTTTCTGTCATAAAATCGTTGATACAAACAGGTTCTTTTGTCAGAACTATTTTTGTTTCATTCAGTTTGTATGTTTCCAGAATGATTTCAACAAGCTCTAAAAGCTCCTGATTTGAATTTTTTAGATGGACAACAGCCTCTTTTTGTTTTTCGTTGAGTTCGCCAAACCTGTTGTTCAAAAGAAAAGAAAGCATATTTTTTTCTGCCGTAATCGGAACTTTTAAATCATGGGTCAGGGTGGCAACAAAATCTTCTTTGAGCTGTTCAACTTCTTTAAGTGCTTCTATTTTTCTGTTTAAGTCCGCCTGATACTCTTTAATCATATCTTCTCTGTCAGAGATGGCATCTATCATTGAGTTTATACCCTGTCCAAAATCTGGAAGCATGCTCATTATCTCTTCCGGCACCCTCTCAAACAAATTTCCGTAGCGTACGGAGGTTACGATTTTTAGGATGCTGCGCAAATCTTTTTTATGATTGTGCAAGACAATTTTCAGCTTTCTGTATCTGATTGTCAAAGCAACAAGCAAAAACAGCAATATGCATATAAAAACAACAAGTGATAAAAATAAAAAACTCACGTCAAAAATACCTGCTAGTATCCGTAATGTTCATGCTGAACCAGATACTCCCTGACATGATTGAGTGCGCTTTGCACAATACGGGTAATACGGGAAGAAGAAAGCCCGACTTGTTCGGCAATTTCTTTTACCTGCATATTTCTGTAAAATCTGTATTCAACAACGAGTCTGTCTTTTTGGGGTAATGTAGCAATAGCTTCTCTTATTGCTTTTCCAAGTTCTGAAATTTCTGCTTTTTCATCCGGCAGAGCATGCGGGTCTTTGATAAAATCAAACGGTGAGTCATTGTCTGAGGAAGCTGCTGCTATGGAATCAATAGACAGTATGGTTTCATAGATTGCTTCTCTGACATTGCCCGGAGAAACGTTCAGCCCTTCATCAGTTTCTTCATTTTCTTCTGTTTTGTGTTTCAGGGTATACCATTTGTATCTGTTTCTAAGTTCGTTTCTGATAGCCCATCTGACAGCAGTACCTATGTAAGAACTGTTGTATTTTTCAAGCTGCTCCTCGGTTTTGTCTTTTATCATGGATTGCACGGCAATAATCCCGATAGAAACGAGTTCTTCGTAATCTACCATATGAGAGGGAATACGTCTGTGTTCAACCTTTGCTACCTTTTCAACGATTGAAATATATTCTTTGATTTTGTTTTGAGAAGCGTTATTAACCATCATTGTTTTTTATCTGTACTGTTAGTTTCTATATTACTAGGTTTTTGAGATTTTCGCAAATTATATACAAATAATAAGATTTCCGCTACTGCCTTGTACAAATCCGGAGGAATCTCGTGGTTTAGTTCAACAAGCCGGAATACCGCCCTTGCAACAGGCGGATTTTCGATTACGGGAACACCGTGTTCTCTTGCTATTTCGATAATCTTTTTGGCAAAAAGCTCTGTACCTTTTGCAATGAGTCTCGGAGATTCCATTTCCTCCTGATCATATTTTAGTGCACAGGCTATGTGAGTCGGATTTGTTACGACAAAATCAGCATCCGGCACCGCATCCATCATGCCCTGCTGCATCATCTGCTGTCTGCGCTGACGCAGGGCGGCTTTTACGTTCGGGTCGCCTTCAGTGTTTTTGTATTCGTCTTTGACTTCTTTAAAAGACATTTTTTGGTCTTGAAGAAATTTCCATCTGGTCATCCCGTAATCTGCTGCCGAGATAATCAAAAATGCAATACTTGCTTTGATTACAAAGTCCATAATCAATGCCCCGAACTCCTGCATAACGGCAAAGTTGTTATCCATTGCCGCAAGCCCGAGAATTATTTCAAAATGAGAACTGTATACAGACCATCCGACCCAGCCGAGAACAATTACCTTCAGAATATTTTTGAAAAGTTCAAACAGGGTTTTTATCGACATTATGTTTTTAAAATATTTGCTCGGATTGAGTTTATCGAGCTTTGGCGCAAGAGGTGTGGTGGTAAAAAGAGGTCCGACCTGTATAAAATCACCGATTATTGCAATAAACATAGCGAGAAACAGTATAGGAGCTATGATTAAAATTGTCGGCACAAGTGTGATAAAAAGCAGATACGGCATTCCGATATCCTGCAGGTGCTGATTTGGAATTTGTTCATAGCAAAGCACAAAGAGTCTCGATATCTGGTCAAAGATAAAAGGAGCCAATTTTGCTATTGCAAAAAACATAACAATCATGGCAATAGCTGTTGAAAAGTCTTTCGACTTTACAACCTGACCTTCTTTTCTCGCTTTTTCCAGTTTTTGGTGGGATGCCTCAAACTGCTTGTCTTCATCACCCATGGGGAAGGGTCCTTAATCTTACCTAACCATTACCGACGGCTACATTCTATCATAAAACATAACGACGGAAAAAATTTTGTTTTTTGCCTTATCAATACCGCTTTCAGACCGCTTTTTAGAAAAGCAGTCTGAAAAGCAAGAATCTTTTGTTCAATTTTTCGGAGAACTTACGAAGATTTTTCGAAGTCTCATTGACATTGTTGATTGTGTCATTCAGCTCATCTTTTTTGTCTGTAGTGAGGCTGTTGACTGTCTCAAGTGTACAGGACAAATCATCAAGCGCCTTGTTAAATTTGAGTACTGTTGTATTGACCTGAGCTTTAAGAACGGGGTCTTTTGTCATTCCGTTCACGTATTGGGAAATCTCGGCAATGTTTTTGCTTGCAACCTGAAGATTATCGAGTGTTTCTTTCGTTTTCGGGTTTTCAAGTACGTTGTTGAGATTTTGAGACAATCTGTCGATTGATTTTGTTGTAGATATCAGTGTCTGCTTAAACTCTTTGTCTCCGATAATTTCGTTTATGTTGTCTGTCAAAACAATAACTTTTGCAGAAACTTTGTCGGTAGTTTCCATAAGTGTCTGCAAATCTTTTCTCGAAGAATCAATCAACAACTGTGTTTTATCAAGGGTGTCATTTGCTTTTATCGTGAGCAGGTCAACATTTGAAACTATATTTTTCAAATCCGAAATAACGTCGTCTGACAGGAATGCAGAGAGTTTTTCGTTTGTTTCGGCAAGGGACATTGCTGCACGGTACTGCAAATCCATGAAATCAGAAAGTCTCAAAGGCTCTATTACCGTGAACTTTGATGTTGATTGAGGATATGCAAGCTCCATTTTTGTTGCAGGTTTTATAAAAAGATAGTGCTTGGAATCCTCCAGTTTTATTTTTCCGACAAGCCTGTCAGGAAGCTGCAAGCCCGGAAGAGTTACAATATAATTGATTTTGTAAGAAGAAGGTGTTTTTACCTCCTCCTGTATATTTATCGGAAGAGTTTTTGTTTCTATGATTTCAATCTTCTTAACCTTTCCGACATCACTGAGTTTGTCGCTCAAAATCATTTTTACGTCATCATTGGCATGCAGCACCATGGAATTTCTGTTAATCGGAAGATAAAGTGTCCGCAGTTTGGGCGGTGTGATTTCAAGGAACTGCTCTCCGATAATTCCTGACTGCTGTATAGAGATTGTAGAAGCATTCGGAATATCAACATCAGGTTCCGTAATTACAAATTTTACTCTGACATAAGGGTCATTCTGATTTGACAGAACAGGCTGAATTTCTTCTACCTGACCTATTCTAAAACCCATCAGCTGTACTGCAGAGCCCGGTCTCATACCGTTAATGTCTTTAAAATCCACAAAGAGTCTTTCTCCTGTGGAAAGTGCTCTGCCTTTAATCCACAGTATGCTGAATATAAGTATCAAAAGAGCTGTTAATGTAAGTAATCCTACCTTAAATGATGATGAAAATCGCATTATATTCTTCCAATTCTTTTTATCATTAATGGGGTTAATTTTCGGGATTTTCTGATCCCGCTACTTTCATCGGTCCGTCTATGCATGCGGTGATGAACTGTTTTGTATACTCATTTCCGCCTGATATCATATCCTGCGGCGTACCCGAGTATACGATTTTTGTATTATATAACATTATTACCCTGTCAGCACACCTTTGAATGGTGGATAATTGGTGTGTAACTATTACGGAACTGGCATGGAGTTCGTCTTTGAGTCTTACTATATAATCCTCAATCATTGTTGAAGATACCGGGTCAAGACCGGCTGTCGGTTCGTCATACAGAATGGTTTTTGGGTCTGTAACAATTGCACGTGCAAAGCTGACACGTTTTTGCATACCGCCGGAAAGTTCGTGCGGCATTTTGTCCTCAATTCCTTCCAGACCGACAAGTTTGAGCTTTTGAGCAACAATATCTTTCAATTGTTCGTTTGTATATTTGTTTTTGAATTCTTTTCTCTCCGTCAGTGCAAATGCTATGTTTTCCGCTACATTTAAAGAGTCAAACAAAGCTGAATATTGAAAAACCATGGCAATATCGCCTGGAGATACGATAATTTCACCGCTGTCCGGTTTTGTGAGTCCGCAGATAAGTTTTAGGATAGTACTTTTTCCTGCACCGCTCAAACCGACCACGGCAAGAATTTCTCCGTCTTCTACATTAAAAGATACGTTGTCTAAAACAGTTCTGCCTTTAAATGATTTTGTCAGATTTTTTACTTGTATGCTCATTTTGTATTTGCCTTTTTCATTTTGCTTTGCAGCATTCTTAATTATTGTCAATTACAATGTTCAAAACAGGATAATTTTACCGATTACGGTTATCTTCAGAAGAAGAATATAGTTGCAAAGATATAGTCAATTATGCATATAGCTACAAATGACCATACCACTGCTTTTGTTGTAGAAAGTCCGACGCCTTTGGCTCCTCCGTACGCAAGGTAGCCGCAGGTACAGCTAATCAGAGCTATTGCCGCACCAAAACATGCCGATTTGGCAAGAGCTACCGAGATATCTTTTATATAAAGCCCCTGCCAGAGGGAGCTAATATAGTTCAGTCTGCTTATATGTGCACTCAAATATGCCGCTGCGCCGCCGCATATAAGCCCGAAAGTTGATGAAATAACAACAATGAACGGCATCATAATAAATCCCGCAACAACTCTGGGTACAAAAAGATAATCAACAGGATTAACCTTCAATACTTTGAGAGCATCAATCTGCTCTGTTACACGCATTGTTGCGATTTCTGAGGCGTAAGCGGAACCTATCATAGATATTATTGCAAAACCGGACATTATTGCTCCGAGTTCTCTTGTCATGACAACACCCATAAGCATTCCGACAAACTTTTCGCCGCCCTGTTTTACCATCTCGGGTGCTACCTGCATTGATATAATAATTGAGCACATTCCGACAATAGAAAGGGTAATCGGCAAAGAGTCCACAGCAAATCTCGAACACTGGTCGACAACAAGTTTCCAGTTCATTTCTCTTTTGAAAATATCTGAAAAAATAAGCTTTATGACCTGAACAAATCGTATGCCCATTTCGCCGAGTGTTTCAAAAAAATCCTCCGCCTGTTCAAGCAATAGTTTGGCAAGGTTATAGGTGGCGCTTTGTTTTAGAATATCTATGACTTTTGAATGGTTCATGAGTATTATTGTATCAGAGTTTCGAGGAAATGAAACTTTTTTCATATATACAGCCGAATAATAAAAATTTTTTGGTATTCGGTAATATATAGGATAGCTAATTTTCAAAAACTGTGAAAAAATGTATTTTTGTAAACATTACCCGAAAGAATTAGTTCTCGGGGGTTATATTTTATAAATAATTGTGATATAACAAGTTTAAGCTGGGGCGGATTATAAAAAACAGTCCGAACAGATTTTATATAAGAACGAGGTAAGGCGCAAAAACGCACAGAAAAAGGAGAAAATATGACAGTTGGTCAATTCGTATTTATGTTACACTCCCACCTTCCTTATTACAGAAAAGCCGGTATGTGGCCTTTCGGGGAAGAAAACCTTTATGAATGTATGGCAGAAACATATGTTCCGCTTTTAAATGCTATTTCCGAACTCTATGAAGATGAAGGAATAAAAGCAAAATTGACGGTAGGTATTACGCCTATTCTTGCAGAACAGCTCAATGACGAGCATCTGAAAGAAGGCTTTATAAAATATCTTGATACACGTATTGCTGCTGTAGCAAAGGATTTGGAAAGATATCCCAATCCTGAAGTGGCTCATTCACAGCATTTGAAATATCTGGCAAAATACTACTTTGACTGGTTTAACCATATCAAAGACAGTTTTGTAAACAAGTATCAAAAAGATCTTATCAGTGCATTCAAAAAGTATCAGGATTTGGGTTGTATTGAAATTACAACTTCAGGAGCTACACACGGATTTTCTCCGCTGCTTGCGACTGATACAAACCTCAATGCACAGTTCAAAGTCGGTTCTGACACAACAAAAAGACTTTTCGGCAAAAAAGCAAAAGGCTGCTGGCTGCCTGAATGTGCATACAGACAGGGTTATGAATACACAGGAAAAGACGGCAAGAAAAAATGGAGACCCGCCATTGAGGTTACTCTTCAAAACAATGATATTGAGTACTTCTTTACCGAATCTCACGTAATAGAAGGCGGAAATTCAATCGGAAACAGACGTGTAATCGGTGTTTACGGAAATATTGAATACATTCCGCTGCCGGAAAGAGAACCCACCGGATATGACACATATTCCGCATACTGGCTGCCTGATGCACAGGTTGCAGTAATGGGAAGAAACGACAGAGCCGGTTATCAGGTTTGGTCTGCCGCTGATGGTTATCCGGGTGACGGATGCTACAGAGAATTCCACAAAAAAGATGACAAATCAGGTGCACACTACTGGAGAATCACTTCTCCCACAACAGATCTCGGCGACAAAATGCTTTATGATCCGGTGCTTGCTATGTCTCAGGTTAATTTGAACTCTGACCACTACACAACAATGATTTATCATCTTTTAAACGATTACAAACTTTCTAACAACAAAGAAGGTCTTGTAATGGTTTCATTTGATACGGAACTGTTCGGTCACTGGTGGTTTGAAGGTGTTGAATTTATCAAACAGGTAGTCAGAAAATTCAACAACTATCTTCCGCAGGTTGAAAGAATGACAGCAGGAGAATACTTAAAAGCACATCCGCCTGTTGAAGCTATTCAGATTCCCGAATCTTCATGGGGTCAGGGCGGTCATTTCTATGTATGGCAAAACCACCTCACGGAATGGATGTGGCCTATCATTCACGGCTGTGAAAAACGTATCATCGATATTGTTTCAAAATACGAAAAAATACCGGAAGACAAACTTTTGCACAGAGCATTGAATCAGCTTGCAAGAGAAAATCTCCTGCTCCAAAGCTCTGACTGGCCGTTTTTAATCACAACATGGCAGGCAAAAGATTATGCAACAGACAGATTCAGAGAGCACGTTGAAAGATTTGAAACCATTGCTGATATGATTGATTCCGGCAATATTGATGACAATAAACTTAAAGAAATCGAATCTATTGACAACTGTTTCCCTGTAATTGATTACAGAGTTTATCTGCCGATTGAAGAAGGAAAAATTCCTCAACAGGAAGAAAAACTAAAACCGTTGTATCAATAGAAACAAATGATTGAATAAAAGCCGGCAGTTGAGTATAGCTGCCGGCTTTTTATAAATTTTTATTATATTAAACAAACAAAAAACGCTTCCGAATTATTCGGAAGCGTTTTTCAAAAACATTGAAGTGAAAACTATTTCAATTCAACTGTAGCACCAGCAGCTTCGAGTTGTTTTTTGATAGCTTCAGCATCTTCTTTTTTAACGCCTTCTTTGATAGCTTTAGGAGCAGCATCAACGAGGTCTTTAGCTTCTTTCAAGCCCAAGCCTGTGATAGCTCTAACTTCTTTCAATACGGCGATTTTGTTAGCGCCGGCTGATGTCAAAACTACGTTAACTTCAGAAGCTTCGTCAGCAGCAGGAGCAGCTCCGCCAGCAGCGGGTGCAGCAGCTACAGCTACAGGAGCAGCAGCAGATACGCCGAATTTTTCTTCCATAGCTTTTACAAGCTCAGCAGCTTCCAACAATGTTAATTTTTCAATTGATTCCAAAATAGATTCTACACTCATGATTTTCTCCTTTATTAATTTTGAGTATTTAGTACTTGTAATTCAAAAGTACCTGAAACTAGGCACTTTTTTGTTTAGCCACAGCATCGATAGCTCTGACAAGGCTGCTCATTACAGCATTGATAGAACCAACAAGTCCTGTAGCCGGTGAATTTACGCAGCCAAGCATTTTTGCGTAAAGTTCTTCTTTTGAAGGTGTTTTTGCCAGTGCATCAACTTGTTTTGCATCAAGCAATTGACCATCCAAAGCTCCGCAGATGATTTCTGCTTTTTTCTTTTCTTTGATGAATTTTTCAACTACTTTTGCAGCTGAAACTTCGTCATCAAAACCGAAAGCGATAGCTGTAGATTCTTTCATAGAATCTGAGAGAACTTCAAAATCTGTTCCTTTCATAGCTATCTTGGCCAATGTGTTTTTTGTAACCGTGTAGTCTGCACCTGCTTTTTGAAGTTCTCTTCTCAGCAAAGTGATTTCTTCAACAGTCAGACCTTTGTAGTTAGTCAAAATTGCCACTTTAGCCTTTTGCGCATAATCTTTGATATGTGCGATTTTTTGTTCTTTAAAGGCTTTTGTTGCCATAGTCTGCTCCTTTATGTTTTCTTTTTGGATTTGTTTCTAATCCGGCAGGGTCTGTGTCGTCTCGACCAAATGTACCGTCACAGGCTCACCCTTTTGTGATTTCATTTTTTGAAAAATCCGTACAAAAAATGATTTCACGCAAAACCGCAAAATCATCAGACAAAACATTTTTCAATTGTTTTCTGTCACAAGTCTAACCGTTGTGTCAGTTCTGATCCTCGATGAGCTTTGATTTTTGAGGAGTTTTCACTCCGCTCATTGTCTGCGGTTCGTATGAATTATATTATTTGAAACATAATAAAAAATCAACCATGGAAAGTTACAAACCGTAATAAATAAGGTTGTGTTAACAAAGATTAATATACAATCGTACTATTTAGCCAATTTTTGTGCAATTCTGTTTGTTTTTCTGTTACAATTAGCATGCTATGTTTAATGAATACTAGAAATTTAGGGGTATAAGAGAGGCAAAAATGAAAAACAAGAAATTAATGTTTTGGATGATTATTGCACTTGTTATTGCTGCAGCTTTTGTAATCATCAAAAAACCGACAAAACTCGGACTGGATCTTGTCGGAGGTTCAAGAATTGTTCTTGAAGCACAAACAACTGACACAATTGCAAAAATTACACCGGATATGATGAGCAGTTTGCAGTTTGCTATAGAAAACAGGGTAAATGCTCTGGGTGTAGCAGAAACAGTTGTACAGCAGAATGGTGAAAAACGTCTGCTTGTTGAAATTCCAAATATTTCCGACCCTGCAAAGGCAAAAGAATTTTTGGGCGAAACGGCAGAGCTTGAATTCAAAAAACCGCTCGACGGAAAATATGGAACAACAGGCTGGGCACCTACAGGATTGACCGGTAAAGATGTCAAAAAAGCATTAATTTCAACAAATCCTGGCGGACAATGGGTTGTTTCGCTTGAATTTAATGATAAAGGTACAAAAAAGTTCGGTGAACTGACAACAAAGATGGTCGGACAGTCAATGGCTATCTTCTTTAACGGAGAAATGCAGTCTGCACCGACAATTCAGGAACCTATTCTTGGCGGACATGCACAAATCTCCGGCGGGGATACGGGTTTTGCTTATGAAGAAGCAAAAAAAATGGTTGACCTTTTGAATGCAGGTGCATTGCCTGTTCCCGCAAAAATTATCGAAGAAAGTTTGGTCGGACCTACTCTCGGTGCGGATAGTATTGCAAAAAGTAAAACAGCCGGTATTATTGGTATCGGGCTTGTTATGTTGTTTATGCTTTTGTATTATCGTTTGCCGGGTGCAATTGCCGATGTGGCGCTGTTGATTTATTCAGTGCTTGTATTTGCGGTATTCAAGATAGTTCCCGTTACATTGACTCTTGCCGGTATAGCAGGTTTTATCCTGAGTATAGGTATGGCGGTTGATGCCAACATTCTTATTTTTGAGAGAACAAAGGAAGAGCTGAAAGCGGGAAGAACTCTTTTCACTGCTATCAACGCAGGTTTTGACAGAGCTTTCACTTCTATCTTTGACTCAAATATGACAACAATCATCACATGTGTGATTTTGTATTTCCTCGGCACAAGTATTATCAAAGGATTTGCGCTGACACTGATTATCGGTGTATTGATTAGTATGTTTACGGCTATTACCGTTACAAAGAACTTTATGCACCTGTTGTTCGGCGCCGGTCAGCTCAAACATCCGGGCTGGTTTGGTATCAAACAATCAGAAATCGGCAAAGCATATGAAGCCAAGGAAACAAAGAAGGAAAAAGCAAAATTCGGTATTCTTGACTAACGGTTTGCATTTTTCTTTAAAAGGATAAAATGCCTGACGGCATAATAAACAAAATAATTCACAAGGAGAAAATATAATGAGTGAAACAGTTTTACATCAACACAAATGGATTGATGTCGTAAAATACAGATGGGTCTGGTTCGGTCTGTCACTGCTTTTGATTGTACCGGGCATAGTAGCAATGATTTATTCTATGGCTACATATCCGACTCATTTTCCGGTAAAAGTCGGTATTGACTTCACAGGCGGTACAATTACTCAGTATTCGGTATCAAAGGATGTTTCAAATGACGAAGTAGAAGTTTTGAGAAACAAACTGACAAAAGCAGGTATCGAAAATCCTGTTATTCAGGTTTTGAAATCCAACAATACTATTTCGAAAGCGGAAAATATCAAGCCGTCAACAGTTATATCCGTAAAAACAGCATTCAAAAGCAACGACAAACTCTCTGAACAGAAGATTGCCGGTGTCGTAAAAGCTGATTATCCGGAGGCTGAACTTGTGCAGGTTAGCTCAATCGGTCCTTCTCTCGGTAAAGAGCTGTTTGTAAATTCTATGTATGCGCTTGCTCTGGCATTTCTTGGCATCGTTGTTTATCTGTCCTTCAGATTTCAGCTGGATTATGCGGTAATAGCTCTTGTATCGCTGGCGCATGATGCATTGTTTGTTCTTGGATTTTTCTCTATCCTCGGACTTTTCTTTGATGTCCACATTGATGCATTGTTCATCACTGCTGTATTGACTGTCATCGGTTTTTCAAACCACGATACAATCGTTGTATTTGACAGAATCAGAGAAAATTCAAGATTTCTTGCAAAGAAAGCATCTTTCCCCGAAATTGTTAATGCCAGTGTAAATCAAACTCTTGCAAGAAGTATCAATACTTCTTTGACTACACTGATTACACTGTGCGCATTGTATATATTCGGCGGTGAAACAACAAAAGAGTTTGTACTTGCAATGATTGTCGGTATTGCAATCGGTACGTACTCGAGTATTTTCTTTGCCTCCACACTGCTTGACTGGTGGAGAGAAAGACAGGAAACAAAAACAAAAGGAGCTGCTGCATAGTATGACTCAAGACGGTTCAAATGAACAAAAGTCTCTTGCTCATTTTGTTTCCGAAACAAGAGAAAAAATCGGATTATCTCAAACAGGGCTGGCAAAAAAGTCAGCTCTGTCTTTGAAAATTATTGAAGAGATAGAAGGCGGCAGAGAACTTTTTCTGGCATCAACAATCCGCCAGAAACTTGCAAACGGACTGAAGCTAAAGCCGTCTGATATAAAGAAGTATGAAAAGCACCCGAATTTGTCACTGCTTCCTGATACGGAAGCCTCTGTTTTTATAAAAAATCAAATCCTTGCAAACGACGTAGAAGATTTGGAATGTCCCGTGTGCGGCTCAAAACTAATCACGAGGATTGCAAAAATGTATGACCTTGAGGACAATCTCATTCTTGTACCGAAAGCCAGATGTACAAAATGTCCGTTTCAGATTAAAGGTTAGAAAATACTCTGAATTTCCCCGTGTGAGTCAGAGCCGCCTGTCATAATCAGATTGTATTTTTGTGCTATTTTTTTGACTGTTTCTGCTTTGTGGAATTTTATTATTCCTCTGTGGCGGCGGTAGGGATAAAAAACCTCAATTCCGTCAAGTCCGAGTTCAATCAGCGATTTTACAAAATTATCAAGGTTTATAGCCCAGTAACAAGCCGGATGTGCAAGAACAGCAACCCCGCCGGCGTTGTGAATTGCTTTGATTACATCTTTCGGGTGTCTGTGATTGAACAATCTGACAATATCCGCTTCTGTTTCTTTTTTTGTTTTTGCGCAAAGTGCCAGAAGTTCTTTGTTATAAATATCCATGCCGTATCCAAGAAGATGGACAAGGACACCTTTGTACCAGCAGTCAAATTCTATCGCTCGCAGCAGTTTGAGTTCTGCGGTATTGTATTCTTTTTTGTGACCCTCAATTGTATTGTGGTCTGCAATGGCAATCAGTTTGTAGTTTTTTGTTTTTGCATCTTCGATGAGTTCTTCAAAAGACAACCTGCCGTCAGAGCAGTTTGAATGCATATGAAGGTCGGTTCCGCAGCGAAAATCTTCCTCTGTCAGGCTGTTTAGTATTTCTCTGATATCATTGCTTTGTTCGTTCATAATTACATGTTAATATAAAAAATAATTACGAGGAAACATAATGGCAAAAAAAGATAAAAGCAATATTTGTAAAGACGTATTCAAAATATTTGCAAACGGTATAAAACTTTATTTTTTGAATTTTGAAAAATTTTTCGGTTATCTGGCGTTTCCGATATTCGGACAGATAATCGGTATTGTTTTGATTTTTGCGGCATCTTATGTTTTTACGGTGCATATTTCGTCTTTGACGACCAAAAGTCCGATTTTTGACAATATTCCGCTCGTGTTTTTTCTTTTGATTGTATTGACACTGCCGGGATTTTTTATATTCTGTAAGGCGTTTTGGGAATATCTTGTTGCCATGGCTTCGTTGAATTCTATGGCAAGTACACTGCTTGAAGGCGGAAAACTCGATGATATCGGGATACACGCTGAACTTATTAAAAGAAGAAGCGGCTCATATATTCTGTTTTTGCTTTTTGTTTCGGTCATATACCTTGTGCTTTCAGTGCCGGTATTGTGGGGGCTGCTTGCAATAGTGTTTGTGTATATGGCTTTGTGCTTTCAGGTGTTTGCGCTTGAAGAAGACAAAGGCGCTTTTGATGCAATAAAATCCGGCATAAACCATGTAAAATTTAATTTTTTAAAAACGTCACTTTTGCTGATTGTGCTTGGTATTACGACATACTGGCTTGTTCCCGGATTAATCTGCTGGGGCTTTAAGACCGGTGATTTGACGGGCTTTTTCTCTTTCCCCGTAGAACAATACGTCAGGATGCTGCCGATAAATGATTTTAATTCAATGCTGGCGTCCGCTCATATTCCGTATCAGCTGAAAAGTTACGTAATTTCTCAGCATATAGTGCTGGCGTTTGTTTCTTTTGCTGTAACGGGGTTTGCCCTTCCTCTGCGTTGTATATGCTGCACGCAGCTTTATAAAGAAATAAACAAACGAAATTATGCCGGCAAAATCGCTGCTGAAAAACTTGCACAAAGAGCCGGCAAACCGTCTAAAAGAAAAATAAAAGACGAGGATGAGGAAGACTGATGTTTGTCTGTAAAAACTGCAAATCCATAGACAAGTTTGAACTCATGTTTGCTCCCGACTATAAAGGAGCAAAAAATTTTAAATGGGAATATAACAAAGATAATGATATTGTAATCACTGTAGACGGCTACACTTTTGTTCCCGACCTGAATTTTATGAACACTCACGCAGTATGCAGATATTGCGGACAAATTTATATGTGGGATTACAAGAACTGACAGAACGTTAGACTCTGAAAATTGCGAATTGGTCTGCAGGTTGAATTTTTGTCTGTGGGGAATAATTACAAATCAAGTTTTTTTGTTATTTTTATGCCGAACAAATACAATACAGATTTTATACCACCTTTTTTGTAAATAACTTCCATATTTTTCTTAAAATTTTGTGATTGTAGAAAAATAATGCTCTGTTTAGTTTTGCTTCAATATCTGGTCTAAGCTCTATCTTGCTGCAAATTTCTTTTATTTCTGCCGAAATTTCCAGAGTTTCTTTCTTGCCTTCGGGAAGGTTGCAAAAAGCATATTCCATTGCATGCTGTTCAAACAGCTTGTTAAAAATAGAAAAAAGAGTTGTATATTCTTTTGTATCTTTTTGAAAATGTGTATTGATAAAATCGTATGAATTTTTCATACAATAAAAAATGCTGATTCTTTTTGTTCTGTCATTCAGGTTATTGCCGGAATGTTTTACATATTTGTAAAAAGGTTTGTTAACAAATGAGACTTTATCCGAAACAGAAATATATCTGAAGGCAAAATCTAAATCCTCACCGATTTGCATGTTTTCCAAAAATTTTATTTTATATTCATCAATTTTGGACTTTTTAAATATTTTGTTCCATATGCTGGCAATGTTTAAGCCTTCTTGCATATACTTGTATTTTTCTTTTATTCCGTCGAGATTATAAAATTCAGGCTCAATTTGAATAACTTCAATTGAACATATTGCGATATCAGAAGAATCTTGTTTGATTTTTTCCATCATTGAGGCGTACATTTCAGGTTCAATATAATCATCCTGATCAACAAAAGTAATATAATCTCCGCCGGCAATATCTATACCTTTGTTTCTGGTTTTGCTGACACCTTGATTTTGTTGTTCTATCAACTTTATTCTGTTATCTTTTTGCATGTATTCTTTTATTATATCTGCGGAACTATCGGTCGCACCGTCAACAATACAGATAATTTCGAGATTTTTGTATGTTTGATTTATTACGCTGTCCAGACATTTATGCAGGAATTTCTCCCCGTTGTAAACAGGAATTATAACGGACAATTTTTCTTCTAATTGCATCTTTGCCACTCCTTTGTTTCGCTATTATAAAACTTTATCGGTTTTGCAGGAACACCGGCAACAACGGTATAGTCTTCTATATCTTTTACAACAATGCTGCCGGCTCCGACAACAAATATTTCTTCATTTTTTATTAGTTTTATGCGGGAGTCTTTTTTTACATATTCTTTTGCGATTTCTACCGTAGAATCATTTGAGTCATCATAAACACAAATAATTTCGAGATTTTTGTATGTCTGATTGAGGATACTGTCCAGACATTTTTTTAGGTATTTTTCTACATTGTAAACCGGCACTATTACAGATAGCTTAGGATACATTATCTTCTCCTTTTTGCAAAAAGTTTTTTTAGTCTGCTGAGATTAAAAGATATATAGTCTTTGATAAACAAGCATTTCAAATCAGTTTCCAACAAATATTTAAACCAGAGTTTTGATTTTATTGCTTTAAAAGGATATAACCAGGGTTTGTTTTTTTTATGAATGTAGTGTAATTGCACCGGCGCCGTCAATGCTTCTTGAAATCCTTTGTTTGAAAGCATTCTATCATCTGTCTCGTTGTACCAGATGACTAAAGTCATATATTTTGGATGTATAAATTTTACATTTTCAAAACAAACTTGAGAAAGGATTTCTTGTTCCGGTGCATCCAGATACTCTTTATATTTGCAAAGATATTCAATAAGTTTTTCTTGAATATTGTCTTTTCTCATTGCTTCCAGATTGTAAAGCATAAATCCTGCGCCAAAAAATGAATGGGCTTTGTTGTCTGTAATGTTTGCGGAAAATTCTATATCAGGATTTGGTTCTTTTGTACAGCATAAATAGGCATCTTCAACAAAATTTTCAAATACATCAGAAACATCTCCCAAAAACAAAACATCAACATCCGTAATTATTGCTTTTTTGTATTGAGGAAATATCTCCGGAACCAGAAGTTTGTATAACAATTCTTTTGTGAAAAAACAGTTTGCATTTATGTCTTTCCATATATCTTCAAATTTATTATTCATATCAATAAAGTCAATAGATGCATTTTTAAATTTCTTTACCTCATTTGTCAAAAGTTTGATATTTGAAGAAGAAATATTATTATGCAAAATATGAAAATTATAATTGTATAAAGGTGAAGAATTTTTGAGCAATGAATACATAGCAACACCGGCAGGCAATGCGTATTTTTTATCAAACATCATTATAACGGGTATGATTTTATTTTTTGCTTCTTTCATCTTTATTTAATTTTTTGGGTAATCATTATGCTTTTATTTGCATTTAATTTGAATATTTTGATTAGCTTTTCACTGCTCAAAACCGGCAGAATATCGGGATTTTTTCCTTTGCGGAGTTTTATTCTTGATATCCTGAAATTTCCGAGTCGAAAAAGTTTTTTTCTGTCATAATTGTCAAGCCATGAAGCGTTAAAATGGTGAATTGCAAAATTTTCTTTTCCTTCCTCCGGTGTACAGAAATAATAGTATGGGTATATCATACAATTTTCACATAGTTCTACTGTTTTTGTTCCGTCATAAGGTTTTTTGAGACCGAAATTTTTCATAAAATAATTAGAAATTCTCTTTGTATTCGGTTCCATATCCAGACCGTCTTTTGTCTCAAATTCATGTATCAGATAGTATTCTAAAAGATCTTTTATTATTTTGTGTTCTTGTTTTGCTCCCATAAAAGCTGTCACAGGTGAATAAATATCTTTCCATTTTTCAAAACCGGAAACAAAATCGTGTACGAGAAATCTGTCTATGTTTTGAGTGATTTCAACATCCGTGTCAAGATAAATCCCGCCATGGTTGTATAAAGCGTACAGTCTGATATAGTCGGAAACGAATGCCCATTTTTTGTTTTCAAAAGCCTGTTGGGCGTATTTGTTTTTGATTTTTTCAAATTCTTCATTGCCCCACTCTATAATTTCATAATCAGGACAATATTTTTTCCAACTTTCTATGCATTTGATGACAGAATCGGGTTTTTCTGCTGTTCCAACCCAAACGTAATGAATTTTTTTAGGTATCATGTATTGCCTTTTGCATATAAATCCAATGATTTATATTGTAGGTTTAGTGATGTAAAATGTCAACAAAGTATATAAAAATTGATATATAAAGTTGTTTTTTGACACAAAAGACATTGCAATAATTATATTGTGCAAAGTACGGAAACAAAAAATTTACTCGGTAAGAGAATAAAAGAGCTGCGTAAAACCAAAGGATATACGCAGGAGAAATTGTCTGAAGCAATAGGGGTAGATTCAAAACATCTTAGCAGGGTGGAGTGCGGAATAAATTTTCCCTCATTGGATTTGCTGTCAAAAATTTCTAAAGTGCTTGATGTAGAACCGTCAATGCTCTTTCAAACAGCACATTTAAAGGATAGAAAAACGCTGCTGAATGAAATAAGAGCTATTCTCACAAATCAAACCGATGAAAAAATACGCCTTTTTTACAAAATACTGCTTGATATTTCAGATTGAAAAACTTGGACTGAAAGCTCAATCTGTAATTTGCAGCTTTTATGCTTAATAACAGCACTGGTTTAGTCAAAGAATTGTGCTATAATATTAAATACACTGTACTTTGAAATATGAATATTTAATGTTGTATTTTGAAAGCGAAAGCCGGTGTGAAAACCGATACGGTTCGACGAAGGTCGAAGCGGAGAGGTTGAAACATAATAAAAGCGGCGTAACAAATCTGAGATTTGACAGCCGCAGCGAAAGCCGGTGTGAAAACCGATACGGTTCGACGAAGGTCGAAGCGGAGAGGTTGAAACATAATAAAAGCGGCGTAACAAATCTGAGATTTGACAGCCGCAGCGTAAACCGGTGCTAAGCTGACGGAAACGTTCAGTTTTCAAAATCTTCTCAACAATATGGGGACGTTTTGGATTTGACGGGGTGATCGTTTGTATCAAACTGCGGGTCCGAGCGCTGTTCTCGGTTATCAACGAGCAACTTAAATTAAACGCTAACAACGTTATCGAAGGCAATTTCGGCAGAAGCGCAGCTAGAATGGCTGCTTAGTAACCGATAGTTCGACAGACTGAACTATGCCCACTCTGTACGGCCAGCTTGCCGCTGTGCAGGGTCCACTATGCAAGATGCAGTACGGTGATGAGAATTAGCCGTATCAAGTTTTTTCTCAAGGAGCGTATCTCTTGAAACTGCTTTGTCTTAGTTTAGGTTGTGGATGCTTTCCTTGCTAAGGCGAGATAAAACGCACCTACGCTCGTAGATGTTTGCTGCATTCCATTTCGGACAGGGGTTCGATTCCCCTCGTCTCCATAATTTTTTCATATTTTAAAGTTTAGATTTTTGTGGAATCGAACCCCACGGGGTTCTCCCTCTCGTGAATAAGACATTTTTACCTTTTTTCGGATTATAGGCAGCTCTGTGTTCTTTTGTTCGTTCTGTTTTACTTTGTAAAACAATCACTCACACCGAACACTGCCGCCGGACGTGCTCGCTCGTCTACGCAGTAGACTCGACTCCGCACTAGCCAAAATCCTCCGTCTCCATAATTTTTTCATATTTTAAAGTTTAGATTTTTGTGGAATCGAACCCCCACGGGGTTCGGGGCGGAGCCCTGATGTGATTTCGGTTAGAGATTTTTAAATGAAGAAATAAAAATTTGCCGTACCGAATTTGACATTTTGCGAGCGGACGGAAATTTTTGTTTCTGAATTTTAAAATCTCTTTTGAGAGCGTATGTTTCTCTTTCTTTGGGTTACTTTCTTTCTCTTTGCACACGCAATTCAAAGAGAAAGAAAGTAACATATAAAAATAAAGATTTAGGTTTTAAAAACAAAGATATTTGTTTTATCTTCCTCTTATTCTTTTGAATAATGCCAAAAGACAAAGAATTACATTTTTAACCACATTGCATCGTATGCATCGAGCCTTACCGTAAATTTCTTATTTTGTGCTTTAGCTCTGACCATTTTGTCTGTGAGCAAATCTTTCAAGAAAATATCTTTTGATTTTTTTCCGAAATCATCATTCGTAAATATAACAGTAGCCTTAATTTTATCTGGCGAAAGGTTGTTTATTACAACAATTCTGTCATCTTTGTATTCTCTTACGTACGCAAATACTTCCGGTGATTCCGTTTTTATTTCAGTGAATGTTCCTCTGGTCATTACAGGATATTGTTTTCTGACACGTATGAGTTTTTTTACTCTTGCGTAAACTCTGTGATTGTACGAGTCAGAATTTTTCATTGCATCATAAAAGACTTTTTGTTTGATAGGTCCTCTGTTTATATCTCTGCTGTCAAAGTAGCTCAGCATTTTTGTCTTGTTTTTCTTGTCTGCTTTTTGCTTTTGTTCACGCAGCTTTGCGCTCTGTTTGGCGTTTGCGTAATTATTCGGCATACCTATTTCATCGCCGTAGTATATAATAGGCACACCCGGCAGCGAAAGCAGGATTGAAAAAGCCATACCTATTCTGTCCGGGTCTTTGTCCAAAAAGCTTGCCAGTCTGCCGCTGACACCATAACCTTTTCTGAAAGCGGCTCCTTTCGGTGCCAGCCCGTCAAAGAGCAGCTCTCTTGTTTTTTCGTTTACCATTTCGAGAGTAAGTTCGTCATGTACTCTCAAAAACATTGCCCAGGCTGTTGAGTCGGGGATTTTTGGAGTGTTTTTGTATGCTTTCCAAAAATACGTATTGTCTGCCGTTACAAGAGAAGCCCAGATAGCAGGCATGTATGGGAAGTGATAGCAGATTTGAACTTCGTTTGTTCTGACTATTTCTTTTAAATTATCTTTTATTTTGTGTTCAACTTTTCTGTCCGTTCCGAAATACGGCAGAATATTTTTTGGCTGCTGGCATGCTTCTGCCTGAATAACTGAACGCGGCGCTATTGTTTGCAAAAACGCACTCACAAGCTGGATTATATAATGTGTTTTTGGTTGGTTTTCCGCACTGGTACCGGGTTCTTTGCTCAAATACGGAATAGCATCCATTCTGAAAATATCTATACCCATATTTGCCCAGAAAGCAACTGTTTCCAGCATATAGTACATTACTTCCGGATTCTCCCAGTTTACGTCAAGCTGAAACGGATAAAATGTATGATAAACGTAATAGTCTTTTCCTTTGATAGTAACTTTTCTGTAATGGTTGTCTGTCTGATCGGGGAAGATAAGTCTTCTTTTGGAAATCGTTCCGTTAGGTTCTTTGTATTCAACCATATACCCCAGTTTTTCATCTTTGTAGGATTTGTATTCGGGCATTTCTTCTTTCACAACAAAGTAGTGAAGTTTCTTCAAATCTCCTTTCAGCGCCTGCTGAAACCATTCATGCTGGTCTGAAAAATGGTTCAAAATCAAATCTGCCTTGATTTTGAATCCCTTTTCTTTTGCTGCAGCCATAAACTCTTCAAATTCAGGCAATCCGCCCAAATCCTGACGGACATTTCTCGGGTCTCTTACATCAAAGCCCGAATCATTCATTGGAGAGTCCGCAAAGGGCAAAATGTATATGGTTGTAACACCCAAATCTTTCAAGTAATCAAGCATGCCTGTAAGCGTTTTGAATGTAGCCGGTTTTCCGCTTTCATCCTGTCCGAACTGGTCGGGATAAAACATATAAATGACTTCTTCTTTGTACCAGTCTGACTCTCTTTTTACGTCATCTTCATACAGGTCTTTTGAGCGCTGAAACTTTGCTTTTTTTATGATTTTTTCAACCTGAGGATAAATCACATCTACCTGCTCTTTGCCGTATATATGAGCAATCGAAGTTTTCATTTCGGTTTCGAGTTTTTTGGGCACAAGGTTGTCATAGTTCAAGTTCGAAACTTTTTTTACATTCTTTGTTTTGCCCGCAGCTGCAGATGCATAAGTCTGAGCAAGAACGCTTGCACCGGAATATGCAAACAAAATTGAGCAAAGCACGATTAGGGAAATTATACGTTTATACATAATATTTTTGTCTTTCTTTGATAACTTAAATAATTATTATTTGTTAAATAATTACAAGTCAATAAATGTTAAAGTATAATAAGCTCGTTGTTTATGATATGTTGTACAGGAGAGTTAGGAAGATAGCACCCTATGGAAATAATAACAAATCCCGTCATAATTTCAGTTGTATTATTGTGCACCTTGTGCGTTTTAAGGATAAATGTTCTTCTGGCGATAATTATTTCGTCAATAGCTGCCGGAATTGCGGCAGGCATGCCGGTCACAAAGATTATGCAAACATTTATTTCAGGAATGGGAAACAACTCTGAAACCGCATTGAGTTATATTCTTCTCGGTGCTTTTGCCGCAGCAATGACTCATACGGGACTTGCACCCATTCTCGCAAAGAAAATTGCAAATGTAATAAAAGGAAATGCACTTTATCTTCTTTGCATAATAGCGGCAATAGCAGTGCTGTCGCAAAACCTTATCCCTGTGCATATTGCTTTTATTCCTATCTTGATACCGCCGTTGCTGCATGTTATGAACAAAATGAAACTGGACCGACGCTCGGTAGCGTGTGCACTGGCGTTCGGGTTAAAAACACCTTATATTGCAATACCTGCGGGATTTGGTTTGATATTTCAAGGATTGATTGCTGACAATTTAAGTCAGAACGGAATGCAGGTTTCTGTCTCTCAAATATGGAAAGCAAACTGGTTTTTGGCTCTTGCAATGATGACGGGGCTTTTGATTGCCGTTTTTATTACCTACAGAAAGCCCAGAGAATACAAAGATACAACAATTGATATTAATGCTGAAGCAGAGAATATAAAAGACGAGAAATTCAACAAAAATCATTACCTGACTCTTTTTGCCGCATTTGCAACACTCGGAGTACAGCTCTGGACAAATTCATTGCCGCTCGGGGCACTGGTCGGGCTTACCGTAATTTTTGGCACAGGTGCAATTGACCACAAAAAAATGGACAAACTTATGAACGAGGGCATCGGGCTGATGGGGTATGTCGCTTTTGTAATGCTTGTTGCTGCGGGGTTTGCTCTGGTTTTAAAAGAGACAGGCGCTATTGAGTCACTGGTTCATCTTGCAGCGGGATTTATGTGCGGAAGCAGACTGCTTGCGGCTACAATAATGCTTGCCATCGGGCTTTTTATTACAATGGGAATAGGAACCTCTTTCGGTACAATACCCATACTTGCGGTTTTGTTCGTGCCGATTTGTGCAAAAATCGGACTTAGCTTGCCTGCAACAATAATTTTAATGTCAGCTGCCGCTGCTCTCGGTGATGCCGGTTCTCCTGCCTCAGACACGACACTCGGTCCCACTGCGGGGCTGAATGCTGACGGACAGCACAACCATATTACGGATACATGTATTCCTACATTTTTGCATTACAACATCCCGCTGATTATTTTTGCGGTACTGGCTGTTTATATTTTCTAAATCTACAGCTGGACTTTATCCATGACTTCATCAGGGATATCAAAGTTTGAATAAACATTTTGAACATCATCGTGTTCTTCGAGCTTGTCCATCAAAAGCAAAATCATTCTTGCTGTCTTTTCGTCGGTAATTTCAAGAGTATTTTGCGGTATTTTGTTAAGCTCTGCGGTTTTGTGTTTGAAACCTGCTTTTTCCAGCCCTTCAACTACGCTCTGGAAATTGTCCGGCGTTGTAATAACTTTGTATTCATCATCTTCATCAACAAAATCATCGGCACCGGCATTGATAGCCTCATTAAACAGCTGTTCGTAATCGACTTCATCCTTGTCGAAAGTAACAATACCGGCATCTTTGAACATCCAGCCGACACAGCCTGTTTCTCCGAGGTTTCCGTTAAATTTTGTAAAATAGCTTCTGATATCGCCTGCAGTACGGTTTCTGTTGTCAGTCATAGCTTCTACAATAACGGCAACACCGCCTGCACCGTAGCCTTCGTAGGTAAGTTCTTCATAGTTTTCTCCGGCTCCCGCTCCGACACCTTTTTCGATAGCTCTTTTGATGTTGTCATTCGGAAGTCCGCCTGCTTTTGCTTTTTCAATAGCCGTTCTCAAGCGGAAATTTCCTGCCGGATCGCCGCCGCCCATTTTTGCGGCAACTATGATTTCTCTTGAATATTTTTGAAAAGCAACACCTCTTTGGGCATCTACTTTAGCTTTTTTGTGTTTAATGGTTGACCATTTTGAGTGTCCTGACATATATATTTTCCTTTATTAATCTATAATGTTACTGCTCCGGCATTAGCGCTCTGAACGATTTTTGCATATTTTGCAAGATAACCTTTTACTTCTTTAGGCGGCAAAGGTTTGAACTCTTTTCGTCTTGATTCAAGTTCTTCATCAGAAACAAGCAGTTCTATACTTCTTGCCGGTATATCTATTTTAATTTTATCACCATTTTTTATCAAGCCTATAATTCCGCCCATTGCAGCTTCAGGACAAATGTGTCCTATGCAGAGCCCTCTTGTTCCGCCGGAAAATCTTCCGTCTGTAATCAGGGCAACTTTTGCGCCAAGCCCTTTACCGACAAGCATGGAAGTCGGTGCAAGCATTTCTCTCATACCGGGTCCGCCTTTGGGTCCTTCATAGCAGATTACAACAACATCGCCTTCTTTGATTTTGTTTTTGTCAATTGCTTCCATTGTTTCTTCTTCTGAGTTGAACACTTTTGCCGTTCCTTCAAAAGTCAAGGCGGAAGGGTCAACACCCGAAATCTTGATTACGGCGCCGTCTTTTGCAAGGTTGCCTTTTAATATTCCAAGTCCGGGATTTGAGGTAATAGGATTGTCCAGTGTGTGGATAATAGTGTTGTCTGCCCAGGCATGTTTTGCTATTTCACTGATTTTGAGACCTGACACGCCTTTTGTATCTTTAAATTCCGGCGTTTTGCCGTATAAAGTTTTTAATACGGCAGGAATGCCGCCTGCGTTGTGTAAATCTGTCATTGTGGGTAGAGCAGAGGGGTCAAGTTTGATAATTTGAGGGATTTTGTAGCTCAGTTCGTCAAAATCGTTCAGTGTAATGTCAATTCCTCCGGAGTTTGCAATTGCAAGCAAATGCAAAATAGAATTTGTTGAACCGCCGAGAGCCAAATCCGTTACTATAGCGTTTCTCATAGAATCTTTTGTAATGATATCGGAGGGCTTTATGTTGTGTTTTACGAGTTCAACGACCCTCAAACCTGATTCAAAAGCAATTTGTTTTTTCTTTGCTGATACTGCCGATGCCGTGGCACAGAAAGGAAGGCTCATGCCCATAACTTCCGTAAGACACGCCATTGTGTTGGCGGTATATAAGCCCTGACAAGAACCTGCTGACGGGCAGCATTCTTCTTCCATCTCATGCAGACGGTCTTCCGTAATTTTTCCTGCGGACAATTTGCCGATAGCCTCAAAGGAGCCTCTAATCATTGTCAAAACTTCATTTTTCGAACAGCCGTCAATCATAGGTCCTGCTGTTACGACAATACAGGGGATATCGAGTCTCAATGCGGCAATAAGCATTCCGGGGGTGATTTTGTCACAGTTTGTAAGCAAAACAAGTCCGTCAAGCTGATGGGCTTCTGCTACTGTTTCAACACAATCGGCAATTAAATCACGTGAAGGCAGAGAGTATTTCATTCCGCAGTGACCCATCGCAATTCCGTCGCATACGGCAGGAACACCGAAAATAAAAGACTGTCCGCCGCCTGAGTGGATACCTTTTTCTATTTGTCTTTCCAAATCACGCATGCCTGCATGACCAGGAACGAGGTCTGAAAAGGAGCTGGCTATGCCGATAAACGGTCTTTTCATTCCTTCTTTTGAAACACCCGCTGCATACAATAATGAGCGGTGCGGTGCTTTGTGTATACCTTTTTTTACGTTGTCGCTTCTCATAATTTCTTCCCCGATTTTTTGTTGTCCTGTCTATTTAGACCGTTATTACAAATAAAATTATACTACAAGTTTTTGAATAATATGCTATAATCTAGCAATGAGCTTGAACGACAAAAATTTTATACAAAAAGCTTTTGATATTACAAAAGAAAATATTATTCTGGCGCAGCCTCTGATTATTTTTATGATTGTATTAAGTTTCACTCTTGCGGGATTATCCATGCAGGCGAACAGGGCTGCTTATATGATATTTGCTGTTGCTAACATTCTTTTGTGCACGGCATTTTTTGCCGGATGGTTTTATATGATAAAACAGGGCATATATCTTGACAAACGTGTACAAAACGGGGAATACAAAAAAGCGGAAGAAAGAGCTGCCGCTTCAATGGCACTGGGTAAGGAATTTTTTCCCGGGGTTGGTGAGTATTTTCTGCCTGTTACAATGACTCTGGCGGTATACACAATTGTTTTTCTCGGGATAATTTTTCTTTTTTACAAGATAGGTTTGAATATTCTTCCTCATCCGCATATTGATTTAAACAAATTTGCCGAAGCCGTAAATTCCCCTCCGGCAGAAATGCAAAAATACGTTTACAGTCTCAGTATTGAGCAATTGAGAGCGCTCAATCTGTGGATGCTTTATGCAGGAAGCGTTTTTTGTGCGGTAAGTTTCCTTACAATGTTCTGGTTTCCTGCCATATTTGATAAAAAGACAGAAAAACAGGAATTTTTCCTGCTGGTTCCGTTTTTGTCCTTCAAAAGAAATCTTGTCTTTCTTTTCAAAAACTTTTTGGGTTCTGTCGGAATAATGATTTTTCTGTTTGTCTTAAATACGGTTTTGTCGGTATTGAGTGTAATTTTTAACTTGAATATAATTCTTGCAATTGCGGGACTCATTATTTCTTTTTATTTTATGACATATGCTCTTGTTTTGATATTCTTGTACTATGAAGAACGAAAATAAAAAAACGGTAATAGCAATTGTCGGACCTACGGCATCAGGAAAAACAGCACTTTCGATTGAAATTGCAAAAGCCCTTGAGACTGAAATAATATCTGCCGACTCAAGACAGATATACAAAGAATTTGATATAGCCACTGCAAAGCCTTCTGTTAAAGAGAGACAGGGGATAAAGCACCATATGATAGATGTTGTTGAACCCACGGAAGAATTCAGTGTCGCTGATTTTTCGGATTGTGCAAAAAAGATAATGGAAGCTCTTTTTTCTCAAGGCAAAATCCCTGTTGTTGCGGGAGGAACGGGACTGTATTTTCGAATACTGCTTGAAAACTATGAAATGCCGAGGGTTGCTCCGAACAAAGAACTCAGAGAAGAACTCCATAGAATAGAAAGAGAACAGGGAGTAAATGTTTTGTATGAAATGCTAAAAGAACTTGATCCCGTTCTTGCGCAAAAAATGCATCCGAATAACACTGTCAAAATCATACGTGCCCTTGAGGTTTGCAAAACACTCAACATTCCTATGTCTCAGGCTCAAAAAGTCAAACAAACACCGCAGTATAACGTATTGTGGTTCGGGCTTGGACACTTGAACGGACAGGACAGACAAGCCTTGTATGACAAAATTGATAGACGAGTTGATATGATGACAGAACAGGGGCTTGAAAAAGAAGCAAAATCCCTGTACGAAAAATACGGAAAAATCCCGAGTCTGTTGAATACAATAGGTTATCAGGAATTTATCGAATATTTTGACGGAAATGTATCATTTGATACTGCTGTTGAAAAAATAAAACAAAATACACGCAGATACGCCAAAAGACAGCTAACATGGTTTCGCAGAAACACTCAAATTCACTGGCTGGATATTGGCAAATGTTCGGCAGAAGACATTCTGGAAAAACTTTAAAAATCTATTTTTTGAACTTCATCAATTTGCCTTTTGCTCTGCCGTACAGTTCAAAGACATAAGGAATTTTTACTATAGCGGCAAAAATGCTGTATACAACGGCACAGATTAATGTTATCAAAACGATTTTGACTATCAAAAACATCCGGGTAGGTTCAAAATATTTGTCCCACAGGTTGTATGCACCGAGGCAGACATAGTATGTTGCAACAGAAATCACAGCCATTTTCAAAAGATTTTTGAAGTAAATTCCGTAATCCATGTGCATTTTCTTTTTTATCAACAACCCGAGCCAGAAGCCGTTTATCAAAGTTACAAATGATGTAGAAAGTGTAATACCGCCTATTCCGAGTTGTTTTACAAATAAAAAGTTCAAGATGAATTTTATGACGATTGATGATAAAGCTACCAGAAACGGGGTTTTTGAATCATTAAAAGCGTAAAAGACCCTTGTTATAGAGTCTCTGAAAACATAAAAAATAATTGATATTGACAGATAGCACAACGCCTCTGATACCATCATAGTGGCAACTTCATTAAAAGCACCTCTTTGAAAAATAAGCTGGATAGCATTTGTAGACAACAGCAGTATCAAAACAAGAATAGGAAAAGCTACAAAATTGAGCAAACCAACACCTTTGTTGAAGTAGTATCTTATGTTGTCATAGTCTTTTTCTCCGACAAGTTTTGAAAATATCGGGAACAAAGGAACAAGAAACGCCGTAACAAGAACCCCTACAGGAAATTGAAACAGTCTGTTTGCGTATCCGATAGCGGACCATGCACCTTCTTGAAGTTGAGAGGCAAAAAACATATCTACATAGATATAAACCTGTCCTACGGTTGAACTTAAAATCGCAGGAAACAACAATTCAAGAATATTTTTGTACTGCGGATTGTTGAATACATCAAGATTGGGTCTGAATTTAAAGCCGAGGGATTTAAGCTTTGGCAGCTGATAAACAAACTGACACAATGCCCCCAGTGTAGTAGCAAGAGCCAGAACAACTCCCGAGTTGTCATGGTTTACAAGCGTAATGACTATTATTATCGCCAGACTCATCAAAATAGGCGAAATATTTGGTATTAAAAATTCTTTGTATACAATCAAAATACCGTAATATATTCCGACAACGCCGCCGACAACAAGTACAGGTGCCATTATTTTTAGATGCAGTGATGCCAGATGTATGAGCTGCGGCGAGCCGTTGGCTATAATTATTTTCATAATTATGTCAGAAAAGGCAAAAACCAGCATTCCGAGTACAAGAAAGACAAGGAAAGATGAAGTTAAAAATGTATTGAACAGCTTGTTTACATTGTCCGGTGCTTTCGCTTCAAGGTCCGGTATGAGTTTTGAAAATACAGATACAACCGCACTGTGAAACGGTCCTCCGATACCTCCCAAAAGAACTATCGAAATAGCCGGTATCTGGTATGCATAAAAATATGCATCCGACACCATTCCAGCTCCATAAAAATTTGCGATAACGATATCTCTCAAAAACCCGATGAGTTTGCTTATTATTGTGACAAAAGCAATAATCCACGCTGCTTTCAGCAGGCTCTGTGTTTTGGTAACACGCCCCTGCTCATGTGTATTTGACGGTGTTATCTGCTCATCTGTCATTTTTTGCCTCTTTTATTTCAACATACATTGTTACGGGTTTTTTGTGAGTGTTTGTATAGGGGAGAATATATGTAATTTTGTTTTCTCCCTTTCTTATGTAAGAAGATATATCAATTCTTTCAGGTTTAAAAATATTCGGATTGATATCAAAATTGACTTCTTGTCCGTTTATCGCAACAGTGAGTTTTGTAAAATGGAATCTGTTGTCTACAACAAGAAAAGCTTTTTTTCTGTTTGTATAAAAGTTCTGTAAAGCTGTATCCTGACCGTTTTGAGCAACAAGCGTAACGGGGTATGTAGTAATTGCTGTATCAGTAAAGTAGTGCTGGATTATTTCGTCGTAGGTATAACCTTTTTTTGCCATAGCACCGGCACCGTACTGGCTCATTCCGACACCGTGTCCAAATCCTCCGCCGTATGCTGTGACAATTTTTTCCGATTCGTTTTCCGGATTGTCTTTTATCTCAAATATAACATTTGCGGAAGGAAGTCCTATATTGTTTTTCTGAAACACACGTCTTATCTGAAGTTCTTTTTGTACATTGTATGTACCCTTGTCCGTAACAATATTTACAGACATCGCTTTTCCCGAGACACCCCGCCTTAGGACTTTGATTTCTTTTATATGTCCGAAATTGTCCGGATTATCAAGTTTCGGTCGGACAAAACCTGTAGCGGACTGAGTTTTGAGTGTCTTTTTCAATACGCCTTCAAGTTCGGCTAAAGACCATTCTTTTGTCCATCGAAAATATGGTGAATCATTATCAAAAGTCTCCGGTTTTGTCAGATAAAATCTCTTAAACTCATTTTCATTGCTCAACACAGGCGTTCTTGGATTGTCAGGAACGCCTTTCAAATAGGGTTTTGGCATACCCGGAAACATTTTGTTGCCTGAACCGAAATCGGTTGAAAAAGCATTTTCGTAGTTTTCCGTATAGCCGCCGGCTGTTGAACTGTATAGTGCAAGAACCATCTCGCCGTTATGCATTGCTACAATATTTTCTGTTGCTGCAACGGCTTCGTCTGACAGGTCTTTTTCAGTATTTGCTCCGTAATAAACCTGACATGCAACGGAGTCGCATACATCAAAATTGTGATAGTTTTTTTCTCTTGGTTTTAAAACATAGTTTCTTGCAAGCACTGCCTGAGCACGAAGAGCCTCTTCTCCAAAGCGTACCGGCATTTCATTCGGTACAACACCTCTCAAATATGACTGCAAATCCAGAATATTTATCAAATTGAACTGGTTGTTTTTTTTCGGGACTTTTGTTATTTCAAAAGTACCTCTGTAATATGCCGGTTTTCCTGCTCTTTTTAGGTTCGTGACGGTAACATAGCCGTTTTCGGAAGAAACTTCTACAGGACCTGAGATATTTGCCGCAATTTGGGTTTCATCCATATAGATATCAAAAATATTGTTTTTGATTATTACTTTGACATTTTCTCCTGCGCCGAAATCAGCAATAACAGAGTTTGTCTTTTTGTCCGTAAGCCTGAAATTGTCCGTAGCGCTCACGGAAATATTGTTAAAATAATAGTCCTTAAATCCGGAATCACTGATGCCGACTTTGACAATTCTGCCTTCGTTTGCAGGCACTGCAAAAACTGTATGCGCCGTACATACGGCTGCTGCAGTCAAAATTAAAGCTGTAAGAAATTTTTTATACATAACTCTCCCTATAGGAAGATTTTATAATAAAAACAATTTTCAGACAGCTTGTTTACAACAAATTATAATTATTGATTAATTATTTATTTAATCAATGTAAATTCATTTTATATAAGGTTTTACAAATTCAATGATTTTTTCAACGGCTTCGTCGGGTTTTAGTTTGAAGACTTCTTCCGTTTCTCTCACTTTGAACTCAACAAGCCCTTCATTTATTGTTTTACCGACAGTAATTCTAAACGGAAAACCTATCAAATCAGCATCTTTGAATTTGACACCCGCACGTTCATCTCTGTCGTCAAAAACAACTTCCACTTTTGCGGCATTGAGTTTTTCGTAAATTTCATTTGCAACTTTCATCTGTAATTCATCCTGAACATTTACGGGAACAATATCAACGTGGTAAGGTGCAATAGCTACCGGCCATTTGATACCGTGTTCATCGTGGTGGCGCTCAACAGCTGCAGCTGCAGTTCTTGAAATACCTATACCGTAACAGCCCATAATAAACGGCTGGGTTTTTCCGTTTTCATCAAGATATACGGCATTCATTGCTTTGGAATATTTTGTACCGAGCTGGAAGATATTACCGACTTCGATGCCTTTTGTTACAAACAAAGGCTCGCCACAGTCGGGGCATTTTTCTCCTGCTTCAACAAGTCTGATGTCAGCAAAAATCGGAGTGTTTAAGTCAGACCAGTTTACACCCGTAAAGTGTTTGTCTGTTTCGTTTGCACCTATTACAAAGTTTTTCATCTCCTGTGCTGTCAAATCTGCCACAACAGTGATTTTTTCGCCTTCATATTCTTCCGGTATTTTTACAAGTTCAATATCTTTCGGTCCGACAAATCCTTTGCTAGCGCCGAATATTGCTTCCAATTCGGCAGGGGCAGCGCTTCTGATTTCATTGGCTTTGACTGCATTCATTACTTTTGTTTCTTCAAAAGTCTTGTCGGCTCTGATTAATGCCATAACAATTCTGTTGTCGGCAACGTAAATCATGGATTTTAAAATTACGGTAGAAGGAACCTTTAAAAATGCGGCAAGTTCTTCTATTGTAGTTGTATCAGGTGTATCGACTTTTTTGAATTCATCAAAGCCGAATTTTGAACCGTCTGTTTCAGCAGGTTCAAGTACTGAGATTGCATGGTTTGCGTTAGCTGCATAACCGCATGATTTGTTTTTGCAGAAGAATACATCGTTTTCTCCGGCATTGTTTTCGTTGTCATCAATCAGAACCATATATTCATGAGATACCGCACCGCCGATAGCCCCTGAATCTGACTGAACGGCTTTTGTTTCCAGCCCGCAGCGTTCAAATATTTTGTAATATGCATCCGCCATAATTTTGTATGACTTTTCAAGTCCTTCTTGAGAGGAATCAAAGCTGTATGCATCTTTCATGATAAATTCTCTTCCTCTCAAAAGTCCGTAGCGGGGACGAACTTCATCGCGGAATTTTGACTGGATTTGATATAAATTTACCGGCAATTGTTTGTATGATTTTATACCTTCTCTTGCCACTGCTGTAATTACTTCTTCATGAGTGGGTCCCAGACACATGCCTCTGCCGTGGCGGTCTTTAAGTCGCATAAGCTCTTTTCCGTAGACATTCCATCTGCCGGATTCCTGCCAGAGTTCTTCCGGCTGGACAAAAGGCATAAGCATTTCCTGAGCGCCTGCTGCATCCATTTCTTCTCTTACAATATTTTCAACTTTTTTCAGAACTCTCCACATCAAAGGCAGATAATTGTAAACACCCTGTGCAAGTTTTCTTATATATCCCGCTCTGACAAGCAATTTGTGGCTGATAACTTCAGCATCAGACGGGTATTCTCTCAATGTTTGTACAAACAGTTTTGACATTTTCATAGTTTAACAAGTCCTTTTTATAGCGCTACAACGCTGTTTTGCCCTCCGGATAACGCTTTGTGCCGGCTGAGGGGCTTCACACACTTTAATATTAACACAAAAAAACTTGATAATAATTTTTTAGCAGTCTAAAATCAAATTACCGAATAAATCATACAGAAGGGAATGAAAAAAATGAAAAAAGATATTCATCCGGAATATAAAAAAATGAAAATCAAATGCGTTTGCGGCAATGAAATCGAAACAGGTTCCGTTGAAGAAAACATTACCGTTGAAATTTGCAACAAATGCCATCCGTTCTACACCGGCAACCAGAAAATCATGGATACCGAAGGTAGAGTTGAAAGATTCAAAAAAAGATACGAACAAAAGTAAGTTTGTTTTTTATCTTAAAAAATTCAAAAAAGAGGACTTTAATTTCAGAGTCCTCTTTTTGTATGCAAATTTTTTATTAATGTGAATAGAGTTCTCTTTGTCCGAACATAAATGCTATAATTTTGCTATGGCAATACAAAATGCAAATCTCAGTGCAGAAGTAAAGCAAACTCTGTCAATAATTCCTGAACTCAGCGGTTCTTATCAATACTATGACAAGGACGGCGAGATTATTTATGTCGGGAAAGCAAAAAATCTAAAAAAGAGAGTACACAGCTATTTCAACAAAAACCACGATTCGCCGAAGCTTAAGGTTATGGTTCCTCAGATTGCAAAAATCAAGTTTATTGTCACAGACAGTGAAGTTGAGGCGCTTATTCTTGAAAGCCATCTTATAAAAAAACACAAACCCAAATACAATGTTCTTTTAAAAGATGACAAAAAATTTCCGTATTTTGTAATAACTGATGAAGAATATCCGAGAATAATTGTTGCCAGAAAAGCAAACAAAAACAAAATCAAAGGCAAATATTTCGGTCCATACACCGATTCCAGAGCAATGTATTCTACACTGGATTTGATAAAGAAACTTTTTCCCCTCAAACAGTGTAAAACTCCGAAATTCAAAGACCGTCCCTGCCTTTATTATCATATAGGACGTTGTATGGCACCGTGCCAGAGACTTATTGCACCCGAAGAATACAAAAAAATTCTCAAAAATGTAGAACTCTTTTTGACAGGCAAACAGAAAGAACTTGTTGCTGCACTAAAAAAAGAGATGGAAAAATATGCCGAAAAAGAGGATTTTGAAAAGGCGGCACGATACCGTGACAGCTGGATGGATGTCCAAAAAACAATGGAACATCAGAAAGTTGTCTTTGAAAACACAAATATAAATCAGGACATAATCTCCGTATACAGTGAGGGCAGCCTGTTTGTTGTTTCACTGCTTCAAATCAGGCAGGGCAGATTGACGGACAAAAAAGATTTCCAGTTTTCAAATCTCAACCTTTCAACAGAAAATGAAGTTTTGACGACATTTTTGAAGGAATATTATTCCATGACATCCGAATATGACATTCCTTCCGCCGTTGTTTTGCCTAAGGTGCTGGAGAAGCAGGAGTTGGAATTGTATTCCAAATGGCTTGAGTCATCGGCAGGCAAAAAAGTAAAAATTACAGACACTCCGACAAAAAGAAATCTTGAACTTTTAAACCTTGCGCAGAAAAACGCAAAATTCTATTTTGAAAAAGTTAAACTTGAAAAGTTAACCGAAATCCAGAGAGACTACAACGAAGTCGGAAGCTACGTTCAAGAAAAACTCAAACTTTCAAAATTTCCATACACGGTAGAATGTTTTGATATTTCTCACATTCAGGGTACAAACACTGTGGCATCTATGGTTACTTTTGAAAACGGTATGCCGAAAAAATCAAAATACAGAAAATTCAAGGTTCGTTCGACAGAATCAAAACCTGATGACTTTAAATCTTTACAGGAAGTTGTGGAAAGAAGGTATTTTGGCAAATTGTCCGAGACAATGCCGTTGCCGGATTTGATAATTATAGACGGCGGTAAAGGACAGCTCTCTTCCGTTCTTGAAATTTTTGATAAACACGACTTTCATCCGGATGTGGTTTCTCTTGCAAAACGACTGGAAGAAGTCTTTAAACCGCATCAATCAAGACCTGTTATTTTTCCGATAAACTCGCCCGCTTTGTACTTTTTTCAAAGAATTAGAGACGAAGCACACCGTTTTGCCATAACTTTCCACAGAAATCTGAGAGGCAAAAAAGCGACAGAATCAATTCTTGATGAAATAAAAGGGCTTTCAAAAGAAAACAAAGAAAAACTGCTTCAAAAATTTAAAAATATAAACAAAATCTCAAAAGCGGATTTGGAGGAACTGAAAGAAGTTATTCATACCCGTGCGGCAAAAGCGGTTTACAACTTTTTTAATCCGAATGTTCAGGCAGAATAATTTTTTACAAAAAGACAGTATATGAGGGTTTAAATTGTCCGGCAAACTGTCGTTCTGTATGAACGGAGCAGCAGGTCGGAAGTTTGCCTTCTTTTTCGGCTGAGCTATAGCGAAACGTGAAAAATTGCCTCACGAAACAATCTATAAATTTTTATTCTTTTTACAAAACTGTATATAGTGAACTTTTTGGTTCATTTTTTCTTTTTGCCTCGCAAACAAAAAGAAAAAATGAACATATAAACAAAAAACCTTTAACTAAAAACAATTGTCTTTGAAACAAGAATCTTTTTTCTTTAGATACTTTTCTTTCTTTGTATCTTGCAGGCATACCCAAAGGGCATCCTGATATGTACGGCTCGTACCTCGCCTACATCTCAAGCAAGAAAGAAAAGTATCACAAAAGAAAGAAACCGGCGCTTATTAAAAGAAACAGTAAAGTGTTTTATCAAAGATTTTGCCACGACAAGCTGTGGTCAAAATCTTTTTAAAACACAACTGTTTCTAGTCAATGTTGCATCAGGGCTCTGCCCTGAAACCCGTTTATTCTCTAATTATTAAAACGTAGGTCGGATTTACTAATCCGACAAAATTATACTCCCGCAGGAGATGGAGAATTATCAGGCAAACTGTCATTCTGAAGCGTTAAAAAAACATCGTTGTAAGGATAACGCTGTGTTCAGAATCTTACCTGCTTGGTGTGTAACCATCTATCAGGTAAAATTCTGAAACTAGTTCAGAATGACAGTAAAAACAGGCTCAATGATGCTTTAAACAAGATTCGGGTCAGAGTTAGATTTAATCAATTGGGGGTTATAGGTGGACACCCCCTGTTGTTATTTTGATTAGAGCTTTTAAAAATTGTAAACAAAAACGCTTTCTTTATTTTTAAAGAAAGCGTTTTGTCATTTGGTTTTTATTTTTTATTTCAAAGCGCCTCTGACGATTTTTGCAAAACTGTCAGCCTTGAGGCTTGCGCCGCCAACTAGTGCACCGTCAATGTCAGATTGTGCCATTTGTTCTTCAATAGTTTCGGGTTTTACACTTCCGCCGTAGAGTATTCTGATTGCATCAGCTGCTTGAGCACCTGCAACTTCTTTTACAACGTTTCTAATCATTGCAATTACTCTGTTTGCTTCAACAGAATCGCAGGTTTTGCCTGTACCGATAGCCCAGATAGGTTCGTAAGCAATGATAGATTTTGCAACCTCATCGGCTGTCAAACCGTTCAATGCGGCTTTAATTTGAGAAGCTATATGAGAGTCTGTAACGCCGGCTTCTCTTTGTTCAAGAGATTCACCACAGCAGATAATCGGTACAAGACCTTCTGAGAGAATCTTTTTGGCTTTTTTGTTAACCATTTCGTCAGTTTCGCCAAAGTATTGTCTTCTTTCGGAGTGACCGATGATAATGTATTCGCAGCCGGCATCTTTTGCCATTTCAACAGAAACTTCACCAGTGAAAGCACCCTGTGTTTCAAAATAGCAGTTCTGGCAAGCAAGTCTGACTCTTCCGCAGCCGCAGTCTGTTAAAGCTTTGTTTACTGCATAAAGTGAAGTAAATACAGGAGCAATAACAACTTCCGGCATTGTTGCTTTATCCAAATCTTTCAATTCTGCCATCAAATCATTAGCTAACTGTGCTGATTCTGCCTGCAATTTGTGCATTTTCCAGTTTCCTGCAATAACGGGTCTTCTAGACATAATAAAATCTCCTTATTTTGTACTAATTCATAATTGAATAGTAGAAAAAACAAGGAGATTTATCAAGTTTAAAATATCTTATATAGTCTGAGCATGTTTTCTGCGTTCAGCGCTTTCCACAAGCTCATATATTGCATTTTTTATCTTTGAAACATATTCTTTTTTCGGATCAATAACAATTCTTCGTCTAAAGTCAGTTCCTGCCACACAATAAGAATCAATCCATCCGTTCATAAAGTTTTTCATATGAGAAAAGAATTTTTTGGGTTCTCTAAATGCATTTGCCGCTTCGGTGTAAAACTCACTGTCAGGAACATATTTTTTATCAAACACAGTTACCAGCAGCTTGTCCGGATTTTTAGGTAAAAAGTCAACCGTCATTCTCAATCCTGCTTGGTCAGCCATTGCATTGAGCTGGCCTCGAAAGTATTCAAACTGGGGATTTTGTGTAAATTCATCAAATGTTTTTTGAAAACGATTCAATGCTTTTTGATTTTTTGAATACAAGTTTAAAGTATCTGTTTCAACTTTCATTACGTTTTTTGCCTGAGGATAAGTTGATTGTTTGGGAATTTTTACTTCCTTTAGGGGTGAAAGTATTTTTTTTGACAAAGAAATTTTGCTCATATGTAATCCTTACTTCCTTTTTGTTTACGAATAAAATAAATAAAGAGCAGCAAAAAATTTGCCTCTTCAAGACTTTTTTGTTCACATTTCTTAATATGCCCGAGAAAAATTTGTGAGAGGTAAATATAAAGTTTCTAAAAATATTGTATAATTTTTTTATGGAAAAAATAATAAGAGTTGCAAAAGGAGAAGAAAAAGCTGACCTTGTATTGAAAAATGCAAAGGTTGTCAATGTTTTTTCAGAAGAAATCTACGAATCCGACATTGCTGTTTGTGATGGAATAATTGCAGGTGTTGCAAAGGGATACAAGGGAAAAGAAGAAATTGACCTTACAGGCAAATATGTGTCGCCATCGTTTATTGACGGGCACGTGCATATAGAAAGTTCAATGCTTTTACCTGCCGAATTTGCCAAAATGGTGGTTCCCTCAGGTACAACGACTGTTGTTGCGGACCCTCATGAAATTTCAAATGTAATGGGGCTTCAGGGTATCAGCTTTATGAGAGAAGCATCAAAGAACCTTCCGCTTGATGTTTATATGACTCTGCCGTCTTGTGTTCCGGCGACAGACTTGGAAACATCAGGGGTAGATTTAAACAGCTATGACCTTGCTCTTTTGATAGATGCGCCGTGGGTTCTGGGTATAGCGGAGATGATGAATTTCCCCGGGGTTGTAAACTGTGATGCCGGTGTACTCAGCAAAGTAAAACTGGGGTTGGAAAAAATTAAACGAATAGACGGGCATGCCCCTCACCTGAGCGGGAAAGCCCTTAATGCATATGTTGCAGCTGGTGTGCGTTCGGATCACGAATGCACGGAACCGGATGAAGCAATCGAAAAATTGCGGCTCGGTATGTATTTGATGGTTAGAGAAGCAACCGGTGCAAGGGATTTGGAACCCCTTATCCCTGTTTTGAAGCAATATAATACAAGAAAATGTATGTTTGTAACAGATGACAGACATCCGAAACACCTGAAAAAACATATTTCAAATATGGTTAAAAAGGCTGTAAAACTTGGCGTTGACCCGATAAAAGCAATCCAGATGGCGAGTCTGAATACTGCGGAATATTTTAATCTTCAAAAACTCGGTGCAATTGCTCCCGGTTACAAGGCGGATTTGCTTGTTTTGAATGATTTGGAAAACTTTGAACCGGAGATTGTAATCAAAGACGGGCAAATTGCAGCAAAAAACGGAAAACTGACGGTAAATCTTGACAGTTTGAAACCGCCTGTTTTGAGAGGTTCCGTCAATATAAAATACCTTTATCATGATGATTTGAAAATAAAAGTTCCTGATGGCAAAACACTCGCAAAAACAATAAACGTAATACCAAAACAGCTTATTACAAAATGTTCTTTGGAAAAACCTGTAATAAAAGACGGTTACGCTGACTCAAATATAAAAGATGATGTTTTAAAAATCGCTGTCATAGAAAGACATAAAGCCACAGGCAACATTGGTCTCGGGTTTGTGAAAGGCTTTGGTTTAAAATCAGGTGCAATTGCATCAACCGTTGCTCATGACTCACATAACATGATAGTTATAGGCACAAATGACGAAGATATGTATTACGCAGCGGTAGAGCTTGTAAAATCACAGGGCGGAAAGATTGTTGTCGAAAATCAAAAAACTCTGGCACATCTAAAACTGCCCATAGCCGGACTAATGTCTGACAGACCGGCTCAAGAAGTACAAGAGCAAATTGAACAACTTGATGAAGCTGCAAAAAAAATCGGCTGCAAAATAGATGAACCGTTTATGAGCATGGCATTTCTTTCTCTGTCTGTTATTCCTGAGTTGAAGATAACCGACAAAGGACTGATTGATGCAAACAATTTTGAGATAACAAACCTGTTTGAATAAATATTGTCCGAGAAAAATTCGTGATAAGATTCTGCCGGACAAAAGCAGCCGGCGGCAACTGCGACATTAGATTAGATTATTTTCTGCAAATCAGTTTACAAGTTTGAATATTTCATTACAGATTTTAAAAACATCTTTTGCTGTGTCTACAGAAAGCATATTCGGACCGTCGCAAAGAGCCTTGTCCGGATCGGGGTGTATTTCAAAAAACAGTGCTTTAGCACCGGCTGCCATAGCTGCTTTTGCAAGTGTCGGTACGAATTTTCTTTCTCCCGAAGAGCAGTCTCCCGCACCGCCCGGAAGCTGGACACTGTGAGTTGCATCAAATACAACAGGAATACCCATTTCCTGCATAATCGGAATACCCCTCATATCCACAACCAGATTGTTATACCCGAAACTCGATCCTCTGTCGGTAAAAAGTACTTTGTCATTTCCCGAATCAAAAACTTTTTGAGCCAGCGGTTTCATTTGGGCAGGAGCAAGGAACTGTCCTTTTTTTATATTTACTATTTTCCCTGTTTTTGCAGCTGCTACAAGCAAATCAGTTTGTCTGCACAAAAATGCCGGGATTTGTATAATATCTGCCACTTCTGCAACAGGCGCCGCCTGATCCGGAGTGTGGATATCCGTAACAATCGGCAGGTCAAATTCTTTTTTTACTTCAGCAAGCATTTCGAGCCCTTTTTCGAGACCCGGACCTCTGAATGACTTTATTGAGCTTCTGTTTGCTTTGTCAAAAGAAGATTTGAAAATGTAGTTTATATCAAGTTCCTGCGTAATTTTTTTCAGTTTTTCAGCAACAGTAAAAAGTATATCTTTGCTTTCGATAGCACACGGACCGGCAAGGATAGTCAATTTGTCTGAGCCTATTTCAAAATTTCTGAGTTTTACGGGTTTTATTTGAGTCATATCGTCTATCCTGTATATTTGTTTTGACATTATACTGCCATAATTGTAAAATCTAATCAGATAAGCTTTATTATAACATTAAATTATTTTTATAAAAATCAGGAGCAAAAAATGTTAATAGAGGAATTATTGGAAGCAGCAGTCGGACAAGGCGCAAGTGATATACACATTTCCGCCAATCTTCCGCCGGTATTTCGTATAGACGGAAAACTCGTCAGAACAAAAAGCGAGGCTCTCACTGCCGAAAATGTTGAAACGCTTGTTTTTCCTATTTTGAATAATGAACAAAGACGACGTTTGGAGCAGGATTGGGAACTTGACCTTTCATACGGTATCCATGGCATAGGCAGATTTCGTGTAAACGTTTATAAAAATAACGGAACATATGCGGCAGCTTTCAGAACTATCAATACAGAGGTTCCTTCTTTTGAAACACTTGGACTGCCGGCTGTAGTCAGAAAAATTACTGAAAAACCGAGAGGTCTTATCCTTGTTACGGGTCCTACCGGTTCAGGTAAATCTACTACTCTTGCTTCAATGATTGACTATATCAACGAAACGAGAAATGAACATATCCTGACAATTGAAGACCCTGTTGAGTTTATTCACAAATCCAAAAAAAGTGTTGTTCACCAGAGAGAACTCGGACAGGATACACGTTCATTTGCAAACGCTTTGAAATCAGCTTTGCGTGAAGACCCTGATATCATTCTCGTAGGTGAGTTGCGTGACCTTGAAACAATCAGCCTTGCTATCACGGCAGCAGAAACTGGTCACCTTGTTATGGGTACTTTGCACACGTCTTCTGCAAGCCAGACGATTGACCGTATTATTGACGTATTTCCGCAGGGTCAGCAGCAGCAGATTCGTATCATGCTTTCAAATTCACTTTGTGCGGTATTTTCACAGACACTCTTGCCTAAATTGACAGAAACCGGCGAGAAAAAAGGTCGTGTAATGGCACAGGAAATTATGGTGGTAAACGGTGCTATTGCAAACCTTATTCGTGAAGGTAAAACTTCCCAGATGTATTCCGCTATCCAAACAGGTGCATCTCAGGGCATGCAGACACTTGAAACGGCACTTGCAAATCTCTACAGATCCAAACTCGTTTCCGCAGAAGATGCTCTTGCAAAATCGAGCCGACCGGATGAGTTAAAAAGACTAATCAATATGGCATAACAAAATTCTTTATATTGAAAAATTCCGGCATTAAGCCGGAATTTTTTTAAATAAATGTCTTGAAAAAACTCTGCCGCCTGCGCCTGTCATTGTAAGGCAGAAAGTGAAAGGCGGAAGCTGCGGCAACGGATTAATTACATTTGTAACATTTTATTTCATTTGATTAATTATCCTGATAATGAGGTAACAAAAAATATTTTTACGATATTTAAAAATAAATACCTGACAAAAATTTAATATTTTGAAATCATTTATGTTAAATAGAACTATTTATTGCTATAATTTTATGGTCTGTTGAATTGAAGGAAGGAATAAAACATGGAATTGACAATGGATTTCCCCGAACGTGAAAAGACAATCAGTCCTACTCACGATATACAACTGTTCGCAGGACGTGCGCACAGACAGCTGGCAGAAGAGATTGCAAGCTACCTCGGGACAAATGTCGGACCAATGATTATCAAAAACTTTGCAGACGGAGAAATATACGTTCAGGTTCAGCAAAGTATCAGAGGTGACGATGTTTTTATTATTCAGCCTTTGTCAAACCCTGTTAATGAAAATTTGATGGAACTGCTCATTATGATTGATGCCTTCAAAAGAGCCAGTGCAAAATCAATCACGGCAGTAATCCCTTATTACGGTTATGCAAGACAGGACAGAAAAACCTCCGGAAGAGAAGCTATTACGGCAAAACTCGTTGCTGATTTGCTTACTACTGCGGGAGCAAGCAGAATTCTCGCAATGGATTTGCATACAGGACAAATTCAAGGATTTTTCAATATTCTTGTTGACCACATTTATGCTACGCCTGTTTTGACAAGCTACATAAAAGAACTGAATATTCCATCAGACAAACTTGTTGCTGTCAGCCCTGATACAGGCGGTGTTCAAAGAACAAGGGTTTTTGCAAAACAGCTTGATTGTCCGCTTGCTATTGTTGATAAAAGACGTGACAAACACAATGAAGCTATTGCAGATCACGTAATCGGTGATGTTAAAGGCAAAATTTGCATACTTGTGGATGATATGATTGATACGGCAGGAACAATTTGTGAAGCTTCAAAACTGCTTGTCAGAGAAGGTGCAGAAAAGGTTTATGTCTGTGCGGCTCACGGTATTCTTTCAGGTCCTGCAATTCAGAGACTCGAAGAAGCACCTGTGGAAGAAGTTATCATAACAAACTCAATTCCGCTTGACAGAGAAGTCTCTTCAAAGTTCACACAGTTGAGTATTGCTCCTATTTTGGGCGAAGCAATATCAAGAATTCATGACAATGAGTCGGTAAGTTCTCTTTTCGGTTTTGAAAAAGAGTACAAATCATATTAATCACCGGTACTTGTTATTCCGGTGTAAAAATTTTTACCACATAGGAATAGAGAGAGAGTTGAAAAGACCTGAACCTGAACAGTTCAGGTCTTTGGATAAATTGTTTTTTTTATATTTTTACTGCCGGATTGATAAAGCAAAATAGTATTTCTGCATGTATTTTGAAATTATTAGTTTGTTTGCATTTCAAAATTAATTTTGCTGCTTATATAAAACAAAATTGATGCCGCAACTCCGAGGTTCAAAGATTCTGTATTGCTTGATATAGGAATCGTTGTTTTGATATCGGCAATTTTAAGAGCCTCTTTTGTCAGACCGTCAGCTTCCGACCCGAGCATAATAACAAAAGGCTCTTTGTAGTCAATAGTTTCCGGTTTTACAACATCTTTGTGATTTACTACCGTGGCAACAAATTTGTGGCTTGGGAAAACTTTTTTTACTTCATTCAAATCAGCTTTGACAACAGGAATTTTGAATAAAGCACCGACAGTTGAGCGGACAACTTTCGGGTTGTACACATCAGTTGTATCACCGCACAGAACAATTGCATCTATCGAAAAAGCGGCAGCAGAGCGTATCAATGTGCCAAGATTTCCAGCATCTTTTACGTTTTCTATCAAAGCTATTCTTTTTTTGTTTTTTATATTATCTGTGCCGAACTTTAATTGTTCTGCCACAGCGACGGCTTCAGGCTTTGTGTCGGTTGTGGAAATTTTTTCCATCACCGCATCTGTTACAACAACGAGTTTGTCTGTTATAAAGCCGAATTTTTTTATATGGTCTTTTGTAACATACACGGTTTCGATATGAGCCTTTTGTTGGAATGCTTCAAATATCGGCTTGTATCCTTCTATCAAAAACAGCCCTGACTCGGTTCTGTATTTTTTTTGATGAAGTTTTGCCGCTTCTTTTATTTTGTTGTTAGAAACACTTGTAATTTCCTGCATTAAAGACCTGCCTGTTTTTGCCAATCCTTGAGCCATGCTTTTTCCTGCTCATTTAAAAGAGAATAATCTATTGCTTCTTCCTGAAACGGTACATGAGACAGAGATTCTATTTTTAGTTCACCGTTTACTTTTGTCAGATAAACAGAGTTTTCCAGTCTTACTCCGCCAAAACCTGTTTTGTACAGACCGGGTTCTATTGTGAATACCATATTAGGCTTCAGCACACGTTTCCCTGATTTTGAAGATGATATTGTCGGAGGATTTTCATGGACACTGATTCCGACACCGTGACCGAGTCCGTGATTAAAATTGAAATCTCTCAAACCCGATTGTCTGTGAATTTTTCTTGCAACTTTATCGAGCGTAAAACCGGTTGTTCTCGGTGTGATTTTGTAGTGATATGCATTTAAAAACATTTTGAGAACCGTTGTATAGACTCTTTTTTGCATAGAAGAAGCATTACCCTTTACAAAGGTTCTTGTAATATCCGTAGAATATCCGCCTTCAAAATGCCCGCCGCAATCAAGAAGCACAAAGTCTCCGTCTTTTACTTTCACATTTTTGTCGGGATGAGAATAGTGGATGACAGAGGAGTTTGCTCCTGCTGCGAGTATTGTTTTAAAACTCAGCTGTTTTGCTCCCTGAGAGAGAAATTCCTTTTCAACAAAATCGGACAAATCAAGCTCAGAAAAACTGTTTTTTGTTTTTAAAAGTTCAGATGTTTTGTTTACAACAACGTCTGTTCTTTTGTAATTCTTTTTGAAATGCGCAATTTCAGCATCGTTTTTTATTGCTTTCATTTCTTTTATATAGTCTTTTGGTGACTCTTGTGCTTTACCCTTTATAAGGGAATAATCATAGTAATTTATGGATGAAGGGTTAAAAAGAACACGGGATACTCCGTCAAACGCTCTGTCAAAGTCTTTGAGCGGGCGAACCCAAAAATGACAGCCGATAGACCTTCCGTCAATTTTTTCATCCGTATAAACGCAGGCAGCATTTTTGCAAAGAACCAGTTTGGCTTTAAATGTAGATGAAAACGGTGTTTTGTATTGCCTGCAATTTGTGAAGTATGCGATATTTTCCAGATTTGTTTCAAGATAAAGCTCATCTTTTTTGAATTTTCTTGAAATCTTTTTGAATTTTTCATCAGCACTCAAACCCGAGATTGAAATATCGATGTGTTCTAACGGTTTATCGTTGTTTGCGGATTTTAGTTCAACAATTTTTGATACCGGTTCAAAATCCAGCGGTTTTATTTTGCATTTCTTTTTCGAGAGTTTTGATTTCAATGTTTCAAAAAAGTTGAGAGAAACTTTCTTTGATACAACCCCGAGAACCGAACCTTTTTCTATTCTGTCTACAAGCTCTTCGGAAAAAGTTTGTCCCAGCTGAAGCTTTACGACGGATACTGTTTTTAGGTCGCATTCTTTGTCTGCCTGTTCATGGTATCTGCCGTCAACAAACTGCCAGACTTTGTCTTTTGACAAAAGGACATCTCCCGTTGAGCCGGAAAAGCCTGTTACAAAGTATCTTGCGCAGTTGGAAAGCTCGTTGTATTCAACAAGAAACTCGTCTGTTGTGTTGATTAAAAGATAATCAAGGCTGTTTTGTTCAAGAATTTCTCTCAACTTTTTGAGCATAACTAATCCTTAGTCTTTTTTGTCGGTAAGATAAAGTAAATGCCAGCCAAACTGTGTTTTAATCGGTTCTGACAAATCGCCTACGTTCATTGAAAATGCGGCATCTTCAAACTCTTTTACCATTACGCCTTTGCCAAAAAATCCCAAATCTCCGCCGTTTGCGCCTGACGGACAAAGAGAGACTTCTGCGGCAACGTCTTCAAATTTTCTTCCGTTGAGTATTTCTTCTCTGAGTTCTTTTGCTTCTTCTTCAGTTTTTACAAGAAGATGGCTTGCTCTTACTTCGCTCATAATTTGTTCCTTTTGTTTAATATTACAAAGTTTATTATATCACGTTTCAAGATTTTACTTGATTTGCTGCGGGTAAAATATTAGTATTATTTGTACAACAGCAGGTAACTAAATGTCTCTATTCAAAAAAAGTCTGATAACTATATTTTCTCTGATTATAATCTGGCAGTTGTTTTTTGTCGTGTTCAGACCCGTGCTTGTGAATTTGTATATTACCGCTGCAACAAAATACGCAAGAGGACAGTTTGTTTGTACACTTGATAAAAACGGCAGGCATGTCGGGAAGCTGTACAAATTTAATAAAGATAAGAAAGAACTGATACACACAAGCACAAGCAGCAGCTGCATATTTTCACGCCCGAAAATCAATACGGGGTTTTTTGTGTTTGCAATAGGCGGAGGCGGTGGTGCTACGCCGTATGAAAGCGGAAAATCAGGACAGATTGTCTCAAAACACATACGAATAACAAATCCAGTTATTGCAATAAAAATCGGCAAAGGCGGCAAAGGAACACACATGGAGGGAACTGCGTTTGTTGATGCAAAAGACGGAGCGGATACAACAATTCCTGATTTAAAAATAATTGCACACGGCGGTTCAAAGTCTACAAGAATGACTCCTCTCGGCGAGGCGGAAAAACAACCCGAGTACCATATACCGGACAGATATCATCAGCTTTATGATATTTCAAAATCCGCAAAATACGGTGTTGGCGGAAAATCTGACGGAAGCAGAGAGAATGTCAGCGAAGACCTCCACAACGGACACTCCGGTGCTGTAGTAATTCAATGGTAATTTTATACGGTAGTGAAAGTAATTGCATAGAGTGCAACAATTGCAACTGCACTCAGCATAATCCAGCCGTTTATTACCGGATGCTGGTTTGCAAAAACATCAGCAAGAGTAAACTTTCTTTCACTAAAATCAACAATGTCAGCAGAGTTTGTTTTCATATTAATAGCCTCTAATTGTCCTATCATGATTGTAGCTGTTTGTCTCTGTATTACATCAGCTGTTTGCGTGAAAAAAACATAAATACATGCACCAAACAAAGGATGAAAGGCATGTCCTTTGCTTTGTGAAAATACGACTTTGTCCTCATCCTGCGGTAGGATTGCATTTCTTAATGTAAGTATTAAAATATCAATAACTTGTATCATGAATAACAATCAGAGATTATATATATGAAAAAACTTCAATTGACGAACCTTCTGGCAGATACGTTTTCTTCCTCAAAGGTTATAAATTTTTTGATTTTTGTGCTTTTTGTTGTGCTCATGACTGCAGTTTTGAGCGCAAGGTACTATATGTTTCAAAGTATTATAAATGAAGACGGCACCAGCAAAAGAGACATTGTTGCCGACAAAACGATAAAAGTCGTTGATACTTTTAAAACAGAGCAGAACAAAAAAGAAATTGCCCAAAAAATTGAACCCATTTTGACACCGGCAGAAGATACCTACATAAAAAACAACTATGCCGTTCTTATAAAAGCAATTGATCAGGTCAGAGCAAAAAACGAACATTACTCTCAAAAAAAAGACGAAATGAAGCTTTTGTTTGACTTTGAAGGAAATGTTTATCAGGATTATATTCTGAATTATTTGATAAATTCCAATGATGCAAAACTGCATGCTACATTTAACAAAGCCAGAAAAACACTCGAAAATGTCTTAAATCAAGGTGTAACAGAGAAGGATTTTGAAAAAAATAACCTGAATACAATGATTTTGAGAAATACGCATTATGAAACGACAAAAGCGGAACTCAGAGTCATTTCCGCTCTTTTGGAACAGGTAATAGTCCCGAACATGGTTTTTGATGAAACGGCAACAGAACTGGCAAAAAAGAATGCTATAGACTCGGTTATTCCGACTGTTGTTAAGTTTGAAAAAGGTGAAAAAGTTCTGTTTGCGGGCGAGCCTGTTACCCGTGTCAAAAAAGATGCTCTGCAAAAAATGGGTTACAATGTACTGGAGCTTAATTTTCAGGCTATTTTCGGAATATTTGCGCTGGTTTCTCTCGGTGTTGTGACACTTTTGTACTACCTGATGTTTTATGAAAAGCAGTTTTTGACAAAAAACTATCTTTCCGTAACAGCGCTCCTTGCTATATTGATATCGGCGCTGGGTGCTGTTTTGCCAAGCGGTGCATCGTTCTACTTTTTGCCGTTTCCTGCACTTGCCGTTTTGATAGCTATTTTCACAAATCCGAGAGTATCCGTTTTTGCAACAACAATTTTGATTGTTATCATTGCACTGGTTGAACAGATGCCTGTTGAGCCTTCGGCTGTGTTCATTGTCGTATGTTTGATTGCTTCAATTGCAACATCAAAAGTCAGATATTCCAGAAGATTTGACCTTGTAAAAATTGGCGGCGAAATAGGACTTTCAATGCTGTTCTTTATTTTGTTAATCTATATGATTGAAAACTCAATAAATCCGATAAACTCGGAAATAATCTGGTATAATGCCCTAATCGGCACATGCAACGGACTTCTGAGCGGAATTATTGTTCTGGGCATTATTCCGCTGTTTGAAAGTATGTTCAAAATTGTTACTCCGTACGGATTGGCAGAACTTGCGGATAACAACCAGCCGCTGTTGAAACGTCTGCAGTTTGAAGCACCTGGAACATTTTCTCACAGCCTTATGGTGGCAAATCTTTGTGAAACAGCAGCGGAAGCAATCGGTGCCGATCCCGTGCTTGCAAGAGTCGGTGCGTTGTACCACGATATAGGAAAACTAAAAAGACCGTTGTTCTTTGTTGAAAACCAGACATATTTCGGTATAGAAAACCCGCATACAAAACTCAATCCGAGATTGAGCAAAATGGTTATCACTGCTCACCCCAAAGACGGTATTGACCTTGCCAGAGAGTACGGACTGCCGCCTGTTGTTCAAAACTTTATTGTGCAGCACCATGGTGACTCTATTGCCAGTTACTTCTACAATCAGGCAAAACTGGAGGAAGGTGCCGACAAAGTTACCGAAGAACAATTCAGATATACCGGTCCCCGTCCTAATATGAAAGAAACAGCAATTTTGATGATTGCCGATTCTGTTGAGTCTGCCTCGAGAACGCTCAAAGACCATTCTCAAGAAGAACTCGATAATATGATTAACAAAATTATCCAAACAAAACTCAACGACGGACAACTTTCTGACAGCCCGCTTACTTTGAAGGACTTGAAGACAATTGCCGCAGCATTGAGCAAAAACCTCAGAGCTGCTCATCACCAGAGAATCAAGTACCATGAAAACATTATTCAGGAACTTGAAGAAAAAGCTATGAAAAAGAAATTTGTCGCTCCGGACAAAATTAGCACTGATGAAGAAGAGAAAATAGAAAAGAAAATTCAAAAACATCTTCAAAAAGCAGAAAACCAGCCGGAGGCTGACGAACAAACGGAAAATAAAAAGAAAACCGATGAACAATAATACGGAAATTAATATTTTTATAGAAAACGAGTATGAAGATTTTGAAAGCGGTTTTGACCTTTGTGCATTAACGCAGGATGCTCAAAAAATGATGAAATATTTTCTTTCAAAAAAAGAATGGGTTAAAAACTCCTGTCTCGATGGTTATGACTGCAAGCTTTTGTATTTTGATGCCGTACTTTGTGATGATGAAAAAATCCAAACAATAAATCGTGAATACAGAGAAAAAGATGTTCCGACGGATGTAATCACTTTTGCTATTTTTGCAGACAGCCCGAGGGAAGAAAGATTTGTCTTTGATAATGAAATAAATCTCGGTGAAATTTTTATTTCGCTCGACAGAGCGGTAGTTCAGGCAAAAGAAAACAGCCACTATCAGGAGTCTTTTGAACAGGAATTGTACTTTTTGCTTGCTCACGGTATACTTCATTTGTTAGGGTACGACCACACAACGGAAGATTCTCTTCGGGAAATGTGGGATATGCAAAAAGAAATGATTGAAGGAACCGGAATAAATGTCTAAATTTACCTCTGGCGGATACAGAAAAAGTTTGTCATATGCACTTCAGGGTTTGAGTGTTGCATACAAATCCCAGAGAAATTATCGTTTTCATCTGCTGGTAGGCTTTTTGTCGCTTTTGGGCGGGATTTTATTGAACTTTAAATGCATTGAATACTGTGTTTTGATACTTGCTATCAGTTTTGTAATTACTGCAGAACTTTTCAATTCTGTTATTGAATTTGCACTTGATGCACTTTACAAAAACAAATATTCAAAAATGGTAAAAATGGCAAAAGACCTTTCTGCCGGAGTTGTCTTGATTGCGGCAATGACCAGCATTTTGATTGGTATTATGCTTTTTGGCAGAAAACTTTTGATAATGTATTTGTACTAACAAATATTGTATAATTATTTTGATGAAAAAGAACTGCAAAACAGCAATAGGAATGATGTCAGGCACGTCTCTGGACGGGATTGATGCCTGTCTTGTAAAATTGGACAGTGACTATGAGTTTGAAATTTTAAAGACTCATTCACTTGATTATCCGGAAGAAATAAGGCAAAAGCTTTTGTCTCTGGCAAACAATGAAGGTTCCGTAAAAGATGTCTGCAATATGGATTTTGTTGTCGGGAACCTTTTTGCACAGTGCGCAAACGAACTTGTACAAAAATCAGGATTGAAAAAAGAAGAAGTTGATTATATTGCCTCTCACGGACAGACAATTTGCCATATGCCGGAGATTGTTAATACAGCAGGGATAAAAACCGGAAGTACTCTTCAAATCGGAAATGTTTCCGTAATTTCAGAACTCACGGGTATTACAACAATCGGAGATTTCCGCTCAAAAGATATTGCTGCAGGCGGGCAGGGTGCGCCTCTTGTTCCGTTTGCGGATGAATTGATTTTTAAAAAAGACATCCCCCGTGCGATACAAAATATCGGCGGAATAGGCAATGTAACGGTGCTTTCAAAAGCTTGTGAAACCTTTGCTTTTGACACGGGTCCCGGCAATATGCTCATAGATTATTTTGTGCAAAAGCTTTTTAATGTTCCATATGACAAAAATGGTGAGATTGCATTAAAAGGGAAAGTCGATGAAAAATGGCTTGAAAGTCTTTTGAAAGAACCTTATTATGCAAAAATCCCTCCAAAATCTACGGGAAGAGAACTTTTTAACAAGGAATACGCACAAAAAATATATGAATCTGCACCAAAGGACAATTTTGATGTCATAGCTACAATTACTGCATTGACAGCAAAAACTATATGCAAAGCGTATCATGATTTTATTTTTCCGAAAACTCCGCTAAAAGAGGTTGTTCTTGGCGGCGGCGGTGCATACAACAGAGCTTTAATTAAGTTTTTAAAACGGTATTTGAACAATAGCGCAGAAATAAAAACACATGAAGATTTTGGTATAAATGACAAGTTCAAAGAGGCGCTTTCATTTGCAATACTCGGATATTGTACACTGGAAAATACAACTAATAATATACCCACCTGTACAGGAGCGAAAAAAAGAGTTATTATGGGTATAGTTTCTTACAGTTAGTTTAGGAAGTTTATGAAAAAAGACGAAACAGCCACAGAACTCATCAATCACGATACAATGAACATTGACCTTGTCGGAACAGAAGATATGCTCATTATGTTGAATAATGAGGATATGAAGGTTGCTGCCGCAGTCAAAAAGTGTATTCCACAGATTACAAAAGCGGTTGATATTATTGTAAGAAACTTTTTGCATGCGGGAAGATTGTTTTATGTAGGTGCCGGCACAAGTGGCAGACTCGGCGTTTTGGATGCTTCAGAGTGTCCGCCGACTTTCAGCACTCCTCCTGACATGATACAGGGTATTATTGCGGGCGGTGACAGAGCTCTTCGAGAAGCCATAGAAGGAGCAGAAGACTCGGAAGAAATGGCGCTTGAGGATTTTGATGAATACGATATTTGCAACAATGATACGATTGTTGGGATTTCTGCTTCGGGTAATGCAAAATATGTATGCAAATTCCTTCAGGTTGCAAAAATAAAAAAGTGCAAAACCATTGTCATAACTTCCAATCCTAATGCAAAAATGAAAGAATACGCAGATTGTTTTATTTGTGTGGAAACAGGTGCAGAAGCTATTTCCGGTTCAACAAGATTGAAAGCCGGAACGGCTCAAAAAATGATTTTGAATATGCTTTCAACCGGCTCTATGATAAAAATCGGTAAAACCTATCACAACCTTATGATAGATGTAAAACCTACAAACAATAAACTCAAAAGGAGAGCCGTCACTATTGTATCTGAAATTTGCGGCTGCAAAGAACGCACGGCACAAAACGTACTCGACACTAACGGATACAAAATAAAACACGCAATACTCTTTATTCTTTACGGTTTGGATTTTGATGAAGCCGATAAACTCCTCAGAGAAAACAACGGCGTTTTAAGAAGAATATTTGAATAACGCACATTACGGCTTCTGCGGCAGCATGTATTGCTGTTTAATTCAAGCTTTTAATTCTTTCTTCCGGATCAGTAATACTTGTGATACGAAGACCGAAATTGTCTTCGATTACAACAACTTCTCCGTTTGCAACATGTTTTCCGTTTGCATACAATTCAACGGATTCACCGGCGACTTTATCCAATTCAATGATAGAACCTCTTGTTAATTCAAGAACTTTTTTAACCGGCAACTGGCAGCGTCCGAGTTCAACAGTCAATTCAAGTTTGATATCCATCAACAGCTCAAGGTTTTTGTTTGTATCGGTATTGGTCGGTGTATAGCTGTCAAACTGAGTGAATTCAACAGGTCGAACAGTTACGGGGTCATTGCTGTCTTCGGAATGGTCGATTTTAACTTCTTGAGCATTCACTGCCTGACCTTCTATTTCATTAAAATTGTAGCCTTTTGCCAGCGGCTCTTCTTTATGAGGTATTTCATTGTGCTGCACTATGTCTTGTACTGCATCAAAAGAAGCCTCCGCATTGTCCTCAGCTGCGGCTTCTATATCATTATTTTCCAGAGGATTTTCATTGTGCAAACTATCGAACTCCTCCGGATTGTTCGATTGATTAAAATCATCATTTTGCATTTTATCGTCTGGCATTTGAAATCCTTTCTAGAAATAGCGTTTTAGTGCATCTACATAATAATCATATCTGTCTGTAATTTTTACACAGATTTTATCTTTTATTTTACCCGGGCGGGCATAAAATTTTCTTTCGCCGTTAATTCGGACTATCAAATCTTCAGTTGCGGCATTGTCTAATTTTAATACATCTCCTTCTTTCAAATCAAGGAAATCCTTCATTGTAATATTCGTTTCTCCAAAAAGAACATTTGCATCAACCAGAGATGTATCAAGTTTTTCAATCATTTTTTGACGTTCTTCGCTTGTTGCAATGATACCTTTTGTCTGGAAAATATGCTGGGTTGTCAGCTGTGACAGTATATTTTCCAAAACCGGATAAGGGAAACACAGGCTGATGAGACCGTAATGTTTGCCTGAAATGTGTACCTCAAGTGTAATCAATGCAACAATTTCACCTGCTGTTGCAACCTGAATACCGGAGTAATTGTTGTCCAAACCAATCAAATGACTCTCAACAGGAATGATGTGTGACCAGGCTTCTGCAAGAGTCTGAATAGTTCTTTCAATCATTTTTTTGATAAGTGATTCTTCAACATCAGTAAGTTCTCTTGCTTTTGATTCTACCGAACCGACACCGCCCAGCATTCTGTCGACAATACTGGAGAGAACTTCAAAACTTATGCCGAGCAGAATTTGCCCCGGAAGAGGGTTAAGTTCAAAAATAGCAATAGATATGGGGCTTGGTACGGAACGCATAAATTCGTCATACGTAAGCTGGTCAACAGATACTACATCAACTTCTAAATGCATTCTAAGGTAAGCGGTAAGAACCAGTGCGAGTTGTCTTGAAAATTCTTTGTGAATATCCTGCAGTCCTCTCAAATGATCTTTTGAGAACTTGTCAGGACGTCTAAAGTTGTAGAGTTTGTAGCCTTTTTTGTGCTCTTCTCCGTCATCGTAGCTGTTTATAAAGGCTCCGGCTTCGCCGTAGTCTACCTGAATACCGTCTATTATATTTTCTTGAGAATATTTGTCCGGATCAGACATTTACTCCACCCCTTGTTTTTTATTGCATTATAAATTGACCGAAGCTTACTCTTATTACTTCTCTTTCTCCGTCAAATATACCGTTTACGGCTTCAGCAATTTGCTGTTTTGCGAGCTCTTTGCCTGCCGTTGTAGCAAGCTCATCCGAAGTTTTGCTTGTCAGCACGGTAATCACGGCATCTCTGATTGCCGGCTTGTACTGTTCCATTTCTGCAACCAAATCAGCCTTCGGGTCAGGAGCAGCTTCGCCATGACCGCCATGTCCTCCGCTTGGTTTTGGTTCTTCCACTGCCTGAGTCGGATCAGGTTCCGGATTTGTGATTTCAATTGCTACATTTGCTTTGAGATATCTTCTCGGGTCAATGTCGCTGAGGTTCATTGTAAAATCACCCAGGTCAAGAACAATACCTTTTTCGGGTTTATCAAGAGCTTCATCAGACTCTTCCGCAGTCTGTTCGGTTGAAATTGATTTCAACTGGGTTGTCAGCAAATTGGATTGCAAAAAGTAATTTACACCTATAAAAATAATGCACACAATCGTAGTTGTGATTACATTAATCAAAATCGTATTGTTTCCGCCATCTGCGTTTTTTTCTTTTTCTTTTATTTCCGGTTCTTTTGGCGATTGTGTAGGTTTGGCCATCTTTTTTCTCCAACATTTAAATTATTTTTTATCCGAACTTAATACTATTATATCCACTCTTCTGTTTTTTGCACGTCCTTGAGGTGTAGTATTTTGTTCAATCGGCATATATTCTCCATACCCGACGGCAGAGAGTCTGCTTGGCGGGAACTTGTAGTTTGCTGTCAAATATTTGATAATATTTGTTGCTCTGGCTGTAGAAAGTTCCCAGTTTGACGGATATTTTTCGTTTCTGATAGGCATTGAGTCCGTATGTCCTTCAATAACTATCGGATTTTTGAACTTTTCAAGCGAGCCGGCAATTTTTTGCAAAGTTGCCATGGCATCTGGTTTTATTATAGCAGAACCCTGGTCAAAAAGCATAGTGTCATTTAGTCTGATAACCACGCCTCGGTCTGATTTGAGCACTTTTATAGAGGTATCGACGTCAATGTCTTTTTTAATCTGCTCCATCACCGCCTGTGAATCAAGTATGCCGTCTTTGCCTTCCAGTATTGTTTTTCCGCTGTTTTCAAAAACAGAATCTTCTTTTGTTTCGGTTTCGTTTTTCGTAACATTCCCGTTACTTTCTTTTTCTTCAATTTTTTGAATTGCGCTTTGATTGGCAAAAACTTTTTGTATCGACTTGTTAACATCTTTGATTTTTGTTGCACCCATATGGCTTGTTGCAAACATAACCATAAAAAGAGCAAGCAGCATCGTAACAAAATCCGCATATGAGATTACCCAGCGGTTTATGTAGTCATTTGAGTTTGCATAATAATCATTTCTCATTATCTTGCTCCGTACATACCGCTGTTTTGTGAATTTCTTGCGTTAATAACACCCGGAATATGTCCTGTTCCGTGATATTTCAAGTATGCAACAAGTTTTTCTTCAATAACCATGGGAGATTCTTCCATCTGTATTGACACTATACCTTGTAAGACAACTTCCTTGAGCAGCACTTTTTCTCTCAGATTCATTTTCAATTTACCGGCAACGGGCAAAAACAGAAGGTTAGCAAATCCAACACCGTACAGTGTTGAAACAAAAGCAACGGCAATACCCTGAGCCAGAATATCAGGCTGCTCGATATATCCCATAATTTGAATAAGCCCGAACACTGCTCCGACAATACCAAAAGTCGGTGCATAACCTCCCAGAGCTTCAAATACTCTGGAGTTTATCAATTCTTCCTCTTCATCATAGGCAATTTCGGCTTTTAGTATGTCATATATCATCTGCGGGTTGTTGAAATCAATTGAAAGCTGTACCCCTCTTTTCAAAAATGGGTCTTGAATGTTGTCGACGAGATTATTCAGTGAAAACAGACCTTTTACTCTTGCCTGATGTGCGAGGTAGACAATTTCGTCAATAACTTTGTAAGATTGGGGTTTTTCCACAAAAACATCAACAGAAGCTCTGAGTGCACTCATAAGGGTCGATGGAGTAAAGTTTACTATAGCAGCACAAAATGTGCCCCCAAGAACAATCATTACCGCTGACGGCTGCAGCAAAGATACCATTGATGCTCCGTCATTGTGATGTGATGCGAGTATCAATATTACTGCCGCAAACAGTGCAATTATTGCCGAAAAATTCAAAACTTACCTCTCCGATTTAAAAATACTTAGATATAAGTATCCCCAATTCTTACCTTCCAATATAATTTCACATTTCGGAGTATAAGAATATACACTATATAATGTATTTTTATTCAATCAAGTGTTAAAAAATAAAAGGAGCGGCTCATAAGCCGGGTTCTGTTTTTAGATAATTATCTGTCTGGGAATGCAGTTGCCTGCAAGCTCTAGCGGTTTGTCAAAAGACGGCGGGTCACCTTAACCTTTTTGTCAACCTTGCACCCGACCGGGGTTTACCTGTCCAAGACCTCTCAGCCTTGCCGGTGAGCTCTTACCTCGCCGTTGCACCATCACCTGTTCTTCAAAAGAAGTCATCGGCAGTCTTCATTTCTGTGGCACTGTCCTCACGGTCGCCCGCACCTGACGTTATCAGGCGGTCTGCCCTGGGGTGCCCGGACTTTCCTCACAAAATTTTTCATTTGCGCAATTATCCGGCCGCTCCTTTTTAAAATCTATCATGTTCGGATATCACATACAAGGTTTCTGTTTTTTTGAAAAATTATTTTATATAAGAATTGTGCATAACAAATGTACGTTCCGGATTTGTCTTAATTAGCACGGCTGCAGCTATAGGAGTATTGTTTTCAAAAAAAGATTTCAAAATCTGGCATCTTTTTATTCTTGTTAAAAAAGAAAAAACATTATGTTCTTTGAAAAAGTTTGTCAAAGATGTGTTATTCAAAAATATGTCTTTATTTTCCAAAGAACTTGTACAAAAAGACGGCGGCAGTTTCATCAAATCTGTCACTTTGAATGTTATTTTTTCCTCAGCCATAGCTGCTCTCCTGGATTTTAAATTGAAGTGTTTAAACCAAATAGGTTTTGCAGAATAATTTTTGTAATACTAAACTACACAGTCAATTCTATGACATATTTTATATTTAACAATCACCCATTCGGGCTATTTAGTGTAAACATTACAATTGTTATTTTGTTTTATTTTTCAAATATTATCGACCTGTTTATATAGAAATGTATGTGTGAAAATCTCTGGTTTTCTTTTAGTTTGCTAAATAGCCGGAACAATCTTTGCCGGCGCAGCGGAGAAAGAGCAGAGAATATTGTTATTTTTCAACAAAAAACTATACAAAAACAAATCACAGGAAGAACTCATTGAACTTGCACGCAATGACAATCTTGATGCGCTGGAGGAGCTGATAAAAAGAAATCAAAGCAGTGTATATGCTTCCTTTTATTATCTGAGCGGAAACTGTGATGATGTGCTTGACCTTACGCAGGAAGCTTTACTGAAAATGGCAAGGAACATAAAAAGTCTAAAAAATCCTGAAAAATTCAAACCTTGGTTAAATCAGATTGTCACAAGACTGTTTTATGATGACATAAGAAGAAAAAACAAAAAATTGCAGACAGTTCCCATAGACAAAAAAGAAGACGATGAAGAAAACAAGTTCAATGTTTCCGAAGTGCCATGCAAAACCTGTACGCCGGAAGAAAAAACACTCAACACGGAGTTGAGCTGTCTTATAAAAAAATCTATTCAAAAACTCCCTGATACTTTCAGGCTGGCTATTATTCTCAGGGAGTTTCAGGGGCTTTCTTATGAAGAAATAGCAGAAATCACAAACACAAACGTAGGTACGGTAAAGTCTAGAATTGCAAGAGCCAGAAACAAACTGCAATCAGACTTGAAACAATACATTGCCTGAACAAGAAGGAGTGAAAATGACAGACAAAACCGTGTGCAGAAAAATATCGGCAATGTTGTCTTTGTATATAGACAACAAAGTCTCTTCCCAGCAAAGAGTTTTTATTGAAGACCATCTTGCAAATTGTCCTGAGTGCTACAAAAAATACCTTTACCTCAAATCAATGATAAAAGATTTGAAAGCATCATACAAACATATTCTTGACCTTGCCGTAAAAAAGCAGCAGCACAAAATGTTTTTGATAAGAGAACACGAAAATTTCAGAAACAATGTTTCCGCATATGTTGATAATGAACTGGAACCAAAAGAGTGTTACGAGTTTCGAAAATATCTTATGAAATCAAAAAATGCGCAGAATGAACTTAAAGATATCTATCTGATACAAAAAAGAATGCGAAAAATATTTGAAGAAACAAAAAACTCTGCCTCTTTAAATATTTCAAAAAGCGTTGTTTCATCTCTTCGTAATCCACAAAATTGTTCCCAAACAGGTAAAGTTTATCAGATAAAGCCCAAAATGCTAAAAATAGCAATTCTTTCGGGATTGGTGCTGATTGGCGGTTTTGAGTTTGACCAGTTGTACAAACAGCACAATGCCGGTCACAATATGCCTGTTATTCAATCAATCAAAAAAGATTTTGAGCTTTTGAAAAAGAAAAAAGCTGATAAAGAACCTGTTATTAAATATGCAAAACAGAAAGTTAATCCGTAAATCTGTATTTCACAAGAGCAATTATTGCATGGATTCCGTCTTTCCAAGTGATTTTTTTGCCTTCGGCGTATTCTCTGCCGTAGTAAGAAACAGGCAGTTCATACAATCTGGCTTTTTTCTTCAAAATTTTTGCCGTAATTTCGGGTTCAAAATCAAACCTGTCGGATTTTATTTCTATTCCCTCCAAAAAACTTGTACGGAATGCTTTGTAGCAGGTTTCCATATCTGACAATGTTGCACCGTAAAGGAGGTTTGTCGTAAAGGTCAAAAGTTTGTTTCCTAAAAGATGAGTAAACATAAAGGAGCGAGACGGTTTTGCTCCGGTGAGTCTTGAGCCGTATACAACATCAGCTTTGTCTTCTATTATGAGTTTTACAAGTTCCTGATAATCCTGCGGGTCATATTCAAGGTCAGCATCCTGTATTACCATAATATCCCCTGTTATATGCGACATACCTGTTCTGATGGCAGCGCCTTTTCCCTGATTTTTTTCGTGATAGTATACTTTGTATTTTGATTCAAGTTCTTTCAAATGTTCTCTGGAGCCGTCAGTTGACATATCATCAACAAGAATGATTTCTTTTTCAAGACCGCAAAACGGTGCGGCTTCCACTTTTTCGAGAATTTTGTCCAGTGTTTCAATTTCATTGAACACAGGTATGATAATACTTACTTTATTCATACAAACCCCTTATTTTCTTTGCTTTTCTTTATCAATTACAAAAAATATTGTATAATTAAAAAGAGAATATGTTAAGGGTAAAAAATGGAAGAGTTTATAAAATCGGTCTGTGTTGAAGATATAAATAACGCTCAAAATACTATGTTTTCGCTTTTTAAGACTCTTGAAACAGCCAGTATCGGCAGTTTGATATCCAAAGCGGAAATGATTCACAATACTTTTCTTCAAAACAAATCCTATGAATATATTGCACAAAATTTATCTTTGCTGGCGGTGCTAAAATACAAAGTAGACAAAAACAACTACAAAATAGCTTTGAATATGCTTGATGATGCAAAATTTCTTGCGGAAAATTCTCAAAACAAGAATGCAATAAAAACCAACAGCTTTTGCTGGGGTTATATCTATTTTTCCGAAAAAAATTACGCTCAGGCTTTGTCTGTACTTAAACAGGCAAGAAATATACAATCTGACAATTCCGTAATAAATATAAAAATAATGGATTTAATCAGCCGGATAGAGGCGCTCGGAATAGAAAATTCTTCCGCTGCTGCAGATACGGACATTGAAAAACCAATAGTTGCGCTGTTGAATGTTGCGAGGACACTGGCTGCCGAAACCAGTCTGGAGCTGCTTTTGAAGACAGTCGCAGAAGAAATAAAAAAAGTTTTGGATGCAGACAGATGCACGGTTTTTCTGCTTGATAAAGACAGAAACGAAATAGTTTCAAAAGTTGCTCTCGGAATGGGTACACAGGAAATCCGCTTTCCCGCAAATACCGGACTTGCGGGTTATGTTGCGCAATCCGGAGAAATTATTAACATAAAAAATGCATACGAAGATGCAAGATTTAATCAGGATATTGACAAAGAAACCGGATACAAAACAAAAACAATCCTCTGTATGCCTATATGGAATATGAAACACGAAATTCTCGGGGTGTTTCAGGTCTTGAACAAACAAAACGGAACTTTTTCAAAAGAAGATGAAGAAGTTTTGATAGCTATAGGCTCAAGTGCAGGAATAGCAATTGAAAACGCAAGACTTTTTGAGTCACAGCAGCTGATGATTAATCAGCAGAAAGAACTTTTCAAAAGTTTTATTGACACGCTGGCTGCATCAATCGACGCCAGAGACAAAATTACCGCAGGTCATTCAAACCGTGTAAAAATGTATTCCGAGCTGATTTGTGATGCGATGCATACGGACGAAAAAACAAAAGCAAATATTATTCACGCAGCAATACTTCATGATATAGGGAAAATAGGTATTAGAGACTCCGTTTTACAAAAAAACGGAAAGCTTACCGATGATGAATACAAGCATATTCAGGAACATGTAAAAATAACTTATGATATTTTGAACAAAGTTTATATCTCGGATGAGTTCAAAGAAGTCGCAGAAATTGCCTCAAGCCACCATGAAAAATATGACGGCACGGGATATTTCAGACACCTTAAGGGAGAAGAAATTCACTTTGGCGGAAGAGTTCTTGCGGTAAGCGATGTTTTTGATGCAATTACATCGAAAAGACACTACCGTGACAAAATGCCTATAAGAAATGCTCTGGATATTATCAAATCCGGAAGCTGGAAACATTTTGACGGAAATATTGTGGATGCATTTTTCAAAATTCATCTGGATAAATTAGTTAATGTGTTCTTGAGCGAGGTAGACTCTGTATTGTATGATGAAAAAGACAGAGAGACTCTGGCGCATTATGACCTTGAGCACCTGTACAATATTTTAAACAAAGAAGAAACAGAACAAACCGATGATGAAAAAGCCCTTGTTGATTTGTTCAACAGATACTACAACTGCAAGGCAGGAAAATAGCATTGCAGAGCAAAGGAAAATTTTATTATGATAAAAAAATTTGTTACAGCAGCAATAATCATTTCTTCACTGACGGGAACGGTTGTTCTTGCTCAGCCTAACAAAGGCAGAAACATTGTCACAACACCTGTTTCTACCTTCAACAAAGAAAACCTCAAGATGATTAAAAATAATGAGCTGACAAATGATTTTTTAAGAATAATCACATTTTCTCAGAATGATAGCAATATTGCTGCCGCTGCCGAAAAAATTGATTATGCAAAAAAATATGCAGAGGCGAATGAAAAATTCACTCAGGGTAATATAACCTCTGCCTACAAGGACTATAGGGCAATTCTTGATGCTTCAAGCAATGAGGACTTTGTCAATCTCGGTTTTGCATACAAATTTGCGAACATGGGGCTGTTTTCTCTTGCTCAGGAAGCAATAAACAATATCCATGACAGAGAAATCTATAACAATCAGATTCAACTCATAAAATCAAAACTCTTCCCTCAGGTTGTTATGTCCTATGATGACGAAATCCTTCTTGCTCAGAGTTATACGGAAATATACTACAACAATCTGGCATTTGAAGTTGCAAGAGATTTGAATAAACTTCCTGAAAGGCTCAAACGTGCCGACTATGCGCACTATATTCTGTCTCAGGCATACTACAATATAAAAGAATATAATAAAGCAATAAATGAGATAAACAGAGCTCTTTCCATAAATCCGGATAATGTAAATTACATAAAATACAAAGCCCAGATTTGCTGTGAAACAAACAGACTCTCGGAAGCCATAAAACTCTTGGACGGCTTGCTTGAAGAAAATTCGAATATTCTTGATTACAGAAATGACATAGAAGGGCTTAGATATTATACACTGGCAAAAGCTACAAAGGACAGACAAAAGTCTGCTTATTATCTTGCTCAATATTTCTTAAAAGCCGGCGACAAACAAAGAGCCGTAAAAGAATTGAACCAGAATATCTCGGCAAACCCCAGAGCGTATCACTCAATGACACTGCTTGCGGATATTTATTTCAAACAGAACAAACTTGCGGAAGCAATGGATTTGTATGAAAAAGCATACAAAATCAAAAAAAATAATCCTGAAACTCTGGTCGGTATAGCAAATATGTATATGTTCAAAAAAGACTACAGAAATGCTGCAGAGTTTTTTGTAAAAGCTGCAAAAAAAGACAAAAACAATACACAAGCTCTTATACAGGCATCGTATTGCTATAAAAGACTCAATATGACTGACAAGTCTGCTGAATATGCAAATAAAGCACTGGAAAAAGAAAATATCGGGGCAGCTGTTTACTATACTGCATCAAAAATTAATGAAATAAAAAATATCCAGTATTTGAAAAAAGCTGTTTCCACAGATCCTCTCTATTCTGATGCCTGGCTTGATTTGGCAGGTATTGCCATGAACAGCGGCAGAATGGATCTTGCGCAAATTTACGTAAAGACTGCACAGTATATAGACAAAGACAATTACAAAGTGTACTATTACTATGGTCTCATCGACAAAAAGAAGGGGAACAGTGCTGAAGCAAAGGCAAATTTCAAAAAATCATTGAAAATTAACCCTTACTTTTTAGATGCTTCAGAAGAGTTGAATTCGACTTTGTAATCGGTGAATATGCATGCCTAAAAAAAACATACTTATAGTAGAAGACCATGCTCTGACAAGGTTCGGTCTGAGAACAGCTTTTGAGATGACCTCCGGTTCCGATATAGAATGGAGGGTTTTTGAAGCACCAAATGCAAAAAAAGGTTTTGATATTATTGCAAAGGAAAAAATCGATGTTGTCATTATGGATTTGGGTCTTCCCGATATTAACGGTATAGAGGCAACAAAAACCATCAAACAACAGCATTCGAACACAAAAATTGTCATACTTTCTTCCCATGAACAGGAAGAAGATGTAATAAAAGCAATAAAATCCGGTGCAAATGCATATTGCACAAAAGATGTTAATCAGGACAAACTTGTCGAAATAGTCTATTCCGTGATGAAAGGTGCAGCATGGTTTGACCCCAAAATAGCACAGTATGTTTTGAATGCAGCAGGTTCCAACACAGAGGTCTTTTCTCAGAATGACAATGCAAATGAGCCTGCCGAAAAAGCAGATACAAATCTTACCTCGAGAGAAAAACAGGTTCTGTCTCTTATTGCAGACGGTCTGTCAAATGCTGAAATAGCAAAAAGACTTGATGTGAGTATCAATACAACAAAAGCACATGTCTGCAATATTCTTCAAAAACTCGCAGTATCAGACAGGACACAGGCGGCTATTAAAGCAATCAAAGATAAAATCATATAGCCGACACAGTGTCGGTTGTGAAAATAACCTAGAATTTTCCGCCTCTTAAAAAGTATTCCGAACAATTCATTCCGCTTGAACGTTTATTGCAGTCTCTTTCGAGCTCTTCATTGGTAAGTTTTGAACCGAAAGCTTCTATCCTGTCACTGTACAGATATATTCCGAAAATATCGATACCTATCCGATTTGGTTTTTGTATGCCGTTCATGTCGAACAAAGCAATACCGCAGGGTTTTGTTCTGCTGCAATTGCAATCAAGCCATTTAAATCCGACTATATCGCCGCTGTCTTGATAGGCAAAAAGTCTTGTGAACAAAATTGACTGCATGGGTATTTGCGCACCGTTTTTGAAACGGTAGTGATATGATTTCAGATTTTTTGCAGACTTGCTCAAATCTACATTCAGATACGGACCGATTATTTTGAAAATCTCCTGCTCTTTTTCTTCCGTATTGCTTTTGCAGATTGTTTCCAGTTTGTCTTTGTCGCTTATATTAAAAACCTCAAAATTTGATTGAGTTTCCGCAAAATTGTTTTTCCAGTCGGAAATAACTTTTGCCTCTTTTGAGTTGTTGAAAATAGCAGGGATGCAAAGTATCACTGTTGTCAAAAGCAAACAGAAAACTATAGTTATTTCTACCATGTTAAAAGCTTTGAGTTTTTTCATAAATTTTTCGTTTTGAATGTTTAGAACTTCTGTAACATGACTTACCTTGCCATATCGAGTTGTTTTTTTTCTTTCATCAATTTGTCATAAATCCATTCAGGTATAAAGTTTTTGCCCAGAATGATTTGTCCGTTGTTCGGGTTTGGTGCATGGAAATCCGAACCGCCCGTGATAATGAGCCCGTTTTTCTCCGCAATTGTTGAATAATACTCTACCATTGCAGGAGAATGCTTTCTGTGGTATGCCTCTACCCCTCTGAGTCCGTAATGCATAAATTCTTTTATCAGATTTTCTGCATCCTCGACATCGAAAGGGTGGGCAAATACGGGAATTCCGCCGGCATCATAGATAATTTCGATTGCTTCATGCGGCGTGATGGTTTTTCTTTGCACATAAACTTCCGAATCATTATTTATGTATTTGTTGTAGGCTTCCATCATACTGTTTGTTCCGCCGGCGAGAGTAATAGCTTTTGCTATATGCGGACGACCTATACTTCCGCCTTCCGCAACAAGACTTTTGAGTTTATCAAAAGTAATATGTATGCCTTCTTTTTTGTTTAAAAGATGAATAATTTCTTCGGTTTGTTCAATACGTGCTTTTTGCTGTGTTTTGAGCATTTCTTGAAAATCATTGTCTTCACGGTTCATAAAATATCCGAGGATGTGTATTTCCGTGTCTTTATAAATTGTGTTGATTTCTACCCCCGGAAGAATTTCCAGCGGAGTCGAAGAATTTTCTTTTGCGATTTTTTGAGCATAGTTTACCGCTATCGGATACGCCAGGACATTGTCGTGGTCAGTAATTGCGATAGCATTCAAACCTGCTTCAATAGCAGTATCCACAATCTTTTCGGGCGAAAAAACACCGTCCGAATAGGTTGTGTGAATGTGTAAATCGACTTTCACCTTTCTATCCTTTCATCATTCATTTACCTCACTAATATCTTTTATAACTTGAATTCTTTTTATGCTTTGTGCTTGCCCTGAAACGGCATCAAAGCTCATTTCTACCCCGTCAAACTCTGTTATAGAAGAGTCTTCTATGTCAAAACGCTCGGGAATGCTGGTGATAAGACGTTTTACCGAAGTTTCATATGCCATACCGATAACGGAGTCATAAGCCCCGCAAAAACCGGCATCTGTAATATATGCAGTGTAACTGTTTATGATTTTTTCGTCTGCTGTTTGAACATGCGTATGTGTACCCAGAACGGCACTGATTTTGTGTTCGGAACAGAATTTTGCAAAGCAGATTTTTTCTGCTGTTGCTTCGGCATGAAAATCAACTATAACAATCGGCGCCTGTTCTTTTATCTTTTCAATTTCGTTTTGAACAATTTCCCACGGCGAGTCTACGGGATTCATAAAAGTTCTGCCGAGAAAATTTAAAACGGCAATTTTTGTATCTTTCACATTAAAAATGCGATACCCCGTACCGTATGTGCCTTTCGGATAGTTCCAGGGGCGTATCAGCCTGTCTGAATTGTTTATATATGAATAGATGTCTTTTTTATCCCAGATATGATTGCCTGACGTGAAACAGTCTATACCGAAGCCGGCAAGCTCGTTGTGATTTTTCTCGGTCAGACCAAATCCATGAGATGCGTTTTCGACATTGGCAATTATAAAATCATAACTGTTTTCTTCAGAAGACTGAAGGGCGTTCAGGTAATGCTTTGCGGCATTACGTCCCGGACGTCCTACAATGTCTCCTATAAATAGTACTTTAATGTTGCCTGTCATATCTTTTGCCTGTTGTATTTGGATTCAAGGACAGATTGTCAGACGAATATCAAAGTCAAACTGTTATCATTTCGCAATTTCAGTAGTTCTGATTTCACGAACAACGGTAACTCTGATTTGACCCGGATAGTCGAGTTCTTCTTCAATACGTTTCGCAACATCACGGGCTAACTTTGCGCTTGCCAAATCATCGAACACATCAGGCTGGACAATAATCCTAACCTCACGACCCGCCTGTACGGCAAAAGACTGTTTGATTCCCTCATAGCTTGAGGCAATCTCTTCAATTTTGTTGAGTCTTTTGATGTAAATTTCAAGAGTATCACGTCTTGAACCGGGGCGTCCGGCTGATATAGCATCCGCAAGTTTTACCAAAACTGCTTCAATCGTATTTGCTGTAACGTCATCATGGTGAGCTTCGATAGCGTGAATAACTTCTTCTTTCTCACCATAACGGCGGGCAAGTTCTACACCTAACTCAATATGCGTGCCGTCTTGAGTCTGGTCGACAGCCTTGCCTATGTCGTGCAGGAGTCCGGCACGTTTTGCAATTTGAACATTGGCACCGAGTTCGGCAGCCAGCATTCCCGCAATGTGTCCGACTTCCAGTGAGTGTTTCAAAACATTCTGTCCGTAACTTGTTCTGTAATACAGACGACCGAGAGTTTTGATTAACTCTTTATGAAGGTTCAATACACCCATATCAACTGCGGCATTTTCACCTTCTTTTTTGATTTTTTCTTCAATCTCTTCCTGCGCTTTTTCTACCATTTCTTCAATTCTGACGGGGTGGATACGACCGTCTGCAATGAGTTTTTCCAGCGCAACTTTTGCAACCTCACGTCTTACGGGGTCAAAGCTTGAAAGAACTACGGCCTCTGGTGTGTCATCGATAATTAAATCGACGCCGGTCAATGTTTCCAGAGTTCTGATGTTTCGACCTTCACGACCGATGATACGTCCTTTCATTTCGTCGGACGGGAGGTTTACTACAGAAACCGTGGACTCAACAACCTGATCAATTGCGCATCTTTGCATTGTGGTTGAAAGAATATCCTGAGCCAGCTCTTTTGCTGATTCTCTGATTTTTGCTTCATTTTCTCTAATGAGCTGCATTTGCTCCTGCTGCAGGTCTTGTTTGAGCTGTTCAAGCAGCATGTGTCTTGCTTCTTCTCTTGACATACCTGCAATTTTTTCGGTTTCTTCAATTTGTTTTGCGATTAAATCAGCAAGATAATCTTCTTTTTCGAGAAGTTCATCCATTTTTTTCTGAGCCTGAAAAGATTTTTCTTCGGCTTCCTGGATTTTGTCTTCGAGCATATCTTCTTTTTTCAGAAGTTTGTCTTCTGCTCTTTGCAAATCCTGACGGCGTTCTCTGACTTCGTCGTCAAATTTTTCCCGTTCCGCATGCAATGCTTCTTTTGCCTGAATCATTGCTTCTTTTTTCAAAAGATTTTCCTTTTCGGTGTTTTCTTTTGATATGTTGTCATAAAGATTTTGCACGGTTTTCTTTTTTTGCCAGATTGCAAAGGCAATGCCGGTCATGGCAATCAAGGCAATTATTAAAAGTGCAATTAATAAATACATTGTGTCGATTGTCCTGTACCTCTTTTTCTATATATACACATATCCAAATATGCCGGATTTTCTGGCATATTCGGGTTAATTCTTTTTATGTTTTGAATTTTATTTAATTCATATAAAAATAATTAAATTCTTTATACTAAACTAAGACAATAATATCATATATTTTTGTTTTTTAAAAGAAATTCAGAGAAAAAACACTATATAAAGGCATTTTGCTTAACATTGTTTAAAAAAACGAAAGTTGTTTTATTTATTTTCTTTTATTCCTTCCGTTCCGGGGAATGAGTTTTTTCCTGTTCTCAAGAAAGTGATATAGTACTGAATTTTCGGAATAATTGTGGACAGGAACAGGGCAGATACACCCATTGCCAACCCCATAAACAAGCCGCCTTTTACCATATTGCGTTTGTTGAGTTTGAGCATTCTCTCAGGCGTAACAACTCCTGACTCTTGAGCATCTTTGACAATTGCTTTTACGTAATCTATTACCTGCTGTTTTTTCTCTTCAATTTGTTTTAACGGCAGATATTTGTACGGGTCAGAAAGCGGTTTCGGATTATTCTTTTCTTTGTATATATTGTTCAGAATATTGCTCATGAATTCGGGGTCTCTGATTATGCCGCCTCTGAGAATATCTTCAACCTGTGATTCGGAAAGAATTCTTGCACTGATTTTTTCTTTGTCAAAGTATCTTTCAGGCTGCATAACCTCTGACATCTTTCTTGCTATCTGTTTGAGTCTGTCTCTGTCTTCGGGTTTTGCAAACTGATCAACTTTTGCCTCAAATTCGCTCAACTTCATTATTCTCGGTTCAAGTTCCTGTTTCTTTTTAATCAAGCCGAACAAATACTTTTTAGGTTCGGGTTCAGGTCTTGGTTCAAAGAACTTGCTGAATAGTTCATTATCAAGTTCTTTTCCGAGAGTAAATTCTTTGAAAGTGTTTACATTGATTTTATCAGGCATGTTTTGTTCTGCCATTTTGTCAATCATATAGTTGTGAACTTCCATTGCGCTCATAGGATTGAGTTTTGTGTTCAAACCGCCAAATGAATCATGCTTGTTCATAAATGCCATAATTGCAGGCATTGAGAAGCAATAGAAGTAGATAGAAGAGAGGTCTCTGAACAGAATTTCAACTCTTTCGTCTTTGTTCCTTGCATTGAGAGTTCTGCCCGAAACCGTACCTACATCAGTACCCATAAGTTTCCAGATGGCATTTTCTTCAAAATTTTGCACTATTCGAAGAAGTGATTCTGTAGAACCTTTAAATGACGGGTTTTGTGAATTTGCTGATTCTTGCTGCGGTGCCTGTGTTTGAACGGATGTCTGCGGTTGAACAACAGATGCCGTATCAGCAAGTGCCGCTTTTGAAGAAATTGCAGCCGAAACAGCCGGTAAGATACCTTCCTTGTGTGCTTTGAAGTTTTCTACGGCATTTATTGATATACCTTTTGCCGAGAAAATTGAACGGGCATCTTTTATCGTAAGTCTTGTTGTATAAGGATTCGGTGCTTTTTCGTGATTCGGGTCTTTTTTGTCCATTCTGCCGTAAATGTGTCTTGTGATAGCCTGATTGACTTTAGGAACAACATATCCTATAAACAAGCATGCAGTGATAAGGCTGGCAAATGTCTTTCCCACAGAGTATTTTGCCAGATATTCAGGTGAAACTTTGAGCTTTGAAGCCATATCTTTGATATAGTTTTTGAACGGACTTCTTCCTACATCAACACCGACATCAGGCATGTTTTTCGGTATTTTCATAAATGCCTGTCCGATTTTGTCGAACAGTTTGCCAAACATTGTTGCGCCAAACAACCAGAAAATAGCACCCAGAGCCTCTTCTGTTACTCTCTCACGTGCTTCTACAAATCCGTCTCTTTTGTATGCCTGATATGTTCTGCCGCCCGTAACGGTACCTTCAAGAAGAACTACAGGCAAAATAGCACCTGATTTGTCCAACTGGGTTACGAATTTTCTTAATAATGACGGCTTTACTTTAAAATTTACAGGGTTTATCATTTTTTTACTTATTAAAACTTGTTTGGCTTTATTTTTAAGTTTCCTCAAAATTATTTTTACACAAACATATAATAATAATTAGTGAGATTGTTACACTTATTTACATTTTTACACAATAATGTCGTATGCCTTCAGCGGCTGTCCTGATGCACTACTCAATGAATGTGCGGAGGCTTTTCTGCCTGTCGGCGGATGATTGTATGAAGTTTCCGCAATGCCGGGGTCTCTGAGTCTGTATATTTCAGCAACTCTGTCATCCAGTGCTTTTGCACTCTGTTTATACAAATCTGCAACATAATCCATTTCGGGGTCATAGACATCTTTTACGCATTCCGTCCAATATTTTGCCTGTATTCTGTATGCATCTTGTTCTTCACGAACAGAGGTATAAGGGTCATTGTCTTTGCCGTGCACAAATTCGTGGATAATATATGCTCCTGTCAATTGCGGGTCAGCATAGGTATATTCGTCTGTTACGGAAATTCGTCTTTTGTTGTGCTCATACTGTGCAATGTTTGAGCGTCCTCCCATTTTTGAGGTTTTGTCAAAAGACACGACAATGTCTTTCATACTGTTTGTGTAACCTCTCGGGAAATAACTTTTTGCTATTTTTACTGCCTGAGTAAGATTGTTTACGGCAGTTTCGTATTTCTGCTGCTGTGCTTTTTGCGGGTCTATACAGGCGAGCAAAAGGTTTTGCGCATCAAGGAGGTTTCTTTTTGCATAATCATAATTTGGTTCTATTTTTAGAGCTTTGTTAAAATATTCAATCGATTTTGAAAAAGAGCCGCTTTTTTTGTAGCATTCTCCAAGAAACGTAATATTCTCTATATCCTGCGGATTTGCGGCAACATAAACTTCTAAATGAGGGATTGCCTCTTTGAATTGATTGTTGAAGCTGTATGTTTTTGCAAGGTTAAGATTTGCATCGGCATCCTGCGGGTTTGAAGCAAGAAATTTTTTGTACAGCTCTATAGCCCTGTCATAGTAGCCTTCTTGCATAAACGTATCAGCCTGTGCTTTTAAAGAGCTCTGGACAAGGTTTCCTCTGAATTGAGGTGTATTGTTATTCTTTACCGGTATTAAAGAAATCAATTGATACTTCCAATGTCTTACTTCAAAATGTATATTATCTTAAAACACCGTCAAACCAAAAATTGCCGAAAAATTTTTACAGTTTTATAAAAGTATACATTTTAAAATTCAGTATTGTAGGTCGGATTTATTAATCCGACAAAATTTTACCGGATTATATCTAAAAAATGTTTTAAGCAAAAAGGAAATTTGAAATTACAAACTCAAATTCAGTTTCGGTATTTTTATTCTGAAGATACTTTCTATATCAATGCTGTTTATCATAATGTTTATAATTTCGCCGGGTTTTGCCGGATTCAAATCCGTAATATCAGGAACAACTCCGAGTATATTTACGCCTGAGAACTCTTCAATAAGCCCCGGTGCTGTTCTTATTGCAATATCATCCGTACCGGACGGATATCGGTTTATCACAACGCCTGCTATATCCAGTCCTGCTTCTTTTGCTTGATTTATCGTCAAAAGAGTGTGATTGATAGTTCCGAGGTCGGGTCTTGCTACAATAAGAACGGGGATATCCAGCATTTTTGCAACATCGCACATTGTTTTGTTTTTTGTTACGGGGACCAAAAGTCCTCCAGCCCCTTCAACAAGCACAGTTTCGCAGTTTTGTTTTAGGGTCTGAAATTCTCTTGAGACAGCAGACAGATTAATCTGAACACCGTCAAGCTCCGCAGCTGTATATGGCGCAGTAGGCGCTTTTAAAAGGTATGTACAAAGTGTTTCTACGTAAAAATCAAGTTTTTTTACAAAAGCCAGATCTGGAGAAACTAAAAAGCCGTTTTTTTCTTCCGCTCCGCTTTGAAACGGCTTGTATACGCCGGCTTTGTACCCCAGAGACTGCATAACTGCCGCAAGTCCTGCGGTTATCAGTGTTTTCCCTATATCTGTATCTGTTCCTGTTACAAAAACGTGCATTTTAGTTCTTTTCTTCTTGTTTAATTTCTTTTTGTGCCAATTTTTCGAGTTTTTGGATTTGTTTCAGCAAATCACTTACTTCTCTAGGTTTAAGATATTTAAACTGTCCTTTTTTGAGTCCTTGAATATTGATTGTTCCGTGCGAAACTCTTTTGAGCGAAATTACGGGATGTCCGAGATGCTCGAGCATTTTTCTGATTTGTCTGTTCATTCCTTGATACAAGACAATCTGCAATACTGTATTTTTTCCTTCAAATTCAACTATAGAAGCATCTGCATATGCAATTTTTCCTGCTTCTATTTCTATACCTTTTGCCATCTGCAAAAGATGGTTTGTGTTCAGTCTTCCTTCCGCACAGACCCTGTATACTTTGGGCATTTTTATTGAAGGGTGAGTCATTTTGTTTATAAAATCACCGTCATTTGTCAAAATCAAAAGACCGGTTGAGTCTTTATCCAGCCTGCCAACGGGTTTTAGCTCTTTCAATTCCGGCGGCAGAATGTCATAGATAGTTTTTCTGCCTTTTTCATCGTGCATTGTTGTAATATAACCGGCAGGTTTGTAATACTTTACGTAAACAAGGTTTTGTTTTTTGAGCGGTTCTCCGTTTACGGTTATTCTGTCTTTCGAAGATACACTGTACCCCAGCTCTTTTACAACCTGTCCGTTCACTTTTACTGCACCTGCTTCAATTAGTTCATCGGCTTTTCTTCTGGAACATAATCCGGAAGCGGCAATAGCTTTGTTCAGGCGAAAAAGAGATTGATTTTGTTTTGTATTTTTTTTGTTGAACATAGTTTAATCATGAATAAAAACAAGACAAATTGCAATATGATTTATACCATTTGTTTATCTAATCTAGTGTCGTCACTGCCGCCTCGAGCTTCCCGCCCCTACTGTGCGTGTTCGCTTTGTCCACTTCGTAAGGACAGGCTCACTACTGCTCACTTCGCTGTGCGTGTTCGCTTTGTCAAAAAATTTGTTCACGTCTTCCTCTCATAAAACCTGACTTTTAGTCAGCTTTTATTCGGCAGAGTGCTCCTTATTACGAAATTTTCTCGAACAACTTATGTTTTATTTGTATTCTGATATTATCTTCAAAACCTCATTTTTGAATTCAACATTTTTGTTTCTTGAGATTTCCAGTGCTGTCTCATCCGGTTCCGAACGATTTATACATTCTTCAAGTTTTGACAAATCATCACAAATGATATGCTTAAAAGGAAACTGTTTAAATTTGTTTGAAAACCAGACATTTCCGTTTTTATCATCCCAGGGGATGATTACTATTTTTTTATTCAAAAGGCTGCCCCAGTATGCGCCGTGATATGAGTTTGTAACAATTGTTTCAGTATTAGCAAGGAATTTTATTATATCTTCAAAAGAGTCTTTTGAGTGATTGTACAGAACAGGATATTTTTTTACATAGTCGGGGTATGCAATACTGTAATGATCATGCAGATAAAAAGCTATTTTATTTTTCGGGGGGGGGGGGTAGAAACCCTATATTTGTCTATTATTCCGGACATGCAGCTTACGCATGGAACAAAATGATATTTTGTATTTTTATCTCTAATCCCGACAAGTGCTGCTTTTTCCAAAAAATCCGGATTCATCAATTCTTCATTGAATGTGTTGTCTGTTCCTGCGCCCCAGTATATTACTTTGTTGTTTTCAGAAAGTTTATCAAAATGTTTTATTGATTCGTCAAAATACTTTTGAAAAAAACCTCCGCCTCCTGCAATTATTATTTTGTTTTTTATATTAATGTTCTTAAAATCCAGAATATCAATAGAGGGATAACCCGAAAACTCTTTGAAGTAGAGACAGGGAGAACAGTTTAAATCACCGATGTTTTCTGTATTTTTTCTGTATACAAAAACAATTTTTGAGGTTTTGCATCTGATTTCGTTTAAATATTGTTTTAACTGTTTTACAAGGTCTTTTCTTGTGTAATTTATCAGGTCTTGTACTAACTGTATTCTCATTTTTGTTCTTTATTAATTTTATTCCAGACAGATATATCTTTTATTATACAAAATAAATTATTCTTTTTACAAAAACAAATTGCAAAAACACTGTTAATGTCTGAAAAAATATGATATTATTATGTCTAAATTATTTAGCGAGTTAATTTAAAAAGAGACAAAAATGAGATTATCAAACGCACATGAACTGCCCGGAACATTGATATGTGTCGAAGGTATTGACGGTTCGGGTAAGTCTACCCAGCTTGCGATTTTGAGAGACTGGCTCAAATCGAAAAATCTTGATGTAATTTTTACGGAGTGGAACTCCTCCGATTTGATTTCTCAAACCACAAAAAAGGCAAAAAAGAAAAACCTGCTGAGTCCCCGTACCTTTAGTCTTTTGCATGCCGTGGATTTTGCCGACAGGCTGGAGCAGGTTATTATTCCCGCAATGAAAGCCGGTTTTATCGTACTTGCTGACAGATATGTATATACGGCTTTTGCAAGAGATGTGGCAAGAGGTGTTGACAGAGACTGGGTCAGAAATTTATACGGTTTTGCAATAAAACCTGATTTGGCGCTTTATTACAATATTTCGGCAGAAATATCTCTTGAAAGAATCTGCGCAAACAGGGCACCTTCGTTTTATGAAGCAGGTATGGACCTAAAACTCAGCAACAATCCTTACAAAAGCTATGTTATTTTTCAAAACAGAGTGAACGAAGAATACTCAAACATGGTCGATGAATTCGGACTTGTCAGAATAGATGCAAATAATACAATACATTCAAAACAGCTGCTTTTGAGAGAATATGTAACTGATTTGCTTGCAAAAAAAGGAATAAACATTTGATGGAAAACGAAAAGCACAATCACAAAGGACTTTTGATAGTAATAGAAGGAACAGACGGTTCCGGAAAATCCACGCAGATTGAAAAATTGCGCAGATGGATTGAAGACCAGAGCTACGGCTGCATGGTTTCCGAATGGAAAACCTCAAGACTCATTGCAAATGTAATTGATGATGCAAAGGACAGAAACCTTTTGAACGCAACAACTTTCAGCCTTTTGTATGCCGCAGATTTTGCCGACAGGCTCGAAAACACAATTATTCCTGCGCTTGATTCCGGGTTTGTTGTGCTTTTGGACAGATATACATATACCGCTTTTGCCCGTGATGTTGTTAGAGGCTTAAACATGGAATGGGTAAAAAAGCTCTATGATTACGCTCCGACTCCGGATTTGGTTTTTTATCTTGATATGCCTATTGATATTCTCCTCAAACGTGTAATCGGTACTACGGGTCTGGATTATTGGGAATCAGGAAGAGATATCGGGCTGAGCACTGATTTTTATGAAAGTTTTAAAATTTATCAGGCAAAATGTCTTGAAGAATACAATAAGATGAAAGAAGAATACAATTTTGTGAGCATTGACGGAACGCTACCGAGAGAAGAAATTCATCAAAGAATGATTTCTCATGTTGAAAAACTTCTTAAAACAGGAAAACTTGATTAGTATTTATTCTCTTGCCAGATAGCTCAATGCCTCTTTTAAAATTTCTTCCGAAGAATCTTTTTTGACAACAATCCTGCATGCCGCTTTGATTGCATCTTTTGCTTCCTGTGCAGAATACCCCAGTGACAAAAGTACTGCCTGTGCTTCAGACAGAGCTTCTTGCGGAACATCTTTTTCTTCCGCAATATCAGAAACATCCACAGGTGCTGTATTTTGCCAGTTAATGAGTTTGTCCTTCAGTTCCAGTATAATTTTTTGTGCGAGTTTAGGACCGACACCTTTTGCTCTGGAAAGTTCTTTGTAATCTCCTCTTATAACGGCAGAAATCAAATCGTATCCCGAAAATTCATCCAGCAAAACAAGTGCAACTTTCATACCGACACCGGAAACGCTCAAAAGGATATTAAAAATATCTCTGTCTTCACGGTTCAAAAATCCGCACAAGAGCATGGCATCTTCTCTGTGAATCAGTGTAGTGTAGACCTTTACTTCATCTTCATTTTCTTCGGCAAGAGACAAACTTCTGGTAGTTGTGTTAATCAAATACCCCATGCCGTTGTTTTCAACAACCATGGTTGCACCTTTGGTCTGTGAAGGGAGTTTTGAAACTAATTTGCCTTTGATGTAGTCAAACATGATATTTTTCTTCCTGTTTCTTTAATCATTTCCATATCTGCTACAGGGTCTCTTCCTGTTTTGGTCAGATAATTTCCTATCATTATACCGTCAACACAAGTCTTTAGCGCAAGCATTTGATTTTCAAGGCTCAAACGCATTCTTCCTCCGCAAAAACGTAAAACTGCATTCGGGTTTGCAATTTTGAACACGGCAAGTGTTCTTAGTATATTTTCTTCATCAATTTTATCCTGATAATTTTCAAACGGAGTATTTTTGACCGGCATGAGAATATTTATCGGTATAGAGTCAGGTTCAATATCTGCAAGAGTCAAAGCCATTTCTATTCGTTGTTCAACTGTTTCTCCCATTCCGAGAATAACCCCGCAGCATAATTCCATGCCGTATTTTTTAACCAGTTTGCAGGTGTTGAGTCTTTCTTCAAAACTGTGAGTTGTGCAGACTTCGGGATAATATGACCCTGCTGTGTTAATATTGTGGTGAAATCTTTTCAACCCTGTTTTTGCGAGCTTTTGCGCCTGTTGTTCGTTTAGTATACCGATAGATGCACAGCTTTTTATGCCGTCGATTTTGTTGAGCTGTTCTATCATCTCAAGCATCGTATCAAAATCGCTTTCGTCGGGAGTTTTTCCTGATGTGACAATAGCAAATCTCGTTGCATTGTTCTTTTTTGCATCCAGTGCAGCCTTTTTGACTGTTTCGATATCAACCAGAGGAAACGTCTCTATATCTGTATTGTAATGTGAACTTTGTGCACAGTATTTGCAGTTTTGAGAGCATTTCCCGTTTCTTGCATTCAAAATAGAGCAAAGTTCGATTTCTTCTTTTATATGTACGGAAGAAATTTTTAAAAGCTCTTTTAAGTCTGAATTATAAAGATTTAAGAGTTCTGCCTTATCCATAAAACAATATTACAACAAATATCTTTAATTTTTCTCGGACTTTTTATTCAACCGCATATACAAAATCGGATAAGGATTTCCCTGTTCATCCGTTTCGGACTTTTTATAAACCTTAAATCCGAGATGTTCATAAAAACCTTTTGCCTGCGGGTTTTGCTCATTGACAGTTAATTCTTCTATTGAAAAATTTTTAATTCCGTATTCAACTAGCTTTTTGCCGATACCCTTGCATCTTTTTTTCGGTGTTACAAAAAGCATTTCCAGTTTTTGTCTGTCTATTCCCATAAATGCAATGGGTTTGTCATTGTCTTGAGCAATAACAAGATGTGAAATATTTTTCAAGGCATCAGGCAGAAATTTTTCTTTTATATTCAAAATTTCATTCTCCGGTAAAAACAAATGAGTCTCTCTGACGGACTTCTCCCATACTTCCACAAGATTGTAAATAAGGGATTGTGTCCTTTCTGATATTTCGATTATTTCCATAATACTTTTTCCTTATATCACCTTTATGGCTGTGTAAAAGTTACCGGCAGGAATTGTAATACAAACAGGTCTGACAAATCAGGCGCATTTTTTAGCGGTGATATTTTCATTTTATTCTATGTATTTGCCTTCATCAATAAGTTTGCTTTGATATTCAATACGTTCTCTGGCATCTTTCATGGTTTTTAATATTGCTTCATCTTCCGGATAAAATTTGATTTCACTCCAGGTAATATTTTCATAATCACTCGGACGTCCTGCACAGTTTGGCAAATCCCTTGCCCTTATCTTTTTACCATCTACAATAATATATTCTGTTTTGTGGGTTTCATATATATCTGCGGCAAGCGTTTTCAGTTTTAGCTTGCTGTTTGCAAAAAACTGTTTTATTCTCTTCATTACCGGTAGTTTTTTGTTTACTGTATTTGTTACTTGTGTGATTTTCATTTATTCAATGAACTTTCCTGCTTTTATGAGTTTGCTGGCATATTCAATTTGTTCTCTTGCAGTTTTCATTTTTGCCATTACTGCTTCATCTTCCGGATAAAATTTGATTTTACTACAGGTAACACCTTCAATATCACTCGGACCGGTTACACAATTCGGCAAATCCCTTTCTCTAATTTTCTTTCCGTCAAATATAATATATTTGTTTCTGTTCTCAAATACATCTTTTGTTAATGTTTTCAATTTCAATCTGCAGTTTGAAAACATGTTTTTTATTCGTTTCACTATTGATATATTAGATGTGTTTTTTAACGGTGATATTTTCATTTTTCTTTCCTTTTTATCATTTTATCACTTAGTCTGTCGTTTTCAATCCTTATTGGAATACTGTTGCTCCAAATTCCCAACGGTGTCTATCGATATTGTATCTTGCATTGTCTATTACCATTCTGGAATTCTTTTGTAGCAGCAATTCGGCTTCTGAAGCACGTTCCACATTGTAGCATTCTATCATTGAGCCTTTTGTTCCTTTCGGTATATCAAGATACCAGAGTATCTTTTTTGCATACCTTTCTCCGGCTTCCTGCTCTATTGCCGTTGAAAGAAAGCGGGGTTGAACAATTCGTTGTCCCAACAAATATTTTTTTACAAATTCATCAATCTCATTAACAGAATATTTTCCTGTTTCTATTCCTTCTGTAAATTCTTCTATCTTGCTTTGCAATGTCTTGTCATTATTTAGTTTTACACTATTTAGGATACCATAGTGACCTTCGCCTCTGTAGGCTTTTACATCATATTTTATTTTATTTTCATCCAAAAATTTCTCAATTTTGTTTATATAGTCTTTTATCTTTTTTGAAGTTGTACCAAAAACAAGAGCACTGTTTATTTTTCTGGAATCAAACTTGTACTTCATCAAAGGTCTTATCACTTCTTCCGGTCTGTTTACAATACCGTCAATGCATACTTCCCATTCTTTTTCAGACAATGACTTGTAAAACTTTAACTTGTCTATTCTGCTTATACTTCTTACAAACAATGCCAGTTTGTGGGTGTTTGCTATATTGTCTTTTTTTGAATAACCTTTCCATACATCTATATATTTTCCTTTATGCATGTTCATAAACTCTGCTATTTCTCTGAAATCATCCTCTTTTAAAACTTTGCCCAAATTTGCACTGTGAAGCCAGGTTTTAAAGTCTTTTATGCTGGTCAAAGATGAAAAGAAAAGCTCTCTTTTTATCTTTCTCATTTCGTTAACTATACAATCCGCTTCTATCTCTCCTTTTGGAAAAAGAGTTTTTACTTCAGAAGGGGAAACTCTTTTCAGATTCGAATACTCAAAGGTATTGATTGCGGGTTTTAGTTTGTTCAAATCCTGTTTCAGGATTGTGACAATATCAGGTCTTTGTACAAGAGAAGCACCTGCTTTTTGTACAAAAAGATTTACACATGGTTTTATACTGTTCACACTTGCCAAGATTACTACCTTATTTACTTTTACTAACTGACTAACTTTCTTACTTATTTATTTAAAGTAATTTTGTTTACAAAATCGTGTAAAATATCTAAACCAAACCGTGTATACCCGAATTTTTGAGTAATACTAATAAATTATCTTTTTTTTACTTCTAAAATTCTTTTCCTCCAAGGGTTTTAGTCTGTTTCTAAACCATATGGTCTAGATTGCCGGATATATTGATTTTTTGAAGAAATTCAACCTGATAGTCGATGAGGAGATACTCTGTTTAGGGGTAATATACGAAATGTAAATAATATGATTACACGATTAGTAAATTTTACAAATAAATAAAAGAATCTTGGGGGGAGTAGATGAGAAGAGGTCTTGAATTTAAGAAGAAAGCAAGAATCATTATTGTCGATGACAACTATGAACATTTGTCAGGTATCAAAGAATTGATTGAAATTGAAAGCGATTTCGATGTTGTGGCAACAGCAACAAGCGCAAGTGTTGCAATCAGTCTCATTAAGAAGTATCGTCCGGAAATCGTTTTGATGGATATCAACATGCCGGAAAAAGATGGTTTGACCGCAATTGCGGAAATTGAAAAATTGGATTTGGGAGTGCGTACCATCGCTTTGACAGGCTATGATGATCCTGATTTAATCTTCAGAGCAATGAAAATCGGAGCTAAAGGCTACATCTTAAAAACAATGGCCTCTGCTCAACTCATCTATGCCATTGACGAAGTTGCAAACGGAAAAATCTATCTGCCTGCAGCTTTGTCCTCAAGATTTTTTGAATATTTCCAAAAATCATTCAAAGAAGAAGTTCAGGCAGTTTCAGACGAAGATAATCTTTTGAACTATCTGACACAAAGAGAAGAAGAAGTCCTCGATTTGTTAACACAGGGTATTACATACAAAGGCGTAGCCCAAAAACTGTTCATCTCCGAAACTACAGTAAAAACACACGTAAACAACATCTTCCAAAAACTTCAGGTAAATGACAGAACACAGGCTGTTTTGTATGCCCTGAACAACGGATTTTTGAACAGAAGAAAAGTAAAAATAGCTATCTAACGGAGTCAGTGCGGACACTTTTGTGTCCGCCTTCCAAAAATTCCGGACTTGAGACAGCCGGTAAACAATAAATGGTAAGATAAAATGAGCGGAGCAAATTTCAGACAAAAAAATCTTTTAAAAGATTTAATTTATCTCGGGCAGACAAAGCCCGTAAACAAACAGACCATAAAAGGCCTGTTTCGCTTTGCTCTGGAACCGCTTTTGGAAGCACAGACACAAAAAGCGGTTGTTTTAATCAGGCTTTTTGACACAAAAGAACTGGACGGAGTCCTCAAAAGACTCGAATTTACAAACGCCGAAGTCTATTCTTTTGATTCGGTTACGGCAGGTGAAAACCTTACAAGAGAAGATATCTGGGGTGATACGGAATTTCTTGTCGTTCTGTCACCGAGATATTCCGCTTTGATGCTCTGGGATTATTCGACAGAAACAATAAAAGACACCTCCTGTTTGTATTACCTGCTCAACTCCAAAGAGGTCAACAATGTTGTTCGTATCATCAGCCAGAACTCAAAAATAGACCTCATGAGATATACGCAGGAATACACACCTGAAAGAAGAGGCAATGAGCTTTTGAACAAAGCTGTTCACAAGTTTATAAATTTTGCGGACTCTTTTGTGGAAGAAGCTTCTGTTTCTCAGGCAAAAACATCTTTGCTCGAAGAGTCGGATGATATTGAGAAAAAATACGAATATATTTCCTCAAAAGCAAAGACTATTTCGCATGATATAAAAAATCATTTGTCGGTTATTGATTTATATTCAAAAATTATTGAAAAAAGACTCGAAATGGTCTCAAACAAAGAGCTGCAAGACTCTGTATTAAATGCCGTAAACAGTATAAAAAAATCAAAAGACTCTATCACAAATCTTTTGAATGAGCTTCGTTCAATTCAAGGAACTCAACTGGAAACTCACAATCTTGGCGAACTTTTACAAACAGCGGTAAATCTTGCGGATGCAAAAGCAATAGATGCCGGTGTAAAAATTGAGGTTTCCAACAGTTTTGACGGAAATATTATGGCTGATGAAAACAAGCTTTTGAATGTAATTATAAATCTTTTGTACAATGCAGTTGATGCTTCTTCAAAAGACGGAGAAATAAAAGTTCAGACAGAAGAAACTCAGGACAATATGATAAGAATACTTGTTTCTGACAACGGCTGCGGTATTGAAGAAGACAAAAAAGACAAAATTTTTGAGGAAGGTTACACTTCAAAAATAACCGGAAGCGGTCTCGGGTTGTATATTTCAAAAGAATCAATGAAAGAGCTATACGGGGACTTGAATCTGGTAAAATCAGACAAAGACGGTACCACCTTTGAAATACTGGTACCAAAGGCTTAAAAGGAATGGAGAGGAGGTAAAAAGTGGATTTGTTTAATGTTAGAGCAATAGAAGTCTCAAATCTTGCAATGAACGGTCTTGTTGAAAGACAAACCGCAATTGCATCTAACACAGCAAACGCAATGACTCCGGATTATCAAAGAAAACGTGTCGCTTTTGAAGACCAGCTGCGCACAATTCTTGAAAAAGACAACATAAGAAGAGATTTGAGGATGCAAAACAGTCTTGAATACCAGAAAGACAAAACATACAAACCCGGCTATTCAATGACAAATCCAATGATGGAAAATATTGCACAAAGATTGCCTCAGGAGCAAATGATGTACATAAGACAGGTTGATGCCGACACAAACAGCTATGATCCTGAAATTATCAGAGACACAAGATGGATTGATTACGGAAACGGCAACAATGTCAACGTTGAAGAAGAAATGATGGACATGGCAAAAACAGGTCAACAGTACAACGTTCTTGCAACAGTACAGGGAAGATTTCTCTCAAACATGCTTGAGGTAATAAGAAGCGGAGGTTCATAATAGATGAGTTTTTCGGCATTTGATATATCAGGTAGCGGCATGTATGCCCAGAGAACAATGATGGACAACATTGCCAGCAATATTGCCAACGTAAACACAACAAGGAATCCGGATGGTACACCGGGCGTATATGTGAAGAAAAATGTTTCTTTCAAAGCTGTTTATGCGGACAAAATCGGCTCTACCGCACCGCCGTTTCCAAACGGAGAACACGATGCATACTGGAGTGCGGCAAACGGAACAATTGCTCTGAAAGGCGGAATTTCTTACGACGAAAAACAAATTTCTCAGGGTGTTGAAGTTGCAGAGATTACTCCTGCCAATGATCCTTACAAAACCATATATGACCCTGACAATCCGGAAGCGGATGCCGACGGGTTTGTTACACTGCCAAACATCAACGTTGTTGAAGAAATGGTGAACATGGTTTCAGCTTCACGTGCTTATGAAGCCAATGTTACAACAGCAGAAACAACAAAAGGTATGATAACGGCAGCCTTAAGAATTTAAAAACTAAAAAACGGAGCACAAAATGGAATTTAATCCGAATTTGATTGGCAACAGTTCAATAAAAAACTATAACAAACTGCTAAACAGCGAAATGCAGGCACTAAACGTCAATTTTGACCAGAAAGGTATGGTTGATTTTGACAATGTTCTGCAAAGGGAAATGCAGGTCAGAAACAGCCTGCCGCAAGGACCTATTATAAATACCGGCATACAGATGAATGTGGGGCTTGAGAACATGGGTGTTTCTCCTTTGGAAAGAATAGATTCTTCCGTCCAAAATGCAGTTTCACAGAACAAAGGCAGCAAGTCTGCAGTGGAAAACATGGCAAACAGCTTCGGACAGGCATTTTCAAACGGGCTGAATTCCGTTAACGAGTCTCAAAATGCTGCATATCAGGCAGCAGAAACTTTTGCCGCAGGCGGAGATATCAGTGTTCATGAAGTTATGCTGGCATCTCAAAAGGCAAACCTGACAATGCAGATGGCTCTGCAAATGAGAAACAGACTCGTAAGTGCATACAACGAACTCAGAAACACAAATGTGTAGTTAGTTTATAAATATGCCTCAATCAAAATATCGGGGTTGAATTTTTTTACGCTTTCTATTTTCAGTTGTGTGCTGTCGTCGATATTGATTGCACTAAACCCTTCAACAAAACTTTTAGCTTCATTGTCGCCGAGAATTTTTGGTGCAATAAAATGATAAATTTTATCAACCAGTTTTTGTTTTAAAAATACACCGTTTAAAATACCGCCGGCTTCAACAAGTATGCTGCATATTCCTTTTTTGTAGAGCTCTTTTAACAGAAACGGCAAATCTATTTTTCCGCTTTTTTCAGGACAAAAGATTATTTCGGCATTAGCGCCGTAATCTTTTATTTTTGCCGTTTTTAATGCTGCTATATAAATCTTTGTCCCGTCGTTTTGATATACCATTGAATCAACAGGTGTTTTCAGATTTGAATCAACAATTATCCGGACAGGATTTCTGCCGCCTCTTTTTCTGCACATCAAAGACGGGTTATCCGCAAGCACCGTACCGGAACCTGTCAGAATTGCATCGTATTTGTTTCTGAGCTTTTGAACTTGTGCTCTTGCATTTTGAGAGGTAATCCATTTTGAAGAGCCTGTTTTTGTGGCCGTTTTTCCGTCCATTGTTGTTGCGGTTTTTATTGCGACAAACGGAAGGTTTTCTGTCTGGTTTTTGAAAAATACTTCATTAATCTTTTTGCACTCCTGCTCAAGTACTCCGGTAACAACATTTATGCCGGCTTTTTTCAGTTTTTTTATTCCTCCTCCGTCAACTCTAGGGTTCGGGTCAATAGTGCCCGCAACAACTTTTTTCAACCCTTCTTTGATTATCAAATCAGCGCATGGCGGGGTTTTGCCGTAATGTGAGCATGGTTCGAGGTTTACAAAAATTGTTCCGCCTTTGATGTTTATGCCTTTGTTTTTTGCATCGGCTATGGCATTAACCTCTGCGTGGGCTTCTCCGCATTTTTTGTGCCAGCCGAGTCCTGCGATGTTTCCGTTTTTGTCCAGAACAACAGCTCCGACGAGAGGATTTGGAGAAACCTGTCCTTCTCCCCTGCGAGCCAGAGACAGGCATTTTTTCATATATTTTTCATAACTATGATTCATTTGACGGTTTTACCATTTTGAAAAACTGTTCGCTGATAATCTGTGAATATCTGTCGCCTTGATTTGCCGATACAAGAATTTTGTCTTTTCCGTTGACATCTTTTGCTACAGCAATGAGTCCTTTGATATCTTTAACAGGCAGATTTGTAACATCAGCTTCAAATCTGGCATAGGGAACAGTCTGATTCATAGACCGCATTGTACCCTGTTTTGTTATTTTAAAATTTTCTATGTGTATGTACTGATAAGAAAGTTTTTTGTTTATATCCTCAATTTTTTTTTCGAGATTTCCGTTTCTGAAATCATCCTGAGAGAGTTTTATTGTCTTGTTCTGGTTTACGACAGCCATTTTTTGACCGGTTGCATTGTGTTCCGCTACAACTGCACGATAACCGAGAATATTTGCCGATTTTGAAATTTCATATTCTTCGGGTATTTTTGAAAAATCTGCCACATCCTTGCTTTTTTCTATCATAGATTCCTGTGTGGGTTTTTCAAACGGATGCCAGGTTTTTACAACCCAATCCCATCCGCCGATAGCTCTAAACCCTATAATTGCCAGAACAACTATTGCAACTTTTATTATAAATTTTAAGCAGCCCATAGTCTTTTCCTCTAAATTCCAAATCTTTTGTATATTGTATCAATATTTCTCAAATAGTACTGCGAATCAAAGCAGTTTTCAATTTCTTCATCGGACAGAACTTTTTTAATATCACTATCATTCAACAAATTCTTTTTAAAATCACCGTCTTTGTGATTGAATGCCGCAAGTGCGTTTTTTTGTACAAGAGAATATGCTTCTTCTCTTGACAGACCTTTGTTTGTCAGCTCAAGCAGCACTCTTTGAGAAAAAACAATTCCGCCAAAAAGGTGCGTATTTTTGAGCATATTTTCTTTGTGGATTTCCAGCCCGTCAACGAGCCTGTTAAAGCGGTTCAACATGTAATCAATGAGTATCGTTGAATCCGGAAATATAATTCTCTCAACCGAGCTGTGAGAAATGTCTCTTTCGTGCCAGAGCGGAATATTGTCCATTGCAGCAATGGCATTGCTTTTGACTACTCTTGCAAGGCCGGAAAGATTTTCTGATGAAATCGGATTTTTTTTGTGCGGCATTGCAGAAGAACCTTTTTGCCCTTTTTTAAAAGCTTCTTCAACCTCAAGAACTTCTGTTTTTTGAAGGTGTCTGATTTCTGTTGCGCACTGTTCAATTGCGCAGGCAATAAGGGCAAGTGACTGCATATAATAAGCATGATAGTCTCTTGCAATGACCTGTGTAGATATTTTTGCCGGTTTCAAGTCGAGACTTTTGCAGGTAATTTCTTCAATTTCGGGAGAAATATTGCTGTATGTTCCAACGGGTCCCGAAATTTGACCGACGGCAATTTCTTCTTTTGCTGTTTCAAAACGTTTTTTTGTTCTTTCAAAAATATCCAGCCAGCTGCACAGTTTTACGCCAAAAGTCATTGGTTCGGCGTGAACACCGTGAGAACGTCCGATACAAACAGTTTGCTTGTGTTCCTTTGCTTTGTTTTTGATGGTTTCTATTACGTTGTTTAAATCTTTTTCAATAATTTCAGAGGCTTTTTTTATTTGCAGGGCAAAAGCCGTATCGATAACATCCGAACTGGTCATACCCATATGAATATATCTGGAAGCCTCGCCGACATTTTCATTTACATTTGTAAGAAATGCAATAACATCGTGGTTTACTTCCCGTTCAATTTCATCAATCCTTTGAACTGAAAAAGCTGCCTTTTTTTCAATCTGTTTCAAAGCTTCATCGGGGATTTTTCCGAGTTTGTTGTATGCTCTGCAGACAGCCAGCTCTACTTGCAAATAAAAGCCGAACTTTGACTCGAGTGTCCATATATTTTCCATTTCAGGCAGGCTGTATCTTTCAATCATAGTAATTCCCTTTTGTTATTGCGGATATCTGGAGGTGGCATGAATCAGCATTTGTGCGAGTTTGTCTGAGCCTTCAAAACCTCTTTGTTCCAGAAGTTTTGCTGCTGTTTTAAAGTCGTAATCCACAAGATTGTGTTTTATTGAAAACTCCCTGTTGTTTATTTCAAGCACTGCATAGCAGGATTTTGGCTCTTTGGAAAACGGACGTCCTACGCTGCCGGTGTTCACAACGGTTTGTTTTGTATTTGTCTGGTATCCGCAGGGTACATGAGTGTGTCCGCAGAAAATTATGTCTGCATTTGTGCCTGATATCATTTCTTCAACTTCTTCAATTTTTAGATTGTCAAAGATGTTTTCGTTGTTTTTCCTCGGACTGCCGTGTACCAGCAGAATTTTTAGACCTTCGATTTCTATTTCTTTTTGCGAAGGTAAATTTCTCAGGTAGTTTTTTTGTTCTTCCGAAACTGTTGTGATGTCACTTTCCAGTGCATGTGCCATTACGGGATTGTTTTCTTCAAGCATATGAAGAATTTGGTTGTCACAATTTGCAATCATCTCATCAGTATTACCCTGAATAATGGTAAAATCTGTTGTCTTTTGCAGTTCTCTGATTTTTTCTACAGTTTCAAACGGCTGCGGACCTGCCATAGCAAGGTCTCCGAGACAAAAGATTTTTTCGCAATTTTCTTTTTTTATGTTTTCAAGCACCGCATCGAGTGCCTGCATATTTCCGTGAATATCTGATATAACTGCAATTTTCATAGTTTTTACCTCTGATTATACGTAAATTTTATCATACAAAATCATAAGTGTCACAACGGATAAAACAGACTTCTTTTTTCACATTATTTAATTGATTGAATTATTCAAAAAATTCGAATAAAATAGGTAGTATGGAAAATCTTTCTGAAAAAATTTCTACTCTTCAAAAAAACTTTTATGACCTGAATAGTCTTTTTGAATTGAGTATTATTGCAACACAGGCCGATTCTATTGAAGATTTGATAGAAAAAGTTACGACTTTTGTTACTCAGTCTTTGAGTGTTGAGAATGTCAGATTTTTCATAAATCATGACAGAGTTTATTACATGGTTGCCAACCAAAACTCAGATGACCATGAATATTTTCAATTTGAAAATGACGAAGAAGGTTTTTGGGAAGTCTTGAACAAAAACGAATTTATCAGAGTTGCTGATGACGGCGGAAAACCTATATACAAGTCCTTCTGGGAAAAATACAATCTGGAGAATTTGAACAGTTCATATTTCAAACTTTTTCAAAAAGACAATATTCCGTATTTTATTTGTTCTGTCGGTTCAAAAACAGACGGTTCGACTTTTTCGGAACAGGATTTGTTGTATCTGAACAAAATTTTTAACTATATCGGACCTATTCTCATAAAATACATAAAACGCCGTGATCAGGAAAATGACCTCAAAAAGCTGCAAAAATCATTGCACAATATTTCAATACTTTACAATATTTCTCAGGCGGTAAACTTTATTGACGACCTCAAAAGACTGCTGCGTGTAATTTTGAACAAAGCTCTTGAAACTATTGATGCGGAAAAAGGATCTTTGATGCTCTACAACTTTGCGGAAAATGTATTGCAGACAAAAGTTGTTTACGGTCTTGCCGACAAAAATCTGGAAACGGAAATAAACAACGGGCTGATTGAATGTTCAAAAATAAAAGTCGGTGAAGGTATTGCCGGTACTGTATTTGTTGAAAAAAAATCAATAATTTCAAACCTCGGACAAAATGACCCGAGATTTGTAGACAACGGACAGGAACTCAATGTAAACTCGCTGCTTTGTGTACCTTTGATTGCCAAAGGCGAGCCTATCGGGGTTATTAATATTACCAACAAACTCAACGGCAAACTTTTCAACAAACAGGATTTAGAGTTTATTGAAGCTCTTGCAAATCAGGCAGCAATTGCCATAGATAACGCAAAATTATACGAACTGGCAACAAAAGACGGTTTGACAAAGCTCTATATTTACAGACATTTCTATACATTGCTTGAAAACGAAATCAAACGTTCTTCAAGATACAATCATGAAATGTCGCTGCTGATGATGGATATTGATAGTTTCAAAAGTGTCAATGATACTTACGGTCACCCTGTCGGAGACCAGGTGCTCAGAGAAATTGCAAACTGTATTCAGCAGACTATCAGAAAAATCGATATCGCTTCCCGTTACGGCGGTGAAGAATTTACTGTTATTCTTCCCGAAACAAATATACAGGATGCAAAAATTATTGCTGAGCGTATAAGAAAAAATATAAGCCAGATAAAAATAAACGTAAAAGACGATATTTATATATGTCCTACAGTGAGCATAGGCATGAGCGAATACCCTTCGTGTGCGCTTGATGAACAAACGCTGATAGAGCTTGCCGATGTTGCTTTGTATAATGCAAAAAACAACGGCAAAAATTGTATATGTGAATACAATCCGAACACCGGCTGTACTCTTATTCCGAGGGGAGAATAATTTTTGTGGAATTAGCCCGATTGTGGCATGGTTTTTGGTGATTGATATCTTTTAAGATTTATTGAAAACAAATCTTAAAAGAGGATTTTATGAACAGAAAAATCTTTTATTTTGCAGCGGTATTTGTATTATTTGCCGTATTGCAGACATGTTCTTTTGCCGCAATAAACGGTAACATAGAGAAAAACGGTATCGGAGACTACAATCAGGTAATAGACTCTTCAAACGGAAAACCTATCGATGAGGCAGATGTGACTTTGCCCTCAAAAGGTTACAAAACCAAAACTGACAGTCAGGGCAGATTCTCGCTTGGTGCAAAAGTTGATGCTCCGACAATAATGTCAGTACAAAAAGACGGTTACAAGCCTTTCTCCCTGACCGTTGACGGGAATACCACATCAAAACCTATTGTTGTAGGGATTGAAAAGACAAATCCCCATGACATAATCATTGACAAAGAAATGTATCACATAGGAGATGACAACTATTCCGCCACATCGGCAAATGCTTCGGAATTCAGAGTGAAGGCAATCGGTCCTTTTTATACAAAAAACTTTGAAATAAAAAGCCTTCCGCCGTCTGCTGATGCATATTTGGTTATTGGTTCCGTAATAGGAATAGATACGAAAATGGCAAGAGATATGGGGCAGTCAAAAGTTAAAACAACATATGCCGCACCGCCTCAAATATTTTTCAACGGAAATATGATTGCGGAATTAAACTTGAATGGTGATAATCAACAGATAAAAATCCCAAAAAATTTGATTAGATACAATGACACAAACCAGCTGACCATAAAATCCGGAAAGAACCTGTTTCAGACAGCATACATTGATTACGACGACATTGAACTGATGAATTTGTTTATAGAAACAAAAGATAAAAGCCTGATAAGTTCGGAAGAATAATGCCTATGCGTTGTATTTGTAAATAAATCAAAAAAATTCCGGCTTAAATTACAATATTTGGTTATAAATTTATCTAAACAAACCTACCGTGTATAAACTCTGGGCAATCTGACTCTCAAGGCGCAAACAAGTTCGTAATGGATTGTATTGAGTATTTTTGCCCATTCGTCTATTTGAATGGATTCATTTCCGTCTGTTCCGAGCAAAGTAATTGTGTCTCCTTCATTTGCTTCGCAGTCGGTGATATCAAACATCATCTGATCCATAGTAATGTTGCCGATTTGTTTGACTTTTTTGCCGTTTACAATACCGTAAATTTTGTTTGACAGACCTCTAAAAACCCCGTCGGCATAGCCTATAGGAATTGTTGCAATTTTTGTCGGTTTTGTTGTTTCAAAGGTATGAGAGTAGCTCACGCCTTCTCCGGCAGGAGCTGTATGGATATTTGTAATTCTTCCTCTCAGTGACATTGCTGGTTTTAAAACAGGTTTTTTTACTCCTTCGGGCAAATCCGGTTGCAAGCCGTATATTCCTACTCCGACACGTGCCATGTTGTATTCAAAATTTTTGTAGCTTATCACTGCAGGCGTGTTGCAGCAGTGTATCAAAAGACCCGTTGTGTTTACTTTTTCAATTACTGAATGAAATGCTTTGTACTGCTCAAGTGCATAGCTTTGAGTTTCCGCAGTGGCAAAGTGGGTAAATATTCCCTCAAGTTCAATAAAATCACAGGTCTGAATTTTTTTGATAAATTCGGGAGCATCTTTGGGGTCTACCCCTATTCTATTCATTCCGGTATCAATTTTTACATGGACTTTCGGTTTTATTTTTAATTTTTCATAGGTTTGTTTGCAGGCTTCAATATGTTCGTCAGAAAAAACAGAAATAGAGATATTGTTTGTTGCCGCCCAATCAAAAGACCAGACCGGCACCGCTCCGAGAACAAGAATCGGCGCTGTGATTTTGGCTTCTCTGAGCTGCAGACCTTCATCTATTGAAGAAACGCCCAAAAAGTCCACACCCGAAGCCAAAAGCACGGGAGCTATCATTACGGCGCCATGACCGTAGGCATCGGCTTTTACTACGGCAAAAAGTTTTGCCTCCGGATGCAAATATTTTTTTAACTCCAGAATATTCTTTTCTATGCTGTCAAGATTTACTTCTACCCAGGCATCTCTGTGTGTATTCAAATATGAACGTCTGTTGTACTGCAATTTTTGCCTCGCTTTTTTTCTTTTTATTTTATACCAAAATCTATTTGAGAGAAGAATCATTATCCTGTTTTATTTATATTTTTTCAAAAATGTAGTAAAATGTATTATTGTCAGAGGAAAATGTATAGAGAATATGGAAATATCAAACAAAAACCCGAAAAATCAAATTGAAGAATATTTTGACAAAATCAATAAAAATCCGGCAGATGAAATAAACTATCTGGAACTCGGAAAAATTTTTATTGCAGAACAGGATTACAAAAATGCACTGGATATATATGAAGCCTTGCTTCGTGTAAATCCGCTGAATTCTCAGGCGTTGATTAATGCCGGAAGTATTTACTTTTATTTTCAAAACATTGATAAATCAATTGACTATTACACAAGAGCCTCTGAGATTGAATCAAAAAGCTATTCAATATACCTGAATCTCGGTAATGCATATGCCGAACAGGGAAATTTTGACCATGCCATGAAAAATTATACAAAAGCACTCGAGCTTGAGCCGAACAATGCAGATTTGTTCAATGCTATAGGTCTTTTGTATCAGGACAATAAAGATTATCTGTCCGCAATTGTGTATTATGAAAAATCTCTTGAAGTCAATCCGAATGAACCGGAAACATATATAAACAAAGCAAGTGCGCAGATGTCAATGCACATGTACAGAGAAGCCGTAAAAATGCTTCAAAAAGCACTTGTGTTGGACAACAAGAATATAAAAGCGCAAATCTGTCTTGCAAATGCATATTCTTCAATGAAAGATTTTGAAAATGCGGAAAAAGAATTTAACCGCTGTTATGAAATAGCACCCGGTTTTTATCAGGCATATGTATGCCATGCAATTGCTTATTCAGATGCGAACAGAATTGATAAAGCAATAAGCAAGTATAAAGAAGCCATAAAAGTCGGACCCGATTTTCCGAATGCGTACATACTTCTGGGTAATATATACGTAGATCAGAAAAAATATCTGGAAGCTCTTGACTGTTACAAAAAAGCATCACAGCTGCAGCCGGAAAATGCAAAGACCTATACCTTTATAGGAAACACTTATTTTATGCTTAATGATTTGGACAATGCCATATATACCTATAGAAAAGCACTGGCATTTGATGAAAAATCAACAGAGAACAAACTGGTATATATAGAAATATTACAGGAATACATAAAAAGAAAAGAAACACCGCTCGGTGTTTAAAACAAGACGGACTGTCTTGGGGAGAGAAAGTTGTCATCATATCCGAACAAACACAGAGAACCTACTGCTATGGAAAAAATAGTTGCAATACTGTCATACATTTTTCCGTTGATTGGTTTTATATTCATAGTTATTGCCGCACTGGCAAAAAAAGACATGCGTCCGTTTTTGAAATACCATATATTTCAATCTATATTTATTGCTTTTGCGCTCTGGGTAATACTTTCCGGTCTCGGGTTTGCAATGCATCTTTTGAGTTATATACCTATTATTAATACGGTAATAAGCATGTTCACCTTCTTTATAAACACTCAGTTGTTTTTGGGCTTTTCTGTTGTGACGCTGCTTTATTTCCTGTTCCTTTTATATCTGATAATCGGTGTATTAAAAGGTTCTGACAGTTATGTTCCGTGGGTATCGGATATAATAAAAGCAAATTTGAGAGGACAAATATAATTTCCGGAAAGGATGTATGAAAAGATGAAATTAGACACTATTGCCGTTCAGTATGCACACAAAGCTGGAGAAAACAGACACTGTATTCCTGTTCCTATCTATCAAACAACAGCATTTGACTTTGATACCGTACAGTTTGCCGCTGATTTGTTTGATTTAAAAACAGCAGGTGATATTTACACAAGAATTTCCAACCCGACAACACAGGTTCTCGAAGAAAGAATGGCAGCTTTGGAGGGCGGTGTCGGAGCTCTGGCTGTTTCGTCAGGACAGGCTGCATCTTTGATTACCGTTACCAATATTGCCTCTGCAGGAGATGAAATAGTTGCTTCTTCAACGCTGTACGGCGGAACTTTCAATCTTTTGAATACAACATTGAAAAAACTTGGCATAAAAACAATTTTTGTAGAAGGTGAAGCCTATGAAGACTACAAAAATGCGATTACACCAAAAACAAAATGTGTTTTTATTGAAATGGTGGGAAATCCCAAACTTAATGTTGCCGATATTGAAGTTGCAGCAAAAGCTGCACATGAAAACGGAATTCCTCTCATTGTAGACAATACCGTACCTACTCCGTTCTTGTGCAGACCGGCTGAGTGGGGTGCTGATTTAATCATTCATTCCACCACAAAATACATCTCAGGTCACGGAAACGCAATGGGTGGTGTCATTGTTGACTCGGGTAAATTTGACTGGAAAGCTTCCGGAAAATTTCCGGATATGGTTAATCCTGATCCGAGCTATCACGGTTTGAGCTATACAGATGCATTTAAAGAAGCAGCTTTTATTGTAAAAGCGAGAGGACAGCTTTTGAGGGATTACGGCTGCTGCCAGAGCCCCTTTAATTCGTATCTGACTTTGCTCGGACTTGAGACTTTGCATTTGAGAATGCAAAGATTCTCTGAAACAGCACTAAAAGTGGCAAAACATCTGAAAAACCATCCAAAAATTGCCTGGGTAAATTATCCGGGATTAGAGGACAATGAATATTATCCGCTTGTCCAAAAATATATGCCCAAAGGTGCATCTTCTATAATCAGCTTTGGTATCAAGGGCAGTGCGTGCGGGGGTATTACAAACAGAGAAGCGGGAATACATTTTCTTGAGCATGTAAAACTTCTTATTCATGCGACAAATATCGGTGATTCACGTTCGGTTATAACATATCCTTGCCTTACAACTCACCGCCAGCTGAATGATGAACAATTAAAAGCCTGCGGCATATCAGACGATTTTATGAGACTGTCTGTTGGTCTTGAGGATGTTGATGATATAATTGAAGATATCGAACAGGCAATTCCCTAAAAATTTGCCTTGAAATGTTAGAGAGAGGAATTAGAAGATATGCAAATGCAAAACTACGTTGAATCAAAAGTCAGAGATATTGTGGATTTTCCCAAAAAAGGAATAATCTTTAGAGATATCACAACCGCCGTAAAGGATGCGAAGGCATTGAAATTTATGGTGGATTTTTTGACAGAACAATATGAAGACAAGAAAATTGATTACGTAGCCGGAATAGAGTCCAGAGGATTTGTTTTTGGTTCAGCACTTGCATACAACCTTGGTGCAGGTTTTATCTTGATAAGAAAACCCGGAAAACTTCCGGCAGAAACGATTTCTCAAGAATACTCTCTTGAATACGGTACAGACAAAATTGAAATGCACGCAGATGCGGTTGAACCCGGAAAAAATGTTCTTGTTATAGATGATTTGCTTGCAACCGGCGGAACCGTTGATGCGGCGGTAAAACTTTTGAAAAAAACAGGTGCAAATGTTGTCGGTGCCGCTTTTATCATTGAGTTGAGCGATCTTAAAGGCAGAGAAAAACTAAAAGACATAGATGTTGTTTCTATGATTCAATACAAAGGTTTATAATTTTATTCCAAACTTTCATCATAGACAACAACTCTGTTCCTTCCTCGCCTTTTTGCTTCATACAAAGCTACATCTGCGCTTTGGTGAAGTCTTTCGGGTATATCGCAATTTTTGTTGAACTCGCTCACTCCTACGCTGATTGTGACTTTTAATGTATCCACACCAAGCACTTCGTCTTCGGAAATATTTATGTTTGCTTTTTCAACGGCAGTACGCAGTCTCTGGGCTACAAAGGCGGCTTCCTGAAGTTTTGTATCAGGCAAAAGTATGCAGAATTCTTCTCCTCCGTAGCGGGATGCGATATCGTATTCACGAAGCTCGTGAGAAATTATTCTTGCTACATTTTTCAAAATACAGTCCCCTGCTGAGTGCCCCCAGGTATCGTTTACTTTTTTGAAATAGTCAATATCCAGCATTATACAGCACAGCGGTTTTTTATTTCTTCTTGCGTTCGAGACTTCCTGTTTTAGACGAATTTCAAACTGACGTCTGTTGTTCAATCCCGTGAGAGCATCAAGCGTGGCATATTTGAGCACCTGAGCGTAAGAATTTGCCCTTTGTGTTGTAATAGAAGTCTGTGCGCTGAGCTGGCAGAGATATTCTATATCTGTTTTTGAAAGTTTGTCTATATTGCTGCTGGCAGCAATGGCACCTACGGTTTTTTCTTCGTTTCTTATGGCAAAAAGCCCTGTTTTTCCGTCTTTTGAAATTACATGAGATTTTGAGTTTGTGAGTTTTGAAAGCAATTTCAAAACATTTCCGTCCTGACAGTCCAAAGGCCAAAACAATTTGAATTTTGAGTTTTCGTCTTTTATAAATATATAAATCAAATGGTCTGCAACAAATCTGTCTATGAGTTCACCAATGATTGGCAGAATATAATCAAGGTCAAACTGGGTTTCTATGAGTTTTGCAATGCTTTTCATAACCTGCTGGAATTTTATTTTTGAAATAAGATGTCTGTTCAGGATTTTGTTTACAACAGTCATGTTTATCTGTGTCATTGCAATTCTGAGCGCCATCAAAAACTCGCTGTTTTGAACATCTTTATTTACGGAATCAAAACTGATTTCTATCACACCTGTTAAAGTTTTTTCGTTCAAAACAGGAAAATACAAGAGATTTTTTGTTTTATTTAATGAAGAAAAAAATTGTTCTTTCAAACTTTCTTTTGCCGTGAATTTAAGCAATTTGCTGTTTATTATAAAACCTTTGTCAGCGGAGGATTTGAGTTTGTCAAATATGTTTTGGACAATTTCCTGCTGCTGATTTTTTTCAATAATTATCCAGCTTTTTACAAAATCCCTGAGTGTTGACGTTGATTCGTCTTTTATAAAGATTTGGAAATTATTTACGGAGAAATATTTTTGAAAAATTTCTTTAAGGCACAAAACGAGATTTTGTGCATCATTCACTGTTGCAAGTGTTTTTGAAACTTCCCAGAGGAATCCGAGACCTTTTAATTTTGCAGATTTAGAATTTTTTGCTGTACCTGCCATTGAATAAAGTATCCTCCTCATAATTTTCAAACAGTTTTTTAGACGTACATTTTGAAAAACTTTTTCTCAGATATTTTTCTGTTTCTTCAGAGCCTGCAACAACTTTTCCGTTTACGTATGTAATATGATTTATGCCAAGCGGGTCATCAACATTTTCTATTTCTTCAGAAACAATATGCGGTGTTCTTGCGCCTTCTTTTACCTGAGATTCTGGAGCAAGCCCCCGGTTTGATTTGTTGTCATGGCTTTGAATGGTGGATTTTTCGACTACCTGAGAATAAACATCAAAGATATATTTTGCAATATAAGGGTTTTGCTGTGTATTTACAATAAGCAGGGCTTTTTCCAGTTCTTCCTGAGATTCTCTGTGTTTTCCTATGTGTTTTAACAGGATTGCCAGATTGTAATGCGCATCAAAAGCCATCGGTTCCAGTTCAATAGCACGGCAGTATGCAAGACCCGCTTCTTTATAGTTGCCCATGAGCTGGTTTGTGAGTGCATAGTTGTAATTTATGTTGTAGCTTTTTTTCTTGCGTTTTAACGCTTTTTTGTAGCATTCAATTGCTTTTTCCATATAGTTGTTTGCGGCATGTGTTTTTTCACCTATAAGGGTGGCTTTGCCCCTGTATGCTAGACCCATGTTGTAGAGAGCAATGGTTTTGTTTTCTCTTGTACTTTTTACACTGTCAAAGATAAGAGGAATATGAATTGTCATTCTTTTTGTTTCCAGAATTGTCCGGTACTCTCTGATTGCTTTGTCAAAATCAGAAAGCTTTTCGGCAGAGACAATCCCAAGATTCATTCTGCATACAATAAACTTCGGGTCATATTTGAGTGCCTGCTCATACTGGTCAACGGCAGAAAAGTAGTCTTCATACTTAACATATATATTTCCGAGATTGCAGCGGGCAAGAGAATGCTCAGGATATCTTTCGAGACCTGTTTTGTAATAGTTTATTGCCTTTTCAAGTTTATGAGCTTTGTATGCTTTGTCTCCTTTGTATACGTAATAAAGCCCGAAGACTTTATTTACCTGCTTTACGTACCATCCCCAGAAAACAAACAAAGACAGCAGAAAAAGCAGTATAAAAATACCTGTAATAACTTTCGGAACTGTTTTTTGAAAAAGCTTTTTAATAAAGTTCATATGTCTATTTTATACTTCTATTCCTTGAATAGGCAAGTTATTATTTCAAAAAGGTCCGGTTCAAATCAAATTGTTAAAAATTGGTTAATTCTGAAAGAGTTTTTTTAAAACAGAGTAATAATAATGGTGTGATAAGTAAGAGTCAAGCGTAATGAAAGGAGAACATTATGAGATTTTTAATAAAAAAAACACCGGACGGATTTTTGAAATCAGTAAACGATGAAATCAGTTCAATTTTGAGCAGAAATATGGAAGGTTTGTTTCCGGACTACTTTCCTGAAGAAGACAAACTGGCAATGCCTGTTGAGTTGAAGGAAAAAGATAACGAATACACTGTCAGAGCTGAATTGCCGGGTGTAAAAAAAGAAGACCTCGATATAGACATTGACAAAAATTACATCACAATCAATGCTAAGAAAGAAGAGGAAAAAGAAGAAGATTCCAAAACCTACAAAAAATCAGAATTCAGCTACGGCGAATTTTCAAGAACTGTCTACTTCCCTCAGGAGATTGATGTTGAAAAAACAAAAGCAAAACTTGAACACGGTGTATTAAAAATTGATGCTCCTAAAAAAGAGGCAGAAAAAGAAAACAGAAAAAAACTCACTGTGGACTAATCAGTTTGAAAATCTGATTAATGCATTATAGTATTTATCTTTCAAGACCTCTGTGTTTTTCATCCTCTTTGCGAAAGCACAGAGGTTTTTGTATTCGAGCGGTTTGTCGCTTGAATGAGTCAGAAGTATGTAGTATGTCTGTCCTTCAGGCAGCCGGGAATAGGCTCTTTCTATTTCGGGATATTCGTAAAAAAATCGTTTCATAACAATGATATTTCTGTTTTTTACGGAAACTTTATCTTTATAGAACTCATAGTTTAATTTACTCGACATTGGAACAACAAGTATATCCGAAGATTTTGATATTTGTGTAAATTTTTGCAAGAGTTCTTGAGTTGTTTCTCTGTAATATTCTTTTTTTACAATTTGAGAGTAATCCGTTATCAAAGTGCAGATTGAAAAATGTGCAAACAAAAAGCCTATGATAACATAGTTTATTATCTGAAATTTTGAATTTAACATATCAAAAGGTTTTGAAATAATTATCAAAAACACGGGAAACAAATACAAACAAGTTCTCAAATACAAAGGATAAATATCAAAATATGACATAAAAATTGAAATCAAAAACGGCAGCAAAACAATCCGGCTCTGCGGTTTTTTGATTTCTTTTGCAAAAAAGAATAAGCCTGCGATAAACAAAATACCGATAAATATTTTTGATGAAAAATCTGGAAAGTAAAAAAATCCGTTCCCTGTCAAAATTTCAAACAAATTTGAAAAATCTTTTTTTATAAAACCTGCCGCCCAAAAATTGTACAAAAAGCTGTCGGAAGATAACTCCCTTATGCGGGGCAAAAGCAGAAGCGATGAAACAACCGACGGAATAAATAAAAGTATTGTCTGCTTTTTGCTGTTATTAGCAAACATGGTCAAAAACAATATTGCAAGCGCAAACACGGCAGTGTATGAAAACCACACGGAGACAGCCAGAAATACTGCAGCCGCAGCAAGATTTTGTTTTGTTCGTTTTTCAAAATCAATGTAAAAATACAAAAGCAAAATACTCAAAAACCAGAAGACTTCTCCTGAGTAGGGTTTTAGTTCCTGTGAAAAATAGATAAGCTGGTAGTTTAATGCAAACAATATAAGCGCAAAAATTATTGCGGTTTTTGATTTCAAAACTTTTTTTGCCAGCATAATAAATACCGGCAAAGACAGGCAGGAAAATACCAGCGGTAGTGCTCTCAATGCGTATTCCGCCTTTTTTATAAATATCAAAAAGAATTTGCAGGCAATACAGAATAGAGGCGGTGCCGCCTGATAATAGTCCATTTTACCAAATAGCTCAATATACCCGTGGTTTATAAGGTTCAGAGCAATTGCGGATTCATCGTTCCAGAAAGGTCTTGCATAAGAATAAAAAAGAATTCTGAAAAAAATTCCCGCCAGTATAATCAACCCTGCAGAAATATAAAATATAAGATTTTTGTTTTTTTCTTCCATCAAGTATAATACTATCACAGATTGTGTGGTATATTGAAATCATCTTGTTGACGATATTAAAGGACTAATTATGATAAACAATGTTTGTGTATTTGCCTCATCATGCGATTATCTGGAAAAAAGCTACTATGAAGCTGCATCAGAGCTGGGGAAAGAACTTGCCGCAGCAGGTTTTGATATGGTATACGGCGGAAGCTGTCTGGGGTTGATGTGGGCATGCGCGCAAGAAGTAAAAAACGGCGCCCGGCGCCTTATCGGAATAATGCCCCAAAAACTAAGAGAGATGGATGTATTTTCCGACTATTGTGATGAATTTTTTGTAACGCCGTGCATGAGAAGCAGAAAAGCAAAAATGGATGAAATGTCAGATGCCTTGATAGCACTCCCCGGAGGATTCGGCACGCTTGAAGAACTCAGTGAAATGATTGTTCAAAAACAGCTCGGATATAACAAAAAAGCTATTGTTATATTGAACACAAACGGATTTTATGACAAACTGCTTTCATTTTTTGATGAAATAATAGAGCAAAAATTTGCAAACAAAGCAGCCAAAAGCATATACTTTGTAGCAAATACGCCCTCAGAAGCTGTTGAATATCTGAAAAACTACAATCCTGACGAGCATGTTTTTTCAAAAGAACAAATCTATGCAAGATAACTATTGATACAAAACAATACTGTTTTCTTTCAATGTCTTTTTAACATCAATAATACGTTGATTTGAACTTCCGACCCAGTGTATTCTGTTGTCTTTGAGTTCTTCGACAAATTCTCCGTCAGCCAGTACATCAACAAATTCTATTCCGTCAAGGTCTTTTACGTCTTCCCAGAGATAGCCGGTATAAAGCCATATAGTTTTGTCAGGAAACTCTTTTGCGCATTTTTTGACAAGTCTCAAAACTTCGGGTCTGTTGTCAGGAAAAAGAGGGTCTCCGCCGCTGAAAGTTATGCCGGAAATATGCGGTTTGTTCAGTGCTTCGAACAGTTCATCTTCTGCCGCTTTGTCAAAAGGAAGTCCGCCGTTTTTGTCCCAGGTAATGGGGTTCTGGCAGTTTTTGCAGTGATGATTGCATCCTGAAACCCACAGGACGACACGTATTCCGTCTCCGTTGAGCATATCTTCTTTTGTAATATCGTGATAATTCATTTTTTGCTGTTCTCCCTCTCTCCCGTTTCTCCTGACGGAGAAGAAAAAGCCGGATTTTGTACGAAAACAAATATTTTTCGCAGTCAAAATCCGGCTTTATAAATTTCTACATGCTTACTCTGTCTTTGATTTCTTCCATTTTTGCTTCATTCAGACGAGTATCGCCTTTTACTCTTGAATATGAAAGGTAACCGTTCATTCTTTCAATTTTTGTAAGGTTTTTGCTGCCGCATTTCGGGCAAACATCCATTGAAAGTTCCTGGTGACCGCAGTCATCGCAGTATGCCAGAGAAAGGTTTACACCTTCATAAAAGCCTTTATCCATAGCTCTTTTTACAAGAGTTTCAATAGCTTTTGTATTGTAATCGATAGGATATTTTACGTATTGAATTTTTCCGCCGTTGAGCAAATCCCAGAACCTGCCTTCGAGATCTTGTTTTTCAATAGGTCCTATTTTCTCTGAAACGTGGCAGTGGAAACTGTTTGAAACATATCCTCTATCGGAAACTTTATCAATTTTTCCGTATTTTTTGCGGAATTGTTTGATTTGTAAACCACAGAGGTTTTCTGCCGGTGTTCCGTAGATAGCATAAAGATATCCGTCTTTTTCTTTGAACTCGTTAACCTTTTTGTTTATGTATTCCATAACTTCAAGAGCAAATGCACCGTCTTCTACAAGAGATTTTTTGTTGTAAAGTTCTTGCAGTTCATTGAGTGCAGTAATACCGAATGAAGCTGTTGCCGATTTCAAAAGCGGTTTGATTTTGTCGTGGATACCGAGATGTCCGCCGTAGAAACCGCCTTCGCAGAATGCGAGCGGGTTGATTGATGCTCTCATTTCTCCGAGGTATTCGTATGTTCTGATATGGATTTGTCTAATCATTTCCATATAGTAGTCAAGTACTTCATAGAAATTTTTGCCTTCTTTTTGTGATTTAGCATAAATCATAGGAAGATGCAGGCTGATAGCACCAATGTTAAATCTTCCGACAAAAATAGGTTTGTCGTTTTCATCAGCAGGTTTCATACCGCCTTTTTCATACCATGGTGACAGGAATGCTCTGCAGCCCATCGGAGATACTACTCTTTTGTATTTTTTGTACATACTTGCAACATAACCGTCACCGGTCAAAGACAGCCAGTCAGGATACATTGCTTTTTTAGAACATTCAACGCCGGCAGTGAAAAGTTCTTCCAGTACGCCGCCTTTGCCGTGAAGTTCTTCATCGTACAGGAATACAATTTTCGGGAATAATACTGGTTTTTTGTTTTCCTTTTTGCCCTGACCTTCTTTTCTGACGTTTAACATCATCAAAGAAGCCATTTTTTCGAATTTTCCTGTGCCTAAGCCCATTGTAACCGTAATGAACGGATAATCGCCTCTGCTGGAAGCTACGGTATTGAATTTGTATTCCCAGCCCTGGAAGCCGTCATGGAAGTCTTTTTCAACATCTTTTGTTGCAACTTCTGCTGCTTTTTCTGCAGGAATACCCAAATCAATGTATTTTTGATATTTCTTTTCGTATGTTTTTTGTGCATACGGAGCAAGAATTTTGTCTACTTCCGGTACCGTAAAACCGCCGTATTGCTGGCTTGCTGCCGCCATAACAATATCACCTATTACATCAAAAGCAACTTCGAGGGATTTAGGTTCATTATACCAGAGGTTGCCCATTTCAAATCCGCCGTGCAAAACAGATGCAACATCAAAAAGACAGCAGTTCATTGTGTCTCTTCTTGCGGACATATCGTGAATGTATATGTAACCGTCTCTGATTGCTTGAAGTTCAGGAACAGTCAGGAAGAATTTTTTGTAAAGTTCTTTGTTCAACTGGTTGAAAATCAAAGAACGTTTTGTGGAAACAAGTGCAGAGTCTGCGTTTGAGTTTTCCTTGTCTCCTATATACATGATTTTTTGACTTTCCTGATATACTTTGTCGAGCATATTTACAAAGTCAATTTTGTAGTTTCTGTAGTTTCTGTAGCTTTTTGCAACTTTCGGATTCAAAGCCTCGAGTGCATTTTCTACGATGCAGTGCATTTTGAAAATTTCAATCTCTGATTGATTTGTTTCAAGAACACTTCTGTTTACATAGTTTGTGATATCTTCAATTTCTTTATCCGAAAATTCAACAAGCATTCTTGCGGCGGACTTTTGTATCGCTGCAACAACTTTTCTGATATCATAATCTTCTTTTGTTCCGTCTTTTTTAATAATTTTTACATTATTAACATTGCATTTCGGAATAATTTCAATTACCTTTGCAGCCGGACTCTGCGGTTCCATAGTTTTCGGCTTTGTAACGACAGCGCCGTTAACATCGTCTCTCAACTGTGATTTTTCGATGCTTACAACTTTTCCGTCTTCAATTCTATTCATGTCAACTCCTTTTTTGTGTAAAAAAGGCAGAAAATAGGCTAGTCAAATCCCACTAACTCAAGTAGTTATTCTATTTTTTACCCAAATTCCTGTCTCGAGGTTTCTCCCTAACTGAAGCATTCCGGCTTTTTACTTTTTTAGTTCTCCAGGACCATTTGCATGTTTCAACCAAGTATTTTCCTTTTAAAAAAGTACGGTAACGTATCAGTGAGTGATTCTCACACCTCTTTTGCTTTTTTCTTTTTCGTTTTTTGCTTTCTATTATTCTAACAAAAAATTTCTAATCATGGAAGTCTTTTTAAAAAATTTAATACTTCTATACGATACGCCCAAAACGCTTGTTGCACAATGCATTTAGGGGGTGGTATTCCGCTCTTCTATACGCCGTGCGTTTTTACGAAATCACATGTTTTTAATTTCAAAATTTTATCAATTTCTTTATTGTCCTGTGTCTGCCCGAACAGTATGGCAAAGAGGGGTTTTTTCAAATAATCAATTTTTCGAAACTCCAAAATATTTGAAAAACATTTTTTTAACTTTTCGTAATCAAAGGAGCATGACCCGTCTTTTTTCATATCTTTCGGGGTTTCCGCCATGGCAAAGTAGTAGTATTCATTACCTTTTCGGGAAAATATTTTTTCCCAGTCCGGCTCACTTTGGTCATGGAAATATTCATACATGTTTATTCCGTATGCAAAGCATGCCAAATCTGTTGTACACCAACCGGCAAATCGCATCGGATTAATTTCAACCGGAACAATTTCACCGTTTTCTTTTTCAATAATTTCAATATGCATGGGAAAATTTTTTAAATCTATAAGTTTTCCGAGTTTTTCAAGCAAAATTTTAACTTTTGGCATGGTGTTTTGAATAATATTTTTTGACGAAAGATAAAGTCTGTCGCTCACGTCATCGGAATCTGCAAAAGGATGTTGAAATATGTTCAAAACAACGGGAATTCCTTGTTGTGTATAATATGCATCAACGGCGTATTCTTTGCCTTTTATGATTTCTTCAATGATATAGCCTGAAGAATTAACAACATTTGACGGAAAGATTTTTGAGTATGACTTTGCTTCCTGTTGGAGATTTTTCAAAACTTTTTTCCAGTCAGAATCAGTTTCAACCTTGTATACCCCGAGGCTCAAAAATCCGACAGACGGTTTGATGATAAAAGGTTTTTTGATTTTTGTTGTATCAATATTTGAAAGTTCTTCAAGTGAATATTCACAGAAGAAAAAACCCGGATATATTGAAGAAATCAGCTTTCTGAATTCATATTTGTTTTTAAAAATTTTTATTGCATCAGAAATATTTGAGTCAGGAAAATTTTTTATTACCCAATCAATAGAGTTTTCGGAATTTGAATATATTTTTAAACCGTTTTTTGAGCCCGAGTATTTTTTTAAAGCTGTTTTTTCATCAATTAGATTTAAGTCGTATTTGGTTGTATAATTTCTGACAAATTCATTATCCAAAACCTCAAATTTATTTTTTTCAAGGGTTTTTAGCATCAAATCAGAAACGTATGGTTCTTCAATTATAAACATTATTCAAAATTCTCCTCTAAGATTTTTCATTTAATTAATTATATTTGTTAAAAACGTATTGTATATTTCATGAATTTGTATTGTTACAAAAACTGCAATTTTGGTGTAAAATAGTCCGGTAGATTACAAGAGGGGTAATATGATTCACGCAATTCTGGCAGTAATAATAGGTTATTTGATTGGTTCCATCCCTACGGGATATCTGATAGTCAAAGCAAAAACAGGACAGGATATCAGAACTGTCGGTTCCGGCTCAACAGGAGCAACCAATGTAAAAAGAGTTCTGGGCAAAAAATGGTTTTTTATCGTAATGCTTTTGGATGCGATAAAAGGAGCTGTTCCTGTTGTAATTGCGCAGTTGTTTTTGACATCATATGCACAATACGGACTGACACCGGTTCTTGCTGCAGTTTTTGTATTAATAGGTCACAGCAAGTCTGTTTTCCTCGGTTTTACGGGAGGGAAATCCGTTGCATCCGGCGTCGGGACAATTCTTGCACTAAATCCTCTTGTCGGGCTATCCGTTGCAGTAATCTGGGGAACAATCACCTGGATATCAAAATATGTTTCTCTTGGGTCGATAATAGCATTGGCGCTTTCGCCGTTTCTTATGTGGGCGTTTAAACAGCCTGCAGGATACATCGGGTACTGTGCTTTGGGCGCAGTATACATCATATGGCTTCACAGAGAAAATATAAAACGTCTTGTTAAGGGTGAAGAAAACAAAGTCAGAGAATAAAGAATATGCCTCAATACAAATATTTCAAAACCGTGCCCAAAATACCGATAGAAGACAAAGATACGCTGTCTCTTGTCTATACTCCGGGTGTCGGCGCATCGTGTCTTAAAATTTCTCAAACCCCTGAAGCTGCAGATGTATACACAAACAAGATAAATTCCGTTGCGGTAATCGGTTTTGAATACGAGAAAGCTCTCGAGCGTGCAATATTTTTAAAAAGCGTTCTTATGATTGATGCATATCCTCTTGTAATTGAAAGAGAAACATCAAAAGAGGATTTGAAATTTGCCGTTGAAAATATAGATATAAATTTTTGCGCAATTGATTTGTCCTTGATACAGGATTTTGTCTCGGACATTGATTTTTCTGTTGAAATACCGGTATTAAAAGGACAGACAGAAAATCTTAGAGACTTTTTCGGTGCAATTTCAAGAAACGTATTTATGCTGGATGTTTCAAAGCTCAAAGGCGATGTATCAGAGCGTTCATTGCAGCTTCATGAACTTGCCGGAGGGGTAATTGAAACTGAATTGACAGAGCAAAAAAGAAACAAGCCCGTTGCTATTATTTCTGACGGAACGGCGGTTCTCGGATACGGAAATATAGGTGCACTTGCTTCAATACCTGTTATGGAAGGTAAAGCCGCATTATACAGCGAGCTTGCTGATTTGGATTCAATGTGTTTTTGTATAAAATCTCAGAATCCGCAGGATATAATAAAAATCACAAAGATGTTTGCAAATTCATTCTCCGGAATACATCTGGAGGACATTGCCGCTCCGGCATGTTTTGAAATTGAAGACAGACTTTCAGCGCTTCTTGATATTCCTGTTTTTCACGATGACCAGCATGGAACAGCGATAATTGTACTTGCTGGGTTGTTGAATGCACTTGTTCTGGAAGAAAAAGAACTTTCTAATATAAAAATTGTAATAGCCGGTGCCGGCGCTGCAGGCACTGCAGTTGCAAAGCTTCTTGCTTTTGCCGGAGCAAAAAACATAGTTATGGATGATATAAACGGAGTCATCTATAAAGGCAGAGAGCAAAACGACAAATACCTTGAAGAACTGGCTCAAATTACAAATCCTAATGATGAAAGAGGAGAGCTTAAAGATATTATCAAAAATGCAGATGTTTTTATCGGGCTTTCAAAGGGAGGATTGCTGACGGAGGAAATGGTTCAATTAATGGAATACCGTCCGATAGTTTTTGCTCTGGCTAATCCGACCCCTGAGATTATGCCGGAAGAGGCAAAACATGCCGGAGTATACATAATCTCAACCGGCAGAAGCGATTTTGAAAATCAGATAAACAACTCTCTTGCATTTCCCGGATTGTTCAAGGGGCTAATTGACGGACACATAAACAGGGTTACGGATGAAATAAAACTCGAATGCGCTCTGACAATAGCCTCGATGGTACCAAAAGACGAACTGTCTACGGAAAATATTTTGCCTGATGCTTTAGACAGAATGGTGCCGCTAAGGATAGCAGACACCATTGTCGAGCGTTTTAAGAAAGGATAGTTTAGGTAGTTAGGTAAGTTATTAGGTTAGGTTGTGTTATAAAAATTACTTAAGGAGTCGATGGTTTGTGGAAAATTTTGTTCCAGATGTTTTTAAAGAAATCGCCGATTTTAGTAAAACCTGATTTGATTCCATTCCATACTGTCTGATACCATGGTGTACCGCCGGGAGCCGGAGCCGGTCTGCCTCTGAGTTTTGAAATAAGATTTTTACCTTTAACAATACCGAGGACAGTCAAACCTGTTAAAAGAATGCCGAGAGCAATTTTCTTTGCCGTATCATATTTTCCTTTGTTTACAAGCGTGTTCTTGTCAGGATGCTGCGGATAAACGGAAGGGTAAATATTTCCTTTCGGCAGCGGCTGCGGATTAGGGAGTGTCGGCAGCGGGTCCGGAAGAATCTGTCCGGGAAGTGTCGGTGCCCAGCCCCTTTGTGCAACATAGTTCTGCAGATAAGGAGACGGTTTATCCGTGATATAACCTTTTACATCTTCCGCTACAATACCGTGAGTTGTTAACATATCAAAACAGTCGGGATAAATCGGGTATGTCTGCGGATATGCTTGAGGGTAATTCATTCCGTAATTGCTGATAGGCTGCATAATTCTAATCTCACACTATTTCTTTCACACATTCCTATAAAAACAATGCAAGGTTTCAAATTGCCTAATTTTGAATTTACGGTTAACTTATCTTAACAAAATTGTCCAGTTTTTTGGAAAGTTTTTTTGTATAGTCTGTATTTGAGGTTTTTTCGGAAAGCTTTTGTGCCTTGGTAAGAAGGTTCAGTGCTTTTTGTTTGTTTCCGAGGCTGTACATTATATCCGATGCTTTTTCGTAGTTTCTCGCCATTTTTGTGTATGAGTTTGCTCCTTCATAGAATTGGGCAGAAGATTTGTAATCCTGAAGGGCGTTGATTTTTTCATTTAATAAAGTCATAGAGTCACCAGAGCGTGACCAGATGGCACCCATTGTTTTGTTGTTGTTTGTTTCGAGTGCTATGCTTTTTGCGGTGTCATAAAACTCATGGGTTTTTGCGGCATCGTATCTTTCCGCATACATGTCTGCAATATCGGCAAGGGCTTTTGTCTGGGCGTTCAGATTCTCTGCTTCTCCCGCATAAGAAATTGCGGCAAAATAGTGATCCATTGCCGGTTCAAAGTATATTACATCATCATATATTCTTGCCATTGAATATAAAGCACGGGCTTTGAGATTGTAATCATCAGATGCTTTGTGTGCTTGATTGTAATATTTCAAAGCTTCTTCCAGATTGTCATTCCGGTCAAAAATTTGCCCGAGTTCGTAGCATGCCATGCCTTCGGCTTTATTATCACCGAGCATGTGAGCCTGTTCTATAGCTGACATAAAAGACTCTATAGCTTTTTGAGGCTGGTTTATTGCCGCATATTTTTTACCGTTTAAGAAAGCATTTTTGACCTGTTCGTTTTGCGGAATATATACCTTGGGGGCAGATGTTTGGGTTTCTTGTTGTGCTTGTTCGGCTGTGGTTTGTTCTTCCTGAAGCTTTTGAGCGTTTCTTTGAGTTGCCGCTTCTGCTCTTTCTGAAAGAGCTTGAGAAATCGGCTTCATGTCCCCTGTCTCTTTGTCGGGCAGTTTTACAAGAAAATCAGGATTTACTGTTTCGGGGTCGGATTTGTAATCAACCTGCTGCAAGAACAATGCATCAATCCAGTTTTCAACGACTTTGGACTTTTTGTTCAAAGTTTTTGAAATAAAATCATCAAGCACTGTTGATGCGTTTTTCAGATTTGACTGAATGATTTTTTTGTTAGGTTCATTTTTCAAAGACTGTGTTTCAGCGAGAGACAGATACTGCTCAACTTCCTGAATAATATTTGGAGGTGAACCTATTGCAATGGCTGTATTTTTGAAATCAGTTAAAATCTGGGCAATATTTACCTTTGACTTTGAGTAGTCAATTGTTGTTTTTTGACCGTTCGGAAATTCATTGTGGGAGTATGCGTTTCTTCTGCCGTTGGGGTCAGTGGCATTGTTTGTATCGGGTCTGTTCTGTCCGTCCCTGTTGAGTGTGGAAGAGCGGGCATTTTCTTTTTCTTCATCACTGTTTTGCACCGCACCCTTTGAGTTTGGCTGCGGCGGAACATATGGTTTTATTTGTATCGGATAAATGCTGTTGTACAAACTTTTATGCCCTATAAAACTTAACTGCCCGTATTTTGGTCATAATGCCCTGTTGACGATAACGGCTCTAATGAAGGTAAGTTTAGAAATTTTTCGCAAAATCATACATATAAATTAAACGAGAGCATGCATGCTTATTGAAAAAAATAGACCTGCCTTCTAATACGATTTAATGATTTTTGGCAAAAAGTCATGTTCCAATCAGATAAAAAGATGAACATGGAAAAAATTATTCATAACAATGTATGATTTTCTGCAACTAAAGTATGTGTAGAATAGCACTATACTCCTTAAATAAAGACGACGATACGCATATCCCTAATCTAATAGCTATGAACCCCTAGTTTATAGCTTTTTTTTTGCGGATTTCCGGACGGGTGAAACCCGGGGAGCGAGGTATGAAGTGAGCACCAGCGAAAGTGAAGCGAACGGCAATAATCCAAGACAGCGGATTTGCCTTCTTTTCTTAGCGAGCTGAGGCGAGCTAAAGAAAATGGCTTCACGGAACAATCAATAGTTTTTTTATTGTCTAAACAAATTGTAAATAGTGAAAGAGCGGGCACGCCGTGTGAGGCAAAGATTTTTGTTTTATCTTCCACCCATTCTTTTTAAAAAGAACGGGTGGAGCCCAAGAAAGCCCGACCTGTGAAAAAGTTCGACGGAGTGAGATTTGCAAAGCAAATCAAAACATGGTGAAAAATCATTTTTGCATATCGGTAAAAGAAGTCAAAGATTAGCAGTGATACCAACGCCCGCAGCCATGAATAGCAAGGCTCGAAACAGCAACAACGGTACTAGATTAAAAGCTTTTGGAGCACATACCAACCCATGTAATACCCTGCAACAGCAGGAACAAACGGCGTAGAACCGGGAGTTATTTTGTTAAATTCAAATGATTCACCGCTTGATGTTTTTATATTTTCGGTTACGGAAATTTTTTCCGACACACGGGGATTTTCTCTGCTGCAAACTGCGGTTATACCTGATTTAATTCCTCTTTTTTCAAGCTGATACAGTACATTTTTGGTAAAAACACATTTTTTGTTTTCAATATCTTTTATGTCGGTAATATAAAGCTGTGTCGGGTCTTTGCGGTTTCCTGCACCCATTGAGGTCACAACAGGGATGTTGTTTTCATGGCAATATGACAGCAGTTCAATTTTTGAACGCATTGTATCTATTGCATCAATCACAAAATCTGTTTTTTGCTCAAAACAGGTGTTTATATTTCCTTCAAAAAAGAAGTCATCAATTGTTTTTACTTTTATTTCAGGATTGATATCCTGAAGCCTGTTTTTAAAAAGGTCGGTTTTCTTTTTTCCTACTGTAGAATTCAGAGCAACAAGCTGACGGTTTATATTTGATTCCGATACCGTGTCAAAATCAATAATCGTAAAATTGCCAACACCGGCTCTTGCGAGCGATTCCAGTGCAAAGCCGCCCACCCCTCCAAGACCGAAAACCGTTATATGTTTGTCTTTCAGTCTTTTTTGTTTTTTTTTGCCCCAGATTAATTCATTGCGTGAAAAATCAGTCATAACAGTCCTATTTCAATGACATGCAAATGCCTTCCATGATATTCAAATAGTCAGTTTCAGGAAGGGTTGAAATTGTTTTTATTGCAACCGAAAGATCCGGATTTTTGTCATACCAGCGTCTGCCTTTGTTGGTTTGATAAAGCCCGAGAACTCTTTCAAGTCCTATGCTCAAAGGCGCTGTTTCGTTTTCTCTGTGGACTGTTTTTATTGCACTTGCAACATTTATAATATCGTTTGATAATTTGCTCTGGATTGTCGGATGAAGTGACTTCAAAAGGTTTAAAGCCATCTGTGTTTCTTTGTGTTTATCATACCATCTCTTATTGTTCACCCATTCTCCTCCCGATTAGATATAATAACTATTATATTTCTTTTTTTTCAAAATTCAACAGCTTTACAAAGTTGTGATATTATTTTATAAAACAGGCTTTACGGGAGAATTTTATGAATATTGCACTTAATATACTTTTGTTTGTTGTCGGCTTTTTTGCAGGTGTTATAACAACATTCTTTGTTATGAAAAACATTGCTGCAAAAAACGAACAAAATCTTCAAAAGGCATACTCTGATATTTACGAAAAAATGCAGCTGCAGTTTGAAAACCTCTCAAACAGAATATTTAAAGAAACAACACAGGATTTTTCGAATACTTCGAAAGAAAAAATTGCAGAAATTTTGGAACCTTTCAAAGAAAAATTTGAAGAACTCAAAAAACAATCGACCTACAACATTGAACAGGGTGCAAAACTTGATATGCACATAAAAGAGGTCATAGAAACAGGACTCAAAATTTCAAATGATACAAACACCCTTGCTTCGGCACTAAAAGGTGATAACATGAAACAGGGCAAATGGGGTGAGCTTATTCTGGAAAAAGTTCTGGAACTTTCAGGACTCAGAAAAGGTGAAGAATATGACACACAAACCGGTTTTGGTTCAAAAAAACCGGATGCAACAATATTTCTGCCGGACAACAAGGCAATATTTATAGATGCAAAAACCTCGCTGGCATCATACGATGCATACATAAATGCACAAAATGAACAAGAAGCACAATTTGCTCTCAAACAGTTTAAAGATTCAGTAAAAACACATATTGCTGGACTTTCAAAAAGAGAATATTTTGAAATAGAAGACCTGGTCTCTCCTGAGTATGTTTTGATGTTTATTCCGGTTGAAAGCTGCTATACAATGCTGTTTGCAGACAACGGAGAACTCTGGGAACTGGCGTGGAAAAACAAAATTATGCCGGTTTCTCCTTCCACGCTTCTTGCGGCGTTAAAAATTATAAACAGTTTTAATATGGTAAACAGACAAAACAAAAATGCGCAGGAAATAGCAGGACTTGCCGGAAAAATGATTGACAAATTTGCAGATATGGTAAAAGACCTGAACAATGTCCAGTCAAATCTGGCAAAAGCAATGACAAAACTCGGCGGAAGAGACAATCTCATCAGACAGTGTGAAAGGCTAACGGAACTCGGTGCAAAAAATGCAAAACAGATACCGGAACCTGCCCTGCCGGAAGAAATTAAAGATACCGTATCTGTTTAAAAATATACAGAATTCTAAATTTTTTGCCAGCGGCTGCGATTTTTAGTAGAATTGTGAAAGACCACAAAATACGGGGTAATTTAATGACACTATCAATTGCTATCACGGGCAAGAGCGGAAGCGGAAAAACAACCGTAACAAAAAATTTTGTAAAAGTACTCAAAGAAATGTATCCGGAAAAAAGTATTCTGCTTTTTGACAACGACCTGTCCACGGAACTTGCTCACAGCTACGGGATGGATGTAAGAAACACTATCTACGGTATCAGAAGCGGAAAACACGAGTACAAAACAGGCATTCCTTCAAAAATGACAAAACAGGAGTATATTGAGTGGGCGCTTGAAGATATTCTTGTCGAAGTTGAAGAAAATGTGGATTTGATAGTTTCGTGGCTCGTTCCTTCAAAAGACTGCCGCTGTCCGATTACCGGTCAAATCAGTGATGCCGTGATAAAACTCATAAACCAGTATGACATCGTGGTCTTTGACTGTGAATTTGACCTGAAATATCTTCATCAGCTGGTAGATATTCCCATGGATGTAACGCTTATTATTGCAAATGCGACAGAAGAATCTATTTTTCTTGCACAAAGAATTGAAGAATTTTCCGCAAAATATGCAGCCGGCGGACAGATGGCATTGATATTGAACAATGTGGACAACCGGCAGTACAATAAGGTTCAGGATTATTTGAGCAAATACAGTCTCGAAGTGCTCGGAGTAATTCCTCAGGACAAAGAGCTTTTTGAACATTCTATTGATAAAAACTCAAAAATAGTGGAAGATTCTATTAAATCAATGTACTTTAGACTCAATCTTCCGCAGGTGATGAATTGATAAGGACTTTTTATGGCAATACTGATAGACGGCAAAAAGGTAGCAAAAGAAATACTTGAAAATCTTGCGGATGAAACGGTTTTTATGAACCCGGTTCCGGGGCTTGCCGTGATAATTGTCGGCGAAGATGCCGCAAGCAAAATTTATGTCAATTCAAAAAAGAAAAAAGCGGCAGAACTCGGCTTTAATTCTATTGTTGTTGAATTGCCGGAGAATGTTTCTCAGCAGGAACTCTTGAACAAAATTGAAGAACTTAACAATGATGACAAAATCGATGGAATACTTGTTCAAATGCCGCTGCCGGAGCACATAAATAAAAATGATGTAATTGAAAAAATAAATCCGCTGAAAGACGTTGATTGTTTTCATCCGTACAATGTCGGAAAAATTGCCTCGGGTAACAAGCCCTATGTATATCCATGTACGCCGAAGGGGATTATAAGACTTTTGGAATATTATGATATCGAAATTGAAGGCAAAAATACCGTTGTCGTTGGAAGATCAAATATTGTCGGCAGACCGATGGCACAAATGCTGTTGAATATGAATGCTACAGTTACAATCTGTCACAGCAGGACAAAAAATCTTGGAGAAATTACAAAAACAGCTGATATTTTGATTTGTGCGGCAGGAAAAGCAAATTTAATAACAGAAGATATGGTAAAAGACGGTGCTGTCGTGATAGATGTTGGTATCAACAGAAACAAAGACGGAAAACTCTGCGGTGATGTGGATTTTTCTTCCGTAGAAAAAAAAGCTTCTTATATTACGCCTGTTCCGGGCGGTGTCGGTCCTATGACAATCTGCTCACTAATGGTCAATACGATTGATTTACACAGGATACAAAAAAATATATAATTTTGGAGTCAGGTATTATGAAAAAGAGGACTTTTATATATGACAAATTCGGCACAGAATTTTGTAACATACTTTAATTCAAAAGTATTTCCCGAAGCACAATCCGTTGAAAAAAGCAGAAAAAAAGCGCTTGTAATTTGTACGGTAATTGCTGTATTCGCTGCAGTGCTTTCTGCTTTAATGACAATACCGGCTGTTCCGTCAAAAATAAAAGACATATCAGAGCTGATTAATCCAATTATTATATTTGCAATATCCTTTTGCTGCATTAGTTTTACATTTTCTTTTTTTATAAGAAAAATATACGGGCTTTCCGCAAAGAAAAGACTTTTGCCGTTATTATTAAATTTCTGGGGTAGTTTTGAGTATATTCCTCCGGAAAATGTTTTTACTGCAATATACAATTCATTGAAAAATAAAACAGGACTCAAAGGAATTTTTGATGAACTTACACAAAACAAGCACAGTAAAATTTCTTTAAATCCGGGGTTAATGCTTCGTTTGATAAGGTTCGAAAATATTGATTACGATGACAAGATTGCCGGAAAATATAACGATACAGATATAGAGGTTAATGAGATTGCTACATATTATGTAGACATGGATAAAGATGGGCGAAAAACAAAAAGATACACGTTCAAAGGAGTAGCTTTTAGTGCGGCATTGAACAAGAATTTTAAAGGTGTTACTGCTATATCAAATACACATATTGATAAGTCGGATTTTAACCGTATTCCAAAACATCAGCAATTGAATTCAATGAGACTGTCCGATGTTCTGAAACTTGGCAAACAAATTGCTGATGCTGCTCAAAATGAAGACAAAGCAAATGAATTGAAAGAAAAACTGGAACAAGACAGCCAAAAAGATGGTATCAGAAGAAGAGATATTCTTGATGTCAAGGATGTTCTGCTTGAAGACCCCGAATTCAAAAAAAGATTTCATGTATGCTCTACAGACCAGATAGAAGCCAGATATATTTTGACTACCGCATTTATGAACAGATTTTTAAAAATAGCATCAAAATTTAACTACAAACTAAAAGCTATTTTTGCAGAAAATAATGTTTATATTTTTATAGAAAATCGCAGAAAAAACTGGTTTGAGATACCATTTTTTAAATCCGCTGTTGATATTAACAATTACAATGAATTTTTAAATGATTTTACAAAACTGCTTGCAATTACAGATGAACTCAAACTTAATCAAAATATAGGTATGTAAAATATTGATATAAAGACCGAAATATACTATAATCCGAATATACTAGTAATTCAGGTGAACAAATGGCAAAACATAACGATACAATTCCAATAGAAGTATGTATTTTAACAGTAGACCACGATATTAAAGGTACCGTGCATGTTTCAAAATACACAAACACCAATCGTGAGTTGACTGATTTGTTAAACGACAAAGAAAGAAGATTTCTCGCCGTTACAAATGTGGAAATATACCCGCGCAACTCAAATCAGCCGCCCAGACGCTACAATTTTCTTGAAATACATATGGACTATGTTTTGATGGTTCATCCGTCTTCTCAAGTTGTGTTTAAAGAATCATCCAAAGCACAGGAAGACATTGCAAGATTTAGAGAATTGAGGAACAAACTCAGTCAGACAAAACCGTTCTAATTTGTCGACCGGAGTTTGGTCGGGATATTTATGAAAGAGCCGAAAAAGATTTTAGCATTGAATTTTGGCGGAATAGGGGATGAAATCCTGTTTTTGCCTGCTTTGTCGAGTTTAAAAAAAGAATTTCCGGATGCAAAAATTACACTTGCTCTGGAGCCAAGAAGCAAATCCGTCAAAGATTTGTCAAACTTGATAGATGACGTTATCTGTGTGGATATCAAGGGAAAACACAAATATATTGAACTGTTAAAGTTTGTTTTTAAAGCAATGACCGGCAGGTTTGATATGGTTTTTTCTTCCGGTGCAAACAGTCTAATACCCGTGTTGCTTTTTATGACGGGGATAAAATACAGATACGGTTTTGAAAGCGGCTTTGGAAACGGTATTTTGAGCAGACTTCTTCTGACCAAAGCCGTAAAACTTGAAAAGCAGCAGTATGCATCTGCAATGTATCATGAACTTGTGACTCCCGTTACAAATCAAAAAACACTGTACCCTGAAATAGATGCAGGAGAGGTCGAGAAAGAACCGAATTCCGTGCTCATCCATCCGGGTGTCAGCAAAATGAGTGTCACAAGAAATATGATAAAAACCTGGACTCCTGAGGTCTGGGCTGAACTTGTAAAAAAAGTTTTGGAAACAGGAAAAAAAGTCTATTTGATTGGCGGACCCGACGATAAAGAGTGTATTGAAAAAATAGTTGAAATAGTCGGAGATATGCCTAATTTTGAAAATCTATACGGAACAACAAAAAATATTATGGATTTGGCACGCCTGACAAAAAAGGCTGAGGTTTTGATTTGTTCCGATTCCGCACCTATGCATATAGGAGTCGGTGTCGGTACAAAGACTCTGGCTTTGTTTGGACCGACCGATGAAAAGAAACTTATCCCCGAAAATGAAAAGTATATTGCAATAAAAAATACAAAATGCTCATGCAGACCATGCCTGTGGGATAAAAGACAAACAACGTGTGATGATTTAGACTGCTTAAAAATAGACCTGAACGAGGTCATTAAACTCATTCAGGTCTAGAAAACTTTGTGGTTAATTATTAGCCTTTAATAAAAGCTCCGTCTGTTCCTTTAGGCAGAACTACTGCAAAACCCAAAATATTCTTTTTGACTTCAAAACCTGCAGGCAATTCTCTTGTGCCGGCTCTAAAGTTGAAGAAATTATTGCATATTGCATAACTGCCAAAACCATTCATTACAAATTTTGCATTTTCAGGAAGTTTTCCTGATTTGTTAATTTGATCTACCTGTTCGTCTGTCAACACACTGAACATCAATCTTGCCGTGCTGATTTCCGGAGGTTGTACATTTCTTTTTTTAGAAGAAACTTCTACTTCATCAGTTCTGTTTTCCGGTTTAAATTCCGGTTTTTCTCCTTCTTGTTTTTGTCTGAAGCTCACTGCTGCCGGTTGAGTTGCACCAATTGCCTGAATTCCTGTCATTTTTACTTACTCCTTCACTATTTTGGATTTTATGATATTAGTAAAAACAATGAAATTAAAAAGTTGTCATATAATTTAAAAATATTAAAAACTTTTAACATAACTATAATCATATATTATTCGGATAAAGGCAAAATTTAGAAATTTTAGTTTCAATATATTATCTTTATTTTTGCAACATCTAATTACAAAACTAAACTATGAACTAATTGCAAATCTCATGCAGTTCTGTACAATAGTTTTATGCAGCTACTGATTTACATCACAAAAAGGCTTTTGCAGGCAATACCGCTTCTGTTTTTGGTGTCTGTAATCAGCTTTTTCATAATAAGGTTGAGTCCGGTTGACCCGCTTGCAGAGTTACGGCTTAATCCCGCAATTTCACAGGAAACCCTCAAAGCGGAACAGCAAAGACTCGGATTGGATAAACCTAAAATCGTACAGTACGGATTGTGGCTCAAGAGCTTTTTGAAGGGAGATTTGGGCGTTACTGTTACGGGGGAAAAAGTCAGTGTAAAACTTCTGGAGAGAATTCCGAACACCCTGCTTCTTACAACGGTTGTGATACTTTTGACATGGCTTGTAGGTATTCCGCTCGGGATTTATGCGGCACTGAACTGGAAAAAACCTATAGACAGAATTCTTACTGTCGTGACAAGTATCGGTATGGCAATACCGTCGTTCTTTTTTGCATTATTACTGTTGATTTTTGCGGTAAAAACAGGATGGTTCCCGACAGGCGGGCTTACGTGTTATGATTTTTCAACTTATACGCCCGTCAAAAAGGTTCTTGATATAGCGCATCATCTGGTGCTGCCGGTTATTGTCCTGTTTACAATATCGCTTTCGGGTCTTCAAAGACAGATGAGAGGAAATCTGCTTGATGTTCTGGGTTCTGATTATGTAAAATTTGCAAGAGCAAAGGGGCTGAGTGAAGAGAAAGTTGTTTACAAACATGCTCTTCGCAATGCAATTAACCCAATGATAACTCTTTTGGGGTTTGAGTTTGCTTCACTGTTAAGCGGTGCAGCACTGACGGAATATGTTTTTCAGTATCCGGGGCTGGGCAGACTGATTCTCGAGGCTGTAATGAAATCTGATATAAATCTTGTTATGGCATCTTTAATGATGGGTACAATCATGCTCGTTGCGGGTAATCTGCTTGCTGATATACTGTTAAAAGTCGTTGATCCGAGGGTAAGTGTGAACTGATGAAAAGAAATTCCATACTCTCACAGATTTTTAAAGACAAATACGCATCAATCGCCATGATTGTGCTTTTGGTTTTGTATGCAGCGATTTTGTTTGCGGATTTTTTGGCTCCATATTCAAAAGAGTTTTCGGACAGACACAGGGCGTATGTTCCCCCGTCAAAAATATTTACGATTGATGAAAACGGAAAATTCTCCCGACCATATACATATAATTATCAAAGATATTTTGATGCTCAGGAGTTGAAAATCAGCTATAAACTCGACAGGAGCAAAAAATATTATCTCAAGTTTTTTTCAAACGGAGAAGAATATAAATTTTTGGGGCTGATTCCTATGAAGAAACACCTCGTAACAGTAGAGCCTCAGGGGAGATTGTTCTTGCTCGGTACGGACATAAACGGCAGAGATGTCTTTTCAAGAATACTTTTTGGCGGAAGAATTTCTTTAACAATAGGATTTTTGGCTTTGTTTATTTCGTTTCCGCTCGGTATGTTATACGGAGGGATATCGGGATATCTGGGCGGAGCTGCTGACAATATCATGATGCGTGTATCCGAAGCCATAATGTCTATCCCGAGTTTTTATCTTTTGATTATTCTTGCAGCTATCCTGCCTACCAATATGACCAGTATACAGAGATTTACGCTTATTGTTGTAATTCTGGCGTTGATAGGATGGGCGGGTTTTTCAAGAGTTGTCAGAGGAATGGTGCTTTCCGTAAAAAATCAGGAATTTGTACAGGCTGCAGAGTCCATAGGTGCATCAAAATTGAGAATAATAATAAAACATCTTCTGCCGCAAACTTTGAGTTATGTAATAGTAGCAATGACACTGAGTGTTCCTTCTTATATTCTTTCGGAATCCGGCTTGAGCTTTTTGGGACTGGGTATACAGCAGCCTGATGCCAGCTGGGGAAATATGCTCAAAGAAGCACAGGAGTATGTGAATATTTTGTATCGCCCATGGCTTTTGACGCCCGGTTTTTTAATTTTTATTGCGGTCTTATCTTTTAATCTCATAGGTGATACAATAAGGGATATCTTGGACCCCAAGAGTAAATTGAGATAACATAAAATTAAAGAGGATAGATGGAAGAAATTTTAGCAGACATAATAATAGACAAAAGTATGCTTCTGGACATACTGCTTGCCATAGTGCTCGGCTTTGCAATCGGGTTTGAGCGAGAAATTACAAACAAATGGGCGGGGCTTAGAACACACATGCTTGTGTGTTTGGGCTCTTGTATATTCACATTGCTTTCTATCCATGCCTTTCCCGTATATGCTCACAGCCCACAGGCTGATCCTGCCAGAATTGCCGCACAGATACTTACAGGTATAGGTTTTATAGGCGGTGGTACGGTGCTCAGACACGGGTATTCCATTTATGGTTTGACTACGGCTGCCACATTGTGGATTACTGCAAGTATAGGTATGGCATGCGGCTGCGGATTTACGGCAATGGCAATTGTCTGCACTGTACTGGCTGTCGGAACCCTTGTTTTAATTCGAATTTTCGAAAAACAATATATTCACAAAGGTTCCAAAAATCCCAGAAAATTCAAAGTCAGTTTTTATTCTTCATTTGAAACTGCGGATAATGTTTATTCTTTGATTATAGACAAATTCAAATCAATTTTTGAGATTAACAAAGCAGCTTCTTCTTCAAACGAGGGGCTTATGAAAATCAGTTTTAAACTTGATATTTATGACAAAAATCCTGTTCAGGCACTCCACAAAGAATTGAATGATATTGAGGGAATTGAATCCGTTTCAATACAAGAGTTATATGAATAAAAAAGAAATTCTCGAATACGTACGCACAATAGTAATATCACTGATAGTTGCTCTCGTTCTTGCGAGTGTGGCTACAGGGTGTTCAAAGGTTATTGCGGAACATCATTCCAGAATGCTTGCAAAAATTTCAAATACCGCAAAAGACAATGAGCTTATCGGCTTTTTGATTACAAAATATACTGAAGAAGCAGCCAAAAACCCCGGAGATTACACAATTAACGTCAGACTGGGCGGTTTGTACGAGCTTATGTTTGCCTACAATCAAGCAGAAGAACAGTACAAGAAAGCTATAGAAAAGTCACCCTATGGCGTTTATTCTCCATATATAGGTCTGGCAAATTTGTATATAAAAACAGAAAAATATAAAAAAGCCTTGCAAATAGTAAAAAAATTAGACAACAAGGATTACAAACCATTGCTTGTTGCAAAAGGTGATTTTTATATGAACCTTGGAGATGCCCTCTGGCAAAAAGGAAAATACAAAGAGGCGGTAAGACAATATAAAGTTGCATTCTTCTACTATAAAAAAGTCGATTCTCACAAGAAAGAAACTGCTATATCCGGTATTATCGACTGTTACAACAAAATTGCAGACGATTATTACAAGAAAAACAGAAAACAACAAGCTGTAGAAGCTCTTGAGACTGCTCTGTTGTACAAAGAATCTTCTTTTTTGTATTACAAACTCGCTATTCTCTACAAAGACTTTAATCCCATAACGGCAAACAAATATATGGAAAAGACTTATGCCATTGACCCCGGTATTATTAATTTTGATATCTATGAAGAAATTCTTTTAAAGCTTATAAAACTGTATTATGTGAACGGAAAAGATATCGAGACGGATTTATACAGACATAAACTGAAAGCAATTCATACTTTTCAGAAAAGATATGTGATTACGGAAGAAGATGTCGGTATAGAAATTTCTGATATAAAATACAGAAGCAATTTTTTTGATACAAAGTATAAACTGCAGGTAAAATTTAAGATTGAAAACAATTCGAAATTTGATTTTAATTCGTTGTACGTAATTGCAAAATTGAACTATGATACAAAAGAAGGCGAGATGAAGAATCGTGAAATTTTCAAACAGAGATTTTTCTCAAAGAAAATTCCCTTAAAATCACGAACTACATCTCAGGACTACAAATTTACATATACCTATACGGACAAAGATGAAATATTTGCAGCGCAAAAACTCTCGCTGGATTTTTATGCAGGAAAAAAAGAGAATATGAGAAAAATACCTGTATACTCAGTAGAGCTTAAAAAATAATTAGACAAATTGTAAAAAAAAATATTAAAATTCTTCAAAAAATTGTTTGGAAAGAGTAAAATTACTGTAAGGAGTTGTGAAAACCATTGAATAATCTACTTCATAAAGATAATCAAATATTATATTCCGATGTTCCCCCGACAAAACTCAGGAACAAAGAGGAGAAATTCAGAGCCGCAAAACCTACCCGTTTTTGGAGATGGGTTGCCGATCAGTTTTTTTACAATATGCTCGAAAACAGATTTTTCTCTTTAAAAATAAAAAATGAAGAAAATTATGACAAAAGAAATCCCGATTTTGCAAATATTATTTATGCGCCCCACAACAACTGGTGGGATGGTATAGTGGGATACAACCTTTGCCGCAGGATTTTTAAAACTGATATCAGAATGATGATTGAAGAGATGAACAGGTTTCCGATTCTTGCAAAAGCAGGCGCATTCCCTGTTAACAAAAAGTCTCCGCAGGCATCAATGAGAGCACTGCAATATTCTGTAGAAGAACTGTGTGACAAAACAAAATCACTGTGGATTTTCCCTCAGGGTATAATCAGACCGCCTATGTATCGTCCGATTCAGTTTCAGACAGGCATGGCTTACATTGCAAAAAATGTAGTTAAAAAGGCCGGCGGTATCAATTTGATTCCTGTTGCAGTGAATTATCCGTTTTTGAGAGAGGATAAACCGGAAGTCCTGTGTGAAGTCGGAGAACCATATGTTCTCACTGACAAAAATATTGACAGGAAAGCACTCACTCATGAGCTTGAAAAGAACTTTGAAGCATTGTGTGACAGACAATTCTATGATATTACGCAGGGAAATATTGAAGGTTATGAATACCTGTATAAACAAAAATTAAAATGGTATAAGAAACTTGAAAAACGCTTGAAAAAAGTTGATGTGCCTTCAGGTTCAGGTGTGTAGAATCCTGTTTTATACAAAATTCACAAAGCGCAAAAGTTTTTTTAAAAAACCTCTCAATCCCGATTCATAAGATATCGGGTCATCCTGGTAATAAGGTTTGTATGCATCTATGATGTTTTGAGGCAGCGGATTTCCGTCTTTGAACTCAAAAGCAATCATCTCCAAAAGCTCAACCTGCTGGTCATTGAATGCCAGATTGTCTTTTTTTATATCTTCATCCGCTTCATAATGACAGAGTGCATGCCACGCTGCGTGAACAGACGGGTCTTCGCATCCTTTGGGAAACATCAAAAGCCCGTTTTTTACACTGATTCTTTCCGTGAGTACGCCGATTATTATATTTCCTACATACTTTCTCTGCGCAGTATAATCCGGCTCCTGATTTTGGATGTTTTCAAGGGCTTTTGTCTTGCTTTGTATAAAAGATTTTATATTCGATAAAATTATACTAATTCTGTTGTTTTGCATTCTCTTTGTCTTGCACTCATTCCTGAAACTGCCTGTGCAAGTGAGTTCATATCGTTGTTAAAATACTGGCTTGCCAGTTTTTTGATAGCTTGCTGTGCCATTTCATCACGAGAAGATACTGTTTTGTAAAAGAATTTTTTGCCCTGTTTGTATCTGACCAGCAGATTTTTTTCAACAAGCCTGTCCATAACGGTTTTTACCGTTGTATAGGCTCTGTTTGTTTCTGACAGTCTGTTGATAGACTCCTGTACCTCGTTTACAGAAACATCAATACCTTCTATTTCTTCAATCATCCAGATTGTTTTCATTATTTCGTTTTCAAGACTTCCGTGAGAATAATTCATTTTTTGTCCTTTTTTTAATTACATACCATTACAATTATAGTAATACAAAATAAGATAAATTAAAACATTTTGACCACAAAAATCCCCAAAAATTAAATTAAATTTTTATGAAATTTTATATAAAATGCTTTTTATTTCTTACTGTACACTGTCAAAAAGCGGACCCATCTCGATTTTTTCATAACCGCCGCTCAAATCTATCACTGCTCCCGAGCTTTTTGCTGTAGGTGCACTGACCTGTCTGATTTGATTTGCTGAAGCCGCTTTTTCTTTAAAACCGCCCGTAAAATCACTAGCATGGATTACAACACCGCTTTGGGCATTTACTACAGGTTTTTTTGTACCCTGACAGCCTGTTACGGTAAATAACATTAAACAGATTAAACAAATACCTGTCAATCTTAGATATTTCATTTCTGCTCCTGCTTTTTGTAAACACACTTTGACTTTGGATTTATTTGGTTTTCTACTACTATTATAGCACATGTGTTTTAAAATGCATTATTTTTTAATAAAAAACATGCATTAGTATGATATATTGTTTATATATCTTAACACAATGATTAAAAACCAGAAAGCCATTGCCAAATTTTAGTGACAGCTGTGAGAGCAGGAATGCCCGTTTTCGTGATGGTGATGATTGCCGTCTCCATGGTGGCTGCAGTTTGGAGATGTTGTTTGTTCAAGCGTTCCTTTCAAAAGTGAATTCACGGCATCATCTGCTTTGCCGGATATACCGGCAAAAATCTCAATACCGGCTTCAGTGAGTGCATTCACCGCACATCCGCCTATGCCTCCGCAGATGAGTTTGTCAATATTTTCATTTTCCAGCAATTGAGCCAGAGCACTGTGTCCTTCACCGTCTGATGAAAGGATTTTGGATGAAACAATTTCATTGTTTTCTATATCATAAACTTTGAATTGTTCAGTATGTCCGAAATGCTGAAAAACTTCTTCTTTGCTGTCGTATGTAACTGCGATTTTCATAATATACCTCTTTTTTTGTAACTTGTGAGAATATTATCTCACTATTTTGAGATTTTATAAAGAAAGAAATTTTTGATAATTTTATACATTATAAAAGCGAAGAAAAGATACAGAAACCAAACAGCTGAAAATTCCGAACAACGGTCGGATTAAACGATATTTCGGACTGATTTTTATATTACTTTACAAAACAGGCAATTTTTAGGGAGAAAAATATTTTATAAAGGTATAGGTCAGGTTTATACAGGTATTAACTGTTATGGGATTAGAAAAAATAGGAACAAATATAGTACACCAAACTGCTGCCTGGTTAAAAGCCGGAGGAAAAGCAAGTATTTTGCAAACAAAACCTGTTCAGATTTTTAATGCGGAAGGTTTAAAATATGTTCCTAAATTAACACAAGACCTTGTGCAAATTTCATCACATTCTAGTCCAATAGATGCAATTTATAATTTTAAGCAAAAGTTTGGTCAGTTTATGGCAGATTATCGTTGTGCATTTATGGCAAAATATGAATTTGGTATATTCAAATATAAAAATACGCTGAATCCTGATTATTTACTCAGAGATATGCAGTGCTATAAAAATGCAGGACAAAAGTCTACAAGCAGAATTGAAGAAATACTTATTAAACTTGAAAAAGGCGGACTTGATTCTAAAGAAAAAGAAAGCCTGATAAAAGAATTTGAAACATTATGTGAAAACACATTAAGCCGCAAGTCAGAATTCCATGGATTAAAAAATCAATTAAAACAAATGACTTCAGACTTTTCTGTAATTTTAAAGAAATCTCAAAGCAATGTTAATTTGAAACCTGCAAGAAATATTGAAAATCCTTCAGAGCTGGTACGAAAACCTGCACGTATAGGAGAAAAATTACCTAAAGCCTATGTTGAAAACTCACAAGATGTGCGTATGCATTTTAACAAAGCTATTGATGATGGTACATATCTTGATAGTTATGAAAGCTATGTTGAAACAATGAACAAAGCACATAAGCTGGCATATTCCGGTAAAAATGGCAAGAATTTGTATTACATAAAAAATGGCAAACCATATATTATGGAAGCCGGAACCTGGAGAACAACCGGTTTTGAACATAGAAGAGATCCTTCCTGTTACTATTTTGAAAATGACAGTGTGGAAAATATTGCAAAAAAATATAATGATCCTCTATATAATTTAATAAATATAAAAGATTCTGCAAAAACTTCAAGGGTTAAACTAAAAGGTATCCCCGAAAAGCACCAGCCGGCTGACAAATGGGAACTGGTTGATTTTGATGGTCTAAAATATAGTGAATATGCGGGACATTCTTATCCTGCGCCAGAGGCGCTGGAATTGTACCACAGAGAAATGTATCGCACCGCAAAAGAAGCTATTCGCAGAATAAAGAATGGAGAATCAGAAGATAGAATACTTGAAGTTTTGGCAGAGCATTTTCAATATGCAGCCAACGCCCGACCATATAGTCAAATTAACAACTCGCTATATATGAATGAAATAAATACATTACTTCAAAGAGCGGGAATGAAGGTTATGCCGCATAGTAATCTTGATGTTGTTGCTCAGCGCCTGCAGCCGGAAACATTCAAAAAATATTTTATTGACACATACCATCAAACAGCTTTGTCAGACTTAAATATAGATAAGCTCTTACTTTCCACATTTGACTGCTAAACTATAATCACGTATATGCGTATTATGATACGGGAATATTTTTAAATTTAGTTAGTTTATCAGCTATACCAATCTGGCAAAAATTGTTGCATTTGAATCCCAACCTTTTTTAAGTCAGGGAAGGGAATTTTTCTCAATAAAAAAGAACCCTAAAGATTTTTTATGGTGTCGTTAACGTTACGTACCTGATAAAAACACCTGTTCTATAGCAGGCATGAGCATTTACACAGAACTTGTCCACATAATGAAAGAGTCAACAACGGAATACTATAACATGAGAATAGCTCTGGATCTTGAGTGTGCATAAATTCAACTGCACTTTTGTTTATATATATTTGACAATGTGTTGCATAGTATTAGCAATTATAAAAAATAGAATGTATATAATGTCACTTAACCAAATTAAATTATTTTTTCTTGATTTATCTAATTTATTTTTGCCAATCTTGTATATGTCAACAGACATTCTAATAATATAATAAAGTGCTCCTAATGGAATAATTATTAAAACCAATAATGATAACAAAATAGTAGTTATTGGAGCGGGTGTAATATGATGTGAAATTATATATCTTGAATATAATAACACACAAATCGAAAACAAAAAGAAATAAGACAATTTAATATAATATTTCGAATATAACCTGTATTCTTTAAGGATTGAAAACATTTTATTAAGTTTGTTCTTATTCATATAGTAATTACTCATTATAAAATGGTGTCGACGGCGGGACTTGAACCCGCACGGGTTTCCCCACACGCCCCTCAAACGTGCGCGTATACCGATTCCGCCACGTCGACATCAATATTTGATTTTCAAGTGTCTGCGTATACCTCCCCTCTCGAAAAACGATACTCAATCGTTTTTCTCGGCAGAGTGCCACGTCGACATATATATTCAATTTTCAACAAAAACTATATTATCACAAACATAATTTTTGTAAAATTCTTTTTATTCCCTCTCCTTGGGAGAGGGTTAGGGTGAGGGTCAATTATTCAACTCTTCTATAATTTTATCAACTACACCCTCTATATTTTCATCTATCTCTTTGTTCCAAAATCTAATAATTTTAAAACATCTCTGTCTTATATATTGACTTCTTTTAATGTCATAATCTATGTTGTCAGCTAGATTATGCTGTCCGCCGTCTAATTCAATTATTAATTTTTTCTCGCGACAAACAAAATCAACAATATAATTACCAACAGGATATTGACGTTTAAACTTATAACCCAACAATTGTCTGTTTCTTAGCAGATTCCATAATTTATGTTCTTGCGGAGTTTGCGTTTTTCTTAAATTACGTGCTAGCAAATTATATTTATTCATATTTTTATGGGAAATAAAAGACGAGATAAAATTTAATTCTGTTTATAATCAACCCTCACCCCTGCCCTCTCCCAAGAAGAGGGAGATAAAATTTGCCGATGAAGGGTCGGCTTGCAATGTAGGCGAATTTATGAGCCGTACAGTGCAGGATACTCGAACGAGTAAACCACCGTTGTTCCTTTGGAACAACCGGGGTGAAGAGTCCAAGCATCTGACCTTCTTTGTTTTAAAATTTGCCGATGAAGGGTCGGCTTGCAATGTAGGCGAATTTATGAGCCGTACAGTGCAGGATACTCGAACGAGTAAACCACCGTTGTTCCTTTGGAACAACCGGGGTGAAGAGTCCAAGTATCTGTCCTTCTTTGTTTTAAAATTTGCCGATGAAGGGACTCGAACCCCCATGAGTTTCCTCGCACGCACCTGAAGCGTGTGCGTCTACCATTTCGCCACATCGGCAAAGTCCAAATTAAGTTTACAATGTTCAATTATTGCGCCTCCGTGACGAAGGTACTCACTATCGTTCGTACACCTCTCGAAAAACGATACTTAATCGTTTTTCTCGGCAGAGTGCCACATCGGCAAAGTCCAAATTCTCTTGGATTATTGACGTTCACAAGGTTTAGAATTACATTCCGAATTTTTATTCTAAAAATTCTACATTCCATAAACCTTGTTCACATAGGCACTGGGGGCTTACGCCCGCAGCGTGCCTGCTCAAAATCCGCTTTACAAAGTTCAATTATTGCGCCTCAATGACGAAGGTACTCACTATCGTTCGTACACCTCTCGAAAAACGATACTTAATCGTTTTTCTCGGCAGAGTGCCACATCGGCAAAGTCCAAATTCTCTTGGATTATTGACGTTCACAAGGTTTAGAATTACATTCCGAATTTTTATTCTAAAAATTCTACATTCCATAAACCTTGTTCACATAGGCACTGGGGGCTTACGCCCGCAGCGTGCCTGCTCAAAATCCGCTTTACAAAGTTCAATTATTGCGCCTCAATGACGAAGGTACTCACTATCGTTCGTACACCTCTCGAAAAACGATATTCAATCGTTTTTCGGATTATTTGCAGCTCTGTGTTCTTCTGTTCATCATATTTTACTCTGGTAAAATATTCTTCACACCGAACACTTC
>CALVAQ010000004.1 GCA_944325595.1 Candidatus Gastranaerophilales bacterium
TGCTCTTGAGTAGAACCAAGCGAGCATTGCCGACAGCAATGCGAGTCGGTGAGAAGCCTGAATCAAGAGACGAGTAGACCCAACAAAAAAAAGACCTGGTTAAAGGTCTTTTTTTAATCTCCGGGACATGGATTCTCTTGCATCGTAGGCGAAAGACAAGAGCCGTACGAGGCAGGATGCTCTTGAGTAGAACCAAGCGAGCATTGCCGACAGCAATGCGAGTCGGTGAGAAGCCTGAATCAAGAGACGAGTAGCCCCAACAAAAAAAAGACCTGTTTAAAGGTCTTTTTTTAATCTCCGGGACATGGATTCGAACCACGATTAGATGATCCAGAGTCACCTGTCCTGCCGTTAGACGATCCCGGAATGACTACAAATATTATTCTACCACCTGAGAAATTCTGGTCAATGGGTAGATACAGAACTTTTGTTTATATTTTTGTATATTGTGACATTAAATACAATCTGTACTGTAACTCTCCGCCGGACAGAGGCGGCTTGTCCGGCATGTTGTTTGTTTTTAGGTATTCAAGCATTTTTTCTATCATGTCTAACGCATCTTGTTTGTTAAACAACATACTTGTATTTATCGCAAAATTATCAATTATTTCGGAAAGGATTTTTATCCTGTTATCAAAACCGCTTTGATTTATGTATGAATACAATTCTTCAGCAGAAGAGTTTTCTATAACGTAATCTTTCAGGTTTGACATATCGCTGTTTGAAAAACCGAGATTTTGCATCACATTTATGTCATTTTGGATATAGCTTCCTACTTTTTCTTTGAATTCAGCCATCGTATAGCAGTTAGATTTTGCTATAATTTCGAGTTCTTGTTCGTTTTGACAGCCTCTTTCTTTCATAAAAGCTTCAAACTCTGCATCAATGTCATATCCGAGACCGTTTGTATAATTCTCATGTAAAAATAAATAATTCATTGCAAATTCGGATTTTGAATAAATTCCTGTAGCAATTCGTCTTCTTGCTGCCTCATCTTCTATATACAATCCTTTTGATAAGTCAATTTGCACGGCTTCGGAATTATCAAAACCGCAGCCTCTATGCAAAGCTTTGCCGTTTTCGTTAACAGTCGACATGGCTGTATATATATTTACAGAAGATACAGATGTAACCACATTGTCCTCCATTCCCTTGCACAGTATAAAGTCTGTATTGAGTATTGTCATCGGTTGGATGCACGAAATGATATTGCTATATTCAGAACCTTTCAAGAATTGTAGGTTGGGATTTCTACCCCAACATTATAATTTTAGTTGGGCTGAAAGCCCAACCTATTCTGCTAACCAAAACTAGATTAGGGCTTCGCCCTGAAACCCGTTTGAAATTAATATGGCTTCGTTCCTAACGCCATTATTACTGTCATCCTGAGGAATGAGCGTAGCGAACGAGCTCAGGATCTTACAGGATAAGTGGTGTCACACCAAGCTGGCAAGATTCTGAACACAGCTATATCATTGTGGCGATGTTTTTTTAATGCTTCAGAATGACAGTTAGTTTTCTGCTTTTTTGACTAATCGATTTAATAATACATTCGGGTTCGGATTGGAGCCATGTTAAGCTTCGCCCTGATTATTGAAGTTTGCGGGATTTGGTATTTTGTTTTGAATTTAGTATATTTTTATTTTTCAATTTGCTGAATTGTTTAAAATTTTAATGTCTTCGGAATCTATTGTTTCGTCTTCTGAGCCGGTTGTGCTGTTCAGAAAAATATTGTAGTTTTCATACTCGGTATTTACCGCATCAATGCTTCCGAGTCTTGCTGCTGCTTCTACTGATTCGGGTCTTATTTTTATGGCTTTCTGGTAATGGAATTTTGCTTTTTTTATATCGTCCATTTTTTCGTAGCACAATCCCATCTTGTAATTTGTGTAATAGTCATATTTAAATCCGTTGTTGTATGCCTGATTAAAAAAATCCAAAGCCTGTGTGTATTCGCCTTCTCTAAAAAAAGTTTCTCCAAGATAATAATTGACTTTCGGATTTTGCTCATTGAAGTTCAAAGCAATCATCAAAACATTTTGTGCATCTTTAAGCCTGTTTTGATGCAGAGCAACACGTGCGTGTCCGATTAGGGCATTAGGGTTGGACAAATCAAGGCGGCTCGCCTGATAGTAGTAGTATCTTGCTGCATTAAGGTACCTGTCAGAATTTGATTTGTTTTGCATTTTTTCATAATAGTCCAGAATTTTGTCACCTTTTTTGCAGTATTCAATTGCCTGCATTTCAGGAGCAGTCAGCCGGCATTCGGCATTCTGTACGGAAAATACTGTAAATATTAATAAGAAAAATATAAAAACTATAGCAAATTTTTTCATATATTTTTTAGCTTAATAATTCACAACATTGTTATTATAACACGTTTAAATATGCTATATTTAGAAATATCAAAGAAAGTTAATCGGAGAAAACAAAGGCTGATGGCGCCGGATTTTGTATATTTTTATGTTTTTGCATTTTTGATGATTTCAAGTGCACTGGGGATAATTTTTGCACCCAGAATGTATCTTTCACTGTTATCATTGTTTTTTCTTGTAGTCTTTTCTTCCCTTTTGTATTTGAGGCTGAATGCTGTATATCTGTCCGTTTTTCAATTTATCCTTTGCGGTTTATGTTTGTTTGTATATGTGTTTCTGTTGTTAAAAAAAATAGGAAGGTTAAACTTGAGCTTAAAGCTTGTAAAACCTGCAAAAATCGTTATGAGTTCTTTCTTTATTCTTTTGTTCGGAATATGCGCTTGTATCTTTTTTAGAAAAGAATTTTCAAATTCTCTTTTTGAAATATTTAATTCTGTTGCGGAAAAATCCTCTGATGTTGTAAATTTTGGAATGCATGTATTTCCTCTGCATTTGATATTGCTGCTTGTACTGGTCAGTGCTGTAGTGATAAGAGTGTTTCTTCTTGCTTCTCAGAACAATAACGCTCAGCCAGATGAAGACATAATCGAAGGAGACTCAAAATGATAGACAGCTTTTTGAATATCGGTATGATGCATTATTTGATACTGTCTTTTATTCTGTTTTTGACAGGGCTTTTGGGTGTTGTTGTTTCAAGAAATCTTTTGAGAATTGTAATGTCTTTGTTTGTTATTACCGTTTCAATAGTGCTGAGTTTTCTTGCATTTGGCTGTTATTGTGACAATTCGCTGGACAATGCAAATATAATGGGTATCTTTATTCTGCTGATTAGTGTATTGCAGACGATAATTGCGGTTGTTATTCTGTACAAAATATATCAGGCGAATGAATATCTTGATGCTGAAAAAATAAAAAACAAGGAGAACTAATGGAATTTTTTGTTGAAAATATAAATCTGCTTTTGTTTCTGCCGGCTGTTATGTGTGCTATTATCGGGTTTAACGGGCTTGTTTCAAACAAAATTGAGAAAAGCACAGTGTTTTTGATAAATCTGGTGTTTTCTCTGGTTTGCGTAATTTTTTCCTGTGCAGTTTTTAAGTATTCCATAATAGATAATATGAGCGTTGCTTCAAATTTCTCCTGGATTACGCTCGATAATGTGAATTTTTATCTCGGTACATATCTTGATAAGGTGTCCGTATCTTTTCTTTTCGTTGTCGAGTTGATAAGTATTTTGCTTCAGGCGGTTTCTTATTTAAAGTTAAAAAACGAGTATAATTATCCCAAACTGCTATTTTTGCAAAATCTGTTTCTGCTTGGTATTGCAGGATGTTTTATCAGTCCGAATTTGTTTCAAACATATCTTTTTTGTGAGGTCACTGGTATTGCCGGATATTTGCTGATTAATTTTGATTTTTCAAACAGAGAAGAGTCAAAGGCAGGGATAAAGTCATATATTTTTAACAGAACAGGTGATATCGCTCTTTTGTTTTGTGTTTTGACAATATTGTATTTTGCGGTTGTTTATAATCAGCTGAATAATGCAGAGGCTTTGTCCTATGCAAATATGAACAATCTCGCAATTTCTATCAGTTCTCTTTTGAACGAACCCTTGTACATTATGTTTTGTTCGGCGCTTTTGTTTGTAATTGTTATGAAATTTATGCAGGCTTTTATATATATCACATTTGAAAACAATGACAGAAATCCTTTTTCGAAGGCAATATTTTTTCAAAACAGTCTTTTTGTCTTGTTGGGAATCTATTTGTTTTTGAGAGCGGGGGCTTTTTTCGGAATTTTGGAAATAAACTGGCTCTGGGCTGTTTTTGTATTATTTGTTTTGTTTGTTTTTCTGGGTATTCTAAACAGATGGTTTATTTCTTTTTGCAAAATGCTCGGCTGGATAGAGAAATATATTGTTGAAACAGCTGTAAATCTGACAGAACTTTCTGTCAGGGCGTTATCATATATATGCTGCAGGTTTCAGGCGGGAAATTTTCAGGCTTATTTGACATATTCAATTGTCGGATTGGTTTTGATTTTTATATTTGTGTTGATTTTTTATGAAATGGTTATAAAGGTATAAAACGGAGAATATATGAGCTTTTTGTCTTTGATATGGTTAATTCTTTCACCGGTAATAGTTGCGTTGATTTTAATGCTTCCGAATTTTCCGAACCATCAGGTCAAAATCAGACGTTTTGCAAAATGGTTTGCGGGGTTGCATTTTGTTTATGCACTGCTGTTTCTGGTGTTTTTTGATACCAGCATGTTCGGGATGTCTTATGAAAAAGAGTTAACTTTGTTTGGAATGTCCTGGCTGAAAAGTCTCGGTATCAGTGCAAAATTCGGTGTTGACGGAATAGCTCTGCTGTTTGTTGTTTTGACAACATTTGTAGTGCTGATTACTCTGTTTATGAGCAAAATTCATATACGCACAAAACATAAGCTGTATTATTCCCTTGTGTTTCTGCTTGAGGCGGCAATTCTTGGAACATTATGCGCAAAAGATATGTTTGTGTTTTTTGTTTTCTGGGAGTTGTCATTGATTCCTCTGTATTTTCTTATCTCTCAATGGGGAAATTCAGAGGCAAGAAGAGCTGCAATGAGATTTATATTTGCATCTTTTGTCGCAAATATGTTTTTGTTTTTCGGAATGCTGATATTGTACTATTACAACTTTGCAATAAGTAACGTACTGACGGCAAACATAGAGACATTGAATATGGATTCCACCTTTTATCCTTTGTGGTTTCAGGTGTTTGTATTCGTTAATTTTCTTATTGGTTTTGCAATGCGTGTTCCGTTTGCGTTTTTTCACAACTGGTATCCCGATATACAGAGCAAATCGAGTGCTCCCGTAAATATTCTTCTCTCCGGCTTTGTCTTCAATACGGGTGTTTATGGGCTCATCAGGTTTAATATTCAAGTATTCCCTGAAATATTCAAACTATTTGCTCCCGTTTTGATGATATGGGGTCTTGTGAATATAGTTTATGCCGGTGCGCAGTCTATCATTCAGCCCGAAGTAAAAAAAATGGTGTCTTATGCACAGACATCAACTGCTGGTTTTGTTATGCTCGGACTTGCATGTCTAAACACAGTAGGGTTTAACGGAGCTGTGTTTACGGCAATTGCTTCATCTGTTGTCTATAGTTCGTTATTTGTTGTGATTTCATGTATAGAATTCAGAACAAAAAATACATATATTACATCTCTCGGCGGTATAGGACAGGTAATGCCCAAATGCATGTATCTGGCATTGATAGTGTGCTTTGCTGCAATAGGTGTTCCGTTTTTGGTTATGTTTACACCAAAACTTCTTGTTTTGACAGGAACAATGCTTTCAAACCTTGATCAGCAGCTGATGGTAAAAATAGCGGCGGTTATAGGATTGTGCGCTATAGCTGTTTCGGCGGGATATATTATGTACTTTTTCTACAAAGTTTTTTGTTCCGTACTGCTGGAACAGTGGAAAAAGCTCAAAGATTTGAGCCCGCAGGAGACTGCTGTGTTGAGTGCATTGAGTCTCGTTATTATTTATCTCGGGATAAACCCTATGAGCATAATAAATGTTTATCAGTCTGTTTCGAGTATAATTCTTGATATATTGCAGGTGTAGTCAAATATCATATAAGCAACGGGAGAGCGGAGAATGTCAGAGTTTATAAATATGATTTCAACAGCATATTTGCCGGAATTTATCATAATAGTTTTTGTTTTGATAAATATTTTTGCTTCGCTGTTTTTTGATACCAAATTTTATAAACTCTCAAAATGGATTGCTCTTCTTGGAATAGTGCTTGCAATAGGTTCTACTTTCTATCTTCAGATTGAGCCCGAGGCATATGCTTTTGACGGAATGTTTTTGAGCAATATTTATACCGTATTTTTCAAAATATTGATTTTAATTTGCGGATTTTTCCTGATTCTTTTGTCGAGGAATATGATTAGAGAAAAACGGGACAGAGCGTTTGAATATTTTACGGTATTTCTTGCCGGAATTTTGTTTGCAATGTGCACGGTGAGCGCAACTGATTTTGTCGGATTGTTTGTTGCGCTAGAAGCTTTGGGGTTGAGCTGTTATATGCTTTTGTCTTTTACAAAAGGTCCGGATTCAAAACAGCTTACTTTCGGATATCTTGTTCAGGGTGCTGTAGTTTCTTCGATGTTTTTGCTCGGAGTTTCTTTGATATACGGCTTGTGCGCTCAGGTCAATTTTGATGAAATAAGCCTTTATTTTGCAAACGCAAACGTAATGCAGTCACAACCCCAGATTTTGCTGACGTTTTCATTGATAATGCTGGCTTGCACATTTTTGTTCAAACTCGGGCTTGTTCCTTTTTCTAGCTGGCTGCCGGATACGTTTAAGGGTGCATCTTATCCGATATGTGCTTATATTTCATCAATTCCCGTTCTGGCATGTTTTGGAATTTTGGCAAAGCTTTTGATGATTTTTTATCATTACACATTTACGATGAAAATAGTTTTTGCCATTATTGCTGTTGTGACAATAGTCCTCGGGTCTTTGTCCGCAATCAGACAGGAAAACCTCAAAAGACTCATGGCATACTCAATGAGTGTGCAGTCAGGAATAATGCTGCTGGGTTTGTGCGTTTTTTCAGTGTATAGTTTATCCGGTGTTTTGTTCTATTTATTTTGCTATGTGTTTGCAAATATAGGAGCATGGGCGGCAATTATTCTTTTGTATAATTCCGCAAAATTGGAGTATTTGGATGACCTGAAGGGCTTGTGGTATCACAGACCGTATTATGTTCTGGCGTTTACTGTTGTTTTGATTGCACTTGCCGGGCTTGCTCCGACCTGCGGATTTGTTGCAAAATTGTATATCTTCTCTGCAGTTGCACGTTCGGGCTTTGTGTTTTTGCCGTTTTTGATGATTGCCTTGATTTCCTCCGTCATAATGATTTATGCATACTGGCGCATCATAAGAAGTATGTTCAGAAGAGTTGAAACAGATATTGCTATTGATAATAAAGTGATTTCTTCAAAATATATATTGTATTTTTGTTCATTTGCAACAGTATTTATTTGCTTTTTTGCTGACAAATTGGTCAGATTGTGTCAGCTTGTTGCTTATTATATGTAGCACGACATAGTTAACTGTCGGAAACCATATATTGAAGCAATCAGAAAAACTATTCCCAGTTATTTGTATAAATTTTGCTGCCAAATTTTTTGCACACAAGACATTTTTCTGATTCCAGATAACTCTTTTTGCTAAAATCTTTTAATGATGCTCCTGAATGACCTCTGTAGTCATTTAAAAGCATCGGACAATTATATACACCTGATTTTGAAAGTATACGAGAATGCATGCAATCAAAATCACAAGCAGAAATATCCTGAGTATATCCAGTGTCTGCCTGTTGCAAATGTTCAACCGGAACGAAAGAAAAATTTATATCCTCTGTTTCAAAGCCGAACTTTTTGCCCAGTTCAGAAAATCCATCTTTTAGTTCTCCAATTTGAGGTTCTTCCGTCCTTATCACTAGTATCGGATTAAATCCGTATTTGTTTAAAGACGTAATTGCATGCAGCGCTTTTCTAAAAGCTCCTCTGCCGGCGGCTGTGTCGTTTGTTTTTTCGTCATAGTGGTTTATAAATATTTTAAAAATTATTTCGTTTGTTCCCTCTTCTTCGACACGTTTTAGAAACCTTGCTTTTTTGTCGTTTATGCATTCACCGTCAGAAAATATTGTTACCGAGCAAAATGACAGGCAAAGCCTTAATATATGATTGAATTCGGGATGTGCCATAGAATTTTTGCCAAGGAGATAAATATATTTTAAATCTGTTTTATCAACGATAGATAGCGCCTCTTTAATTTCATCTATTTGGAGATACTTTTTGTTTTTTTGATTAAAACTTCTGCTCCTGTAGACATTAAAATTTTTGTTTTGATTTTTTATATATGACAAATCTATAAAAAGATGTTCAAGTTTTTCCATACAAACACATTCCGCTCTGACGATTGAATTATACATAGTGCCTCCTTAAAATAATCTGATAAAAAATAACCTTTCTTGAAATATCTTTTCGGATTTTATAAAGAAGCGTGTCCGGAATAAATAGTACAGTTGTATATAAATAACTTCCCTACTATGCTATATACAACTTTTTTTACAATTATAAATATAATCTCAGAAGTCTTTTCTAAAGCGGTTTGTTGATATTCCTAAAGATAAAATAAAGCTTTCCGATATAAAAAGTAAATCATTCAGGAGGGCTGCATTGTGGCAACAATAATAGAAAATATACACGGAAGAAGATTAATCAGAGTATCGACTGATGATGTAATTTCAATTGTAAAAGAATATCAACAAAAAGCCTGTGACTCTTGTTCTTATGAAGAAACGAGAAAAAAACTGGACAAATCGGAAATATATCTTCCCGAAGATTTATAAATATACAAAAATTTTGTTGAAAAATGAACAAATTATGATATATAATCGTTTAACAAAACAGGAGGGTTGTTATCATGAAAAAATTCACAACATTACTTTTGGCAGCAGCTTTTGTATTGAGCGCAGGCAGTTCTTTTGCTGCATCAAACTTTCTTCAGGATTATCAAAACAAAAGAAATGCAGCAATTAAAAAACAAGATGCAAGAATAAATGAAATGCAGAAAAAACAAGAAGCCGCTCAAAAGAAAAGAGAAGCAGACAAAGCTGCATATCAGAAAAAACAACAGCAAAGACAAGAAGCATACAAAAAACAGCAGGAACAATATAAAAAACAACAACAGGCAAAAAAAGATGCATACAAGAAAAAACAACAGGAAAGAAAAGATGCTGTTAAAAATCTGAAAGATGCTTTCGGAATCAAATAAAATTTTAAAACGGGCTGATTATCCATCTGCCCGTTTTTTTGTTTACTAAATCGATTAAATATGATAATCTAAGGAAAAATCGAATTAGAAGTTACAAAAGAAAAGAGAGAATTTGATGAAAAAACTATTCACTTTACTCGCCGTTCTGGCTCTTGCTACTCCTGTATTTGCTGCTGACAAATATGCCTCGGTTGACCTTGACAAGGTACTCAAAGGATACAAAAAAACTGCAACTATCAACAAAACATTCCAGAAACGTGAAGCTGATATCAGAGTCTTTATCGTTGATGCGCAAAAAAGTGTTGTAGCTGCTACAACAGAAGCAGACAGAAAAAAACTTGAAGAAAAATACAGCAAAGAACTCAAGGCAAAAATGGATAAACTTCAAAAAGACAAAATTGCTGCTTTGCAGGGACTTGAGAAAGATGTAAAAAAAGCAATTGATGCCGAAGGCAAAAAAGGTGTTTATGCTTTGATTTTGACAAACAATACAACACTTTACGGCGCAGTTGATATTTCTGACAGTATTATAAAAACACTTAATTCAATGCCGTAAGATTGAAAGAGTTTAACAAAAAGCCTCTGAAAGAGTTCAGAGGCTTTTTGTTACATACCGAGTTCTTTTAAAACTCCGTCAAGTGCAATTTTTACGTGTGCATAGTTCAATCCCCCCTGCATATAAGCTGCATAAGGCGGGCGCATCGGTCCGTCAGCAGACAATTCTATCGTTGAACCTTCGATAAAACTGCCTCCTGCCATAATCAGTTTGTCCTCGTATCCCGGAACTTCATCAGGAATTGGTGTCAGGTATGATTCAATCGGAGAATTGTGCTGCAATGCTTTACAAAAGGCAAGCAGCGGCTCCGGCTTTCCGAATTCTATTGTTTGAATCAAATCTGTTCTTTTTTGATACGGTTTTGGAGTAGATACAAAACCGATATCTTCAAAAACTTGAGAGGCAAGTATAGCGCCTTTTATTGCTTCAGATACAATTGATGGTGCCATAAAAAGCCCCTGAAATATCAATCTGGTCTGATTAAGCATTGCGCCGCCCTCCGTACCGATACCCGGAGCGGTCAGCCGGTATGCAGCCTGCTCAACGTATTCCTGCTTTCCTGCAATGTATCCGCCGGTTTCTACAATGCCGCCTCCCGGATTTTTTATCAAAGAACCGGCAACTATATCCGCACCGATTTCAAGAGGTTCTTGCTCTTCCACAAATTCGCAGTAGCAGTTGTCAACAAAACAGATACAGTCCGGATTTTTTGATTTAACTATATCGATAACTTTTTTTGTAGCTTCAATATCAAGAGATTTTCTTGTTGCATAACCTCTAGAACGCTGAATTGTAACCATGTTTACCGATTTGTCTATAGTTTTTTCGAGTTTTTCAAAATCGACATCCATGTTGTTAACAAGAGGAATTTCTTCGTACAATACACCGTGCCCCATCAAGGATGCTCTGTAATTTCCTCTGGTTCCTATAACTTCTTCCATTGTGTCATAAGGCGTACCGACGACTGAAACTAGTTTTTCCCCGTGTCTTAGGTTGCCAAACAGTGCACATGCTATAGCGTGTGTGCCTGATACAAAGTGATTTCTGACAATTGCAGCATCTGTCTTGAAAACATCTGCAAAGGTCTTGTCCAGAACTTCTCTTCCCATATCATCGTGACCATAGCCGCTCACAGTAGCAAAATGTTCTAATCCGATTTTGTTTTTTCGAAAAGCCTCCAGAACTTTTTTCTGATTGTATTCTTTTACTTTATCAACGTGCTTGAATTGCTCCTGCACTTTTTCTTCGGCTAGTTCAATAATCTTGTTCATAAAAACCGTCCATCCCTCTCTTTTATAATTAGATAATAACAAAAAAGGATAAAAAATTAAATTTTAATACTTTTTATAAAATTTATAATTTTCTTATTAACAATTTTTTCTGTTTCTTTGTTTTTATATATACATAAAGGAATATAGTGGTGAAAATAGGTCCGTTAAGAAATACAAAAGCATACCTGAAGGCAGGAGCACTTGCATTGCTTGTAAGTGCGAGCACCTGTATCAAAAGACCTGCACTCACAAAGGATATTGTAGAATTTTCACACCCTCAGGCAGCAAAATTGATACAAAAACTGGAAGCCGGCGACAGACACTCTGCAACTATATATCTTGATGAAGCAGCCGAACGTTTAATCACAAAAAAACAGATGAAGGAGTACAGGAAAGTACCTCAGCGTATTCTTGACACACTTAAAACACTTCCCGACACAATGGAGGTGTACTATCAGGTCTACAAAGGAAAAGCTGACAGCTATATTCAAAAACAGTTGCAAAAAGCAGACAGTCTGCTTACTGTTGGACACGGCAATACCGGTAGAGGTTATATTACACTTGCCGGAGAAAAGAAAGCATATGAAGGCGACTATATCAGTCAGTATGCGGCAGACAGTTTGTTTAACAATGCGCTAAACCAAAAAGATTCAATATTAAGGGCAAATATTTCGAAAAAAGCATACAAAAAACTCAAAGACCACGAAAAAGATGCAACGCTAAGCTATTTGTATAACGTAAATGAAACACTGCTGTCAAAACATAACGATTCAAGAACTATTCCCGAATCTTTCTTTGAATGTCTGGAAAATGGCGATAGGGCGCTTGCTCAGGCAAAATTTAACGTTATGCCGAGTTCCAAAGCGGTTAGGACGGGTCTCGCAAAAAGAAACCTGATACAAATGCTGGTATTCGGAAACGGAAAAATATATAAAAACGAGCATGCACAGGAAAATCTGCACAATATGCTCGACATCATTGATAAGAAAGTTGACTCAAAACGAAGATTGGAAGAAATTTTTGATATTGTAAAGGCTTACGGAGTAAATGAAAAAAATCTCGAAAAAACAAAACAGGAAATAGCAGAATACTTATCATCGAAATAAATCAAGACAGGTAACTTTTCAAATACTGACCCGTATATGATTTTTTACATTTTACTATTTCTTCCGGAGTTCCTTCAAAAACAATATTTCCGCCGGCATCTCCGCCTTCCGGACCCAAATCAATAATATGGTCGGCAATTTTTATCAAATCCATATTATGTTCAATGATGAGAATTGTATTTCCCGCATCAGCTAGTTTGTTGATAATCTTTATCAGTTTATCCAAATCATACCAGTGCAGTCCGACGGACGGTTCATCCAGCAGATACAATGTTTTTCCGGTTGCTTTTTTATTCAATTCCGAGGCAAGTTTTATTCTCTGTGCCTCACCGCCGGATAGTGTTGTTGCACTCTGTCCGAGTTTTATGTACCCCAAACCCACATCGTACAATGTTTTTAGGCGGCTTTTTATTTTTGGGATATTTTCAAAGAAGACATATGCCTCCGCAACAGTCATATTCAGAACATCAGAGATTGTTGCACCTTTGTATTTAACCTCCAGTGTTTCTCTGTTGTAACGTTTGCCTTTGCAGACATCACATTTTACATAAACATCCGAGAGGAAGTTCATCTCGATTTTAATTAAACCGTCGCCCTTGCAGGCTTCACATCTTCCGCCTTTGACGTTAAAACTGAAACGACCGGGCTTGTATCCTCTGACTTTTGCTTCATTTGTCATTGCATAAAGTTCACGTATGTATGTGAATACATCCGTATATGTGGCAGGATTGGATCTTGGCGTTCTGCCTATCGGTGACTGATCAATATCTATAATCTTGTCTATATTTTCAAACCCGAGAATTTCATCCACACCTATAGGTTTGGGTTTGTTTCCTCTGAGTTTGTGTATTGCATATTCGTGTATCAAATCCTGCATTAGTGTAGATTTTCCGGAACCGGAAACACCTGTCAATGCAACTATTTTCCCGAGAGGAATATTAAGGTTTATATTTTTCAGATTATTCAAATGGGCATTTTTAACCTGCAAAAGGCAGCCATTGCCTTCTCTGCGTTTTGTAGGAACGGCAATTTTTTTTGCGCCGCTTAAATACTGTCCGGTTATAGATTCTTTCACAGCTTTAATATCTTCCAATGAGCCTTTGGCAACAACCTTTCCTCCGTGAACACCCGCTCTCGGTCCGATATCAACAATATAATCTGCATTTTTCATTGTGTCTTCATCGTGTTCAACAACAATCAATGTGTTTCCGAGGTTTCTGAGCCTCAGGAGAGTTTTTATGAGCATATCATTGTCTCGCTGATGTAATCCGATGGAGGGTTCATCAAGAACATACAAAACTCCGGAAAGCCCGCTTCCTATTTGTGTAGCGAGTCTGATACGCTGGGCTTCTCCGCCGGAAAGAGTCAAAGACATGCGGCTCAAATTCAAATATCCCAGTCCGACATCAAGAAGAAATTTGAGTCTTGAGCGAACTTCTTCAAGCACCTGTTTTGCAATTTTCATCTGATAATCAGACAATTCCAGATACAAATCGGAAAAGAACTTAAAACTTTCCGTAATCGGCATATTGCAGACTTCAAAAATATTTTTTCCTCCGACTGTCACAGCCAGCACAAAAGGTTTCAGTCTCGCACCTTTACAGTCCGGACAGGGCGTCATTTTCATATATTTCTGGATTTCTTCTCTCCAGTAATCGCCGTTTGATTCGTTGTATCTTTTTTGTAAAAACGGAATTACGCCGACAAAACGCATTTTCTGGGTAGTGTAGCGATGTGTTCCAAACTGTTTTACACGAAAATCAATTATATCTTTTCCGCCGTAGAGTATAATATTTTGATGTTCGGCTGACAGGTTTTCGAACGGTTTGTTCATATCAATTCCGTAGTAGGAACAAACTGAGTTCAAAATATCCGTGTAATAAGAGGTTGTTGTTTTGCTCCACGGGTAGATTGCTCCTTCATGCAGCGATTTTTTTCTGTCGGGAACAACCAAATCAGGGTCTATTACAAAATCCGCCCCCAAACCGGAACAAGTGGGACAGGCGCCGTAAGGATTGTTGAAACTGAAACTTCTCGGAGCAAGTTCTTCAAAACTCAAACCGCATTTTGGACAGGCAAGTTTTTCTGAGAATATGAGTTCTTCTCCTCCGATTACATCCACTGTCATCAACCCGTTTGCCTTTTTCAGTGCAATTTGTGCACTATCAGCCAGTCTGGATTTTGCGGATTCTTTGACGACTATTCTGTCAACAACAACATCAATATTATGTTTTTGGGTTTTTGCGAGTTTTATTTCTTTCGGGTCTGTTTCATCAAGGTTGTATACTTCTCCGTCAACTTTTATACGAATGAAGCCTTCTTGCTGCAATTCGGATATCAATGAAGCATACTCGCCTTTTTTGCCTCTCACCACAGGAGCAATTATCTGAATTTTGGTTCCTTCCGGGAGTTTAAGGATTTTGTCCACAATTTCATCTATACTCTGCGGCTTGATTTCGTCTCCGCATTCGGGACAGTGCGGAACCCCTATTCTGGCAAACAAAAGCCTGAGATAGTCGTAAATTTCTGTAACAGTACCGACTGTGGAACGGGGATTGTTTGAAGTAGACTTTTGGTCAATAGAAATAGCCGGAGACAGCCCCTCAATACTTTCAACATCGGGTTTGTCCATCTGTCCCAGAAACTGTCTTGCATAGGTAGAAAGGCTTTCTACATATCTTCTCTGACCTTCGGCAAAAATTGTATCAAAAGCAAGAGAGCTTTTCCCTGAGCCGGAAACGCCCGTAAAAACGATTAGCTCATTTTTTGGCAATTCAAGGTCAACGTTTCGTAAATTATGCTGATTTGCACCTTTTATGACAATTTTATCGTTCATAACAAAAAAATAATGTCCCCATAAAATACAAGGACATTATTTCACAATATCCAAAGTTATTCAAATTTATTCTTTATCAAGACCGAATTTTATTTTGTTGTCCAGATGTCTGCCGATTATGTATTTCGGCAGATTTTTTTCATAAAGTTTGTCCGATGAGGAATATACAAAAGAACTGTTTGATTTTACGGTGTATTTTTCATTATTCCTTAATGTAAGATTGTAACTTTCTGAAATATTATAGAATTTTACATCCGGGTCTCTGTCGCTGTCCTGAAGCTCAGAAACATTTATATTAATCGTGTCGCTGTCTGTTCCTATTTTTTTACCTTGTTCAATTAGTTTTTTTCTGTCTTCCTTTGACAAAAGATGCTCTGGGGCATTGATTGTTGTACGTGCTTTAAAATTTGATTTCAACGGGGATGACATACTTAATTTTGAAATACTCATAAAAACCTCCTGTTTGTATGCCAGTATAACATATGTACAGGAAATTTTTTGCTGCTGACGGGGCAAATATTTCACAAATTTAACATCTTTACAAAAATTTTATATCCTCAAAATATTTTTTTGATAAAATAACCCTTGAGGTTAATTATGCAAATAGAATTTTTATATTCAAAGATACACAGAGCCACTGTTACGGATGCAAATTTGGAGTATGTAGGTTCTATCACCATTGATGAAGAATTGATGGATGCTGCAAAACTGCTGGAAGGAATGAAAGTAGACATACTTGATGTAAACAACGGTGAGCGTTTTCAAACATATGTCATTAAAGGTAAGAGAGGAAACGGAGATATTTGTTTGAACGGAGCGGCAGCCCGCAAAGTCGCAATTGGCGACAAAGTTATCATTGTTTCTTACGCTATGATGACTCTGGAAGAAAAATCCCATTTCGAACCCGCTATTGTTATGGTGGATGAAAAAAATAAAATTGTTAAAAAATTATAACAAACCGACAAAAATTTCCTTTGTTCGGTTTTTATTTTTTTCAAATAATGCTAAAATTCTAAAAAACAGGAATTGAGAAATTGCAAAATACAATAAATCAGGAATTTATTACCAAACAGCACTCCAATCCGATTTTTTCAAATAAAAAAAGCGGAAATCAGGCTCTTCTTCAGTTTGTTGAAAGAAGACTCAACAAGATTTTCTTTGATGAAGTAAATTCATCCGATTCAATTTTCAAAAAAGTAAGTAATAATGCCATCCGTAAGATGGCGTTGTTTTTATCCGGGCATATAAAAAGAGCTTGTTCCATAGGCATTGCAGGTGAAACTGCCAGCGGAAAATCAACAATTGCCTATGATATTATCGAAACAATCCAATCTTTTGCGGATGAATATTGTATAAACAATGTTATCACCCGTTTGAATACGGATGACTATTATTATGACCGTTCTGATATGGTCAAAAAAGCCGGCAGTTTTGCAGAATTTGCAAAACACTATGATTTGGACGTGCCGGAAGCTCTTGAACTTGAGCTTATGAAAAAGCACATAAAACAGCTTTTGTTCGGTGACACTGTATATCTTCCGAAATACGATATGTCAGGTACTGCAATCCGACGGGATAATGTTACAAAAGCCGAACCTTCAAAAATTATTATTTCAGAGGGGCTTTTCACTCTGACGGAAAAAGTTGTTGATGCTTTTGATTTCAAAATTTATGTTGATGTTTCAAGAGAAGTTCAAAAAGAAAGATTTTACAAACGTGCTCAGGAGAGAGACCTTGGCGACTCAGCAGATGAAGTATACAACAACGCATACTCAAAGGCAAAAATATATATTCACCCTACTGCATCCAAAGCAGACATTGTTCTTTCAGGAGAAGCTGACAGAGCTGCTTATAAAAGATTTATAAACAAAATACTGAGTCTCGTTGAAGAAATTCATACAGAAGAAAAGAGCGCACACGGCGTACTTTTGTCCAACTAAGGAGGCAAAAACATGAAGCTGTGTTTGTTTCAGGGTACTTTCAATCCCATTCATATTGCGCACCTGAAAATCTGTGAATACGCCAAAGAGAATTTTGATTTTGACAAAATCCTTTTAATACCTGCAGCAAAACCCCCGCACAAGGAGTTTGATGAGGCAATGTCTCAGCATAGGCTCAATATGGCGGAAATAGCTGCTAAGGATATAGATTATATTGAAGTAAGCGACATTGAATTTCAAAGAGACGGATTATCATACACTGTGCCTACGGTTGAAGAGATTTATGAAAAATATCCCGTTGAAGGAATGATAAACTTTATTATAGGAACAGATGCTTTCAAAAATATAGAAAACTGGTATGAATCGGAAAAACTCAAAAAGATGGTCGATTTTGTCCTTTTTGTCAGAGAAGGCGAACAACAACTCAAGGAAGATGAAACATATTTGCAAAAACTCAAAGAAAAAGGCTATAATTACAGAATGATGAAGATGCCGTTTCTTGACATATCATCTACACAGATAAGAAAAAATATTCACAACAGTGTGCCGATAAGAGCACTTGTTCCTCAAGGAGTGGAAAAATACATTGACAAATATGGCTTATACAGAAATTAATATAGAAGAAATTCAAAACTGGCTGAAAGAAAATTTATATGAAGAAAGATACATTCACTCCTTGGGCGTAATGGAAGCGGCTGTCGAACTTGCACAGATGTTTAATTTGGATGTCGAAAAAGCCAAAATTACGGGTCTTTTGCACGATGCGGCAAAATGTTTTTCAAACGAAAAATTATTGGAAATCATTCATTCTCACATCCCCGAAGTACATGATTGTGAATTGTTAAACTACAAAACACTGCATGCGCCGGTCAGTGCATATCTTGCTAAAGAAAAATTCGGTATTAACGACAGAGAAATTCTTGATGCTATCAGATGGCACACACTGGGCAGATGTAATATGTCTGTTTTTGAAAAGATTATATTCCTTGCTGACAAAATTGAAGCAAGAACCAGAGACAAAGAATTTCGACATCAATGCTTGGAACTATTGAAAGAAGAGAACGGGTTAAACAAAGCACTATTCAAGTGTTTTGAAGCTACAATAAAGAGCCTTGTAGACAGAAGACTGGCAATTTGTCATATTACAATAGATGTTTACAACGAACTTTTAGAAGAAATCACTGAATAAAGGAAATTTATAAATGATAATTCCAAGCATAGATTTGATGAACGGAAAAGCTGTCCAGCTCAGACAGGGTATGGAAAAAGTTCTTGAAAGAGAAGATGTTCTTGAGCTGGCAAAATATTATGGAAGATTTGGCGAAATTGCAGTAATAGATATTGATGCAGCAGTCGGAAACGGCAACAATGAAGCACTTATAAAACAAATCTGTAAAATCGCCTCATGTCGTGTAGGCGGCGGTATCAGGGATGTGGACAAAGCAAAAAGAATGCTCGCAAACGGTGCCAAAAAAATAATCATAGGTACGGCTGCCGATGAAGCGTTTCTTTCAAAACTGCCAAAAGACAGAGTTCTTGTTGCTATAGATGCAAAAGACGGAAAAATAGCTACTCACGGATGGACAAAATTCAGCGACAGCACGCCTATGGAGTTTGTAAGAAGATTTAATCATATTTGTTCCGGCTTTTTGTACACAATAGTTGAAAAAGAAGGAATGATGGCAGGCACTGATTTAAATGCCATCAAGGAAATCAGAAACGCTACAACAAAAGAACTCGTTGCTGCTGGAGGAATCAGTACTGTCGAAGAAATAGTTCAATTGCAAAAAATGAATGTTTCCACACAGCTGGGTATGTGTATTTATACAAATCAGGTATCTTTGGAAGATGCATTTTGCAAGTGTCTCGATTTTGAAAAAAGATTCGGTTATCTGCCGACGGTTGTGCAGGACTATGACACAAAACAGGTGCTCATGCTTGCATATTCAACGCCTGAATCTGTTACACAGGCGCTTAAAACAGGGCTGGGTACTTATTTTAGCAGAAGCAGAAACAAAATCTGGGTCAAGGGTGAATCTTCCGGCAATACGCAGGAGCTTGTAACGGCACGTTTTGACTGTGATATGGATGCAATATTGTTTGTTGTAAAACAGAGAGGAAATGCCTGCCACCTCGGGCGATATTCCTGTTTTGGCGACAAAGAGTTTTCTATAAATGAATTGTATAATTTGCTTTTGGACAGAAAAAGACTTCTTCCTGACAACTCGTTTACGACAAAACTTTTCAATGATGAATTTTACTTAAAAAGAAAAATTATGGAAGAAGCATTTGAATCCGTAAACTTTGAAAAAGGCGACGGACTTGAATGGGAAGCTGCTGATTTGACATACTTTATGCTTACGTTTATGGCAATGCACAATATTACACCGCAGGATATTCTGAACAATCTCGCAAGCAGGACAAAATAGAGAATCTTAGTTAAAAGTTAAATCCTAATCTTTATTTTTGCTTGCCAGATAGCTCAAAACAAGCATAATCACGGAAATCAAAACCGCATACATAAAGAATTTTAAAGAAGCACCGACAAGAAAACTTGCTATTGCTCCGGAAATTGTTGCAATGGAAGCAAGTATCAGCACTGTTTGATTTTGTGAAAAACCTCTGTGCAGCAGTTTGTGATGTAAATGTTCTGCATCAGGCGTGAAGGGCGAAACCCCTTTTGCTATTCTTCGAAGGGAAGAAAAGGTGATATCAATAATCGGGACCGACAGAATGAAAAACGGTACAAACATTGTCAAAGCGGCTGATTTCATAACCCCCGTAATCGAAAGAGTTGCAAGCAGGAACCCTGCGAACAATGCACCGGAATCCCCCATAAAAATTTTTGCCGGATGAAAATTGTATGTCAAAAATGCAAGCATAGAACCGGCAAGAATAAATGCAATGAGTGCACTGATTGCATTTGTCGGTGTCATAGCCACTGCGGTAAGTCCGAGAGTAACTGCACTAATAGTCACAATTGAACCTGCAAGACCGTCCACACCGTCAATAAAATTCAAAGCATTGCTGATACCGACAATCCACAATATTGTGACTATATATGAAACGACAATTCCCAGATGTATAGGTTCTCCGAACGGATTGTATATCGTATCAACGCTTATTCCGAGGAAGAAAACAATCGAGGCAACTGCAATCTGTATCATCAATTTGAATTTTGCGTTCAAACCGTAAACATCATCAACCAGTCCGAGCAAAAACATCAAGGAACTTCCCAGAAGAATCCCTGAAAGTAACTTTCCGTATGGATAATAGCTTAATATAACCAGCAGCAAAAACGTAAGCATTGCGCTTGACCAGATAGCAATACCGCCGAGTCTTGCTATGGGACCATGGTGTATTTTTCGTTCATTCGGTTTGTCTACCAGATTGTTTTTCTTGGCAAAATATATGACAAAGGGCATAATGAAAAATCCGAGAAGATATGACATTATTGCGCCTAATATATGAGCATCGGAAAGTTTTAGTGATATCATTTTTTATCCTTTACATATTCGGGTACAACGGATATTTTTTGCAGAGTTTCAAAGAACGTTCTCTCAGATTTGAAAGAGCAATTTCGTTGTCAGATGCAATAACTGCACCTGCAATAATTTTTGCAACTTCCGCCATATCTTCTTCTTTGAAACCTCTTGTTGTTACTGCAGCCGCTCCGAGTCTGACACCGCTTGTTACAAAGGGGCTTTGCGGGTCATTCGGTACGGTATTTTTATTTGCCGTAATACCAACTTTTTCCAGAACGTTTGCAATATCCTTACCGGTTTTGTTAAGTCTGCGAAGGTCAAGTGTCATAAGGTGATTTTCGGTGCATCCGCCGACAATATCCATACCTTCATCAATCAATCCGTTTGCCAGTGCTTTTGCATTTTTTACAATCTGAGCGGCATATTCTTTGAAGGAAGGTTCAAGAGCTTCTTTCAAAGCAATAGCTTTGCCTGCAATTATGTGTTCCAAAGGACCGCCTTGCATACCTGGGAAAACGGCTTTGTCTATGCCTGCAGCGTGCTCCGCATCGCACATGATGATTCCGCCTCTCGGACCTCTGAGTGTTTTGTGTGTCGTAGTTGTAATAAAGTGGGCATATCCTGCAGGAGAAGGGTGCACACCGCCTGCAACCAGTGCTGCAATATGCGCAATGTCTGCCATCAAATATGCGCCGACCGAGTCGGCAATCTCCCTGAAACGTTTAAAATCAATGATTTTTGAGTAATTGCTTGCCCCTGCAATAATCATTTTGGGTTTGCATTCTTTTGCAAGTCTTTCCACTTCATCGTAGTCAATACAGCCGTCTTCATTCACACCGTAGCTTACAATATTGTAATTCATTCCGGAAAAGTTAACAGGAGAACCGTGAGAGAGGTGACCGCCGTTAGACAAATCCATACTCAATACGGTATCACCCATTTTTAATGCATACAAAAATACTGCCATATTTGCCTGAGCACCGCTGTGCGGCTGAACATTGGCATGTTCCACGCCAAAGAGTTTTTTGCAGCGCTCCTGTGCCAGTTCTTCTATAACATCGACATTCTCACACCCGTTATAAAATCTTTTGTGAGGTTTTCCTTCGGCATATTTGTTTGTAAGAACAGAGCCGCAGGCTGCCATAACAGCCGGAGATGTAAAATTTTCACTTGCAATCAATTCGATTGTATTTTGTTGTCTTTCAAGTTCTTTTGCAATAGCCTCTGCTACTTCCGGATCCGTTTGTTTTATTATATCCAATTCCATCTCTATTCTCCTACCCTAATCCACTTTCATAATTTTACAACACGGAAAAAAGCATGTGAAATATGTTACACATTTCGTCTCAAAACAACAATAATGGTAAAATCGATACGGAGAGAAAAATGCTGATACAGGGTTCATCACAAACAAACAGAACAAACATGCTGATAAATGAATACTGCGATATGCTGAATTCGGGCATACCGGCGGGAGAAATACTTGTTCTTGTGCAAAATTCATACAAAAAAGACTTTTTTGTAAATGAAGTAAAGAGCCGTTTGAGCATAAATCATTTTGAAAATCCTCAGATTTTTACGTTTAACGGGCTTTGCTATAACACAATTCAAAACAACTGGCCCTTGATTGAAAATACGATAAAGACAGGACAAACTTCCGTAAATCCTCATTTAACCGGACTTGAAATTTCGCAGTTCTTTTTTAAACACGCAATAAAAGAAGCGGGATTTAAAGATTACAATTCAAAAATTAATCTTATTCACCAGATGTTCAGGCGAAATTCTCTTATTGTAAACAACAATCTTTCAGACAATGATGTAGAAATGCGCTCAAAAATTCTGAACGAAGTTTTTGCGGCGGATGCAAAAACTGCAATAGATATTTTTAAAAAGCGTACAATAGAATACCGCTGTTTTGATTACATCAGGCAGGTCAGTGTTTTTAAATATTTATACAAAAATTTTGACTGTTTTAAAGATACAAAATATCTTTTCCTTGATGATGCGGATGAAATTACACCTGCGGAATTCGATTTTCTAAAGTATATCAAACCGCAGTTAAAAGAGGTTTTTATCGGATACGACAGATACGGTTCTTCAAGACTGGGCTTTTTAAATACGGATACAAAAACAATAGACAAGCTGGAACGGTTCTTTGAAAAAGAGGAAATAAAAAATCTTGACGAACGTAAAACCGGCAAAAAACCTGATGAGATTTTGTCTTTTGTAAGACGGCTTGAAATGATAGAAAAAGCACTGGAAAGAGTTCAAAATCTGATTTCGTCCGGAGTAAAAGCGCATGATATATGTATAATAACTCCCGAGATTGATAAATCTCTAAAATTCAGCGTAAAAGAAAAATTTGAACCTGCAGAAATCGGGTACCGGTTTCTCTCGGGAAGCGAAAAACTTTCTTCTGACAAGACTGTGAAAAATATCATAACTCTTCTAAAACTGTCGCTTGAATCAAAAGAAGACATATACACAGTTCGTCCGCTTTTGAATGAGATGCTCAATATTCCACTCAAATATTGCTTGAAATTTGTTGAAAATTATAAACAAAAAGGAGTTTTTGAATTTGTCGATCTTGGCAGCGAAATATATAACAACAAACTCAAAAAACTGATTGAAGTCGTTGAAAAAATAAAAGACAAAAATATGACACTCAGGGAAAAAATATCTGTTATATATAGCGATGTTTTAAATATTGATGAAAGACAAACAGATTGTGAAAAGCTGAACTTTTTTATAAAACAAGTTTCAGATTTTGAGGAGGTTTTTGAAAAACTTTCAAAAAACAGAACTTTTCAAAATTCCGTAATTACCCAGATAGAAAACTCTATCATCTCCGAAAATCCGTCTTCCGCACCGGAAATCAGAGAAGGCGAGGTTATTATAGCAACGGCGCAAAAAATCATAGACTTTTCTATAAAAACGAAATACCAGATATGGCTGGATTCGGGTTCTTCTCAGTGGGTAAAAGACGATTTCGGTACACTCTATAATGCGTGGGTGTTTCAAAAATCCTGGGACAAAGAAACCTTTACCTATGAAGACAACATTGACCTTTCCAAACTAAAAATACAAAAAATGCTCAGAAAACTCTCTCTTCTTGTCTCGGAAAAAATACTTGCTTTCTCTTGTATATATGATTCTCTGGGCAACGAAAATATCGGCGGTTTGAGCGAATTTATTACAGATACGGAAGCAGAACAACTGTCAATTGATTTTAATTTCTCTTTTATTCCGAGACAAGATCAAAAACCTGTTCTTGAATACAACCAAGGTAAAATGGCTGTGACGGCAGTTCCGGGTGCGGGAAAAACAACAATTCTGCTTGCACTGATTATAAAAATGCTGGAACAGGGTATAAAAAGCGAAAATATATTTGTTGTAACATACATGGAATCTGCAGCGAGAAACTTTAGGGAAAGAATTAAATCCGCCTGCCCGTCTCTTGAGAAGCTGCCAAATATTTCAACAATTCACGGGCTTGCTCTTCGTATTTTGAAAGAGAATTCAAACTTTGTAAAAGCAGGTCTGGACGAAGATTTTGAAATCTGCGATGACAACCGGAGACAAAAAATCATAAGAGAATTGCTCTCAAAACTCAATATTTCGCAGGAGGACTTTGACAAATATCAAAGTGCAATTACTTCATTAAAACTTTCGAATACGGAAAAAATAGCGTATACAAAAGACAAAGAGCTTCAAAAATTTATAAAATTTTATCACACATACAATTTGTATCTGAAAAACAGAAACATAATCGATTATGACGATATGCTTTTGTACAGCGTGCAAATATTAAAACAGAACCCGCAGATAGCACAGTACTACCGGAATATTTGCAAATATATTATAGAAGACGAGGCACAGGACTCTTCCGTAATTCAGCAGGAGCTTTTGAATATTCTCAGTGCCAAACACAAAAATTTGATTCGCTGCGGAGACATAAATCAGTCTATAACAACAACTTTTACAAATACCGATTTAGACGGGTTCAAAAACTTTGTCAAAAACTCAAAAAATGTAACAATGGATTATTCTCAAAGATGCGCAAAAGATATTTATAATTTGGCAAACAGTCTTGTTGAAACTTCAAAGAAAGAACCTGATTTTCAGAATGCGTTTTTCGATATAAAAATGAAAGAAGTCGAAGGCAAAAACCCTAAAAACAAAAATGCTCTCAAATGTGCTATATTCGAAAATTACAATCAGGAACGCTCTTATCTGCTTGAGCAAATCAGAAAAGTATTTTCTGCTGAGCCTGATGCTTCAATTGCAATACTGCTTCGAAACAACTATCAAATTGACGAGTATTCAAACTATTTTGCAAACTTCGGCTACAACGTAGTTACAAGAAGTGATGTGTTAAACAGGCAGCCTGCTTTTGTTTTGATATTTTCACTTCTGAAATTCTGTACACATCCCTGGAGGAATGAAACTGTCATTGAAACGGCAAAAGTGCTTAAAGAACAAAAACTTTTGAATATATCGCAAAAAGATATAGAATACCTGAACGGACTAAAAACACCGTTTGTTCTGCAAAAACAGGATGAAATACCAGGCGAAACACTATCCAAACTGCTATGGGATTTGACATACTGGCTTGAAAATTCTTCTCTCGAAACCGAGGAGTTTGCTCAAAAAGCAGGGAGTTATTATTACAATTCAGAAATTGAAAAATCGAACGTATATCTTTGCGCCCAGCTGTTCAAAGTCTTTGAAACCCAATACCCGCAAAGAGAAGCAATGATTGAAAAAATTGAGCAGGCAGCCCAAAGACCTGCAGGTTCAAAGTTTAAGTTTTTTACACCGCAAGAAGAAACCTCCTGCAAAACAGGCGGTTCTATTCAGATAATGACATTTCACAAGTCAAAAGGCGATGAGTTTGATTATGTTTTTATTCCAAACTTTAGCGAAGATATGCTGCATCTCGATAAAAATAAAATAAAAATTAAATCAAAAGAACGGTTTCAAGAAGCGGTGAAAGCATTAAACTTAAACTACAGGAAAAAAGATGAAGAAAGCCAAAAACTGTTTCAACTGGAAGAAAATCTTCGTCTTATATACGTAGCAATAACAAGAGCACGCAAAAGACTGTTCATTACATGTGCACAGAAATACAGGAAAAATTCAAAAGCAGAACCGTCAGTTCTTTTTGAAAAGCTGACAGAGCTTTTAGAGGCGCAAAATGTTAAATAAAGACAAACCGCAAACATATACACTCGCAAAATTACAAATGTATGACGAATGTCCGCAGAAATACAAACTCTGCTATATAGACAAAGTGCACGTGGTTGAGAAGATACAAACACAAAAAGCTTCAAAAACAGGTACAAATATTCACAATCTCGTCAATTTTTATCTTAAAGGCATGGATGTTACAAAGCTTGTGGAATCTCTCTCCCAACCGGAAAAACTACTCTGGCACAACTTTAAGAACAGTGAACTTCAAAGTCTCAATTACGTTGATAGCGAATACTCTTTTAATGTCCGTATAGGCGGGTATTGGATGACAGGAAGAATAGATGCTCTGTTTGAATCAAATGGGAATTATATTATTCTTGACTGGAAGACAGGTGAAACCTTCAGTCCTGAAAGTGTAAAATTTCAAACAACATTTTACCTTGTGTGCATGTATGAAATTTTAAAAGCCAAAAACTATATAAAAGAACCCAAACAGCTGTCATTGTATTATATGGACTTGAATGCGGGAAGTCTTGTCAAAATACATTTTGATGAAGAGCTTTATACAAACTACAAAGCGCAAATACTGGAAATTATTAACAAAATAAACAATAATCCGAGTTTTTACTGTAACAAAACAGACAAGTGCAAGCAGTGCAAATATTACAGGGCATGCCCGTATTTGTAAATTAAATTCCGGCATGCTTTTTTAAAAACCGGATTTTTAAAGATATACTTGTGTTTGAGACCATGCCAATTTTTGTATGAATAAAAATCGGCATGCCCGTATCTGTTTTTAAAATCCTGAAAACTGTTTGTGCATAAGCCTTTACAGATTTTTATTTTTTAGGCAATTTATGAAAACTAAATGTTTTTAATAATATATAAGAGTATTCAGTTAGAAGGAAAGGTAGGTATTATGGCAGTTAACGGAATTGGCAGCGCAACAAATACTACAAACGTAGCACCGTATCAAATCCAGGAAAACAATCAGCCGATAGCATCGGTACCTGTCGGAATGATACAGGCTGAGCCCTATGTAGAGCCGCAAAAAAGAAAGATTCCGACCGATATAATTTTATCGCTGGCAACACTCGGTGTTCTTACATACGGTATAATCAGACACCAGAATATGAAACCGCTGGTTCAAAAGCTGGAAAAAGCTACAAAAGACGGCGGAAAACTTACAACTGAATTAATCAGCAAAAAAGGTGAAAAAGGTAATGTACTGATAAAATCAGTAAAAACACATTTTGATAAAGACGGACATAAACATGCGGAGATTATCCATGATTTCCAAAAACATGAAAGATATACGGTCTTTTATGACAAAGACGGAAATGTTACAAAAAATGTTGTCGGAAGAATGACAGTTCCGACAAAGAATTCAAAATCCAGACTGGATCAAAGCCTTGTGAATGTTTATACAAGAAAAGGCAATACTGTTACAACGACATCTAAAATCTATGATTATTCCGGAAAAAAACCGGTTGAGTTGTATAGCAGAACGGATACATCTGCAATTCCCGCTGCTGCGAAAAACACTGCTACGACAGCGGCGCCTGCGGCACAAACAGCTGCAGAAAATGCTTAATATAAACTAACTAACTAACTAACTCCTTTTCCTTTAAAACTCAAAGCGGGACAAACTGTCCCGCTATTTTTTACAAAATTTTATCCAATATAAGTCTCAAATCTTTTTGGTCAATACAGATTGTTGCGTTTTCTTTTACAACAGGCTTTGCGCAAAAGGCAACCCTTGTGCCGGCAAACTTGAACATACTCAAATCATTTGCTCCGTCACCTACAGCAATTGTATTTTCAGGCGTAATATCAAGCAATGTTTGCAGTTTTTTCAGCATTCTGCCTTTACTGTCGGAAAACATCATCTCACCGCCGGCATGTCCTGTTAAAAGCCCGTTTTTTACATGCAGGATATTTGAGAAATCGACATCATAGCCGAGAATATTCTTTGCATGTTCAGTTGCATTTTTAAAACCGCCTGAAAAACAAACTACGGAATAACCGTGCTTTTTTAATTCGGAAATTGTTTCTTTTGCTCCCTGCATATATGGCAGATTGTGACATATTTCATTAACTCTTTTTTCTTCTATACCTTTTAAAACAGAAACACGGTAAGTCAGACTGTCAAAAAAATCCAGTTCACCTTCCATTGCCTGTCTTGTGATTTCAGAAACTTCCTTTTGCAAACCAATTTCGCCTGCAATAATTTCAATTGTCTCGCCATCCATAAGAGTCGAGTCAAAATCAAAAACAGCAAGTTTCTTTTTCATAAAACAAGAGTCCTTAGTTTTTTCCGGTAGAACCAAATCCGCCGGCACCTCTTTGTGTGTCAGAAAGTTCAGATACAACACTTATATCTGCCTTGGTTACAGGTGCAATTACCATCTGAGCAATTCTGTCGCCGGTATTAATCGTAAACGCTTCATTTGAAAGATTGATTGCGGGAACGCAAACTTCTCCTCTGTAGTCTTCATCAATTGTTCCTACACAGTTTACGAGCGTGATACCGTGCTTGATAGACATGCCTGATCTTGGTCTGACCTGTGCTTCATATCCGTGAGGAAGTTCCATCTTGAACCCTGTCGGAATTAATTTTCTTTCAAGCGGTTTTAGCGTAATAGGTTCTTTTAAACATGCACACAAATCCATTCCTGCCGCACCTTCTGTCTGGTATTGAGGAATTTGTGCATTTTCATCGATTTTTTGTATTTTTAATTCTATTCTTTCCATTCCTTAATTATATTAGAAGAAAATATTTTGACAATTTTGAAAACAAAATTGATAAATTATTATTAAATTTTTTCAATATATTATTGTGTTATAATATCGATTGAAATGAATGGAATAACTTATCAAGACGTCGTCTCTCAGATAAAAGACAAATTAGACATTGTTGATGTTGTCTCAAAATATGTAATCTTAAAGAAATCAGGAGCAAACTACTGGGGCTGCTGTCCCTTTCACAATGAAAAAACACCGTCATTCAGCGTAAATCCTGCAAAACAGTTTTACAAATGCTTTGGCTGCGGAGAAGGCGGCGATGTCTTGAGCTTTTTGATGAAAATCAACAATCAAAGCTTTCACGAGGTTGTAAAAGAGCAAGCCGAACTTTTAGGTATCGAACTTCCTTCGACTTTTGAAAAATCAAACGACAACAAAGATTTGAAAACAAAATTATACAGCTGCCTTAAAGACACAGCCGAGTTTTTTAAATCTTCTCTTTTGAACAACAAATCATCTGCTGCATATCAGTATCTGGCATCAAGAGGTATTACGGATGAGAATATAGAGACTTACAAACTCGGTTTTGCTCCCAATTCATACGATGAACTTCAAAAACATTTAAAAGTAAAATACTCCGAAGAAATTCTGGATAAAGCGGGACTTGTTTCAAAAAGAGAAAATAACAGGGGATATATAGACAGATTCAGAAACAGAATAACTATCCCCATCTTTGATGAAAAAGGAAATATTGTTGCCTTTGGCGCCCGAGCGATTGAATCAGGACAAAATCCGAAATATCTAAACTCTCCCGATACTCTTGTCTACAACAAAAGCAATATACTCTACGGATTGTATCAGGCAAAAGATGCAATAAAAGAAAAAGATTCCATTGTTATTATGGAGGGGTATTTTGATGTGATTTCCGCACAGGTCAACGGTGTAAAAAATGCGGTAGGTGCCTGCGGAACAGCGTTAACGGAGAGCCATGTAAAGCTTATTTCCAGATACACACCTTCTCGAAAAATTTATCTTGCTTTTGATACTGATAAAGCAGGACAAAACGCAACAAAAAGAGGTGCAGAAATTATTAAAGAGGCGTTCTCCGGACTCGGAAACATAAAACAGTTTGATGAAAGCTTTTCTTCCGTTTCAAAAAGCAATGACAGATACTCCTGTGAACTGAGAGTAGTTGTGCCTCCGGAGGGCAAAGATCCTGATGAATTTATCAGAGAACACGGCTCGGATGCGTATCAGGAAATTCTCGACAGCGCACCGCTGCTTGTTGATTTTCAAATAAACAGCATTCTTTCTGCAAAAACACCCGATATGTCACCGGTAGAAAAAAGTGGTCTCGTAAAAGAACTTATTCCCTATCTTTCTGAAATAAACAACAATATTGTCAGAGATGAGTATGTGAAAATAGTTGCACAGAGTCTGGATGTTACGGAAAACTCAATCCGGCAGGAACTAAAAAAGGGTTTTTCAAACACTTTTTTGCCTCCTGTCAGAGTAGAAAAGAATACTGCTCCGATTGTAAAGAAATCTTTAAATATTTCGGAAAAAGCGCAAAAAAATTTATTGTCGATGTATTTAATAGACGAAAGCCCCTACAGCATTCAAACATTAAACAGCTTTTTAAAGGATGTTGAATATACAAACGATAAGTTAATAATTGTAAAAAATACAATTGACAAATTGTCTCAACGGGTAAATAATGTTAAGGAATTGATAGAAACCCTGTACACAGAATTTGCCGAGGACTATGAAGTCAAAGAGATAATTACAGATTTGATATATCTTTCCGACAGTTTCAAAGATTTGTCGGAGAAAGATTTTAAAAATGCTATTAATGAAAACATTGCTAAAATAGCGGCTTTTAAAGAAAAAGAAGCTCAAAATCATTTACGGTCTCAATACAAAAACCTCAATGATGATGAAATTCAAGCAATCCAAATACAAATGCAATTAAGAGAAAATATAAAAAACAAGCTAAGAACTGGAGACAATTAATGAGCAGAAAAAGAATGTCAGACAAATCACTCGTTAGTATGATTGATGAAGATGATCTTCAAACAGATGATACTGCCGGTGATGATTTATTCAGCGAGCCCGAAACAATTACTACAGACAGTATAGACGTCATTATAGGAAAATCAGGTTCAGTAGCTGCTGATGAAATTTATATGCAACCTTCAGACGATATGGAAGATTCTGACGAAGAACAGCAACTTGCAGTACCCAGAGGCGTTTCTCTGGATGACCCCGTTAGAATGTACCTTAGAGAAATCGGACGTATTAAACTTTTGACCGCTGATGAAGAAATTGACCTTGCCAGAAAAATTATTCAAGGCGGAAATGTCGGTGCTGTAGCAAAAAGAAAACTTGTTCAGGCAAACTTGAGACTGGTTGTTTCTATTGCCAAAAAATATGTAGGCAGAGGTATGTTGTTCCTTGATTTGATTCAGGAAGGAAACCTCGGTCTTATAAGAGCAGCAGAAAAGTTTGACCACGAAAGAGGATACAAGTTCTCTACATATGCTACCTGGTGGATTCGTCAGGCTATCACAAGAGCAATTGCTGATCAGGCACGTACAATCCGTATCCCCGTTCACATGGTTGAAACTATCAACAAATTGAAAAAAGTCACAAGAAAACTCGCTCAAGAGCTTTCAAGAAAACCGACAGAAGAAGAACTTGCTCAAGAGATGAATATTTCTATATCAAAACTCAGAGAAATCATCAAAGTTGCTCAAGAGCCGCTTTCTTTGGAAACACCTATCGGTAAAGAAGAAGACTCAAGACTCGGCGATTTCATTGAAGACAAAGATGCTGATGCGCCTGTCAAAACGGTTGCTCATGAACTTTTGAGAGAGGACCTTGCAGAAGTGTTGAGCGGACTTTCTCCCCGAGAAAGAGATGTTCTGAGACTGCGTTTTGGTATGGATGACGGCAGACAAAGAACACTCGAAGAAGTTGGTCAGCTGTTCGGCGTTACACGTGAACGTATCAGACAGATTGAAGCAAAAGCTTTGAGAAAACTCAGACATCCAAACAGAAGCAAACGCTTAAGAGAATACGTAGAAGTATAAATCAACAAATTCAATACAAAAAGAAAAGAGGTAGCAAATACCTCTTTTTCTTTTAATAAAATATACCAAATAAAAAGCCCTCAATTTCTTGAGGGCTTTAATATTAGGGTAAGTGAATTTTTTTGTATTAATAATGCCGGTGTGGCAAATCTAATCCGTTACTCTTTAGTATATTCGGCATCGATTACATCGTCATCAGAACCTGAGTTTGATGAATCGTTTGTGTCATTTGAAGCATTGCCGTCAGCACCGGCTGCTTGAGATTCTTGCTGAACCTGTGAGTATGCTGCCTGAGATATACCGTACATCGTCTGCTGCAAATCTTCTGACATTTTTTTGATTTCATCAGCAGGCTTATTGGTCTTTAATGCTTCTTCAAGAGCTTTTCTCTGTTCTTCGAGTTTTGATTTGTCAGAATCTGAGATTTTGCCTTCGAAGTCTTTTACTATTCTTTCAGCAGAAGCTATCAAGCTGTTTGCATTATTTTTGATTTCAGCTTCTTCTTTATGTTTTTTATCGGCTTCTGCATTTGCTTCTGCCTCTTTGACCATTCTGTCAATATCAGCTTCAGAAAGGTTTGAAGAGTTTGTGATAGTAATTTTTTGTTCTTTATTTGTTGCTTTATCTTTTGCAGATACGTTAACAATACCGTTTGCATCGATATCGAAAGTAACTTCGATTTGCGGCAATCCTCTCATTGCCGGCGGAATACCGTCAAGTCTGAACATACCTAATGACTTGTTGTCTTTTGCCATCGGTCTTTCACCTTGAAGTACATGAACATCAACGGCTGTCTGATTGTTTTCTGCCGTTGAGAATACCTGTGATTTTGAAACAGGAATAGTAGTGTTTCTCGGAACCAACGGAGTCATTACACCACCCAGTGTTTCAATACCGAGTGTCAATGGCGTAACATCCAACAAAACGATGTCTTTGACTTCACCTGCCAGTACACCTGCCTGAATAGCAGCACCTACTGCAACAACTTCATCAGGGTTAACTGACTGGTTCGGTTCTTTGCCTGTATATTCTTTTACAAGTGCCTGAACAGCAGGAATACGGGTTGAACCGCCGACCAATACGACTTCATCTATATCGCCTTTTGAAAGTCCGGCTTCTTGCAAAGCATCTGCTACAGGCTTTTTGCATCTTTCAAGCAAATCATGAGACAATTCTTCAAATTTTGCTCTTGTCAGTTGCATATCAAGGTGTTTTGGTCCGTTTGCATCAGCTGTGATGAACGGGAGGTTGATGTTTGTTTCAACAACAGAAGACAATTCGCATTTTGCTTTTTCAGCTGCTTCTTTCAAACGCTGCATAGCCTGTTTGTCATTTTTGAGGTCAATGCCTTCTTGTTTTTTGAATTCGTCAATCAACCAGTCCATAATCTTCTGGTCAAAGTCATCACCACCTAAGTGAGTATCACCTGATGTAGAAAGTACTTCGTGAACGCCGTCGCCTATTTCAAGTACAGATACATCGAAAGTACCGCCGCCCAGGTCGAATACAAGAACTTTTTCGCTCTTATCTTTTTCAAGACCGTAAGCAAGAGCTGCAGCAGTCGGTTCGTTTACGATACGCAATACATCCAAACCTGCGATACGTCCTGCATCTTTTGTTGCCTGTCTTTGAGCATCGTTAAAATATGCAGGAACAGTGATTACGGCGGAAGTAACTTTTTCTCCGAGGTATGCGGAAGCATCATCGGCAAGTTTTCTCAAAATCATTGCCGAAATTTCTTGCGGAGTATAGTCTTTGCCGTCTATATTCTTTTTGTAGTCAGTACCCATTTCTCTTTTAATAGAAATAATGGTTTTGTCAGGGTTTAAGATTGCCTGACGTTTTGCCAGCTGACCTACAAGTTTTTCACCTGTTTTTGAAAATCCTACTATTGACGGGGTTGTTCTCGAACCTTCTGCGTTAGCAATAACGGTCGGCTTTCCGCCTTCCATAACTGCAACAACGGAGTTTGTAGTCCCTAAGTCAATACCAATTGTTTTTGCCATAGTTTTTATCTCTCCTTTGATTATAATATTCTATGTCACACTTTCATTTTCTATATAATTTATAGCATCTAATTCAAAAAAAAATTAAAAAATAAACAAAAAATTAATATTTCAAATATTATGTACCCCCTTGGCAAATATCAAAACTTTGAATAATAAATGTCCGAGGAAAGTTCGTGACAAAACTCTGCCGTCTGTCTCTTTATTTGCGGCAAATGTGACATAGGATAGTTCCGGATAAATTTTTGACAAAAAAAAACCGACTCACGCCGGTTAAACTTTACCACATATTAGAGAGAGGAATTAGAGAGAGAAATTTAAAAATCTTTTTTATTTCCTCTACCATGTATATTCCCCATGGTTAATTTTTTATAACCATGTCATATCACTTTTTTAATATTTCTTTACAAATCAAAATACAAATAACAAAAAATATTTTTTTGATTTTTTGAATAAAGCACGCAACTCAGGAGAGGACAAAATGCAGGTATCATTTAAAGCTCAGTTTGAGGGTTTGGATTCACTTCCGCTTCAAATACTGTTTGAAAGACAAACACAAGATGACAAAACTCATACAGTCAGATATATACCGAACAAAGACAAAGAAAAATTTGCTCAGGACAAATTTGTTCTGTTAAACAACGGTAAAGAAACCGCTGAGTATGTTACTCATGTTGACCCGAAGTATTTTTGGATAAAAAGACTGCTTCAAATTTACGATTTGTTAATAGAAAAGGAAAATCAAAAATAATCACACAATGTCATATATAAAAAGCCCTTTGATTGTATAATCAAAGGGCTTTAACTTTATAATGAACTTTTTATTATTCATTATCAGTTTTTTGAGGAATTCTCATTGCATAGAATGATCTCCATACAAAGATCAATGCGATAATCAGGAAGATTACACCGGCAATAGGAGCAACTTGTCTGAATGATTCATTGATAGAGATTTCCATAGCCAGCAGACCAAACAGTGTAGTGAATTTGATAATCGGGTTCATAGCTACTGAAGAAGTATCTTTGAACGGGTCACCTACTGTGTCGCCAACTACTGTAGCATCGTGAAGAGGTGTGCCTTTTTCGCAAAGGTCACATTCAACGATTTTCTTAGCGTTATCCCAGCAACCGCCTGCGTTAGCCATAAATACAGCCTGGAAAAGACCGAATACGGCAATTGCAATCAGGTAGCTTACAAAGAATGCTACAGGAGCAACAGTCTTGCAAGCCGGAGCTGAAAGGCAAGCAAATGCAAGAGCAAATGCAAACAATGCGATGAAGATGTTTATCATACCCTTTTGAGCGTATTGAGTACAGATTTTAACAACTTCTTTTGAGTTTGAAACATTTGCTGTTTTTACGCTTTCATCATCGAGTTTGATGTGATTTTTGATGTATTCAACTGCTCTGTATGCACCTGTTGTAACAGCCTGCATAGAAGCACCTGAGAACCAGTAAATTACAGCACCGCCGGCCAAGAAACCGAGCAATGTGTATGGGTTAAGTACGTTCAATACAGCTTCCGGCTGAATACCGAGTGTATTTTTGATAACCAGAATCAATGAGAAAATCATTGTTGTGGCACCAACAACAGCTGTACCGATAAGTACCGGTTTTGATGTTGCTTTGAATGTGTTGCCTGCGCCGTCGTTTTCTTCGAGCTGAGCTTTTGCAACTTCAAAGTTCGGTTTGAAACCGAAGTCTTTTTCGATTTCTTCGGCAACGCCTTCTCTTTCTTCAATCAAAGAAAGTTCGTATACGGATTGAGCGTTGTCGGTAACAGGACCGTAGCTGTCAACAGCGATTGTAACAGGTCCCATACCGAGGAAACCGAATGCAACAAGACCAAATGCAAATACAGAAGCGTATATCATTACTGTTTCAGGAATCATTGTGCTGAAGAAGTATGACAATCCCATCAAGAATACGATTACCATACCAATCCAGAAGCCTGAGAAGTTACCTGAAACAATACCTGACAGGATTGTCAAAGATGATCCGCCTTCACGTGAAGCTGTAACAACTTCTTTTGTGTGAATAGCATTCGGGCTTGTGAATATTTTTGTAAATTCAGGAATCAAAGCAGCACCTAAAGTACCGCAAGAAATGATACCTGCTAATACCCACCAGAGGTTTTCTCCCATTGATGACAATAACCATTTTGATACACCAAAAGTCATTGCAATTGACAATACGGAAGTCAACCAGACGAGGTTTGTCAAAGGTTTTTCAAAATCAAGCTTTTCAGCTTTGCCGAACAGAGCTTGTGTCAAACCTGTGTTAATCCAGTAAGCAACTACTGAAGTAACAATCATCAAGAATCTCATTGTGAAGATCCAAGTTAACAATTGAATTTGATAATCAGGCAATACGCCCAAAAGAATAAATGAAACAAGTGCGACACCTGTTACACCGTATGTTTCAAAACCGTCAGCTGTCGGTCCGATAGAGTCACCGGCGTTGTCACCTGTACAGTCTGCAATAACACCGGGGTTTCTCGGGTCGTCTTCTTTGATTTTGAATTGAATTTTCATCAAGTCAGAACCGATATCTGCGATTTTTGTGAAAATACCACCGGCAACACGAAGTGCTGAAGCACCAAGAGATTCACCGATAGCAAAACCGATAAAGCAAGCACCTGCGAGTTCACCGGGAACAAACAACAGGATAATAAGCATCATAATAAGCTCAACACTGACGAGCAATACACCGATACTCATACCGGCTTTCAACGGAATGTTCAAAACTTTTAAAGGATTGCCTTCGAGTGAAGCAAATGCTGTTCTTGCGTTAGCAAGAGTGTTCATTCTGATACCGAACCATGCTACACCGTAAGAACCCAAAATACCGATTACTGACCAAGCCAGAATAATCAATACTCCTTTAAGTCCCATATGCTGCAATCCGCCGAAGTAGAATGCAATACAAAGACCAATCAGGATTTCCAAACCGAGCAAAAATTTACCCTGTTGAATAAGGTAAGTTTTGCAAGTTTCAAAAATAGTGTTTCCGATTTCAGCCATTGCTGAATGAACTTTGTAATTTTTGACTTTGATAAATTCTATCAAGCCAAAAATCAAGCCCAAAACGGAAATAGCGATGCCGACTAACAGCAGATTAAAGCTGTTCGGGTCGCTTGCCAGATTTGGGACGACCAAATCGGCTTCCCCGGCAAATGCCGAGTTGGCTGCTAAAAGCATAGAAAATACACCAAGTGTAGCTCCTTTTAGCAAACCAGACCATTTTTCTAAGTTAGCCATCTTTTTTCTCCCTTGTCCTCTTTTTCCATCTCAAAAGGACCATTTTCTACACATACCCTCATTGTACATAAAATACAGCTTTTAGCAAGAAGTTTATAAAATTTTTATTCACCAAAATATATAACCGGTAAATCATTATCCTGTGCATATTTTCGCAGAAATACAGGGATATCTTTAAGCTTTACAGCCTTTTTTGCTGTATTCTTTCCCTGATAAAAAACGCCTTGAATCTGCGGTTTTGTAATGAGATATTCATTGTAATTTCTGTTAAAACTACGGTGTTTTATATCTGCATTTTCAATAAACTTTCTTATTGCTTCCGCTATTTTAGGATTATCTTTTTCTATTTTACCGATTGATTCGTCAGAAAAACTATTTACTATTTGTCTATATACTTTGTTGTCACAATTCAAATTTGCTTTTAACGCATTGGAGACATAGTGCCGGATTTCTTTTCTCGGTGCATCAAACAGATATTCATATCGGACATCTCCAACATTTTTCTGATATCCGGAACCGAAATCATGATTTGCTCCGCAAAGTATATTGCTTGCAGTAGAGTATAGGATAAATCCCTGATTTCTGAATACATGATAATTCTGTTTCATATAATTTACATACGAAGTACTTAGCACCGCATCAGAGTCGATGTCTGCCAACACAGGAAGCGCCGAAAATTGTTCTTCATAAGAAAATGCATGAACAAGCAAATTTAAGTCATTTGAATTTAATCCTTTTTCAAACCCGTATTTATCCAGCATTAAATCAGGTTTCAGAAAAACGACTCTGTTTTTAATCGGTTGACCTTTGTCATCATAGGTTGTTATATCTTTGACAACATTATTATCAACTACAAGTTCAGAGGCTTTCGGGAGTCTTGTTTGCGGTAGAATTAGAGCTGTGTCTTGCATTTCTTCAACAAACGCTGAAACAATATCTGAAAGCATAGCAAGGTTTTTCAGTTCTTGCTCTTGCAATTTATTTGTTTGTGAATCTGCAATTATTCCTGCTTTTGTAATTATTTTTTCAAGTTCAAACAGGTTTGTATCGCAAAATTCTATTGCCATCAATCTTGCCTTGCTTTTCAATAAACCCGAAAGTTGCTGGCAGGATTTTAGTGTATCCAGCCAATTTTGATTTTTAATCAATTTGTATACTTTTTCTTTATCTTTTTCGGAAAGATTAAATCTCTTCAGCATATGATATGAATAGTATGCGCTGTCATCAATATTCGAGATTTCTATATTTTTCAATATTAATGAAAGAATACAAAGCTTTTTGTCGTTTTCTGACAATTTCTCATATTCAGGGAGCATCTTCAATGTGTTGATTGTCTTAAAAATTTTGTCCAGCATTTCTTTAGAAGAAACAGTATTGCTATTTGAGTTTTTAATTTCAGGGAACAGTTTTAAAATTGTTTCATAAAGTTCTCCTGTATCAATGTCAGTTATCTCATTTTTTGTTGAAACACCGGTGTTACTTATATACTTGATAGTTTCTTCAAAAATCTTTTGTTCCTGTTCACTGACGGACATGGTATTTATCCCTATTGAAGACATAACATTTGTAATAAACATGTTATATTCTTTTGCGGAATCAGGAAGAAGCTGAAAGAAACCCGTAGATTTTATGTCTTTTTCAAACAAAGCAGAGTTGGATTTTATTATTCTTTTCAGGAGTTCTCTTTTTTCAATTCTTGAAAAATTGTCGATATTCTTTATATTTCTTACATCAAAATAATCGAATACATTTTCAATTTTTGTTTTTTGATACAAGACATCTTTTTTGTAATCTGAAACATATAGATTTGAAACTATTTTTCTTAAATCATCAAGTTCTTGTTCATTAAAATTGAGAATTTGACCCAGTTTTTTTTCATCATTTATGTTTTTTACAAGAAAAATTACAGTATGTATATCAACCCCTTTTTCTTGTGTCAGATATTCAATTACTTGTTTTTGTTTTTCCAATATTTGTTGTTTTGCCGCTATATCTTCCTGTGTTGTTGCTTTAAAAAAATCGACTATATCCTTCTCATCGATGTCAGGATATTTTCTCAAATAGAGAAATATATTTTTTTGCAATTCATTTACATATGGATAAACAAAAGACAGTATAGAAGCTATGCTATCTTCGGAAAAATTTGAATTTTCTTTAAGGAATTTATAAAAATCTTTTCTTGACTCAATATTGAATGAATTTGTTGTATAAATCAGATTTGCTTTGCTGTCAAAGCTCACATCATTATCTTTTTCAAACATTTTATATATGTCTGCTTTTATGGTTAATTCTTGTGGATTTCTTCTGTTAAAGTTTACTGCACTTGCTAAGACAGTTGCATACCTTTTGTCTTTCTTAATTAAGTCTTTAATAAAATCAATATTTGTGTCATCAGTAAATATTAAAGAATTTATTTCGTCACGGTTAATATCTTGTTCTTTTAGAAATTTATATAAATCTTTTTTTGTCTCAAGATTTTTTTCTTCCAAAAGTAAGAATTGACTAGCGTAACAAAGACAATCAATCAGTCCGTCTTTATACAAATCTATTACGAAATCTTGATTTTTCTCTGTTACGGATGTCAATGTGATAAAATCGTTATTTGTACAGTTAGGATTGTTTAAAACCGTTTCAAAGAATTTTGTATTATTCTTTTTTACATTTGATAAAACATAAAGCAAGTTTTCTTTCGGTATTTTGTCAGAAGATTTTAGCTGATAATAATACTTTTTTCTCAATTCATATTCTTCTTTGTCTTCATTTTTCAATACTGCAGGGATTGATGCCGGAGGTATTGACTTATTTTGATATAATTCACGAAAGAAATCTGCGTTGTCTTTATTCAAATAAAGCAAAAAACTGTGTATGTCGTTATTTGAAATATCAGGATTTTTATACAATTCACAAGCTGCCCTGATATTCTCTTTATTCAAATAATTTTTTATAAAAACTTTTTCATAATCATGAATGGCTTCATCATTATTTACAGTAGCAAGAAAATCTTTTCTCGTTTTTTCATATTCCTCATCGCTCATTAACGGTTGAGACAAATAGTCCATCTGTCCCCCTTTAAAGCTGACAGCCGGCAAGAAATAATATCCTTTGAATAGGGATGATTTTATACTTGGCTTTGTCGTTGAACTATTGGTGTTTTTGATGCGTTGTTGATTTTTTGGGGGAGATTTCTCTTTGTCGACAGATATTAAGTTAAGGCAATAAGGCTTAATAGACTGTATATTCATATAAAATCCTTTATTTGCTTACTAAAAAACAGAACAAAAATAAAATTGCTAATAGTTTCACCAGATATTGATAATTTTTATATAATCTTTACGACTTGCAAAGATGAAAATTATTTGCTAGTATATTTAGTACACTTTATTTTGATTTGTAAAAAATACAGACAGAATACAGTGCCTGACAAGAGGGTAAAAAGCATTGCTGCTACCTGACTGGAAGGAAATATAAAGATTGGTTAACAGTAAATAAAGAAATCAGGCAATTTTTCTTCGCCAAATGTTTTTATATATATGTGAAGGTGAAAAGAAAAATTTTGTGTGAAAGGAAGTTATTTAATGTTGAAGGAAGTTATTAATTATTTTGAAACTATTCTTGCGGGTCTTTATGAATTAGCTCCTGTATATGTTACAGTTGAGTCTGAATACGATACTTATCGTTAATTATAATTTTTCTCTGTTATAGATTTATTCTCCTGTAAAAGCATGATTTCTAATTTTGTGATTTTTACTGTATAATTTGTTATGGGTAAAATTTGTAATCAGGATGTTTTATGGGTGAGAATTTTAAATATGTCATTATAGACAGAGATGAGACTTCCAGAAATATAATAAAAAGTTATCTGGTTGAAGCCGGTGAAGCAGAACCCGAGGCAGAGTTCTATGATGTGGATTCTGCAAACGATTTTGTTTTGAATATGCCTCAGGGTATAGTTTTTGCCGATATTTCAGATTTCCCCGAAAAATCACTCAATCTTATCACCGAAATAAAAGAAAAAAGGAAAGATATTGTTGTTGTTGCACTCTCAAACAGAGCTTCAACAGATATCATCATAAAAGCAATGCGTGCCGGCGCAAAAGAATTTGTTACAAAGCCGGTAATAAAAACAGAATTTTTCGAAGTTGTAAATTCCTTGAAAGAGGATTTGCAAAACACCGACACAAAAGAGTCCTGCAGAATAATTTCGACTTTTTCAAACAAAGGCGGAATAGGTAAAACCTCAATTGCGGTAAATCTTGCAGTTGAGCTTGCTCAATTGACAAAAGACAAAGTTGCCTTGATAGATTTGAATTTGCAGTTGGGTGATGTTGCGACATTTTTGGATATGACACCGCCTTTTGCGATGGACTATATAGCAAACAATATTCAAAATCTGGGTGAGGAAGAGCTTTTAAAAACTATGTCCAGATACAAAAATACAAGTCTTTATGTGATTGCCGACCCGTTAAATATCGATAAGTCACAGGATATCACGGCAGAGCAGATAAAGAACATTCTGACAACGCTTAAAAAGACATTTTCTTATATAGTAATAGATATAGGGACCAATATTGATTCCAAAACTATTACAGCTCTTGATATGTCAGATTTGATTTTGTTGATTGCTATAGTAAATCTGCCTGCTATCAGAAGCATGCAAAGATGTATGGAATTATTTGAAAAACTCGGATACAGTAAAGAAAAAATCAAACTCGTATTGAACAGATACATAGAAAACGAAGACATAAAAGCAACCGACATAGAAGAAGTAGTAAAACAAAAAGTATACTGGAAAATACCAAACAACTATCTGACTATGATGTCTGCAATAAACAAAGGTGTTCCTGTTAACGAAATCAATCCGGAATCCAATATTGCACAGAATTATATGGAATTTGCATCAAAATTGTCAGATTATCTTATTACGCAGAAGTTAAACAAAAATTATAACGAAAGAGAAAGTTTTGTTTAAACAATGTAATCTGTTGTCAGGTATAGCACTTGGATAGATATGAAGATGTAAGGAGAATATAAATTGTCACTGAAAGAAAGACTCAAAAACAGAAAAGAAGAGAAACTGGCAGCCAGAGCACAAGCCTGCAGGTTTGATATATCAATAAAAAAAGTAACTGAAGCAGCGGAAAAAATGGAAAATCCCGCTGACCTCGGAAATATTGTCAAGGAATTTGCAAAATTTTTGAACACACTTGCCTCTGACGATGCAAAAATCACTTTCAGCGGCAATTTTGATTTGGGACAAAGAACTCTTTTGAACTGTGTATTATCAAGCTTTTTGACAGACTCAAAAAAATCAGGACAAATCATTGATTCTTATGATGTTGAAGAACCAGAAGAAATCAAACCGGAGCCTAAATTAATAAGAAAAAGAAAAACAGTCAGAGAAAGAGTCAAAGAAGCATTAAAAGAGGAAGAATAGCATCTTATCCCGCCTTTGTCGGTATGCAAAACCAATATACGGAATCAGCAATGTGTTTTTTCAAAATCGAGGAGATATCTTTTTGCTTCTTTTCCGCCAAGACTGTAGCTGCCAATTGAACCGTCGGCTTTTATTACCCTGTGACAGGGAATAACCAGAGGCAGCGGGTTTTTTGCCATGGCTGTGCCAACAGCACGGGCAGCATCCGGACTTCCTGCTTTTGCCGCAAGTTCTTTGTATGAAATCGTTTTGCCGTATCTGACATTCAATAACTCATCGTATACTCTTTTTTGAAAATCCGTTTTCCCCGGATTTTCAAAAGGAATATTGAACGTATGCAGTTTTCCTTCAAAATACGCATCGAACTGCTCCATAACTCTGTAGTTGAATTCTGAGCATTCAAAATCATTGCGTTCTTTTACTATCTCAATTTTTTTAATTGCATAATTTGATGAATAAATCTTTAAAATCCCGACAGGAGATTTGTAAAAAACAACATTTATTTCCATATATGTTATTGTAGTAAATTTTCCAAATCTTGTCTAACAAAATACCCGAGAAAAATTCGTGATAAGATTTTTCTCTCCGCATCGCTATACGCAATGCAATACGGTATAAAAAAACACCGGATTTTAATCCGGTGTTTTTTTATCTGAAAATTTGATTTATTATTTTTTACCGCCTTTATATCCGTCAACAATTGAATGAATCCAGTTGGCAAATCCTCCTATACCGGCAAGAGCACAAACTGCCAATGCTGCATAAAAACCTACAGGAGTTTTAGATATACCTGTTTTTGCGGCAGTTTCAGCAGTTTTTACGAAATTTTGATATCCTGCAAGTCCTGCAACACCGATTAATGCTTTCAAGCCTGCTGTTGTACCCATATCAACGAGTCCGTCTTTTACTCTGCCGTCAATGAGTTGTCCGAGTCCGGGAAGAAATGCTGATGCAACAGCTTTGCCGGCACTGCCTTTTTTCTCTTTTTTACCGGAAATTTCAACAGTATCTTGTGAACGATTGTATTTTTCTCTTAGCGCATCGACACCTTCTTTGTCAGTAATATAAGCGCCCATATTGCCGTTTGTTAACGCAACAGAGTATTTATCAGGACCGAGTTGCCTTACTTTGCGATTTCCAATTATTTCTACTCCAGACATACATTTTCCTTTCACACTTATAACACCTATGTATTAATAAATGTATAAAATGCTTAATTATTGTTAAAATTTATACTTATATTAATTTTTTGTAACAATATATGTTTCAGGATTTGTATTATTTTTTACTGATTGCATTTTATGGTTTAATATCAATAAAAACAGAGGAATACTAAATGGATTGTAAAAAAGTAAAAATAGGTCTTATTGGTCTTGGTACTGTCGGATGCGGAGTTGTAAAAGTACTTGCTGATTTTCCTGAAATTGAAATCAAAAAAATTGCCGTAAAAAACATTAATAAAAAAAGAAATATAGAAAATCTTGATAATTCTCTTTTGACGGACAATCCGTTTGATATAGTAAACGATAATGAAATTGATATAGTAGTAGAGGTTATAGGCGGAATCGAGCCGGCATATGATTTGCTCGTAGCAGCAGTGAACAACGGAAAACATATTGTTACGGCAAATAAAGAGCTTCTGGCAAAAAAAGGAGAACCTCTTTTTAAACTCGCAAAAGAGAAACACGTCGCAGTTCTTTATGAAGCGGCAATAGCCGGAGGTATTCCGATTATTATGCCTATAAAAACCACACTTGCTGCAAATAAAATTAATGAAATAGAAGCTATTTTAAACGGTACAACAAATTATATCCTGACAAAAATGGAAAAAGACGGAGTTTCTTATGAACAGGTGCTAAAAGAGGCTCAGGAGCTTGGTTATGCCGAAACTGACCCTACAGGTGATGTCGAAGGATATGACTCGGCATACAAAATAGCAACGCTTGCAACAATAGCGCTAAACAAACGGGTTGATATAAACAAAATTTACAGAGAAGGCATTACAAAAATCAGTGCCGATGATATGCGTTTTGCAAAGGAACTCGGATACAAAATAAAACTCATAGCTCTTGCAAAAACAATAGAAAGTGACAAGGTGGATGTCAGAGTGCACCCTATGCTGGTTCCTCTCAAGAACTGTCTTGCCGGCATAAATGGAGTAACAAACAGTGTGGTTCTTGAAGGATTTCCCGTAGGCAGGGTTATGATGGCAGGTCCCGGTGCTGGCGAGTTTCCGACAGCAAGTTCCGTTGTCGGAGATATTCTTGCAATACAAAGAAGTCTCGGCTCGGATAAACTTTTACCGATGATGGAATGTCACCACGACACGAATGCAGAACAAATTGACATAAAAGACACAATAAACAAATATTATATTTCACTCACCGCCGTAAACACTCCGGGCGTAATAGGCGCACTGGGAGAGGTGTTCGGTAGACACAATATCAGCCTTGCTAGTGTTTTGCAAAAGGGAATCGGCAAAGAGAACACGGCACAGATTGTTATTATTACGGAAAACAGCAAAGAGGACAATGTTCTTGAGGCTATAGGCGAACTTGAAAACAGCAAAAATATTGTAAAAATAAACAACTATATAAGAGTACTTGAATAAAGGATACAAAAATGTTTGAACAAAAAGGTCATTATAAAGGACTAATAGACAGATACAGACAGTATTTACCGGTATCTGATACGACACCTGTTGTTACATTAAACGAAGGCAATACCCCTTTAATAAAAGCTGACAATCTTGCAAAAAAAATCGGCATAGATTGTGAAATATACCTCAAATTTGAGGGTGCTAATCCTACAGGCAGCTTTAAAGACAGAGGAATGACCATGGCTGTGACAAAAGCTAAAGAAGAGGGTGCAAAGGCAGTCATTTGTGCATCAACCGGCAACACCTCCGCTTCGGCTGCTGCTTATGCGGCAAAAGCAGGCATGAAGGCATATGTTCTTATCCCTGACGGATATATTGCACTGGGAAAACTTTCTCAAGCTATGATGTACGGTGCTGAAATTATTGCTATCAAAGGAAATTTTGATGAGGCACTGGAAAGAGTGATAGAAATTTCCAAAAATCATCCTGTTACTCTCGTAAACTCCGTTAATCCATACAGAATTGAAGGACAAAAAACAGGTGCTTTTGAAATTTGTGATGCGCTGGGAGATGCGCCGGATTACCACTTTATTCCGGTCGGAAATGCAGGAAACATAACAGCATACTTTAAAGGATATGAAGAATATTTTGCCCTTAAAAAGACAACACATATCCCTAAAATGATGGGTTTTGAAGCGGAAGGAGCCGCGGCAATTGTCAAAGGCGAAAGGATTATGAAACCTGAAACAATTGCAACTGCAATCAGAATAGGAAACCCTGCAAGCTGGAAACAGGCAGAAAATGCACGTGACAAGTCCGGCGGTATAATAAACTTTGTCACTGACGATGAGATAATCACGGCATACAAACTTCTGGCTTCAACTGAAGGTATTCTTGCCGAACCCGCAAGTGCCGCTTCGGTTGCAGGCGTAATCAAGGCAAACAAGATGGGTCTTGTTGCGGCAGGCAAAAAGATAGTTTGCATACTGACAGGCAATGGGCTGAAAGATCCTGATTCCGCAATAAATTATTCCGGCTGTGAGGTAAAAAAGACCTCGGCAGAACTTTCGGATATTCTGGCGGTTATGGGAATTTAGTATAAAAGTCATACAAACATTTGATTTTAAATCCTTAATATTTCTTTATACTTAAGTTGTATAAGCATAAGAAAATTAAGGATTTTATTTTGGCTATTAAAAAATCAAACCTAAAAACAAAACCACAGATAACAAAACCGGACTTGAGGGTTGCAGAAGCGCCGAAACAGCCTTTTACAAAACCCTACAATGATATAGATTTGAATAACTGGAAAAATTATTCACATATCCTGACGGACACACTGTGGGAATTTCCGAACAGAGACAAATCAAACGGGCATTCTTATGACTACCACGGGAATTATATTCCACAGATTGCACAGCAATTGTATGAAAGATTTACCAAAAAAGATGATATTGTCCTTGATATGTTCTTTGGTTCAGGCACCTCCGGCATAGAAGCCGTAAACATGGGCAGAAGATGCATCGGTGTTGAGTTGAAACAGGATTTGGTTGATTATGTAAGCCAAAAGTTTGACAAGAAAACACTTGTAACGGATGTGAACATAATCTGCGGCGATAGTGCTTCTTCCGATATCGGATACAAAATTCAGGACAGATTAGAGGTTATGGGAAGAGATAAGGCACAGTTCCTCGTTTTGCATCCTCCGTATGATGATATAATCAAATTTTCCGACAAAAAAGAGGATCTCTCAAATTGCTCTTCAACGGAAGAGTTTTATGAACTTTTTGAAAACGTTGCAAGAAACGGTTTTGAAAAACTCGAAAAAGGCAGATTTGCCGCACTTATTATCGGTGACAAATATGCTAAAGGCGAATATGTACCGTTGAGTTTTGGCTGTATGGAACGAATGAATCGTGCCGGCTTTATCACAAAGGCGATTATTGTAAAAGATATTCAAGGCAACGAAAAAGCAAAAGGTAAACAGGCTAATCTCTGGAGATACAGAGCGCTTTACGGCGGTTTTTATATCTTTAAACATGAATATGTGATGGTATTCCAAAAGCCCTAGTATAAATCGTTGATGTACGGTTTTATATCGAGGTTTATGTTTGCAAATTTTTGGTAGTCATTGCCTATTGTAAAATCTTTCATAGATGAGATAAATATAACATTTGTTATGTCTATTACTCTTTCATCTATATCAAAAAAGGCTTTGTAGTATACTCTGTCAGACTCATTGCCTTTAAATACAGCAACTTTTTTGAAATTGTCTTCATAAAGTTCTTTTAGTGAGCGGAAAAAGGTGTTCTCACTATGTTCAAAATCAGCACTTGCACACAAATTTGAAACAAACAATCCGTTTTTTGAAAGCGATTTTTTTATGCAGTCAAAATATTCCTTTGTCAAAAATCTGTCGTCTATTCCGTCATCTGATGCCACATCAGTAACAATGAGGTCATATTTCTTTTTGTTTTCACGCAAAAATACTATTCCGTCTTGCAGAGTAAATGTCGTATGTCTTTCTTGTTTAAAACCGAAAAAGTCTTTTGCTATACCAAGAATATTAGATTCTATGTCTACAATATCTATTGATGTTATCTTGTCAAAAAGTTTTTCCCAGTCATTTACGATTTTGCCCGTACCAAGGCCGATTAAAAGAATATTTTTTATATCGGGATTAATAAGGTAAGGGATGGTAAAGTAATTTATATAGGGCAGATTTCCCGTGTATGTTTTTGTTTTTATAAAACCTGCCTGATACGTATCTTTGTAATGCAAAAAGCGTCCGATTTCATTTTCGATAACTTTGATATTGTGAAAATCGGATTTCTTTTTGTAAAGGACTTTGTCGTTAAAGGTTTTTGAATTTATTTTCTCCAGCAGCTCCTCATTGGGTTCATGTATTGCCAGATATTCGGGTATTATTATCATAATTTTTATTGTATCATAGCATTCAGGAAGATTGAAAAATGAGCGAATATCTTTTAAGAGCAAAACTTTTTAAAACAAAAAAAAGACTCGGACAAAACTTTCTCGTTGACGAAAATGTAATAAATACAATCGCTGATGAAGTTACATCCGAAGATACTGTATTGGAGATAGGTCCGGGGGCGGGTTTTGTTACTGAAAATATAGTAAACAAAGCCAAAAAAGTTTACGCCGTGGAACTTGACGAGGATGCAATTGAAGCGCTGCAGCATATAAAAACAGAGAAATTCCACCTTATTCACAACGATATTTTAAAAGTCCAATTGAAAGATTTAGAGGACAATGTTTTTAAGGTTGTAGCAAACATCCCGTATTACATCACAAGCCCCATTCTTGCTCACTTGCTCGGCGAAATTGATGATTTGGACAATGAAAACAGAAAACATATCTCTGAAATTATACTTATGGTGCAATGGGAAGTTGCGCAAAGACTCCTTGCCGATGAAACTTCTCCTTCAAAACAATACGGGCTTCTGTCAATTCTGGCGCAGTTTAATGCGGATGTAGCGCTTATTCAAAAAGTAGGCAGAAAGTCATTTTATCCTGCCCCAAAAGTTGATTCCGCTCTTGTCCGAATAAAAATCAACAAAACGCCTAAAGTAAAAGTCGAGGACTATCACTTTTTGAGAAAGGTTATAAAAGCCTGCTTTGCAACAAGAAGAAAGAATCTCAAAAACTCGCTTTTGAATGCGGGATTTACAAAAGATGCTGTTTTAAAAACACTTTCAGCTTTAAACTATTCTGAAAATACTAGGGGTGAAACACTTTCTATAGAAAAACTCGCTGAACTGTCAGAGGAATTGAAAAAGAATGTATAAAACTATAAAAGTTAAAGCACCGGCAAAAATAAACCTGACACTTGAAGTCCTGGGCAAAAGAGATGACGGCTATCACAACATAAAAAGCATTATGCAGGCAATCAGCCTGTATGATTATTTGACTTTTTCGGCAAAGAAAGCAGAAAAAACCAAAATTCTGCTTTCAGGCAGCAGCAGTGAAATTCCTTATAACGAAAAAAATCTGGTTTACAAAGCAATTGATGCTTTTTTAAGAGAAACAGGAATTCTCGCTGATGTAACCGTCTATATTGAAAAAAATATCCCCGTAGAAGCAGGTCTTGCCGGCGGATCCGCAGACGGTGCGGCGGCTTTGTACGCAATGAATAAACTATTTGATGAACCGCTTGATAATATGGCTATTGAAAGGCTGTGCTCAACACTGGGTTCGGACTTGAATTTTTGTTTGCATGGCGGAACAGCTCTGTGTATGGGAAGAGGAGAAGATACTCAAAAAACGGAAACACCAATGATTGATGTAACACTTATAAAGCCCCTTGGCTTTGGCATATCCGCCAAAGAAGCATATACAAAATTTTCTTATCTTCCGCAAGAAAAAAAGACACCCAAAAATTATACAGAAAAAATTATTAAAGGTTTCAATAAAAAATATTTGTATAATAGCCTGGAAGCTGCTGTTATAGATGACTATCCGGAACTTGCCGAGATAAAAACAAAACTGCCTGAATCTATGATGTCAGGCTCAGGTCCGACTTTTTTTGTACTTCAAAAAAATATACCGGCTGTTTTTAATCCGGAAAAATTTCTCGTAATAGACGGACTAACATCCGTTAATAGCGGAATAGAGACAGTTTGTTAATTATTGTTAAAAAATACTTCTAAACTATAAAGTTTGTACCAGTGTTAACCGATATAAATTATACAGGAAGCCAAACAGGTAAAATAGCCGAAAAGGAGATTTATATGCAGGTAAACAGGTTAAGTACGGGATTTCAAGAACAGCTAAAATCAGCAACAAACTATAATACACAAAGATTTGAGACCTTGTTCAACAAAAAAAATTCTGTTGTCGGTGATGACGGCAAGGTAGATTTTTCATCTTTAGAAGTAGAAGATTTGGATATTACACAAGGACAGATAGCTAGCTTTTTAGGCAATTTTACCGATGAAGTTATTAAGGCTTTTTCCACAAAATTTCCAGAAATTGCAACAGCGGACAATCCGCTGCAGCAACCAAACGATCCTGCAAATCCTCAGGGACAAAAAACTTTTTCTGCATAGCAATAGTTCCTTATATAATGAAAAGCCCTCTATGGTTGAGTAGAGGGCTTTTATTTAATAATTTGGGTCTTTTAAAATTACATTGAGTATGTGATTAAAGCTTTAACTGAACGAGCTGTATCTTTAATTTCTGTTTTTTCTTCGCTGTTCATTGTTTCTTCGAGAACTTTCAAAACTTCTGTTTTGTCGTTCAAACCGAGAATTTCATTGATTGCACTCATTGCAACTCTTGCGGAAAGGTCGTTTATGCCTTTGCCTGCGCAAGAGCAAACGAGTTTCAATGATTCCGGAGTGTTTTTTCTGATTAGAGCCTGTGCTGTTTTTTCTCTGATTTCGTCAATTTCGGAGTTTGTTCCGATTTCTTCGAGAATGCTGATAGATTTTGGATCTTCATGTCTGCACAGAGCTTCGATTATATTGTCAATTCTATTTATTGTTTTCATTTATACACCTACGCTTTCAAACTTTCTTTGTATGTTGACAATTCTGTAGTAAGCATTGCGCCCAAATCGTCAACAGGCTGTTTCAAAAGGTTGTTTACGCTGTATTTGTTGTTAAATTTTGAAGCGATAGATTCTGTCAAACCTTTGAAATCAAGTTTGATTTCTGTGTTTTTGGCATATTCCCATGAATTTGCAATATTGTCTTTTATTTGTCTGCCGAAAGAAATAATTGAATTAATTCTTGAACGGAAAGCTTCATTGAAGGAGTTCATTGAACCAACCATTGCACTGGCAATCATTTTTGATTTGCCTGATATTTTTGCAAAAGGATTGGAGCTTGTTGAATTTGTTTCTTTTGCTTTTGAAGATTCAAATACATCTGCAGCCAATACATTGCCTTTAAAATTGATACCGAACGGGTTAGAATGAACTTCCTGTCTTTCTTGTTTTGAAAGCGGTCTGAAAAGTTCAAATTTTGTTGTTGAGATTTTCATCTTATCCATTTTGCCTTCCTTACTTAGTTATTAGATACTCATATCGTCTTTACAATTTAGGTACCTATCTAAAGTATCATTATAGGCAATTTCTATAATCATCTTTTTAGAGGATTTATATGGATTTTTTCTGCAACTTTAGTATAATTTTATCCTGCGCTCAAACCTGCGCACAGACTGACATTCTGACCGGTCATGCCTTTTGCCTCTTCTGAAACCATGTATTTGACAAGGTTTCCAATCTCGTCCGGATGTATGAATCTTCGCTGGGGAATCATATCAATTTCTTCCTGATAAGAAAAATCACTTTTTTCAACAGCATCTTTTGAAAGTTCTGTTTCAACCCATCCGGGGTTGATTGTGTTGACAGTGATGTTGTCTGCCGCCAGCTCAAGCGCCAGTGCTTTTGTAAATCCGGAAAAAGAAGATTTTGTCATTGAATACAAAGATGCATTCGCTTCGCCCACAACTCCGCTTATTGAGCCGATATTTATTATCCTGCCCCATTTGTTTTGTTTCATGTCTTCTGCAGCATATTTTGAAAGGAGGTACGGCGCCTTTACATTCAGATTAATAAGGTTTTCAATATCTTCTTCTGTTGTCTTTTCAACGGGAGAATATGTATAAGCGCCTGCATTATTTATCAAAACATCAACAGAGCCTGCTGTTTTTATCATATCGGCAACAAGTTTTTTGCATTCGTTTTTTTGAGTCAAATCACAAACAAAATATCCGGCAGCATTTATTTCATTCAATGTTTTTTTTAAATCTTCTTCATTTCTTGCTGCAATATAGACACAATAGCCTTCTTGTACAAGTATTTTTGCGATACTTTTTCCTATGCCTTTTGAACCGCCGGTTATGAGAACATTTTTATTCATTATCTTCATTTTCATAGTTGTACTGTGCCAGTATTTGAACAATGGACTCCATTATCAGGGAAATAATTTCTTTTCGCTGGTCTGAATCAAGATTTTTGATAATTTCAACAGCAGAATGCAAAGACAAGTTTTTGTCATACCATCTTTTGTATTCACTGATTTTGTTGTCTGCAAGAACAGAAATTTCACCGTCTTTGTTCGTTTTTAGCTCGGAGAGTATTATCTGTATCAAATCAGTTGCAATCTCTTCTCTGAGCTCTTCATTCAAACCTTCCAGAAATTTCATCAGGCTGCTGAGGTCAGGATCTTTGTCATACCAGCGTACATAGTTCATAATACTGATAAAATATCATATTTTACGGGTTTGGTAAATAATGTTAAAGGTTGAACCACTCTCTTATTCTGTCGGCAACATATGAGAAAGTTTCTTTTGTTCCGAGATTGAGAGGTTTGAAATCAGGCGCTTTTGAATAAATAAGAAGAGGAACCTGTTCTCTTGTATGATCGGTGCCGGGAACTGTCGGGTCACAGCCGTGGTCTGCCGTAATAAAAAGTAAATCTTCTTCAGTCATTTTGTCAATAATTTTGGGCAAAAATGCATCTATTTCTTCTATTGCCTGACCGTAGCCTTTCCAGTTGTTTCTGTGTCCGTAGAGCATATCAGTGTCTACGAGATTTGTAAAAATGAGTTCGTACTTTGGCGGATCTGCCGAGTCGGCAATTTTTATTTCATCGAGATTTAAAGTGCTTTCAACTGCTTTCAGCGTGAGCTCAAGACCTTCTCTGTTAGAGCCTGTGTGAACTGCATGAGATATTCCTGATTTTACATAGATATCTTCAATTTTTCCTATTCCGACAACACGTCCTTTTGAATTCAAAATCTCGTTTAATACAGTCGGTTTTGGCGGTTCAACAGAATAATCACGTCTGTCCTTTGAGATTCGTGTCGGTTTTCCGTCAATGATGCGGTATGGTCTTGCAATTACCCTTGATACATTGTGTTCTCCTACAAGAATTTCTCTGGCAATATGACACATTCTGTAAAGTTCCTCAAGCGGTATTACATCCACATCAACCGCAATCTGAAAGACACTGTCAGCACTGGTGTAAACTATAGGGAATTTTGTTTTGTGATGTTCTTCGTTTAAATCTTCTATAATCTTTGTGCCGGATGCCGGATAATTTCCCAGCACACCGCCGCAGCCGGTTTTTTCAATAAATTTGTCAATTACATCAGAAGGAAAGCCTTCCGGATAAACTCTAAACGGAACATCAAGCACGAGTCCCGCAATCTCCCAGTGTCCTGTTGTTGTATCTTTGCCTTTTGAGATTTCTCTCATTATTCCGTACTGAGCAATTGTGTCTTTTTGCGGTGCAACACCCGTTACATTTCCGAGGTTTCCGATGCCCATTTTTTGCATTGTAGGCAAATTTAGACCGCCGTTTGCTTTTGCAACATTGCAAAGAGTATTACATTCGGGAATATCATTGTATTCCGCACAGTCAGGCATTGCCCCGCATCCCATTGAGTCTATAACAATAATAATTGCTCGTTTCATATATAACTCCATCAAAATATTTCTTATATCTATTTTAGCATATGATTGGATTATAAGTGTAAAAAACAAAAATTGTACTTCTAAACATTGTAAAACAGGTGTGTTTTTTGTACCATTTTATTGAAAATTCAGTAAGTAATAAAGAGGAAAATAAAATTGTTAAGAGCAGGGATTGTAGGACTTCCGAATGTAGGTAAATCAACATTATTCAACGCACTGACATCAACGGCAAACGCACAGAGTGCAAATTATCCGTTTTGTACCATTGAGCCGAATATAGGTGTCGTTTCCGTTCCTGATGAAAGACTTGCCGTTTTGCAGCCAATGGTAAAAGCAGCAAAAATTGTGCCTACGGCTATAGAGTTTGTTGATATTGCAGGACTTGTAAAGGGTGCAAGCAAAGGAGAAGGGCTTGGAAACCAGTTTCTTGCAAATATCAGAGAGACAGATGCTATTATTGAAGTCGTCAGATGTTTTGATGATCCGAATACAATCCATGTAACAGGCAAAGTTGATCCTGTAGATGACATAGAAACAATAAACACAGAACTTGCTCTGGCAGATATGGCAAGTCTGGAAAAACGCCAGCAAAGACTCTCCAAGGTGGCAAAAACAGGAGACAAAGATGCCGTTGCGGAACTTGCTGTTGTTGAAAAACTCTTAAAACTTCTTGAAGACGGAAAATTCATCAATGTAAAAGACCACTTCAATGAAGATGAACTGCCTTACATCAAGATGATGCATCTTATGACAACAAAACCCGTTATTTACGCTGCAAATGTTTCTGAATCAGACCTTGCAACAGGCAACGACTATGTTGAAAAAGTCAGAGAATATGCAAAGACACATAATGCAGATGTTGTCGTAATTTCTGCAAAAATTGAGGCAGAGCTTTCTGAGCTTGGCGAAGAAGAAAAAAAAGATTACCTCTCCGCACTTGGCGTCGAGGATTCAGGCATCGAAAGAATGATAAAATCAGTGTACAGGCTTTTGGATTTGAGAACTTTTATTACTGCCGGCGAGATGGAAGTCAAAGCGTGGACAATTCCTGCAGGAGCAAAAGCTCCTCAAGCGGCAGGAGTAATCCATACCGATTTTGAAAAAGGTTTTATAAGAGCTGAAGTTACAGGCTATGATGATTTTGTTGCCTGCGGTTCTTACACGGCGGCAAAAGAAAAAGGTCTGACACGTCTTGAAGGCAAAGACTATATTGTACAAGACGGAGATATTGTTCACTTTAGGTTTGCTGTTTAGAAAAAAGAATTATTTCCGTTCAATAGCCTCATCAGGTGTTTTTAGCATCTTTTCAAAGTAATCGAGTCTGTCAATCAGTTCTTGATGAGATGCGAAATCACTACCTTTTTCTGTTGCTATCTTTGCAATAACCGGACGTTTAAGTTCTTCCGGCATATTTAGGGCAACTCTGTTTACTCCGTCATCTCCGGGTTTCCATTCAAGTGCTTTATAGTAGTCTTCTTTATATGATTTTTTGAGTCTCAATTTCCAGTTGTTCGGATTCTGGGTTCCTGCATGATTGTATGTTTTGTCCAGCCCGAAGAAGTCCATAAATGTAAACTGCAGTTTTTCCGCATATCTTAGCATTTCAGAAAACTTGAGTTTGACCCGGAGTCTTCTGTCCCATCTGAGCTGGTTCATTATATCGGCACGCTGAGAATTTGTCATTTCGGGGTACAGGCTGCCGACGATGTAATGGTCTTCAAACATTCCATTTTTGCAATTTTTTTGTGCATAGAAATTGTCATCACAGACCTGTGCAAAAGGCGGATGGTCGTGACAGCCGAGGATAACAGTATCTTCTCTGTGTCTCGGGTCTGACAACCTTTTTTGAATCTGCCATTCATAAGCTGATGTTATCTCCGGCAGTACTTTTCCGTTTCTTTGTTTATCAAAAACTTCTCTGAATTTTTGTGTATCGCATCCGAGAGTCTCCCACGCCATATCATCAGGATTGGCTCCTTTTTCCTTGAAAAGAGGAAGCAGTATTTCATCAAGAATTTTTGCATAATCTCCGTCTGGGTCAATGTCAGGCATGTTCTTTATATCTTCGTTTACTAAATCTGTAATATGATGATCCCATCCTTTATCATAGCCAAACACATGGTCTTTGTGCATCATACTGATGTTTGCGCCATGGGCGTTTCTGTATATGACATGTTCAGGAACACCGGAATCTTCTCCCGGATAACGTCCGATTTGCACTTCTACTCTGTTTTTGTCATAAATCCACGGGTCTATAAGTCCAATGGCATGGTCAATTCTGATATTTTCGTATGTATCCAGAAGCTTTTCAAATTTTTCTCTGATGAGCTTTCCTGCCGGTCCCAGCCCTGTGATAGTTCCGTCTTCATCTTTTATAAACAATTTTTTAGGATCGACAACAGGTATATCCCATGTCTGATTGTTGCCCCAGGGCGAACCGTTACCGATTGCCCTGCCTTCTCCGCCATAGGGCGTTCCTACTCTGTAATTCGGAAGGAAAGCATCTTTGTGAGCATAATAATCCATCATATGAAAACCGATAATAGCATCGGTGCTGTATGGGAGTTTTCCGTTTTCTTTTTTAAATTCATGTTCTTGTTTATCTATGACAAATTGTTTGAATTTGTATAAATCAAGATTTTTTCTGTATTTTTTATTTAAATGTTTGTAGTATTGAACGGCTTCGCTGTGTTCAGGGCAGTCGGGTTTTTGGATGTAATCAAAAAGATTTTTGCACATATCCGGCCATTCCGTAAAATTGTCATCCATTTTTAATAAGTCACGCAGCAGTACAAAAAAAGCATCTTTTTCAAGCCAGTCGTTCTGTTCTTTCTTGAATTGTTTAAATTCAGAATACAGCTTTATTGCTTCGGGATTTCTTTCTTTAAGCTTACGTGCAAGATTTGTGTATGCTTTTTCATATAGTTTGTCTACGACGTAAAAGGCTTTGTTAAAGTTTGTTCTGTCTGAATGTGCTTCGTACTTGCCGTTTCTGTCTACTTTTTTAATTTCTTCTTCTATGTCGTTTTGAGAAAGAATATTTGCGTATTCATCAGTAAAAAATTTTTCAATATCGGTATATAGATAATTTTTTGAATTTATTGATGATTGATATGGAGATAATTTCGTCAATCCGGGAGGACCAAGCTGGATTGAGTCGAAACCATGCATTTTTAAAAATTTATTCAATTCAAGAGCTTTGGAGTTTATATGAGACCCGATAAAAACATCATTGTCTTTTACAGGGAACGATGATTGATGCAAAATCAGTGCGAGATTTTGTATCCCTAAAAATTTTTTTGCATCATCGATAGCTTTCGGGTACTCTTCGACTTCTGATTTACCGTTCCAGGGAACAGCTATATCCTCTCTGGGTGCCCGTTTGAAATTTGATGCAGTATGATATGTGGTATTAATACTGTGTATACGCATAAAATGTGTTCCAGTCCTTTTTTATTAAACCCCTAATATCTTAATTTTGCCAGTTTATAACAGAACTGTTACAAAGATTTTGGGCTTTTTGAAAATTAGTACTGGAAATTTAAAATTGTTTTGGTAGAATAATCTTACAGCGTTTTACAGATTGTATTATTGCTGTAAAAACTTGAAAACTGAATAATATTTATGCCGATGTGATGAAATTGGTAGACGTGCTAGACTCAAAATCTTGTGTGGTTTGCGCCACGTGCCGGTTCGACTCCGGCCATCGGCACCATTTAAAAGACTCCCGAAGGGGAGTTTTTTTGTGTCCGGAGTCGAATCCGGCTCCCGGTTCTACCTCTCGTCAAACCTGACATTTTGTCTTTGATTATTGGCGTTCACAAGGTTTAGAATTACATTCCGAATTTTTATTCTAAAAATTCTACATTTCATAAACCTTGTTCACATGGCTGTTCGCTCACTTTGCTCGACTCCACAGCCGCTCAAAATCCGCTCGGCAGAGTGGCCATCGGCACCATTTAAAAGACTCCTTTGGAGTCTTTTTTAATGCCGTCGTCTCACCTAAAGCATAAGAAAAATGATTTGTGTTTTTATAATCATTAAGAAATGTAAATTCGAATTTGTTGACACCGAAACCCGCTCTACGTATGCTTTTCTATAAGATAAGATAAGATAAGATAAGAGATGATAAAGTTGTGCCCTTTTGTTAAAGAATTGTTTTTTGAATGCCGTATATGTAAACGAACAAGGTACTATTTTAAAAAGAAAGGGACACAATATGACAGTACAAGGAAACTATACGGCAAAAGCAGGTGACACTTTAAGTGCTATTGCAAAACAATTCAACACGACAGTTGAAAAGCTTGCTGAACTTAACGGACTTAAAGATACTACTAGTGTTCTTCAAGTAGGACAGGAGATTAAGTTTAATTCAGATGACGGTTTGAAAGTAGAACGTGAAACATTGACTGATGCGGAAGTTGAGGCAACAATTAATACCCTGCAAGCCATGATAAATAAATCCAAAAAAGGAGAATATGATGAAATAGTGAATTTCATGCAAGACCAAATAGATACACTAAAAAAAGAAGACCAAGCTAAATTTAATGCAGTCCTAGACAAATTAAATCAAATACCAGATTCAGACCTATTAGATAAACTAGAAAAAATAGACCAAGCTAAATTTAATGCAGTCCTAGACGGATTAAATCAAATGCCAGATACTCAAAAGTAGATTCAGGAACTGCGTGATGCATTGAACGAAGCATATGAAAATACGCCGTGGTGGCAGAAGATATACCAGAGGTTTCAACAATGACATAAGAAGAAATTTTTACTTATCAACAATCTCAATTTGATAAACTTCAAAATGAATCTTTGTCAGACAGAGCAAAAAGAGATATCTGCGTAGCAATCGATGAGACAGAAAGACATATTAAGCAGGGCTAGAACAATGCTGTTGATACAGTATACGATGGCGCAAATTCTGTTTATCAAAAAGTAGCGGATGGTGTTAAATTATTTTTCAACAGGCTTAGATTGGAATAACTTTTTCACATTACAAAAAACGATACTTATTAAAAATAAGTATCGTTTTTTGTTGTTGTTTGGTTCATTGGTTCTGTGAATTTGTATTGTTTTTGAAATTGCAGATAGTTTGAGCAAAAGTACTCAAAAGTCCATGAAATGGACACCAGTTGTCCTCAAAAGTTTTTGCCCTTAAACAAGGTATAGCCTGTTTTTTAGCCACAAGTGGCGATTTGCTCAAAGTATCTGCAACTTGTACTTAAACTAAGTGTTATTTTACAATTTTAATTTTTATACAGCACGTAGTATTAGCAGTATATGCTAAATCATAGGTTTATCGCACATATGTTGTCGTTTTGCACTCTGTGAACTAATCATATTTTTTCAAAATCAAGTTTTATAGTGCACAGGTATATCGCTTTAGCTCTTTTGCATAAATTTACGCCCATTAGAACGAAAAATTAACTGTGGAAATTTTGTCTTATACTTTTCTATATCAGCATCAGAAAGAAAAACCCTGTCAAAAGAAAAAGACTTGATTTTGTTTTTACCATCAATAACAAGCAGATTTTCACAGTTGTTTTTGTAATAGTTAAGCATATTATTGGCAAAATCGGCTTTACCAATCCATGGGTCTATTATTATTGTTTTGTTATTAATTATTTTTTCATTGAATGGCGAACCATCGAGATTGAATACACATACGCTATGAAATCCCGACTCATGAGGTAACACTTGTTTCTTAAAAAGATTACAGGTCTGTGCATTTTTTATCCCATTAAGTTTCAGAACGAACTCTGCGAGCATTGCATTTTCCTGACAATTTGCTCTTCTTTTTAAACAAACCATATCAAGCGTTTTTTCTAGCTGTGATTTTCCTTCGCTATTTTTTTTACGCAATAAGCCTATCTCATCTATATTCCTTTTAATGGCAGAAAGTATTTTTATCTTATTCTTGTATTTTGAATGATAAAACAGGTTTTTTATTTTCTCCGGTATGCTGACATTTATACCTTTTATATAGTTATTAATAAAACAATTAAGACCTTCAATGCTTTCAGATGCTGGAGTGTTGTAGCAAGAAATAGATTTTTGTACATAATGCTCAAACATTGGTTTAAATTTTGTTGATGAAAAATGAGGAAATGTTGTGTTTATTGCATGACAAACCCATTGAGCATCTCTAACTGGTGCTACTCTAGAAGTAAAACTTAAAGCTTCGTGTTTTTTGTTATAAAAAGAATTTAAAATTTTCATATAAGTATAAATGCATCTAAAAATAAAATTTGCTACCAAGAAACATTCAGGTTGTAACTGGTTTTTTGTTCAACAAGATTGGGATGGCATCAATTGGTCTCAGCATTATTTAAAAATATTCTGGTAATTAACACTAAAAAAGAGGCTTGTTAAAAGCCTCTTGATTTGAATGGTGGAGGATAGGAGATTCGAACTCCTGACCCCCTGCGTGCAAAGCAGGTGCTCTACCAGCTGAGCTAATCCCCCACGAGATTTTTGTTATGTCCGCACCTGCAACAGGTGCTTAATTTCAATATTGTAAAGCTTGTGCTTTACGGGGCGTGAGCTAATCCCCCACGAGATTTTTGTTATGTCCGCACCTGCAACAGGTGCTTAATTTCAATATTGTAAAGCTTGCGCTTTACGGGGCGTGAGCTAATCCCCCACGAGATTGTAAAGCTAGTGCTTTATCAATTACGAACTGATTCCGGTGTGTTTTTTATGCTGCCGGTATCAGCGACAATTATTATAATACATGCTGATATTTTTTTGTAAAGCCCAAACTTTAAAACTACAAATCTACCCCGACAACCTCAATATCTTTGTAGTTTGCTTTGACCTTGCAGTTATATCCTGTTGTATCCTGTGTCATTATTATTCCCAAATAAGCACCGAGTATTGCTTCCAGCTGGGAAACAGGCAGCATATTCGCCGGTAGCCCCTTAAAGCCGAATTTATATTTCAATGCGCTTTGCAATGCTTTGCAGTCTACCGGAGATCTGTCCTTATACACGCCCGATAGTCCCAGAGATGATTTCAATTCATGGATATCATATCTGAAAACATCAATTCCCTCTTCTTTAAGAGAGGACAATACATCACAGCCCCTGTGAGAATATCTTTGTATCCAGTCGCTGTCATGGTTTATGAGTTCATTACTCTGTATGAGTTGGTATTCTCTTGACAGCAGTTTCCATTTTGCATTCAGCATGGTTGGATTTTCAGGCAAAGCAACATTGATTATCGCATTATTCTTTCCCGCAAAACGTTTAAAGAAGAACCTGACATCCTCCATTGAAAACAGTTTGTCCAGAGTGATTATATTCATATTTTTATCTATTATTGCGACACCTGTCTCATTTGCCGAGCATGAGCCCAGCGATATCCCGACAAAATAAAACTTTGATGCAAGTTTCTTTGTATCCAAAATATTGTCTTTAATCATTAAAAACCTTTTCGCTAGTATACTGTACGCCTTACGGCATTGAACCTTCCATGATTTCGGCTGTCGTATAATTTTTCGAAATTATACTGCACGTCTTTATAGTTCTTTATCGTAAGTTCTATTGATTTGTTTACTACAATAAACATAATCGGCAGAGAAATCAAAACAGTCATTATTCCCACAAACATATGTTTTGAAAATTTAATTAAATGAGCTTTTTCTTTTGCTGCATTTGTTCTTTTTCTGTGCTCTAACAAAAGTGTATTAAAGAGCTTTGTTCTTTCTTCCATCGGAATTTTGTCAAAATATTCGACATTTTCCGCATTAACCATAACAACAAATTTTTTTGCTCTCGGGCCTTTATTTCTTGCAACAGGCTTTTCTATTTCAGCATAAGGGTCAAATTCTTCGTTTGCATATTTTTCAAGAGCACCGCCTTCCATCAATGCTTTAGGGCTTTGTGACAAAAAGCCTTCCGAATCATCGGTGAAGTTGCTCATGCTTCTGATTGTTGCCTGCAGTTTTTCAATTTCGGCCTTTTCATCAAAGTCCAAACTATGAAAATCTTCGTTGTATCCGTCTTGATTATCCGGCATTTTTCCTCTGGATTATGTTATCTTCTGTTGATTTTTGTTGTTTTTTTTATGCTAAACTTAAATATATTATACTACAGTTATTTTTAAAATTTTACCAGAATATGATGTATTTTTCACGGAGAAGAAATGTTTAACTTTGACAAAGACAAATTAGAGAATTATATAAAAAAACTCAATGAACCCAGTGTTTTGATAATCGGTGATATGGGTATAGATGAGATGGTATACGGTGATACGGAAAGAATTTCAAGAGAAGCACCCGTTCTTATCCTAAGACATGCCAATACAAAAATAATTCTGGGTCAGGCGGCAAACGCAGCTCATAACCTTGCAACAATCAATGGTGCCAAAGTTTCCGCTCTCGGTTTGTACGGCGATGACTATTACGGTCCGCAGCTGCTTGAAGCTTTTCAAGAAGCCGGAATAAATACGGAATATATGGTAAAGGACAATACAAGAACCACAACCGTAAAATCAAGAATTTCAGGTGCCAGTTTTCATTCCGTTGCCCAGCAGATTGTCAGAATAGACAGAGTTGATTCAAAGACGTTGTCAAAAGAAATAGAAGACAAAATTATTGAGAATATAGAAAAAGCCATACCCCTCCATGATGCTGTAATTCTCTCGGACTACAACATTGGTATGCTTACGGACAGGGTTATTGCTGCAACTATCGAAACAGCAAAAAAATACAACAAGATTGTTGTTGCCGATGTACAAAAAGATATGGCAAGATACAAAGGTGTTTATGCTCTCACTCCGAACCAGCCAGACAGCGAAAAGGCAGTCGGATATTTTATTAGAGATGAAAAAACATTGAACAATGCAGGTGCGGATATTTTGAATATTACAGATGCAAAAGTTTTGCTTCTGACAAGAGGCGGAGACGGCATGGCAGTCTTTGAAAAAGGAAAAGAAATTCACACAGATGTTCCCGTATTCAACAAAACAAATGTTTTTGATGTTACAGGGGCAGGAGACACTGTAGTTGCTTCGTTCACTCTTGCACTTGCTGCAGGCGCCGAGCCAAAATATGCTGCTATAATAGGCAATATTGCAGCAAGCATTGTAATTCGTTCTTTCGGGTGCGCTACCACGACAATTGACGAAATGCTTAAAAGTCTGCACAAAATGAATATGGATAATTACACAATCAAAATATAAGAGCTGAGGAGAAAATATGAAAATCAAAGAATTGAAATTGCTGGACTATATTATTATATTTGCGGCTATTGCTGTTATAGCTGTAGGTGTTCTTGTTTTTCTTGGCAAAAACAAGTTTTCAAAATCACCGGTTGAAGCGACAAAAAAAATTGCGTTTCAGGTTATGCTAAAAAGTGTTTCTCTGACAGACAGCAAACCGCCGTTTGATATAGGCGAAGAGTCATTCATCACTATCAGAAATGTTCCTTATACAAAACTGCAAATCATTGATGTAATATACCAGCCCAAAAAGACTGTGGTTCCGACAGGATATCCTCCGCAGCCTTTTATTGTTGTTGATGATTATTCTCAGCCGTCGCAGTATGATTTTGTAGTTTCTCTAATCGATGATGCAAAAATTACAAAAGACGGTCCTGTTGCAGGCGGAAATAAAATAAAAATCGGTATGCCGATTGTGCTCGAAGGTTTCAATTATCGTATAGGCGGAACAGTTTCAAATGTTCAGGTTCTCGAAGATGAAAATGTTGAACAAATAAATAAATATGTAGAAGCCCAAAAACTTCAGCGTGATATCAAAAAAGTACAAAACAGCACTTCTGTTCCCTCAAAAAACCAGAAAAGCACAACAGAACAAAAAACTGATAAAAAACCTGCAGAGAAAAAGTAGTGAACAATGATTGAATCAAAATTTCTTGATATAAAAAATGCATTTTATGCATTTTTTCAAAAAAAACTGGAAAAACTAACACAAAACAGTTTAATTCTGTCGAAAATAGATGAGATAATTCTGTTTTTTATAAGTCTTATACTTGTATCTTCCACTTTTTTTGAAAGTGAAAAAATAGCGGTATTTGCTATTGCAGCAATCCTGCTGACAGTAGTAAAACTTTTTACAAAATCAGGAGCAAAAGTCAGATTGACCGGCTGGGATGCCGCAATATTTGTTTATTTTGTAATCTGCTTTATCAGTACAATAAACTCTACACTGCTTCCTCAGAGTATTCACGGGTTTTTAAAGACGGTTATATATATAATTTATTATTATTGTGCAGCAAATTATTTCCAGACAAATCAAAACAAAATAAAATATGTGTTTGTCCTTGTCGGAATTCTGTGCAGTGCAGAAGCATTGATAGCTTTGTATCAAAATTTTGCAGGAGTTGAACAGATTTCTACCTGGCAGGATTCAAACTACATAAATCCCGAAGATGCAATAGCAAGAGCATACGGCACACTAAAACCATACAATCCCAATTTGCTCGGAGGATATCTGCTGGCAGGTATTCCTTATCTTGCAGGTGCGGCGGCAATATTTCTTGTTAAAAAGAACTATAAACTGTTTATGACAGGCTGTGTGTTGTTTTTGATTTGTTCTCTGGCTGTTTTTGTTACCGGTTCAAGAGGTGCATATCTTGGACTGGGCGCTATTCTTGCAGGGCTTGTTCTCGTCGGATGGCTTATTTTAAAAACAGATTTTTCGCATCAGGAAAAATTAAAAACACTGTACAAAAAAGCGGTAACTGCAATGGCAGGATTGATTGTACTTGTCCTTATCGCTGTTCCCAAAATCACAAAAAGGCTGCTGTCAATATTTCTACTCAGGGGGGATTCTTCTACTTCTTTCAGAATGAATGTTTATCATTCCTCCTGGCAGATGTTTTGTGACAACTGGTTTTTGGGTATTGGCGCCGGCAATCAGACTTTTAGAGAAATATACGGACTGTATATGCTGACAGGTTTTGATGCACTGAGTACGTATTCCGTGCCCCTTGAAATAGCAGTAGAGGCAGGCATTTTTGCTTTGATTGCTTTTGTGTTGTTTCTTGTTTTATTTCTTACTGATTCATTTAAGTTTCTTTTAAAAAATGACACAAATGATTTAACCGGCAAGGTAATTGTTTCTGCTGCAATATTAGTCATTCTGGGTGTGATGACACACGGAATGTTTGATACAATATTTTTCAGACCGCAGGTTCAGTTTTTGTTCTGGACTGTTCTGGCTATGTCATCAGCTGTACTGATTGAAAAGAATACAAAAGAAGCTTAAAGAAAACAGGAAAATCTTATGAAATTATCAAAACGTATAATCCTTACAATACTTGCGCTGATAGGGTTTCTTACCTCGGTAAAACTGTCTTTAATATATATTGATGCAAATTTCAACCCGTATGCGCTATCCAGTTTTTGTTCAATAAATGATTTGATAGATTGCGACGGAGTGGCAAAAACCTCTCATTCGCAGTTTTTTGGAGTACCGCTTGCATTCTGGGGATTGTTTTTGTATTTTGTTTTTCTGTTTTTTACTTACGTTGACAAACTTCAAAAAGTCGAAATTAGAGGATTTAAACTCCTTGGCTTTACCGAGGTTTTTAAACATCCCGAATCATATATCTGTGCATTGGGCATCATTGCCTTTTTGATATCGATGTCACTGGCATGTATTTCTATTTTTGAGATACAAAAAATTTGTATATTATGCTTTTTTACATATATTTTAAATCTCATTATAGGGCTTTATGCAAAACCGTCTGATGAAAATTATCTTCAGGTGTTTAAAACAAGCTTTTTAGACTTTGTAGATGCGGTAAAAATAAGAAAATACGGTATATCTTTTGTTATAGCCGTGTTGATAACAATCGGAATTCTTGCATATACGTCAATTACTGATGTGCTTGCTCCGCAGGTTAAACTGCAAAAAGATATAAAAGCCTATTCTACTCCCGGAGGCGATGAATATAAAGTTTCAGGAAACGTTCTCGGTGACAAAAAAGCCGGGCTGGTCGTTCACGAGTATACGGATTATCAGTGTCCGTTTTGTTTTGTGCTCAATACGATGCTAATCAGAGCGGTAAGTGAGCTTGAGAACCTGCAGGTTGTCCACCATAATCTGCCGCTTGATATGGAGTGCAACCCGACAATGAGAAGCCAGATGCACCCGGGTTCTTGCAAATTGGCTAAATATGCTATTGCTGCCAGTCTGCAGGGTAAATACTGGGAGATGAACAACATGCTTTTTGACAATGAGTATGAAACTGATGAAGAACTCTTTAAAGATGCTGCAAAACTCGGACTTGATGTTGAAAAGCTGAAACAAGATGCAGCCTCAAAAGAAGTCGAAGAAGAGCTTCAAAAAGAAATAAAAGAAGCTGTTGATATAGGAATTGACGGGACTCCCGCTCTGAGAATAAATATGGAGACAAAGGTGGGAATTGTTCCTTATGAAGAGCTCAAGGACAAACTCATAAAAGCCGGTGCCAAAGAAAGAAAGTAACAAAATGGAACGAAATTCCTCTAAAGAAAAAATTCTGCTTCATGCATGCTGTGCTGTCTGTATGGCATATCCGTTTGAGCTTTTGTCACAGGCTTATGAACCCGTAGTTTTTTTTAGCAATCCCAATATTTATCCCGAGGAAGAGTATCTCAGAAGAAGGGATGAACTGATAAGATACTGCGAAGAAAACAATTTTGAATACATAATAGATGATTACGAACCTCAAAAATGGTATGAATATGTGAAGGGGCTGGAAAGAGAACCCGAAAAAGGTCTGCGCTGTAATAAATGTTTTTTGTACAGGCTTGACAGAACTGCGCAAAAGGCAAAAGCTCTTGGCGTAAAGTATTTCACAACAACATTGATGGTCAGTCCCCACAAGGTTTCCAAAAATATATTCGAAGCGGGAAACATTGCCGCACAAAATTACGGACTGAATTTTGTCGAAAATGATTTTAAAAAACAAAACGGTTTTCTAAAGACAATGGAAATAGCGAAGAAAAATGATTTCTATCGCCAGCAGTATTGCGGATGTGAGTTTAGTATCAGAAAAGAAACGGTCTTGAATTGATTATACGCTCTTTTATTCAAACAGAGCATTAACTATCCTTTGACAACAGATTTTTTCTAAAATACAATGGAAAAACCATGAAGATTTCTATTGATGATATAAAAAACTCAAAAAATCAGTCTTTAAAAGTCGATTTTGACAATTTTGTAAAAGAGCTTGATACAACAGACCCTGTAAAAGCAGAACTTATTTTCAGTGCATACGGATCTTTTATCAATGCAAAAGGTACTATTGTTGCAAATGTTAAGTTGACTTGTGACAGATGTTTGAAAGATTTTGTACAAAAAATAGAACTAGATGTGGATGAAACATACAAACTCGGGACTCTCAAACCTGCTTCAGAGCTGCATAGCGGGCAGGAAATAGAGTTGAAAGACGGAGATTTTGTAACAGAGCTTTCAGGTGCTGATGAAGTTGATGTTGATGATTTAATTTATCAATCTGTTACATTAAACATCCCAAATCCGTGTGTTTGTGATATAAATTGTATAGGGGATTCTGAAATGGAAAAATATATTAAAAAAGAAGTTTCAGATCCGAGGTTGGACGTATTTAAAAACATAAAGATAAAAAAAGAAGGAAAATAAAATGGCAGTACCAAAGAAAAGAACAGGTGCATCAGCACAAGGACACAGAAGATCAAACTGGAAAGCTACAGTTCCCGAAACAACTATCTGCCCGAATTGCGGAGAACTTGTTTTGACTCACACTGTATGTACAGCTTGCGGTCAGTATAAAGGCAAAGTAGTTTCAAGAAAAGCAGAAGGCTTTGTTGAAGAGGTTAAAGAAGAACCTAAAAAAGCAGCAAAAACAAAAAAAGCTCCTGCAAAAAGAACAAAAAAAGCAGAAGTTCCTGCTGAAGAAGTAAAACAGGAAGAAAAAGTTGAAGAAACTAAGGCAGAAGTTGAAGAAACATCTGCAGAAGCTCCTGCTGAAACTCCGGCAGAAGAAGTTAAAGAAGAAAAATCTTCTGAAGAATAATTGTATATGCGCCGAGTATTCGGCGCATATAAATAAAAAGTTTGGGTTTAGAAGTTTATAGGGAGAAGAGTGTTAGTATGACAAGGATAGCTATAGATGCAATGGGCGGAGACCATGCACCGCATGAGATAGTCAAAGGTGCTCTCTGGGCTGCTGCGGAATATGATGTTGCAATTGAACTTGTCGGCAAAGTTGACGAAATACAAAGAGTCATTGACGAAGTAAAACGTTCAGGTATCAGAACGGCTAACCTCAATGCTCCCAAAGGTCGTATCAGAGTAGATGTAGACAAGCTTGATATAAAAATTACACCTGCCTCGGAAGTTATAGAAATGGGTGAGGCTCCCGGTGCTGCAATCAGAAAGAAAAAAGATTCTTCGATTGTTCTTGCCGTAAAAGCTGTTGCAACAGGTAGTTCACAGGCTGTTGTTGCTGCAGGTTCAACAGGTGCGGCAATGGCATCAAGTTTGTTCGGTCTTGGCAGATTGCCCGGTATTGAAAGACCTGCAATTGCCACGACATTGCCTACTATGAAAAAGCCTGTTGTTATGATTGATTCAGGCGCAAACAGCAATTGTACTGCGAGCATGCTTTATCAGTTTGCAATTATGGGATCTGCTTTTTCCAAAAATGTACTCGGTATTGAAAAACCGAGAATCGGTGTTTTGAATATCGGTGAAGAAGCGGGTAAAGGTAACGAACTTGCTCAGGCTGCATACAAACTGCTTGAGGATAACAAAGACGGCTTGAACTTTATCGGGAACATTGAAGGTAAAGAGATATTCCTCGGTGACTGTGATGTCGTTGTGTGCGACGGCTTTGTCGGAAACGTTGCATTAAAGACAATAGAAGGTGCTTCTTCAATGTTATTCAAGATGATTATGCAAGAGTTCAAAAGAGATCCGATTTCTATGATAATCGGTTTGCTTGCAAAATCGGCAATGAAAAGAATTTTTAAAAGAATTAACTATGAAGAATTCGGCGGTGCATTGCTTCTCGGCGTAAAAGGAATTACCGTAATTTCTCACGGCAGAAGTATGGCATATGCAATCAAAAATGCAGTCAGAGTGGCAAAAGAAGCTGTTGAATCAGAAGTTAACAAAAAAATATCAGAGTTTTACGAAGGGTAAATTTTATGTCATTAAATTTAATTCCTGTAATGATAGCAGGTGTAGGCTATGGAGTACCGAAAACAGTCATCACAAATGATGATTTGACAAAACTTGTTGATACAAGCGATGAATGGATTACAACAAGAACAGGTATCAAGGAACGCCGTGTTGTCTCCGGAGAAGAAAATGCTGTTACTCTCGGTATAGAAGCAGCAAAAAATGCTCTTGAAAAAGCAAAAATGGTTGCAAAAGACATAGACATGATTATTGCTGCCGCTTCCGTTCCTGCTCATCCTTATCCCGCTACAGCATGTGAAATTCAGGCAGCTATAGGCGCTGACAATGCTGCTGCTTTTGACATTACTGCTGCATGTACAGGTATGATATATGCAATGAATATTGCCAAAGCGTTTATTTCTTCGGGAATATACAAAAATATCCTGCTTGTTGCTACGGATGCAAACTCAAAATATCTTGACTGGTACGACAGAACAAGCTGTGTTTTGTTCGGCGACGGTGCAGGTGCATTAGTCATGAAAGAATCCGTTGACGGAGTTGATGATATTATTGCAATGGATATGCATTCAAACGGCAGAGACGGCGATTTTATCAAAATGCCGATAAGCGGTGAAAACTGCCCTCTTGTTGAACCATGTGCACCGCAAAAACAAAAAATTGTTATGCAGGGCAGAGAAGTCTACAAATTTGTTGTTACAACAATGCCTGAGTCTATCAGCAACTGCCTTGAAAAAGCAGGTTTAACACCGGATGATGTTGATTACCTGATTCCGCATCAGGCAAATTACAGAATCATTGAAGCTATGGCTTCCAGATTGAATTACAGCGATGACAAAATAATTGTAAATCTGCAAAAATACGGCAATACTTCTGCCGCTTCAATTCCTCTCGCTATGGCAGAAGGCATTGAAGAAGGAAAAATCAAACTTCCGTGTAAGGCTATACTTAGCGGCTTTGGCGCCGGCTTAACATGGGGTACTGTTATCGTAAGGCTAAGAGAAGGTATTGCTTAATAAAATATGGATACAGATAAAAAAACAAAACTAAGAATAGATAATCTTATTCAGCTTAGAACTATACTGACAAATACTTTAATTGTATTGGTTGGAGGTACAGTTGGTATTCTTTTTACAGAGGCTAGTATTCTAAAATATATTTTATTAACTTTAGGTTGTTTTTATATTCTTTTATTTATTGCAAACTTAAGTAATACAATAAGGGAAATAAACGAAATTTTATATGGAGGAAAAATAAAATGTTAGATATAATTTTTGCTCTAATAATTGGTATATTAGGTTTCTCTGTTGGTGTAGTTTTTCTTAAAAATTCCAATATGGATAGGAAAATGAAAAACAAAAAAGGCTAAAAATTAATTTTATTAAGGAGTGATAATATGGGAAAAGTAGCATTTGTATTCCCCGGACAGGGTTCGCAATCCGTAGGTATGGGTAAATCTTTATATGATTCTTCAGCTGCTGCAAAAAAAATCTTTGACAGTGCTGATGAGGTTCTCGGAAGAAGTATTTCAAAAATCTGTTTTGAAGGTCCGGAAGAAGATTTGAAACAAACAATAAACACCCAGCCGGCAATTCTTGTAACTTCTATTGCCGCTCTTGAAGCTTTGCGGGAAAAAGCAAATATCACACCGGACTGCGTTGCAGGTCATTCTCTCGGTGAGTATGGTGCATATTATGCTTCAGGTGTTGCAGATTTTGCTACAACAATGAAACTAATTGACAAACGTGCAAGAGAAATGAATAATGCCGCTGTTTCAACAAAAGGTGCAATGACTGCAGTAATTGGTATGGACAAAGATACTATTCTGGATACGATATCAAAAATAGATGGTGTTGTCTCTGTTGCAAATTACAATTCTCCTGCGCAGATTGTTATTACAGGTGAAGCTGAAGCAGTCGAAAAAGCCAATACTGCATTGAAAGAAGCGGGTGCAAAAAGAGTTATTCCTCTTCCTGTTTCCGGCGGTTTCCATTCAAAATTGATGGAAGAAGCCAGTGTAAATTTCTCGGAGATTTTGGATGACTGCGATATAAAAGATGCTCAAATTCCCGTATACACAAACGTGGATGCAGAACCGACAACTTCTGCTATCAGATTTAAAGCAAAAATGACTGCACAAATTTATTCATCCGTTATGTGGACGCAGACGGTTGAAAAAATGATTGCCGACGGCGTTGATACATTTGTTGAAATAGGTCCCGGCAAGGTGCTGGCAGGTTTGATTAAAAAGACAGATGCTGCCGTAACGGTATTGAATATATATGATGAAGAAACTTTGAATGCTGCGGTAGAAGCATTGAGCGCAACAGCAGGTGTTTAAACAAATTTTCGATTTATATCGTAAAATATAACTAATCTGTTCGAGAAAAATTCGTGATAAGGAACAAAGTGAAGTGAACGAATTTTTTGAGTGACACATTGAAAAAGTGAGTCTTTGAGCTTTGAAGGTTCGAAGCGAAAAAGACGACACCAGATTAAATAAAAATAAGGAGAAAATTATGTCAGAAAAAAAAGTTGCATTGATTACAGGTGCTTCACAGGGTATAGGCAGAGTTACCGCAATAAAACTTGCAAGCTGCGGTTATGATATTGCTATCAACTATATCGGACGTGAAGATGATGCGAAAGGCGTAAAAAAAGAATGTGAAGCTCACGGCGTAGAAGCAGAAATTTTTGAGTTTGACGTAACAAATGTAGAAGCGGTAAATGCCGGTGTTGATGCAATTGTTAAAAGATTCGGCAGAATTGATGTACTCGTAAACAACGCAGGTATTACAAAAGACGGCTTGTTCCTTCGTATGACTCCTGACCAGTGGAATGCTGTTATCAACATTAACCTTACAGGTGCATACAATGTTACGCATCCGGTTGTAAAAGTTATGATGAAACAAAGAATCGGTTCTATCATCAACATGTCAAGTATTGTAGGCGTAATGGGCAATGCCGGTCAAGCAAACTACTCAGCTTCAAAAGCAGGTTTAATCGGCTTTACAAAATCACTGGCTAAAGAACTCGGCTCAAGAAATATCAGAGTAAACGCAGTTGCTCCCGGATTTATCAAAACGGCTATGACTGAAGGTCTTGACAACAACGAAATCTATCAGCACATCCCTCTAAGAAGAATGGGTGAAGCTGAAGATATCGCTACAGTAATCAAGTTCCTTGCAGAGGATGCGACATATGTGACCGGTCAGGTTATCGGCGTTGACGGCGGTTTGGTTGTGTAGTTTATAACTTTATAAAAAAGCTCCCGAATTCGGGGGCTTTTTTGTTTGTAATTAACTTAAAAACAAACAAATTTTCAAAAATAATGATATAATTCATATAAGACATCAGACAATCGGAGCAGCAGATATGCCCAACTATGCAATCGGAATTGATTTAGGCGGAACAAAAATCCTTACGGGGCTTGTAAACAAAGGAAACGGTGAAGTCCTTTATTCTATAAAGCAAAAAACAGGCAGAGAAAAAGATTCGGAAACGATTGTTGAAAAATTAAAACTGTCTATTAATGAGCTTTTGGAAACCTCTCACTTTGACTGTTCTCAGATTGATTCCATAGGTATAGGAGCACCGGGGCAAGTTGATAGAGACAAGGGGGTTCTCGTTTCTGCACCGAATTTGAACTGCTCTAATTTGAATCTGAAAGCGATACTCGAAAGAGAATTTTATATTCCTACTTATCTTGGTAATGATGTTGGTATCGCAACACTCGGTGAGATGAAATTTGGTGCAGGCAAAGGCTTTAACAATTTTGTATGCATTTTTGTGGGAACCGGTATCGGTTCCGGTATTGCTGAAAACGGAAAAATCAGATACGGAGCAACAGGTACAGCCGGAGAAATCGGACATATTATTGTAGATGCCGGCGGAAGACCCTGCGGCTGCGGCGGCAACGGCTGCTTGGAAGCATATGCATCAAGAACGGCAATCGAAGCAAGAATAATCGGTGCACTCAAAAAAGGTCATCCGTCTGTTATAACTGAATACATGAAAGAGGACAAGCCGATAAGTTCAAGCATGATAAGAAAAGCGCTTGAGCATAAAGACAACTTGATAACTCAGGTTCTTTCAGAAGCCTCCGAGTATCTTTCAAACGGGATTGCCACAGTAATAAATTTTTACAACCCTGAGCTTATTGTTCTTGGCGGCGGGTTGATTGAGGCAATTGACGGGTTTTATCAAAACACAATTGAAAAAGCAAAAATAAAAGCACTTCCGATTCCCGCTAAGAAAACTCAATTCAAAAAAGCACAACTCGGTGATTTTTCCGGTGTCATAGGAGCGTGCTTTCTTGAAGATTTGCAGAAAAACAAAACACCTGACGTATCAGGTGTTTTGAGGTAAGTCTTTTTAAAGTATTTTATACTGATTTTTTTGCATTTATAGCTTGACCTAGTTGGGTAGTTCCCTGCAAGGTTGTTTGTGCACCTGCTGTCATTCCTTGAAGGTCGCTTTTTGCTCCGGCTGCAGCTGCTGATGTAGCGCCGCCGACGGTTGTCACACCGCCGCCAACACCTGCAACTATAGCTCCGGCTGCTGCGGTTGGTACAAATGCCATCATTGTTGTACCAACTCCGGTTGTTAAACCACCGACCGTAGATGTCCAGGTGCCGACTTGAGCTGCTGTGTCAGCTGCTTTTGTATTCTTTTGAGCTGTATCTTTTGCTTCTGTTGCCTGTGTCTTGACATTATTTAACCAGTTGCTGAAAGTTTTTGTTTTCGATTGAATAGTATTTTGTGCGCTCTGAATAGAAGAGCTGTTTGATGAAATTTGTGATGTTTTTGAACCGATTTGAGATTCAATTTCAGCCAGTCTGCCGTCATTTTGATTACCTGAAGGCATCAAAGATGAAAATGCGTTCAAAGAATTACCTCCGAACAATCCACCGGATTTTTGCTGACCGTTTTGTGCAGCACCCTGATTTGCTCCGCCTAAGCCAAATGTCATTAATGACGGTTGAGCCTGCGGTTGTTGTCCTGCGCCTTGTTCTGCGAGAAGAGAATCTCTTTCTGCTGTCAACTCATCAATTTCTGATTGAAGTTGTTCGTTTTCTTCTGTTTTTGCATCTATTTCTTTTTCGTTTTTGTTTACTTCTGATTTATACTGTTTATTTTTTGTTTTCATCTGTTTATCATAATTCTGCATATCTTGAACAGACTCTTTAGCATTGTTTGTATATTCATTGCATTTTGATGTCCATTCTGTTGCGGAACTTTTTGCTTCATTAGCTTGATCTGTGGCATCTTCGCCTTGTTTTAATAACTCTTTTGTTTTTTGTTCATCAGATTTGTCTTCTGTTTTTTCAGAAGTAGTACGTGTAAATCCGTCATAGTTTTCAAATCTGCCGTCGGTTGTTGCCATAGAACCGCCGCCGGCGTAAGAATAAACGTCAGTTTTTTTCAAACGTTCTGTTTCTTTTGCCTCGCGTGTTTCTTGCGTGTTGGTTGTTTGACCTACACTTTGAGAATTTTTTACCTTTGTTTCTGCATCCGGCAGTTGAATTTTAAAAGGATTACTACTCATAACATACACCCGTGTTCTTACATTACTTACATATATATAAAAACATTGATATATGTCTTATTTCAATAATATATAATATTGTTACAATAGTTAACAATTACTTAAATATATTATTCTGTCTATTTTTTGTGTGATACTTTTTTCTTGCTTGAGTTGTAGGTGAGGTATGAGCCGTACAAATCAGGATGCACCTGCTATGCACGCACAACTCAATTAGAAAAAAGTATCCTGTAAAAACAAAGAACTTCTAGTTAAAAATTCTTTAATTATTTGAAAATAATTTCATCATTTTCGGCATCGACAGTGATTGTGTCACCTTCTTTGTATTCTTGCGCCAGAATTTTCTTTGCAAGCGGATTTTCAACAAGCTGTCTTATCGTACGTTTTAATGGTCTTGCCCCGTAGACAGGGTTAAAGCCCTGTGTGGCTAAGAGCTCTTTTGCACCATCAGTGATTTCAAGTTTTATGTCTCTATCTGCAAAAAGTTTTTTCAATCCTTCAAAGTAAATATCGACAATAGCCTGCAACTGCTGTAATGTCAAAGCTCTAAAGAATACTATATCATCAATTCTGTTCAAAAATTCAGGTTTGAAGTGTTCTTTCATCAAGTCCATTACCTGATCTTTTGTCTGTTCAAAATCTTTTTCGGACAACATAGCATTGAGCGTGTTTTCAAGTATTATCGAGCTGCCAATGTTGCTTGTCATAATTATTAATGTATTTTTAAAGTCAACCGTTCTGCCTTTTGAGTCTGTCAAACGACCGTCATCAAGAAGCTGCAGCATTATATTGAAGACATCAGGATGAGCTTTTTCAATTTCATCAAAAAGCACAACAGAATAAGGCTTTCTTCTGACAGCTTCTGTCAATTGTCCGCCTTCATCATAGCCGACATAGCCCGGAGGAGCACCTACAAGTCTTGCAACGGAATGTTTTTCCATGTATTCAGACATATCAATTCTTATCAGCGCATCTTCATCGTTGAATAAGAATTCGGCAAGTGATTTTGCAAGTTCTGTTTTTCCGACACCAGTCGGTCCGAGGAATATAAATGAGCCGATAGGACGTTTCGGGTCTTTCAGTCCGGAACGTGCACGTCTGATAGCATCAGATACAACATTTACCGCTTCATCCTGACCTATTACCCGCTTGTGCAAAAATTCTTCCATTCTAAGGAGTTTTTGCATTTCGCTTTCAACAAGCCTTGAAACCTCAATGCCTGTCCACTTGCTTACGACTTCGGCAATATCATCTTCATCAACTTCTTCTTTCAGAAGTTGATTTTTTTGTTTTTCTACGCCGTGTTTTTGTGCTTCTTCCAGCTGTTTTTGGAGCTCAATCAATTTTCCGTACTTGAGTTCTGCTGCTCTTTCCAAATCAGCATCTCTTTCAGCAATCTCGATTTGAGCCTTTGTCTTTTCGATTTCTTCTTTTATTTGTGCTTCACCAGTAATGGAACTTTTTTCCATTTCCCACTGGGTTTTAAGTTTTGTGAGTTTTTCATCGAGTTCGTTTATTGTTTTGTTTAAACCGTTTATTTTTTGAACATTGTCATCAGTTTGTTCTTCTTTTTCAAGAGCTTTTCTCTCAATTTCAAGCTGCATTTTCTGACGAACAAGAGAATCTATCTCTTCCGGCATTGAATCTATGTCAATCCTCAAGGCAGAAGCAGCTTCATCAATAAGGTCAATTGCTTTGTCCGGCAAAAATCTGTCAGTTATGTATCTGTCAGAGAGTTTTGCCGCAGCAACAAGGGCGGAATCTTTGATTCTGATTCCGTGGTGTACTTCATAACGTTCTTTGAGCCCTCTTAAGATGCTGATAGTGTCTTCTACAGACGGCTCATCTACCATAACCGGCTGAAATCTTCTTTCGAGAGCTGCATCTTTTTCAATGTATTTGCGGTATTCGTTGATGGTTGTAGCACCGACAGTTCTTAAAACACCTCTTGCCAGCATTGGCTTGAGCAGGTTGCCAGCATCCATGGAACCTTCTGTTGCACCGGCGCCGACTACGGTATGGAGTTCGTCTATAAAGAGAATAATCTCACCATCCGAAGCTTCTACCTCTTTGAGTACGGCTTTTAATCTTTCCTCAAATTCACCTCTGAACTTTGCACCGGCAACAAGAGCGCCCATATCAAGTGCAATCAAACGGGTATTTTTCAAACTTTCCGGGACATCTCCTCTAATTATTCTTTGAGCAAGCCCTTCAACAATTGCGGTTTTACCTACACCTGGCTCACCAATCAAGACCGGATTGTTTTTTGTACGTCTGTTTAAGACCTGAATAACACGTCTTACTTCTTCATCACGACCGATTACCGGGTCGAGTTTCCCTCGTTTTGCCAAATCAGTCAGGTCTTGAGAGTATTTTTCAAGTGCTTTAAATTTTTCTTCTGAATCTTTTGAATCCACTTTATTTTGACCTCTTATTTTTTTCATTTCATTCAATATTTTATTTCTGTTAACTCCAAAACGCTCAAAAAGTTCTTTTATTTTTGAACCGTCAAAGGCTGTAATAGCAAGCAAAATATGTTCTATACTAATATAAGAATCTTTGAGTGCTTCGGCTTCATTTTGAGCTAAATCAAAAAGTTTTATTGTATCTTGAGACAGGTACAACTGCTGTGTATTTACCGGTTGTTCCACTCTTGGCAGATTGTTCAGCTCGGACATTACCGCATCTTTGAATTGCGGACGGTCAAGCTTTAGAACCTCCATATAGTCTTTGGAGATGCCTTCCCGTGCTTCGAGCATTGCCATAACAATGTGGGCCGGTTCAAGCTGTGTATTCTGGAATTTTGACATAAGCTGCTGTGCAGCAAAAACAATTTCTTGAGATTGGTTTGTTAATTTATTAAAATCAATCATAAAATATACCTCACTATCCAATGTCTGCATTAGAATTTTGCAGACACTTGTTTTTGATTTTCAGAGAAACAAATTAATTTATATTTTCATTTTAATGAGGATTTTTTAAAAATCAGAAAAAATTAATTTTTATTTAATTTTTTATACATTTAATACTGATTTTATCCAGAGTACAAAATCAGTGACCTGAAAAGACAGTGCTACAAAGACAACTATCAATATCAACACAACAAGAACTTTTTCGGGCAGCAAAAAATCTCTCCTGAGCATATTTGAGCAAGAAAAAGAATAATACGGAACTTCCGTAGGATTCAACCCCAGTGCAATAGCCCGAAGATAATCATCCTTTGCTTTTTCTTCATCTTTTGAAAGATAGAAAAAATAGCCCCTTTTGTAATAAAGTTCCCAAACATCGCCTCGATTTTCTATCTCTGAATTGAGAGCGGAAATCTCTGATTTATAATTGTCTTTTGGCATTTAAACTCCGAATCTAAAAACCGATTGACCACTGTACCGGCTTTTGAGAAGCCTGCGCAACTTTTTGTATCGGTGTACGGCTGACAGGTGCAGTTGCCGGAGAATCTTTTACCTCTAAAACGTTATCGGCTTTTTGCAACAGGTGCTGTTTTTGCATTGCTTTATCAACATTATAATAAGATTTCAAATAATCCAGTTTGTTCTGAAGTTCTACATTTTCATCATTGAGAGCAAGTGTTTGTTTTCTGTATTTGTTCAGGGTAATTTCATTTGCCGTAACAAAATAGTAGCTGACGGCAGAAATCATAATAAAAAGAATAAGAATTGCACACAGTGTTCTGTTTACACGGGCAATAGCCATTTCTTTGTATGTTTTGTGTGTAGGGAAATAACCATTGATAATAGGGCTCTGCTGATAGTGATTGTTCAGTGGAACGCTATATTGAGAATTGTAATTTTGGAAACGATTGATTCTCGTATCTCTAACAGGTCTTGTCAATTTAGTTCTCCCATGACGATATTTTTTTTGCTACCCTCAATTTTGCAGATCTCGAAGGTGGATTTACACTTATTTCCTCTTCTGTAGCCGTAATTGGTTTTTTGTTTATTAACTCCAGCATCGGCGGTTTGCAGTGACATACAGGGTCTGTAGGTTTGCATCGGCATTTTGCTGAATAGTATTTAAAACATTGTTTCACCAACCGGTCTTCCAGTGAGTGAAAACTTATTACACTAATTATAGCACCAACAGATAATAAAGTAAGCACTTCGTTTAATGTATTTTTAATGTTTTGTAACTCGTGGTTAACTTCTATGCGAATAGCTTGAAATGTGCGGGTTGCGGGGTGAATTTTTTCTTTTGTTTTCGGAACGGCATTTGTTATAATTTGTGCCAATTCGCCCGTAGTTTCAATGTTTTTGAGCTTTCTTGAATCTATAATATTCTTTACAATTCTTTTTGTAAATCTTTCTTCACCATATTCGCTGATTATTCTAATCAAGTCGTCTTCGCTATAACCGTTGATTACCTCATATGCGCTAAAATCACTGTCCTGATTGAATCTCATATCAAGCGGAGCATCTTTCATAAAGCTGAATCCTCTTTCCTGCTTTGTCAGCTGATGATATGATGCACCTAAATCAAAAACAATTCCCCCTGTTATTTCTTTTATGTCTAAATCTTGTAACACTTTTTTAATATTGGAGTAAGACTCCTTAACTATTGTTAAGTTTTTGTAATTTTTTAATCTTTCAGAAGCATAGTCTATTGCATCAGCATCTATGTCAAAGGCAATCAATCTTCCGTCGGGCTGAATTTTTTGCAATATCAGCTCACTATGACCTCCTCCGCCTAAAGTGGCATCGACATAGATTTTCCCTCTCTCGCACTGAAGCGCATCAACAGCCTCATGTGCCATAACGGTATAGTGTTGAAAGTTTAAGTTTGAAGTATTTTCCATTGTCTTATTTTAAATTAAATATAAACAATTGTTAATTAATTTCTGGCATTATAAAAAAGTCGTTGGAAAAATAATCTATTTCAGAAGAATTAGCGCTGCTTCCGGATTGCTGCGGCAGTGCTGATTTTTTGCCTATAGAGTATGCCAGTGCTTTTTTAATAGGGCTTTTTGATTTTGCATTTTCTATGTCTATTTCGTGTAATTCTGCTTGTGATTTTGCAGTCAATGGCACGCCTACGACTTTTCTTGAAATAGAATCATTTATGCTTGAGGTAATAGCAGTGAGTGTAAAGGCTCCTGCAAGGCTTGAATTGCAAAGTTTTGAAAGCAGGTTGTGAACAAAGGCAAGGATGTATGCCGATACACCTATTCTCGATATTTCTTGTGCGGCTCTGTTTTTGGCACTTTTGTTTGCTTCTTTTCTGTTATCATTGCTGTATTGCATAGTCAAATTGTATGCATCTGTCATCAAAAACAGTGTTGTAATTGCCCTTGATAGGTTTATATTTGTTTGTGCAAGAGTGTTTCCGTCATATTCCACATGTTTTGCACTGTCTGCACGCAAAACAGAATCCATAAGAATCTTTTTAACCTTTTCCATATCTTCTGGTTCAAGGGTTCCATTTTCTTTTATGGCTATATTTTCTTTTTTCATTTGTTTATCAAGCCACAGCAAAATATTTTTTGTTCCTTCAATATCTTCGTTGCTTTTTGATGCTGTGTCCAAAAATTCTTTATAAATTCTGATTTCTTTTTCTTTTTCAGTAAGTTTTGATGATTTCCAGGCTGCGGTGTTCAATCTTTCTTCCAGCATGTTTTTGAATTTTTCGTATTTAATTTTGTCGGAAGCAGCTGTACTTTTTTCTAAACGCTCAAGGTCAAGAGCATATTCATTAACCTTTTTTCCCGTTATTTTTCTGAAAAGTTTTTTTATACCGTTGAATGTTGATACACAAAGATTTTTTACGAATTTAACGGGAATTAAAAAGCTTGTTGTCAATTTGCCTACAAAAGTTTTGTTTGTTCCGACAGGGATTTGAGACAGCCCTGAGTCAGCCAGTAATTCCTCATAGCTGTTTACTGCATTGAGTTTGTTCTTTGCAAAAAGTTCTGAGGATGAAAAAGATTTTACGAGAGTTTCTTTAATCTTTTTGGCTGTCTTTGAGTCAGCATTTTCAATTATTTTAATCAATCTTGCAAGTTTTTGTTTGTCAACAAGATTATCTACTTTGTAATATCCTTTAAAGGATGGAACTGAATTTGCCGCTTTGAAAGAAGGCATTTTTCTTTGTTCTTCTTTTGCCGCAAAAGATGCAAATGTTACTTTGTTCGGGGCTGCGTTCTCATAGCCGGGTGTTTGAGACGAAGAAATCCTGACAGGTTGAGGAGACTTTTTCTTTGCATTGGTCAGAAGTCTACCTATTGCGGGAAGAATACCTTTTTTCTCATTCATTTCTTCTTCCATTCTGTCCAAAGTCTTTTTATCGGAAGGCAAGATTGGTTTTCCGACAAGTTTTCTTCCGAGAATTTCAGAACAGGCAACTGTTGAACCGGAGACAAACATTGCTGTTGAAAGACTTCTGTTTACTGCTGCTTCAAATGTTCCGAACAACAGGTTTTGAATGTACATGTTCATACCGATTCTCGAAAACTCCTGTGCAATACGGGACGTCCTTTGAGCCGAGGCTTCATGTTTGTTGTCACTGTATCTCATCGTGGTGTTGTAAGCATCAGTTCCAAGAAAATATGAATATATAACACCCGAAATAAACCTGTTACCGAGCATCATAGAGGTGGACGAGTATTTTCCTTTGTTCGGGTCGACAAATTTGTTTCTTCTTCTTTGGATTTTTCCGTCCAGCACCGAATCGGGTATCAAAAAGTCATTGTTTGCCATCCATTTTGGATTGCCGCTCATTTTGCGATATCCGTTTTCCCAAATTTCATGAGAATTTATGAGTCCTTGCAGTCCGTTAAAATCTTTCAGGATTTTCTCTTGCATTTCAATAATTTCTGCAGTCTGAGAGTTTTTTGGCAAAAAGATTTTTTGTACACCTTTATAAAGTGCTTTAAACGGAGCAACCACCTGTGTCAAAAATCTCATTAAAACTGTTTTTTGGGGAAGGTAGTACAGATTCTCTTCCGTAATATTGTTTGCAATTTCATCAGTTATGCCGTTCTTTTTTCTAAATTCCGCTGCTGCCTTTCTTTTTAAAAGTTCTTTTGCATCATTTGTTTCTGTTTTGGGCAGTCTGATAAAATCAACATATTCTTTTCTGACTCTGTTGTAATAAGCATATTGTGTATCACTAATTCTTTCCAGAGAATTAAATACTTTTTGAGTAAGTTTTGCGGGTATTGGCTTTACTACGGGTGTAACCGCTTTTTTTATTGTTCCAAAACCAAAACCCTTGAAAGATATTTGCGTTTTTACGCCTTCTTTCAAGGGTTTTTGAATACTATTATCTTGTGAAAAATCTTGTTTGCCCCAATCTAGCGAACTGTCTGCCGTATACTTCAATCGGCCGGAATCAGTTCGCTTGTGAACATATTGAATTGTATCAATCGTTCTTGTGATTTTCACTTTATATTGATTCCCTCTGAGATAAATATCATAACCTGAACAAAAAAGGAAAAAAAGCCTTTCCTGCCATGCCTGTATTTTTCTTTACAATGGGCAAAACCTTATAAAGAAAAAACTTTGCTATTTTTTATGAATTTATATACAAAAATTAACTATTATAATATATTGCTTTTAGCATCCATATAGTTTTTGATACTTTTTTCTATCTGAGCGGAATATTTTTTGAAATTTTTGTTTAAATCCTGAGCATTCGGTTTTGAAAGATAATGCATCAGCAGGTCATAGGACATTTCGCCGTAGAATTTTTTTGAATACAAATTCATTAATTTTTCTGAAAATGATTTCAAATATGGTTTTTGGTTAATTAAATCAAAAAGTTTATCCAGCTGTTCAAGAGAATAGTTGGTACCTGCAACCATATGTTTTTCAAAATCAGACGGATATTTTACTTTGTCGTAGATATTGTAAACAAGTTGTCTTTTTCCCTGTATATTTACATTTTCTTTTGCAAAAATTTCTTCGCTGAATTTTTTTGCCAATCTGAACATAAAACCGGCTTTGTGTCTTTTTAAGGGTTTATTTATTTCAGGCAGCGGGTTATTTATACCTTTTGCAATCTCTTGTTTTACGTCTTCTTTTGTTATTTGCAGATAATTACGAAGCTCCTGTGTATTAACTTTTTTCCATCTGTTTAGTGAATATGTTATAACATTCAATCTTCCGCCTTTAAAGGCAGCATTTTGTTTGTTGTTTTTTGTGTATCCAATTGATGTTGAAACAGGTAAAATCATTTTTTATTCCTTTCGTTATTTCGAATGTTCTATTAAAATATGAAAACAAAATTTTTTGCTACCGATTTTACAAAAATTAAAAAAGGCTGACATAACACCACATGTCAGCCTTTTTATCAAATTTAATGTTCTAGGTATCAATGTTTTGTGCAAATACCGCATTTGTTTCAATGAACTCTCTTCTGGGTTCAACTTTGTCACCCATAAGGACATCAAACAGTTGGTCACACAGCATTGCATCTTCGACATTTACCTTCAACAATGTTCTTGTTGCAGGATCCATTGTTGTTTCCCAGAGCTGCTGGGGCATCATTTCTCCCAGCCCTTTGAATCTCTGTAAAGTCAGACCTTTTTTGCCTCTTTCTTCAACAACTCTTTGAAGTTCTGCAAAAGAAGTAAGCTGCAGTTCTTCCGTACCTGTATCAAGAACAAGAACTTTTTCTTCTTCTATAAGGTAACTTCTGATACCCGGATATGCGGTTTTTACTCTCTGGAATTCATTTGATTTAATCAAAACAGATGTCAGAAGAACCTGTTCTGTCTCTCTTTCCAGATGAAGATTCAAATTGTATTTTTGTGTTTCCGTATTGAACTTGATTTCAACTTTGTAATCTTTTGCTTCCGTAATACCGTAATTTTGAGCGTGGTCAAGAAGATAGTGATTTATGTATTCACAATGTTTTTGCATTGCTTCTTGAGAATCAAAATCTTCCGGTTTAATATCGGAACGAATGAGAGCTCTCATTACAACTGACGGTATAGCGCTAATCAGCGGATTGTTGAATGAATGATAGAATGTTGACATATTTGAAAGCAATACAGACAGCTCTTCTTCCGTTGCGCTTTTTGATTTGTCTTTGTTGTACAGAGTTAAACCTTTGATGCCTCTTTCTCTGAGCATTTTGTCCAGTGCTCTGTCATCATAAAGGTATTCAGCATTTTTTCCGATTGTTATTTTGTAAAGCGGAGGCTGCGCAATATAAACATGTCCGTGGTCAAGAAGCGGTTTTGCATATCTGAAGAAGAACGTCAAAAGCAAGGTTCTGATGTGCGCACCGTCTACATCGGCATCTGTCATGATTATTATTTTGTGATATCTCAATTTTTCAATATCAACATCATCTTCATTTTTGCTTATGTTAATACCGAGTGCCTGAACCATGGACTTGATTTCATTGTTTGCGTACATTTTATCAAGTCTGGCACGTTCTACGTTAAGAATTTTACCACGCAGAGGCAAAATAGCCTGAAACATTCTGTTTCTGCCCTGTTTTGCAGAACCGCCCGCAGAATCACCCTCAACGATATATAGTTCGCATTTTTCGGGTTCTCTGTTTGAACAGTCGGCAAGTTTGCCGGGCAGAGTGGAGGTCTCAAGAGCTGATTTTCTTCTTGTAAGCTCTCTTGCCTTTCTCGCAGCTTCTCTTGCTCTTTGTGCCTGAAGTGTTTTTTCTATGATGATTTTTGCATATTTCGGATTAAATTCCAGCCATTCCTGTAATTTGTCTTTGATTGTGTCTTGAACAGCGGCTGTTGCTTCCGAACTTCCGAGTTTGTCTTTTGTCTGTCCTTCAAACTCGGGGTTGGGAAGTTTTACTGATACGATAGCAGTGAGCCCTTCTCTGACATCATCGCCGGAGAGGTTTGCATCAGAATCTTTCAGCAGTTTATTTTTTCTTGCATAATCATTTAACACACGGGTAATACCGTTTCTGAATCCTGTCAGGTGAGTACCGCCGCCGTGAGTATTGATATTGTTTGCAAAGCTCAAAACGGATTCGTTGTATGCATCAGTGTACTGCATTGCAATTTCGACCTGCATATTGTCAACTGCTTTATCAATATAGATAGGCTGTTCAAAAAGAACTGTCTTGTTTTTATTCAAAAACTCAACATAGCTTCCGATACCGCCTTCGTAATGAAAGTCCTGTTCTTCTTTCGTTTTTGCATCAATGTATCTGATTTTCAAACCTTTATTTAAGAAAGCCATTTCTCTCAAACGGTTTGCAATTACATCTCTGTCAATTTGAGTTGTTTCTGTAAATATCTCAGGGTCAGGCCAGAAAGTTGTCCTTGTACCTGTTTTGTCGGTTTCTTTAATTTTTTCAACAGGAGTAGTCGGTTCACCTCTCAAATATTCCTGTCTCCAGAGGTATCCGTCTCTTGCTACTTCGACAACGTATTTTTCAGACAAAGCGTTTACAACGGAAGCACCAACGCCATGAAGACCGCCTGATACTTTGTATCCTCCGTCTCCGAATTTTCCGCCTGCGTGAAGTACTGTATGGACAATTTCAAGTGCGGATTTTCCCGAATCCGGTTTTATGTCAACAGGAATACCACGACCGTTATCCTCAACGGTAACACTCTCGTCCGCATTGATTGTAACCGTAATCAAAGTACAGTAGCCGGCAAGAGATTCGTCAATTGAGTTGTCTACAATTTCGTATATACAGTGGTGCAAACCTCTTTGAGAAGTAGAGCCGATATACATACCGGGTCTCATTCTTACGGCTTCCAACCCTTCTAAAACTCTAATATTACTCGCGTCATAATGTGTTTCAGTAGCCATGCTTTATTTTTCCCCAATTCGTCTTTAAATCTGTTTATAATGATATTGTACTACAAACAAGCATATTAAACTAATATGTAAAGAATATCCGAGAAAAATTTGTTCACATCATTTGCCCCTCACAAAACCGGATATTTGCTGCTTTTGTGCCGCAGAGTCTTATCGTGAATTTTCTCCGGACAAATTTAGTTATATGATTCTTTGTTCTTTGAAAAGCCGAAGAGTTTGCCGATAGATGACAGGATATTATTTTGTGAATCTAAAGAAGATTGCATATCCAAGTTTTGCATGACGTCAGTTTCGGCATCATAATTGTCACTAAAGATATTTGCCGACTTTTCCGCATTAAAATATTCGGTGCCCAAAAGCGGTTCTGCTTCCTTTGGTATATACACACCTCTTGTTTTGCTTACGTAATTGTATTTGGCAAACGGATTGTAGTAGTTTGCAGGATTTATCATATTGCTGTTCATATTTTCTTTATAAGAACAATTTTTTGTAAGTCAAAAAACGCAGCTAAAATGTTATTTAAGTTTTACAATTCTTAAAAAACAGGTATAATATCTGTATGGAAGAACTGAATTTGAAGTGTTATGCACATCTTGGTGATGCTGTTTATGAGGTTTTTGTCAGAGAAAAAATTATTCTGCTGACATCGAGTCTTGCAAAAATGCATAAGATAAATACAAAACTCGTCAGAGCTTCTTTTCAATGTGAATTATTGGATGTCTTAGAGCCGCATCTTACAGAAAAAGAACATGACCTCATCAGAAGAGGCAGAAATATACAAATATCCTCCGCCCGTAAGGTTAATCAGTCATTACACAGACTTGCGACCGGTTTTGAGGTTTTGGTCGGATATCTCCATTTGCATGACCACGACAGGCTGCTGCATCTGTTTAAAATAATATCTGATTACATTGATTCAAAAGACCATTTATTAAACGAATAGACTGCTTACAAAGTAAGCAGTCTAGTTAGTTATAAATTTTTTCTGTTAAGCTATAAAGTTTGTTCCGAATCTTGTTGCACCCAGAAATACACATTCTTTAAGCATTGTATCCATTGAACGGTAAACTCTTCTGGATGGTTTCTTTTGCGCTTCTTCTATTCCTGTTTGTGTATCTTGATATTGTGCCGCAATTGATAATGTATAATTTGTAAAAGGGTTTATTGATACTCTCATTTTTGTTTTCTCTCTATTAGTCTCTTAATGCCTGTGTGGTTATTGTTCTTATTTTTTATTAGTTACCGTATTTGAAAGTGCTGGAAACGTTTTTGTCGATTGATTTTTCCCAGCTTTCTTCCTGGTTTGAATACATTTTTTGTTTTGTTTCAAGCTGAGTTTTTTGAACTTCAAGAGTTTGTTCTTTTGCCTGGATTGCTCTCAATTGAGCCTGATATTTTGCATTGAATGCAGAGCTGTTTACCCATTCAATAGCTGAAGCATCTATTTGACCTTCTTCGTCTTTGTGTGCTTCCATATAAGCTTGACCCATTGCTGACTGAGTTTCAACAACCTGTTGAGATTGTCTTGCCAGGTCGATTAACATATTTGATATTAACTGCAACTGATATTCGCAATTGGATTTCATATCCTGTGTCATCATTGTTGTTAAGTTTGAAATTACAAAGCCCATCTCTTTACCTCATTTTCTTATTTACTACTTGTATATATATAAAGTAAAAAAGTATATAAAAATTGCTTTTTTAGTATATACTTTTCTTAATATTTGTTTACAATATGCCTGAAATCCTTATAGTATTTGTGTTTACAGATTGTTAAGAAATGTATACAATCATACAATTTCGTTTGTTTTATAATAAATATACAGGGTATTGAACAAAGAGGACGGGATATGAAAAACACTGTTGTTATCGGGGCTCAATGGGGAGATGAAGGCAAGGCGAAGATTACGGATTTGCTTGCTCAAAATGCGGATATAATTATTCGTTATCAAGGTGGATGCAACGCAGGCCACACTGTTGTTGTTGATGACAAAACGTTTAAATTTCACCTTATTCCTTCCGGTATTTTATATAAAAACAAGCTATGCTTCATTGGTGCAGGCACCGTTATATACCCTGAGGTTTTAAAACAGGAAATTGATGATTTAAAAAAAGACAATATTGACCTTTCGGGATTGAAGATATCACCTCTTGCTTCAATCACGATGCCCTATCATATTGATATAGACGGATTTTCCGAAGACAATGCCAAAGGTGCTGAAAAAATCGGAACGACAAAAAAAGGTATTGGTCCAACATATACAGACAAGGTTTCTCGCCACGGCATAAAGGTTCAGGATTTGTTTGATGAAGATGGGTTATCGAAAAAGCTCGATTTGATTCTTCCTCTCAAAAACAAAGAACTTACTCAGGTGTACGGATTAAAACCATATACAAAAGAAAACATCATCGCCCTTTGCAAAGAGTATGCACAGATTATCAAGCCGTACCTTTGTAATGACTGGCAAAAGATATTTCACGAGGTAATTGCTCAGAAAAAGTCGATTCTTTTTGAAGGTGCACAAGGTGTAATGCTTGACGTTGACTGGGGTACTTACCCTTATGTTACCAGTTCAAACCCTGTTGCCGGCGGAGCCTGTACCGGCAGCGGATTTGGTCCTAGTGTTATAAATGAAATTATCGGTGTTTCAAAAGCCTATATAACAAGAGTCGGAGAAGGTCCGTTTGCTACAGAATTAAATGATTCAACAGGTGAAAAAATCAGAAACATAGGACATGAATTCGGAACAACAACAGGAAGACCCCGCAGAACCGGATGGTTTGATGCTGTTGTTGCAAAATACGGTGTTCTTGTCAGCGGGTTAACCTCTATGGCTCTCACAAAGCTGGATGTTTTTGATACTTTTGATGAAATAAAAGTCTGCACTGCATACAAGGATAAAAGAACAGGAGAAATTTTTGATTATTATCCGACAAACGTAAATATTCATGAATTTTTAGAGCCTGTATATGAAACACATGCCGGCTGGAAAGCTGATATTACAAAAATCAGAACATATGATGAATTGCCGCAAAATGCAAAGAAATATATTGCAAGGCTCGAAGAGCTCATGGGTGTTAGGATATCTATCATAAGTGTCGGTCCGGACAGAGACCAGACAATTTTTAGATAAAATTTCTCCGGATGGCTAATTGTTTTTTAAAAAACTGTTGACGGGAATTTTTGTTCTTGTTATTGTAAATAAGCAAACCGAAACATAATGAAAATTTTATAAAAGAAATGCGTCTGTAGCTCAGCAGGTAGAGCACTCCCCTTTTAAGGGATAGGTCATGCGTTCGAATCGCATCAGACGCATTTCTTTTTTGCCTTTATTTCTTGATTCGAACGCTCTCAATTTTAAATACGCAGGCTTCGCCCGCTTGGTCGCATCAGACGCATTTCTTTTTTGATTTTCGGTAGGGCGGAGTCGAGTCCGATAGGACGAGCGAGCCCGTGAGAGCATCAGTCGATATTGAGTGAAAATTTGCTTTAGCTAATTTGAACGAAATAAAAGACTGTGCGTACCCGAATAATCAATTTCGTTAAAATATCCGATTCGAACGCTCTCAATTTTAAATACGCAGGCTTCGCCCGCTTGGCTTTGTCTATCCTACTGATGTAATTTATTGCACCATTAATTCTGTCTAAATCCTGTCAAATTTTTGTCAATAGTTTTTTAACAAAAATTATTACCCTTTAGGAGACGATTTTTGTGGTATATTCGATATATCAAGAATCTTGATATATACTTCTGAATTTTTACGGCATTTTTAATACTGCAAATACATATAAGTGTTGTGCACTTTGAATCCGTATCAATTCATACAAATAAAGAGGATAATATTATGAAAGAAAACTGCAAAACAGTATCAAAACTGCTGTTCCCCGATGAACAAAATTTGAATCAAACCCAGACACAAAAATTTGAAGACCAATTGAGAAACCGGCTGCATTCAATGAGAAATGAACGAATGCGCATCTTGAATCCGGAACCACAAAAACAAGATTTTGAAAACGAAAACTACAAAGATATAGCAGACTTTATCAAAGACCATGTTTTATCAGTCGGAAAAGAACAGGCAGTGAAAGATTTTCAATGCGGATTAAATTTTCTGCACAAAGACCTTGTTGAATCGTTGAATGAGGATGGGAACTTTGGAGAAAAAACATTTAAAGCCTTCTATGAAATCCTTAAACATTACGATATTTCGCTTATCAAAAATGCAATACGAAAAGGTGCATTGAACAATACTTTGATAGATACGTCAAGCGATAAAAACATAAATACACAAGCACTGGTTAATCAAATACAGAATAATTTGGGAGGTATAAAATAATGGGGAACTTTACATTAAAAGGTCATGTAAGCTACGCAGCAAAAAGAAAGTACAAATGGATAACAGAATTTGGCGAAAATACATGTGAAAAATGTGCAGCATTAAACGGAAAAGAATTTGAAGAAAACGAAGTACCGCCAAGACCACACCCGAACTGTAAATGTCGTGTCGAAGAAATTAGCGTGGTAGATGAAATAGAAGCGGAAATAAATGAATACAGAGAAGAAATCGAACAATTGAAACTACAGGCAAATGAACTTCTTGGAGACACGAGTGTACTCAGAGAACAAATAGAAAAACTCATGAAAGAGAACAAAGACAGTGAACTGAACACCCTTGAGAACAAACTCACAAGAACAACATATGACATATACATGCTGATTGACAAAATTGAAGCGCTGACAAGAGATACGATTGACAAGTTTGTGATACAGAAGATTGAACAGGAAATAAAAACAATTAAGGATGAACTTAATAATATAAAAAATAAGAAAGAAGATATAATAGTTGCAAATATAACTAAAAATGAAACTATTATAGGCGGTAAAATTTATTCATCAATTTTTAATATGCCAGAGTCCTATAATCTTTTAAAAATTGGTCTTAATGTTGGCAATTACAATGAAAACTATGTAAAGAAAAATGGGAAATTATATTCAAGCATCAATTCTTTAAACAATTACAAATTGCAAAAAGATATAAAAAAAAGAGTTACTCAAGAGACAAAAATAAATGATTGTAAGGTTCTTATTTTAAATACCGACAGTTCTATTTCTAATAAAATAATAAATAGTAATGCTTTTAGGAATTTTATAAATCAAAATTATATAGAGTTAAAAAGAAATAGGACAATAAAAGATTGTAAAATAGAATTTAGTAATAAAGATAAAGATTTATATAGCACTTTTCATGGCGCAGAAATAAAAAATATTTATGTTGATAATCAAGAAAATCTTAACTTAAGAATTGAAGATTTTTATAATTTTAACCCTGACAGAACAAGCCTTAAGGGACGAATCGGTGTGAAACATCAAAATAACGGAGAATTAGAGCCATATTATATAATTACTGTTTTAAAAATACCTAAGGAGCAGTGGCAAAAATAGTCAAAAAAGGAAGATAAGAACTTAATAATTCTTGTCTTCCTTTTTGTTATACTAAGCTTATGAAAACATTATTTGAAAAAATGTTATTTATTTTAATAAATATAATATTTTGTTTTAATTATTGTACATTGAAGTTACTTTTTTATTTATGTGCTTTTCTTGTGCAATATATAAATAAATCTGATATTATTTCATATGATAAAGATGGCGATTTTTATTTTATTTTATGGATTTTATTACTATACTTAATTTACATATTCTTTAAATTATTTTTGTTTTCAATTTTGTATAAATTAAAAAATAAACTACCCTATATCCATTCTTTTTTGAAGAATTTTCTTGATGATAAAAAGACAACAGTGAAAATTTTAAAAATCTCTTTTTTGTTTGATATAACAGTGTTTGCAATTACAACGTTTGTAATTGGGTTTAAGTTTAAAAATGCTGAAGATTTTTGGCTGGCTTTAATGCAGGGAACACTATTTGATGGAGTATTTGAGACATTTTGTGTATCTTTAATAATTTACCTATTTTTGCTGGGCGGAGTTACAACATGCTATCTATCTTTTTTAATGACTAAAAAATTATGGTTTAATAAATAGTTTGTAAACTGTAAGCAGAGATATATGGTATTTTATATCCCTGTTTGATATTATTTATTTATGAAAAAATTGGGTTGTATTTTATTTTTATTTCTGAATTTATTATTGACACCAGCTTCTTCTATATTGTTATTCTATTTAATTGTTTTGTTTTTATCTTTTGAAGAATACTCTAATGGGAAAATTGTTTGGGAAGATAATCTCTTTGTTGTCTTTCTGATTTGTATTTTGCTTATATTCTGTATTTTTAAGTTATGTATTTTTCCTTTGATTTATATATTAAACAAAAATAATTCACATATTCATAATTTCTTTGAAAAGATAGTTTACGACAAAAACTTTAGAAATAAAGTTTTATTTTTTGCCTGTATAACCGATACTATAATAATTTTGCTATTTTCAGTTGAAACATTTTTATACAGTATCAAAGATTTGCCATTTGTTTTTATTATACATTCTTTATTTGGTTTGGGCGGTGTATTTATTTGTTATTTGTCATTAATTATCTGGTATAAAATAAAAAAACATGCCGGTCGTGTGTAGATTGAATTTGACGGTTCATTAAAAATATAACTCAGGAGAAATGTTGTTGGCGGAAAAACTATTGTTCCTCCAAGACAGTAACCTTACCAGATTCAAAGTTCAAATATGCTCTTACAATTTCAAACTTTCCGTCAGCGTATGCCTGACGTAATATCGGAGAACGTTTCAAAAGTTTTCTTTTCTTTGTGAGTGTGTAGTCACGTGCAATTTCATTGTAACATTCCGTTTTGCTGTCCATAATCTCATACACAGAACGGATTAAAAGCTGCAGATGTTCCGGTTCTTTGGGATACATTGCTTTTGCTGCTTTCATAACCCCGCAGTCATCATGGCTCAGCACCATTACAAGCGGTACTTTCAGATGGTCAACAGCATATTCGACACTCTCGAGAATATTTTCGCCGATTACGGCTCCGGCACAGCGCACAACAAAGATATCACCGAATCCGGTATTGAAAAACAGCTCGGGAACGACCCTGGAGTCTGAACAGGTGACAACACAAGCAAACGGTGACTGGTGCTCTTTCAGACTTTGCATGGCAGTTAAGTCTCTGCCTGTTGAATGTATTTTTCCGTTTACAAAATCCTCATTCCCCTGCAAAAGTTTTTTTAGTGCTTCGTTTGCTTTTTTGTTCATTGATTACTCCGGCTTAAGACAAATTATTTGTCGTCTTCTTTTTCAATATTCTTAATTTCTTTTGCTTTAACTTTTTTTGTATTTAAGGGCGTTTCGTCAGAGACCGTACCTTTAGCAAGTTTTTGCTGTTCAGTTTCCATATCAAGCTGTTTGTTTATAATCATTGTCTGGAATACCTGTATAATATTGCTTGAAATCAAGTAAAGCAAAACACCTGCAGGAATCGGGATGAAAAGGAATGTTGCCGTGAGCATAACCGGCATCATTGTTCCGAGAGATTTTTGCATTGCTTCTTGCGCAGGGTCTGCTGCAGCCATCTTGTTTGTTGCCATCATTATTTTTTGTGTAAGGAACATTGATGCACCGAAAATTACAACAAGAATCAGAACATCATAATTGAACGATGCCTTAGCGGCTAGTGTCGGAACCGATGCGGCAAGAACCTCTCCCTGACGGGTGAATGTAACTTTTTCTATTTCTCTTGTGTTGTTGTCGGTTACTGTTGCTTCAGCTTTTGTGATTTTGGCAAGCTGACTGAATTTTAAATCAAAATCATCAAGACTGATTTTCAAATCAACCGGCTCACCGGGAGTTATCTCTCCCTGTACTTTCAGGGCATTTCTCGGATTGGAGAGTTTTGCGCCTTCAAGCTCTTTGTCGCCTATGTATACCTTTATATTTTTATTAAGTGAGAAAGTATCTCTGCTTCCTACAGAGAATTTTCCGTCATTTGAAACTCCTGCATTGCCTTTCAATGTTGCATCGAGTCTGTTTATGAACAAAAAGTTGGACTGCCCCGCCATTGAAATAAATTGAGGACTCATCAAAGAAGAATACAAAAGAATGAAAATCGGCATTTGAATAAGCAGCGGCAAGCATCCTGCCATAGGATTAAATTTGTGTTCTTTGTAGAACTCCATCATTTTTTGCTGCATCATTTGCGGATTATTTTTGTAACGATCCTGAATAGCTTTCATTTTGGGCTGTAAAAGCTGCATAGTCTTCATTGAACGCTGCTGAGATACATTCAGCGGCCACATTGCCAGTCTGATGATTACTGTCAAGGCAATAATACCGAGACCGTAGCTTCCGAATATATTACTTAATTGTTTCAAAAAATCTATAGTTAAAGTCGTAAAATCCAATTTATTTCTCTCCCTGTCTGTCCATAGATTATATTGTAAAACAAAAATATATTTTGCCAATTAAAATTCTGTATTATAATGAAATTCAAAAATAGGAAAATTTACATGAAAATAGTAGTATTCGGTGCCAGCGAAATGGGGCTTCTGCTCGCAACAGAGTTTTTTGAAGACCACGATATAACAATAATAGATAAAGAAGAAAACAAAACAGAAGCATTGAACCGTCTGGATATCAGCTATATTGCCGGTAACGGTTCAAATATAAACACTTTGAAAGCTGCAAATATAGAAGATGCAGATATTTTTATTGCCTGCACGGGGTTTGATGAAGCAAATATCGTTTCTTGTATGACCGTCAGCCGTTTGAGTCAGGCTAAAACGGTTTGTTTCGTGAGCAAGCCCGAATATATTGAATCTTTAAACCTTGTAAAGAATACCCAGTATGAGGTGATAGATTTTGTAGTATGGCCGGAAGAACTGCTTACGCAGGAAATTTTTAGAATAATCACTGTTCCCGAGGCTGTTGATGTCGAAAATTTTGCACAGGGACGGGCAAGACTACTCGAATACAGGATTAAAGAAGATTCTTTGATTCTTGGCAAAAAGCTGAAAGACTGCAGATTTGTCGATGAGACACTGGTTGTGGCAATTACAAGAGATGAAAACCTCTTTATTCCTGATGGTGAAACAGACTTCAGACTTAATGACAAAGTTATTTTTATGGGCTCTTCAACATCTCTGGATATACTTGCAAGAGACATCTTTCAGAGCAAATCGAGAGTCAAAACGGCAGCAATTATCGGCGGCGGAAGTGTCGGTTTGATGCTTGCGCAAAATCTTGAGAAAGTTAATATAAAAACAAAAATTATAGAACGTGACTACAAACGCTGTGAAGATTTGACAGAAGCACTAAAAGATACAATGGTTCTGTACGGTGACGGTTCAAATATGGAGCTTTTGGAACAGGAAGACATCGGTGAGTGCGATGTCGTTGTCAGTGTTACAAACAACGACGAAAAGAATTTGCTTTGTTCGCTTTTGACCAAACAAATGTGTGCAAAGAAAGTTATAACCAGAGTTTCAAAAACTGCCAATATAGGCTTGTTTGAAAAAGTCGGTATTGATGTTGCTATTTCACCGAAAGAGGCTGCCGTTACCGAGATAAGAAACAACTTCCTTGAAACGGATGTAGAAATTCTTGCTACTGTCGAAAGAGGACAGGGCAGAATAATTGAGGCAGTTATACCGGATGATTTTAAAGAAACGGCACTGATGGATTTGAAACTGCCCGAGAAAGCTATTATTGCTATAATTCAGAGAGGTCACAGTGTAATAATCCCGAAAGGTATTACTCTGTTGAGACCAAAAGACAAAATACTTATATTCACGAGAGAAGAAACTTCTCAAAAGATAATCGATTTCTTTAGAGGATAAAATGAGACTTTCATATATATTCACAGCACTGGAGTTGATATTGAGATGTATTGCAATTGTAATAATTGCTCCGGCACTGGTTGCTGTATATTATCATGATTGGAATTCCGTAATTCCTTTTGTCGTAGCGGCGGCAGTCTCCTTGTGCGCAAGTTTTATTTTTCACTACAAATCCGATACGTTTGAAAGTCTTAATGATATCAAAAAATCCGAAGCTCTTTGTATTGTTGCTGTATCATGGCTGATTTTTGCAGCTGTGAGCGCAATTCCTTACCTGTTTTTTGGATTGAATCCGATAAATTCTCTCTTTGAATCAGTTTCCGGCATTACAACAACCGGCGCCACTATCCTGACTCATTACGATTACCCGAAAGCAATGCTTTTCTGGCGTTCTATGAGCCAATGGCTCGGAGGTATGGGGATTATCGTGCTGTTTATTGCCGTATTGCCGCAGTTTGCCGTTGCAGGCAGACAGATGTTCTTTGCGGAAGCTCCCGGACCAACGGAAGATAAAATCACCCCGAGAATCAGACACACAGCGAGTGCTGTTTGGGCTATATACATCTTTTTTACGGCTCTTGAAATAATTTTGCTGAAGCTGGCAGGCATGCCGTTGTTTGATGCATTTTGCAATTCATTTTCGACACTTGCCGGCGGCGGATTTTCGCCAAATCCGTCAAGCATTATGGGATATCATTCTAATTTGATATGCTGGATAATGATTTTCTTTATGTTTATTGCAGGCTTAAACTTTGCTCTTTTGTGCAAAGTAGTGGCATCGAGGAACTTGTCGCTTCTGTTTAAGGATGAAGAAAGCAGAGCTTATATGGGTATAATTCTTGTTTTTACTGCTGCCCTGGCTATTGCTTTGTTTAATAAAGAGGCGTACTCTGCATTTGAATCGCTTACCGCAGCCGCTTTTCAGGTTGTTACCGTTATAATTACGGCTGGTTTTGCTTCTGTTGATTTTGCGCAGTGGCATTTTTTGCCGAAAATTATTCTGTTTGCGCTATTTTTCTGCGGCGCCTGTGCAGGATCAGCAGGCGGCGGTTTGAAGATTATCAGGCTTGTTATTTTGTTTAAATATCTAAAAATTGAAGTTGCAAAAATACTGCATCCGAATGCTGTTTATCCGATAAAAATCAACAAAACAATAGTTCCGCATGAAGTTATACGGCAGATTATTGCGTTTATTTGTTTTTATCTGCTTATTTTTGCAATTTCCGCTTTTTTGATTGCTGTAATAGAAAATAATTCGACTATGGGTATAACAAGCAGTATCACAATGCTTGGCAATATTGGTCCGGGGTTTGGTGCGGCAGGTCCTATGGGCAGTTTTGATGTGCTGCACCCTTTGTCAAAAGCTATATGTATTTTCAATATGTTAGTGGGCAGACTCGAGCTTGTCCCGTTTCTTGCTATGCTGCATATTGATTTTTGGAATATAAAATAATACACGCAATATCCACCTAATATATGTGTAAAAGCCTTGATTATCTGCTACAATTATTTCGTAAGAAATATAGAGGTTTTTAAGGTGGAAGAAAATATAGTAAAAAAAGAGGTCGTATACCCTTATTTGACAAGACCTGTTGAAATATACGAAAGAGAATGCGGGCACAAAATTGTGCTTGCTCACAAAGAAGGCGGACTTGTTAATATTTCGAGCTGGGTAAAAACAGGTTCAATAAATGAAAATGATGAAATCAACGGAATTTCTCACTTTCTTGAACACTTGATGTTTAAAGGCACTCACAAGCACAAAGCAGGATATTTTGACAAAACACTTGAATCCAAAGGTGCTATTGTCAATGCAGCTACGTGGAAGGATTATACTTTTTATTATGTCACTTTGCCGAAAGGACCTGAAAACTCCTATATGAACGAGGCTATAGAACTCCATGCTGACATGATGCTTGATCCGGTAATCCCTGAAGATGAAATAGGACCTGCCTTTACCTATGGAGACGACAATGTTTCACAAAAAAGAGAAAGACACGTCGTTATAGAAGAAATAAGAATGAGACAGGATCAGCCGTGGACAAAGATTTATAACAACACAAACAAAAATATGTATACAAACCATCCTTACAGAAGAGATGTAATAGGCTTCCCCGAGATAATAGCTTCTGTCTCAAGAGAAACTATACTCGATTATTACAGAACACACTATACACCGAACAACATTACCACAATTGTCGCAGGTGATTTTGACAGTAAAGAAGTTCTGGAAAAAGTTGTTAAAGAGTTTGATTTTAAAGAAAGACAAAACTATCAAAACCCGGAATATGACCTTGACAAACCTGTTGAAGAAGAAAAATATTTCGAACTAAAAGGAAAGATTAATACAGGCTTTGCTATTACGGGCTGGCTTGGACCAGTTGCAAGAGACATAAAAGACAATATCGGGCTTGAGATTGTTAATGTTGTTCTGGGTGAAGGTCAAAGCTCCCGATTATATCAAAACCTTATAGAAAAAGTTTCTGACCCGATATTCAATGTTGTAACAACAGATTTTTACAGTTTTAGAGACGGAGGAAATTTCTTTGTGCAATCCAACTTTAAAGCTGACAAAAAAGATGATGCGCTCAGATTGATAAAAAAAGAGTTTGAAAAACTTTCAAAAGAAGGAATGTCCGAGCAGGAATTCCAAAAAGCAAAGAAAAAACTTAAAGCACGTTTTGCGGAAAGCTCTGAGACCGTTTCTGATATTGCAGAAAATATTGGCTATTATATGACGGTTTGCAATGAACTTGACCTGGTTGAGAAATATCTCGAGGATTTGGAAAGCTATACGCTCGAAGAGGCAAATCAGATTGCAAACAAATACCTGCAGTTTAAAAATTCGGTCACAACGGTGCTGATTCCCGAATAGAACAGAATATATCCGGCTTAGACAGCAAAACAGAAACCTGTGCCGGTTAGAACAGAGGATAAAAAATGAAAAAAGTAATTTTGGAAAATAATATACCGCTTGTATTAAAACAAAATAAAAATACACCGAGAATGGCATTGTGTTTTTATTTCAAAATAGAAAATCCGGAAAAGAAAGCCGGTTTGTACACAGTATTGAACAGGCTGTTTTTGCAGGGTACAAAAAATCGTACTGCACAGCAGCTTGCGAATGAACTGGATGAAAATGCAATAGACTGTTACAGTGAAATGAAGCAGGATTTTATCCGCTTTAAACTACAGTGCCTGAACGAAGATTTTGAAAAAGGGATTGAAATTCTTGCAGATATCATCAAGAATTCTACATTTGAGGATTTTAACAAAGAGGTTATTAAACTCAAAGGTGAAATTCCGGCGGAAATGGATGAGCCAAAATCAAAGGCAATGGATGCTTTTTACAAAAATATTTTCAAAAATCATCCTTACGGGCACACTTATACGAAAATTCTTGAAGATATTGATGATATAACACCGCAGGATGTACGGGATGCGTATAAAGATTTGCTTTCCAATTCTCCGAAAGTAATCAGTCTTGTCGGTGATTTTGATGAAAACAATGTAATTGAATTGCTCAAAAAACATTTCTCGGAGATAAAAAACACATCTGATTTCTCTTCAAAAATAGAAGCACCTGTTTTGACAGAAACACAGATTGTTAAAGTCGAAAAAGATGATGCAGCTCAGGCTCAAATAATACAGGGCTGGCATGTTCCGACAATTTTTGACAAAGACTATCCTGCAATAATGGTTATGAACACAATGCTCGGCTCAAGTGGATTGTCGTCCAGATTGTTTCTTGAATTGAGAGACAAAAAGGGGCTGGCATATGTTGTTCGAAGCAGTTATGAAATCTATGATAAAGCTGCGCTGTTCAATGTATACATCGCAACAGAGCCTAAAAACATAAAGACTTCTCTTGAAGGATTTAAAATTGAGCTGGACAAAATAAAAAATATACCGGTGACGGAACAGGAACTTGCAAATGCAAAAAACAATCTGATTGGAAAACGACAGTTCTTTACCGAAACAAATCTTCAGCAGTCAAGTCTTATGGCATTTTATGAAGATAAGGGTCTTGGTGCTGATTATGAAGAAAAATTGATTGAACAGATTAATCACGTTACGGCAGATGATATTCAAAGAGTTGCAAATCTTTGTATAAAAGAACCATATGTACTGACAGTGCTTGCACCGAAAGAATATCTGAATTTTTAAAAACAAAACTATCGAGGTATGAAATAGATTATGGCTCAAAATCCGATAAGAAAAGGTCTAAAGGTACAAATAGAAGTTGATACGGGCAATGTTATCGGCTCGAGAAACAGAATTGACTGCTATATTCTGGAACCCGATTATGACAGGCTTACTGTTTCTTTTCCTGAATCCGCAGAGGATTTGATACCGTATTTGACTGAAGGCTCTGAAATAAAAGCGTTTGTGTATACGTTTACAGGAATAGCTATTTTGGATTCTGTAGTTTACGATGCGCCCTACGACGGAAAAATGGTGATTGAGTTTAATGAAGAACACCAGATTATACAGAGAAGAAAATATCTCAGAATGCCATATATTACAGATTTGTATCTCCAGCTTGAAGAAGGTAATCTCAGAACCGATACAATCGATGTCGGCGGCGGCGGAGTCAGATTTGTTTGTGAAAAAAATCTGCGAAATGAGATGAATATAAAAGCTCAGCTCCGTGTAAACAAATTTGAACCGATGGTAAAAGTAGACGGTATAATTTTGAAAAAAAATTTCTACAAACCAAATGAATATGTACTTGAGTTTATGCAAATTACAGAAGGCGACAGAGACAAGATTGTCAAAAAATGTATTGAACTGGAAAGAGAACTGAATAAAACATACTAAGATACATAAATACTTTGCAAAAAAGTGCCGAGTATTTTAATATATCTATATACGAATACAGCAGATAAACATGTTTAGATTAAGATATCAACAGCAACAAAAGAATAAAGATTTTAAGGTTAACAACAACCTGCAAAGGGCAATAGAAAATTGTCAGATTGAGCTTGCAAAAGACCCGACAAATGCAGCACTTCATGTGCGCCTCGGTGATTTGTATATTGAATGGCATCTTGATATTCATCAGGCAAGACAGTATATTGACGAAGCCATCACTGAATATCAAAGGGCTCTTGAGTCTTATATAAATTCTGCTGAAATTTATCACAAAATAGGCATGGCTTTTTATTACAAAAATGAAATTGACAGAGCCATAAACTATTTTAATCTTGCCGTTGAAAAAGATGCAAAAAATGCTGATTCGTATTATATGCTTGCCTGCTGTCATACAAAAAAAGCACATTTCCCCGATGCGATGGATTTTACGCAAAAAGCTATCAAATTGAGACCGTTTGCATCATCAAGGGCACACTTTTTGAGATATAACCTGTATCGGGTTATGTCCGTAAAAAATTTCAAAACTAAACTTCAAAGACACAAAGAATTTTGGCTGTCTGTTTTGACATTGCCGTTTGACAAGAATGCAATCAAAGCTGTATGTAAAGTTATCTCGTATTTTCAATTTATGCCAATGCTAATACACGGTTGGATTCTCGTTGCGAGAAACGGTATAGACAAGGCTGTTGATTTATACAGAAGTGCGTTGGAAAAGGCTCCGGGATTTTTGCTTTTGTATTGCCTTCTGGGTGATATCTATCGTGCTATGGGCAGATACGAAGATGCTATTCTTGAATACAAAATGGCGATTATAATGGATAGTCTGAATATTACAGCATACCGCTCTTTGTGTTCTGTATACGAAGAACTCGGTGATTTGGACAGTGCTATTGATTCATATCAGAAATTGATAGAAATTCAGCCTAATGCTCCTGAATACTACAGCAATCTTGCCAATATTCTTTATTTAAAAGGTGATGTCAAAGAGGCTATTTCGTATTATCAAAACGCCATAACTCTTAATCCGAGACCGGAATGGACAAGTGTTATTGCTCAGACACTCGGTTATGTTTTCCAGGAGTCTGAAAAAAATACAGATGCTGCTATCAGTGCATATCAGTCAGCATATCTTCTTACCCCGACTGATATTGATATATTCATAAATCTTGGCAGTGCTTTTTATGACAAGCAGGAGTACAACAATGCGTTGACCGTGTACAGAAGAGCACTTGAGCTGGATCCGACAAATGCAAAAATTCACTGTAATCTCGGCTTTTTGCACTGGGGAAAAGGTGATATTGATGAAGCAATCAAAGAATATGAACTTTCAATAAAATACGATTCCACATACGATATAGCATATAACAATCTGGGTGTAATTTATCTTGATGACTTAGGGCGTGTTCAACAGGCAATCGAGCTTTTTGAAAAAGCAATTCATTACAATCCGAATTATGCTCTTGCTCACTACAACCTCGGACGTTCAGTTGCAATAAAAGGCGACAAAGTCGAGGCTGCAAAGCTTTATCAAATTGCGATGGATTTGAACAACATTACGAACGAGCTTGATCCTCAGGAGATTACGGATAAAATCCAGGGACTTTTTGACTCATAGGGCTTAAATTTTTATGAAACATATTGATGAAATCAGAGTATATTACGCAGATACCGACTCATACGGTGTTGTATGGCACGGTGCATATTTGAGATGGCTTGAGGCAGGCAGAGTTGAATATACGGAAAAAGTTATGGGCTTAAATCTCAAACAAATGCAGGAGGATGGCTGTTTGCTGCCGGTTGTTGAACTTAACTTAAAATACAAACGCTCGGCAAAACTTGACGATTATCTGATTTTGGAAACGGAGATTGAGCAGCTCAGGCCGAGTGCTATTGTTTTTAAGCAGACACTAAAAGACAAAAATACCGGTGATATTGATATTATCGGTACTGTGACCTGCGTTGCTGTTGATACAAAGGCAAACAAGATGTTCAGACGTCTGCCGGAATTTATTACAAACGCATATAACAAAGCGGAAAATGTTTAAATTATTCAGCCATTGCTTCCAATACAGCAATTTTCATGACTTCGGGTTTCGCTTTGTGTCCCGTCCAGATTTCAAATGCCTTTGCACCCTGATTTACAAACATATCCAATCCTGTGATAGTGTTGTATCCGTTTTTCTTTGCCATCTTTAGCAGCTCTGTTTTTAATGGATTGTACACAATATCATAAACTGTTGCATTTTCGGGTAAAGTTTTTAGAACACCTTCATCAATAGGACTCATATCCATTGCTTTGCCCCGCATTCCTATAGGTGTGGAATTTACAAGCATTTTTGAAGATGAGAGGTCTTTGAGATTTTGCATTTGTTTTAAATTAAAAGTAATTTGAGGAAAGCTGTTTCTCAAGAAATTTACGACATTTTGCGCATTTATTACATTTCTTGCATAAAAGTCTATTTCGCTTACTTTTATGTTTGCAAATGCTATAGCAGCGGCTCTTGCCGCACCACCTGCACCCAGAATTGAAACAGTTTTTCCCTTCAACTCTTTTTGCAGTTCATCGGGAATTGCTGCCTGAAAACCGTATATGTCCGTGTTGTACCCGTAAAAACTTTTGTCTTCAAGTATTTTTACCGTATTGGCACAGCCTGCTATATCTGCGGATTTGTCAAATTCATCAAGGAACAGCGTAATAGGTACTTTGTTCGGGATTGTTACATTGAAACCGTTGTATCCTTGGGATTTAAGCTGCTTTACCCTCGCAATGAGGTCTTCGCTCGGGGTCTCGAGTATTTCATAGCTGCCTTCAAGACCGAGTTCTTTAAGCATTGCATTGTGCATTACCGGCGAAAGTGATTGTGAGAGGGGATAACCGATTACGGCAAATTTATACATCTATTGCTCCTCCTCAAGCGGTTTTGAAAACCCGCATTTGCTATTTGAACAAACGATTTTCGATTCTTTCTTGGTGATTTTTTTAACCATATATTCGCCGCATTCAGGGCATTTTTCTTTAACGGGTTCGTTCCAGGAGACAAAATCACAGTCAGGATATTTGTTGCAGCCGTAAAAAATCTTTCCGTATTTTGATTTTCTCTGGATAACTTCGCCTTTACCGCATTTCGGACAGGTCACACCGGTTGTTATAACGAGTCTCTTTCTGTGTTTGCATTCGTCATTTGTGCATTGAAGATATTTGCCGTACGGACCTACTTTGATAATCATTTCAGAACCGCATTTTTCACATTTTTCATCGCTTTTTTCTTCAACCTGCGCAGCAGAGCCGTCTTTGTTCAGAGGAAGCATTGTTTTGCATTCAGGATATCCGGAGCAGCCCAAAAACTGAGTTCCGAAACGGCTGGTTCTGACTATCATTTTTTTGCCGCATTTTGGGCAGACAACATCGGATTCTATAAGAACTCTCGGCATATTTGTTTTTGCTGAATTTACAGTATCGTTAAACGGGGTGTAAAAATCTTTTAGTACATCTGTCCAGACGGCTTTTTCTTCAGCAATATCATCAAGCTTTGTTTCCATCTGTGCCGTAAATTCATAGTTCATAATATCCGTAAAATATTTTACGAGTTCACGGCATAATGTTCTGCCGAGTATTGTCGGAGCAAGAGCTTTTTCTCTTTTTTCAACATATCCTTTTTGCTGAATTTTAGAAATAATGGGCGCATATGTTGAAGGTCTCCCGATACCGTGCTCTTCAAGTGCTTTGACAAGTGATGCTTCGGTGTATCTTGGCGGCGGCTGTGTAAAATGCTGTTTGGGGTCAATTTTTTCAAGTTGTACGGTATCGCCCTGTGCCAAATCCGGAATTTTGCTCTGGTCAACATCTTCTTCACTGTCGTTGTATACTTTCAAAAATCCGTCAAAGACAACTTTGCTTGTACCCGTCTTAAAAAGGTAATCGCCTGCTTCGATATCAACCGAGGTGTTTTTGATTTTTGCATTTTCCATCTGGGATGCAATAAATCTGGACCATATCAGTTTGTATAATCTGTACTGCTCCGATGTAAGATATTGTTTTATGCTGTCAGGTGTTCTTTCAATGTAAGAAGGTCTGATAGCCTCGTGAGCATCCTGTACGTTTTTGCCGCTTTTTGTATAAATATTCGGCTTTTGGGGGTAATAATTTTCTCCAAAGTTTTGGGTGACAAACTCTTTTGCTGCAGCCTGTGCATCATCGGAAATTCTTGTTGAATCGGTTCTCATGTATGTGATTAAACCGACAGGTCCGTCAGCGCCGATGTCTATACCTTCATAGAGTTTTTGTGCAATCTGCATTGTTTTTGAAACACCGTAGCCGAGTTTTGAGCTTGCTTCTCTTTGCAAGGTTGATGTAATAAATGGTGCTGCAGGTTTTCTTTGGGTGTCTCTGTAGGTTACTTTTGAAACCTTATATTCAAGACCTTTTTTTGTCAGTTCTGCAACAATTTTGTCAGCTTCTTCTTTGGTTTTTATATCTATTTTTTTGTCTTTGTATTTTGTGAGTTCGGCAGCAAACGGAAGCTTTCCTTTCAAAAGGCTTGCACTGATTGTCCAGTATTCAACCGGTGTGAAAGCATCTATTTCGTCTTCTCTTTCACAAATCATACGAAGAGCAACACTCTGGACCCGTCCTGCAGAAAGCCTGTAGTTTCTCATTTTTTCCCACAGAACAGGACTGATTTTGTAGCCTACAAGTCTGTCAAGAATTTGTCTTGTCTGCTGGGCTTTGACTCTGTCCATATCAATTGCACGTGAATGTTCAACGGCATTTTTTATTGCTTTCGGGGTAATTTCGTTGAATTCTATTCTGTAAATCTTGCTGTCAGGTACATCCAAAACCTGTCTGACGTGCCAGGCAATAGCCTCTCCTTCACGGTCAGGGTCGGATGCAAGATATACTTTGTCGGATTTTTTTGCCAGTTCGTTAAGCTTGCTTACAACAGCTTTTTTTTCAGGTATAACGATGAATGACGGTTCAAAGTTGTTTGCAACATCAAAGCCGAGAACTTTTGGCGGAAAGTCTCTGATATGTCCGTAACTGGCTTCTATCTGGTAGGAGTCTCCAAGGATTTTTTTTATCGTTTTGGATTTTGCGGGAGACTCAACAATAACCAGCGCTTTACCTTTTTTGGATTTAGCCGGTTTTTTCGTCTGTTTTTCTGTGTCTGTATTTTTTGTCTTTGTTTTTACCATATTCTGAATTTTGGTTTCGTCTAATCCGACAAGCCTAGATATAATAACATTCTCAAAATTTTTACGCAAATATTAAAAAATTGGTATATGTGGATGATTTCTTTGTAATTTACTGAATTTTTTAATCCTGCTGCCGATTGATATATAGACATGAGACTGAGGTAGGCATGCTAGAGCAACAAAATATGATGAATAATATAGAAAATGAGTCTGCAGAAGTTGAGGAAGGAAAACATTCTGTATACAGCACTCTCGAAAAAGCAAGAATTTTTCATGAAAAATATTTGCTGAGATGCAACAGTTCTGATTTAGAGTCCGCTGTCGCTTATTATATTCAGGCAATAAAAGAAGACCCTAAAGTGCCGGAAACTTATTACAGACTTGCCAGTTTGATGTATGAAAACGGGCAGATTTCTTTGGATTCCGCTATTGAACAGTGCAAAGTCGCTGTCAATATTGACCCTGAAAATCCGAATGCTCATTTATATACGGGGTATTTTTTAAAGCTTGCCAGAGATTTTGAAGAAGCGGAAAAAGAATTTAAAGATGCAATAAATATCAATCCTATCAATTCTGCACGTCCCCGTTTGATTTTAGCCTCGTTGCTTTATGAAAAAATAAACAAAGTAAAACCGTCTCTTGTTGACTTTTTGCGTATGGTCTATTATGCATGCTCAGGCTGCCTTTCTGTCTTGTGGGATTTTGCTTCACTCAAAATGATGTACAAAAATATCTCTGATGATGCAATGGTCTTTTTGTATAAATCATACGGCGGTTTTTTGGAAAAAATAAAAAACAGCTCTCTTGCCGTTGCCACATACGATGCAGCTGCCGAAAATACAGGAAGAGATGAATTCTTTTACAACAAAATCGGTGATATATGCATAAAAGAACATGCTCCCGAATTTGCACTTGAAGCATACAAAAAAGTTCTTGAGTCAAATCCGTATGACAGAACTGCTTTGATTAAACTTGCAACGATTCTTCAAACTCATTTTCCCGAAAATGTAGACGATGCAATTGACTGCTATACAAAGCTGTTGGAAATTGAGCCGGATAACGACAAAATTTATTATGAACTCGGGCATCTTTATCTTTTAAAAAATGACAATCTGCCTGCGGTGAATGCTTTTTCAATGGCGTTAGAAAAAGATGAAGAAAATCCGTTTTACCACAATAGTCTTGCTTTTGCTCTTGTTCAGCTTGAGCAGTATGATGAAGCAATAGAGCACTATCAAAAGGCGATAAACATAAATCCCGATCCTTATTGGACTTCTATTGTGTGTCAGGCCCTGGGTTCTGTTTATCTTGAGATAAAACAAAATTATGAGGCTGCTATTGTTTTGTATCAAACAGCTGCTGTTTTAAATCCGGAGTCGGAAGAGAGCCAGATTGCCATCGGCGATACATATTTTTCAATAGACGAATTTGATAATGCAATAAAAGCATATTGTGATGCAATAAAAATAAACCCTGAAAACGCAAAAGCTTATTGCAAATGCGGAATGGCGCTGTGGGAAAAAGATTATACAGAAGAAGCAATCGTTGCTTATCACAAAGCTATTGCGCTGAATCCGGAGTATTCTATCGCATACAACAATCTCGGAGTGATTTATCTTGACGATATCGGCAATGTAAATGAGTCTATTGAACTCTTTACAAAAGCGATTGAATCAAATGAAGAATACGCTCTTGCTTATTTTAACCTGGCAAGAGCCTATGCAATGCTCGGACAGAATACAAAAGCTGCCGGATATTTTCAGAAGTCTCTTGATTTGAATGAATTTACCGGTGAGCTTGACGAAGAAGATATCAGATACAGACTTCACAAATTATTTGAAGTGTAATTCATATATCTTAATAGTTTTGTGTTTTTTGTAAAAATCGCATAGAATCTGAATAGGTAATAACGGGGACAAAGTGATGAGTGTCGTATCGAAAATTCGTAGGTTTGTTATGGGCGAACTTGCAAATTCCGGTTTGCTTGATATTTACGTCACTTATTGGCTCGAACTTGAAAATTCTTTTCTTGATGCAGCGGAGAGAGTTAATGAAAATCTTTTGGAAAAATTTATTGTCGATTATTTAACTATTCAAAACAACGGAATTATCCCCAAAAAAGAACAGCTTTTTATGAACTTTGTTGATTTTTACCGCAAGGCTTCAAGATTTCAAAAAAAAGAGATTATCATCAAAAATATTTTCAGGTATTCTGTGTACTATCTGAAAATATTTTTTGCTACGCTCGCCGATGATGATATCAGATTGAAAATCAAAAAAATCAATGCTTATAACGCAAAAGATGCATATCCGTTCTTGATGGAAGTCTTTGAGGATTATGAGTTTGCTCATATTAACCGTGCAATGCTTCTTGAAATTTTGGATACGGTAATAGGCTTTATAGAAGAAAGAAATTCCAAAAAACCGTCACAGATTGCTCTTTCGTTTGCCGGTTTGAGTACTGAGATTAACAAAATGCTCATTTTAAAAGACTATACCCCGCATTTTGTTGTTGATGATTCAAATTCTAAAAACAGAGATACCATCAATTCCGTTTATTTCAAAAATCGTCCGGCATAGGATATAAGGCTTTTTTAATTAATTAGTTTGCCTGCATATGTTTAATGGAAACTGTAGATTTTCTTTTTGCCGTGACGTCTGTATGGGCCGGTCATAAGAGTATCTTGTTCTTCTGCAAGATGTTTTTGCTGCTCAATGTAGTCCTCAAGTTTCAGCGCTCTGTTTTGTTTTGCCTGCTGCAGGTCTAACTTGCTTGTATCTATGACAATAAGACCTTCTGATTCTTCTCCGAGCGGCATTTTTATATCATTTGGCCAGGTATCATAGTCATTGAGTGTACCTTCGTTTATATAGTCACAAATTTCGTCAATCTGGCGCTGCGTATTTTGAGGCATTTTGGGATGTTTTTCAATAAATTCATCATACTTTTGAGTCATTCTTTCATGGTTGCATTTGCCGCAAAGATAAATATAATTCTTTTTGTCGCTTTGCCCGTTGTCTCCTCTTCTGTGATGGGGCTTTACATGCTCTTTTGTGTTTCTCAAACGTTTTATCAGTACTTCAACAAAATTGTTCGACCCTCTGGGGGCATATTTAACAATAAAAGCATTTGCATCGTTTTTTGAATCCGGCAGAGTTTCGAGCTTTTTCATAATCAAATCCGCAATTTCTCTGTCTGTCGGAGTTTCAAACGGCATAGGCTCCAGTGCTTTTGAGAATAAATCTATTACACGCTGTCTTTTGTGCAGAATATCTGAGCTTTCGTGATTAAAAATGTCGTAGGCCTGTTTATATGCATTTTTTACTCTTTTTGCATATTGAGGACTCAATTGCTGCATTAACGGCGTAATTTTATTTAGTTTTGCATTCTGTTTTTCTTGCAGCCTTTTCAGATATTGTGCCCGGATTGCCGGTTTTGTGAATATATTTGAGATTGTCTCGGATGGATAAATCTTTGCATATCTCTTCAATTCCTGAAAAACGGTCTCCTCTGTACCCTGAAAATCAGGATGAAGTTTTTCAATCTCTCCTACAATATAATTAATACAGTGTGATATATTTCTGCATCTTTCTCTTAGTTCGTTCAGTGCTTTTGTCTGCTCTTTTGGGTTATTCCGTCTGTAATTATTGACTTTTTCAGTTTGCATGAGCTCTTCCATATTCAAATTTTTGTTTTTGTTTGCTTCATTTTTTATGAAAGAATAAGCCCTTTGCATAAAGGTTGACTGTTCTTTTAATCTGAAGTTCTGTTCGTGTTTTATTTTTTCAAGTGCAATATGCGCAGGATAGTATATTTTTTTATCCATAAACTTTTGAACAATTGAGCTTTTTAACATAAGGCTGCTGCAGCATGCGCAATGTAAATCGAGTTCTCTCGGGTCATGAATAAACGGCGAGCGAAGCAGAGATACTGCCCGCTTAAAAGAAACCGTATCAGCTGCGGGCTGTGAATGAAGCTTTATGTCAGGAGAAATATATTTGTTCTTTTCAAGATTTTTTGTTTCTCCCTCCGGAGCTCTTTTATAAAACTGTATTAAATTTATCGGTGCTATTTTCATAATATTCTAACTTTCAATAATTATAAAATTTGCTGTTTTGTAAAGCATTGTTAATAAAAAAGGACACCTGAGCGGTATCCTTTTTTGAACAATCTATAAAATACTGTATTCTGTACATATTGCGCAGTTTTGAAGACAGTACTCTCTGCATAATTTGCAGCTTTTACTAACGGCACTGCCGGATTGTACTTTTGAGGCAGACAAAATACAGGATGATTGTCTTTTGAACAATCTCTTTTTATCCCCATTAGTATCTGTGTGACTTCTTTTCTCATTGTATAAATGTATTTAAAAATCCCCGACTTTACTTACCGGTAAAGTATAGTTTTATTATATCTTTTATTTTCAAAAGAAAAATATAATTTTACAATTTTGTTACTTAATGTCTTTTTTTGTAAAAATAACTTCTTCCGAATTTGAATATTTTGTTTTGACCCTCCAGAGCTTTTTTGGTTTCGATATAGAGACTTTGTCTCATTTTTCTTTTCATTCTTGCCTGTTCAAGGTTTAGTTTTGAAATATCAATATCTATTGCATTTTTTGACTCCACAAGCAGAGCTTTTCTGATTTCTTCAGGGTATTTGTCATAACCTGTTAAAATCCCGCTGTTTATAAAGTATATGATTTTGTCCATTTGTAGTTGTTCGTTTTTAATCATTTCAGGATGAGTTTTGGTAAATATATCGTAACCGATTCTTTGTCTTTCAAGGTTGCATTTTCCGCACAAACCGATGTAGTTGTATATGTTGCTTGGTCCGTTATCTCCTATTCTGTGATGGGGCTTTACATGTTCAAATGTGTTTCTTTGTCTGCCCAAAAGGGTTTCTATAATTGTGTTGGAAGATTTTTGTGAACCTTTAATCATAAAAGCATCCGCATCTGTTACTGAACTTGGCAAAGATTCCGCCATTTCCGTGATTTTTTGAACAGAGGCATGGTTGTTTGATTTTTCTAATGCATTCTGGAACTCGGCGATAACCCTGCTTCTTTTGTGCCTGATTGAGGGTTCTTCTTCTTTAAAAATTTTTCTTGCATTTATAACCGCCTCTTCTACGAGCGGTTTTACTTCCGGTTCAAGAGTTTCAGATGCAAATTCGATTTTGTTTAGAATATCCATCTGCTTTGCTTCAAGGTTTTTGAGGTAAAATCCGTGAATTTCAGGTCTGTTTAATATTGTGTGAAACGTTTCATTCGGATATTTTTTGGCTAACCATTGCAGTTCTTTAAAAACTTTTTTCTCAACTTTTCTGAAATCCGGATTAAGTTTTACTATTTCATCTATTACATATTTTGATTTGTGAGCGATTAGTTTTGTCAGTTCTCTGATTTCATCAAAGGCTTCGCTTCCTTCCGGTGAGAGCTTTTTGCGGGCTTCTTTTACCGCTCTTTTTGTCAAAATATCATTCATTGTCAGTTTCGGATGTTTTGCGCAATATTCTTTCAAATATGAATATGCGTGTTTCATTTCTTTTGATGCTTTGCTTTCATTGAATATTTTTTCTGTTTTAATTCTTTTCAGAGCAATACCGGCGGGGTAGTATATTTTTTCGTTCATAAATCTGTTTACGGCATCATTTTGAAGCATTCTTTTTCCGCAGCATCCGCATACCAGATCAGGAATTTCTCTCAAATCGTTTATGAACAATTTTGGCAGTGATGCCGCTTTGAAAGAAACTGTATCGAAAACAGGCTGCCGAACAAGAGAACTTGTTCCGGAACTTTGATATCCCTGTACGTCACGGCTTTTTACAGGTCCTGTTATGTTATATCCACAATTTATACCATATATCTTCATAATGTCAGAAAAACTATAATCCCCTTGTTTTGTCAGTTTGTAAAAATTGATTTACATTTTTTAGAAGAAGACCTCTTTTCCTTTAAGGAAAAAAGGTCTTCTTTAATATCTATGAAATATCCCATCTGCCGCATGTTCCGCCCCATCTTGCGATGATGTTGCCCTTGATGTCTTTGATTTCTTTCGGATGTTCATCGGGCAGGTCTCCTTCAACGATGGTTATAACTTCGCAGTTGTTTGAGCAGCCGTTGCACTGATTTGTTATAGAGTTAAAATGCATATTTCCGACTTCCCAGCCTTTGAATTTTGTCGGATTTTCCGTGTACTGGTGGTTTTCCATTGCCAGCAATGCGGCACCGATAGCACCCATTGTCTGGTGATTATCCGGTACAACCACTTTTGTGTTCAAAGCTTCTTCAAATGCCTTTACCATACCGGAGTTTGTAGCTACACCGCCCTGGAATGTTACTATCGGAAGGAGTTCTTTGCCAAGCGCCAGATTGCTCAAATAGTTTCTTACAAGAGCCTGACAAAGACCGTATAATAAATCCTCAACAGGATACCCGAGCTGCTGTTTGTGAATAAGGTCACTTTCGGCGAATACACCGCATCTGCCTGCGATACGGGCTGGGTTTGTCGATTTTAGAGCCGTTTCTCCGAATTTTTCTATAGGAACATTCAATCTGTTAGCCTGCTGGTCAAGGAAACTGCCTGTACCTGCAGCACAGACTGTATTCATTGCAAAATCTGTAACAATCCCGTCTCTGAGGATGATAATCTTGCTGTCCTGTCCGCCGATTTCAAGAATAGTTTGTACACCCGGAACATAAGTGCTGGCAGCAACTGCATGTGCTGTAATTTCGTTTTTTATAACATCAGCACCGACCAGTGCTCCGGCAAGATTTCTTCCGCTGCCTGTTGTTCCGACACCCTGAATATTGTAATCACAAAGAGCCTGTTTGATGAGCTCTCTCATACCTGTTTGTACAGCCACGACAGGTTTTCCGGATGTTCTGAGCATATAGCTGTCAATATATTTTCCTGTTTCATCAACAAGAGCAAGTTTTGTGGTTACTGAACCTACGTCTATCCCCAAGTATACGTTAATTGTCATTTCTACCTCTCAACAAATGCTAAATTTAATATAAATAAAAAATACTTCGAGTTCAAATGATTTTTCACAAACGGTCATAAAACTTTATTTTTCTTTTAAATAAAGCTATAATTTTTCTTGTAGATATATGGGGATATTTTATGGATTTTTCAAAAGGGGTGCTCTTTGACCCCGGATATAGCAAATATACTCTGGCTTTTTCTCAAAATATAGATGCTGCTTACAATGTACTTTTTTCTATGAAAGCTTTGCATCAGAGAAAATTTAAATTCCAGATGGTATATCCCCAGCTTTTGAAACTGCTGGAACATACGGTATCTTTTTATCTCGGGTGCCTGCTGTGGGCTGCGTATATAAAACAAAACTTTGAGAATGAACCGAAAGAAATTCTGGATAATGATTATCTGGGCAAAACAGTGAATGAAGAACAGCTCTTGTTTGAGGTGAATTATGCAATCAGCTATATAGAAAAACTCAAAAAGGACTGCAAATATTATCTTGGCAAGACCTGTAATATACCTGAGGACTGGACATATGTCCTTAATGTGTACAAAGAGTTTTTAACAGCAAACAATTATCTCACACAGGCAAAAATGACATCAGATATTCTGCTTCCGAAACAAATTAAAAAAATCGAATCTCCTGATTTTGAGAAAGTACTTTCTATTATTGAAGAAGTAACAAAAACAGGTGAGTTAAAAGACCTGTTTAAAGCAAAGAAATATATACTTTAAATTAATATTAAAAAATCTTTACAAATGCCTCAAATTCAATGATACTGCCTAATAGCATAGCATAGCATGGCGTGGCGAAACTCGAGGAGTCTAAAGTTTTTTGCGTGCCTTTCGATAGAAATATTACAGTCTATTTATCTAATTGAAAGGTGTGTGAAAGATGGGTTTTAAAGTCACAAAGGGGAATGAATTAAACAACGCATTAGTATCACAAGAAGGTGTTGCCAGGGAAGAAGCTGTAAAGAAAAAAGACAAGCTTGCAAATATTTTTAAAGCATTTGATATTTCAGGCGACGGTGTATTGGATAGTAAAGAATTGCTGAACGCATTGGATGTATTTAACTCTTTTGATAAAAACCATGATGGGGAAATTACCACAAAAGAATTGAAAGAGATGGCGGAAGTTTTTAATTCCCAACAAGGGTTAAGCGGACAAGATGCTCTAAAAAGCAACAATTTGAGAGCTTTTTGGAACAATATTAAAGATGCGGTAAAAGGTGATGCCCAAATTTCCAGAAACGCTTTTGTCATGGCAGATGCTGTCGATGTAGCTACAGAACAGGCAAGACTGCAAAAGTTCGAAGATAACATTAAAGCTGATGCGATTTCTAAAACAATGGATATAGATGAACTAAACTTTCCTGAAAAACCCGTAAAAGAACCGGAAGTCTTTTCATATACCGTTCAAAACGGAGAAAGTTTCAATGATTTGATTACGAGAATACTCAAAGCGCAGGGTATTGAAAATCCTACACCTGAAGATATTGCAAAAGCAAAAGAAGAGTTTAAAAAAGCCAATCCCGGTGCTGTTCACAGAGCTGCAAACGGCGTTGAATATTTGCTGGTAGGCGACAAAGTTAACCTGCCCGTAGATTTGGGAGACAAAAACAATGCTGATGAGCAGATAGGTGAATATGCAGCAGAGGAAGCAGCCAGAAAAGCTGCAGAAGAACAGGCTCGTTTGGATGAAGAAGAGGCTGCCAGAAGAGCGGCTCAAGAAGCTGCAACACAGGCAGAAATAGAAGCCTATGAAAAGAAATCTGCTGAAGCAAAAGCTATTGCCGATGAACTGTTTAATATTTGTGACAAAAAGTTTTTTGCAATAGGTTCAAAAGCTTTTCAAGATGCAATGAACAAATTGAACAAAGACAATATAGTAGAAGTCTTAAATCAATATGATGCAGCGAGAGACAGCCACAAAGGCGATACTTCTTTGATGGATACTATCAGAAGTGAAGGTTCAAATGTTCTTACCGAATGGAATGCATTGGACAGAATTATTAATCTTTTGGCAGATGCAGCTAAGGATGCAGGTGTTGCGGATGCCGATATTCAAAAAGCCGTAAATGATTTTATAACAAGTAAGAAAGAGCAGTATCATTCTGCTCATGCTGTTAACCCTAAAGATATGGAAAAAGCTGTAGATTTCTTGCGGGGCGCAATAGAAGCAAAACGTCAGGAAGCAAATGCCGTAGAAATGAAGGATACAGAAGCAATGCAGACATTCTCCGAGATGTTCGCAGCTGATGATGCAACAGCACAGGAACAGTATTCTACAGCCAGAGAGGAAGAAGGCTGGGCAGCAAAAGCAGGAGACTGGGTCTGCGGATTGTTCGGGTGCAATACAATTAAAGAAATGAACGAAAAACTTGGCACAAATGCCAAGGATGCCGTAAGACTTGCTGAAGCGGCACAAAGCGGTGATGAAGCTAAATTTAAAGAAGTATACAAAGAGGTCTTCGGTATAGATTTTGATTCTCAAAAGATAGCTACAAGAGAAGGTGCTGTCCTCAATTATGAAAAAGCAGCAGCATTGACAAACTCTGCTGACATTTGTTCTGATATACTAGAAAATACTTCTCATGAATACGGTGCTTTAAAAGATGCAGTTAAAGAAAACTTTGGTTTTGACGATGAAACAATAGAGCAGATTATTTCCTGTTATGAAGAACAAAAACAATTTGAAGCAGCGGATGATAACGACAAAGCACTTTTACTTCTTTCTTTTGTTGAAGATACAAAAGCCAATATGGAAAAAGAAATAGCAACTGTTTCAAAAGGCAGAAGCCTTGCTCAAATGGAAAAAGATGTTGAGCTTTTAACCAAAGCTGCGTATGGAACAAAAGACATAGTAAAAGATGTTGTTCAGTTTAACCAGAACCAAAAAACAACAGAAATGGTTACTCTCGCAGCTGCTGAGATTGCCGGTACAGTAGCTCTTCAATTTGTTCCGGGTCTCGGTCAGGTGGCAGCAGCCAGATTGGCGGCAACAGCTGCAACTTGGGGTGTGCGTGCAGCCAATGTTGTTAAAGTGGCTGATGCCGCAGCAAAAACTTTTGAAACTGTTAAAAACCTGCAAAACGCATCAAAATTTGCAAGAGCAGCAACAAATGTTCTTAATACAGCAACAGCAACAGCTATTGTTGATTCAACAAACGGTGAAGAAGCCAAGGATGTATTGAATAAGATGCTGATGAATTCGACATTCGCAGGTATCGGTTCTGCTTCCAGTGTGCTTACTCCTCAAATCGCAAAACAATTCGGTATTTCTTCAACTATAGCAAAAGAAGTTATTGAAGAATCTCTCAATGCAGCCGGTGCTGCCGGATATATCAAAGCTACCGGAGGTGAATACAAACTCAGTGATGCGGGTATAGATTTTGTAACCGCCATGGTTCTTGCAAGATTGGCTCACGTCAATACGACACCTATAAAAAATGCAGATAATGGAGTGCCGTCGCCCGTAATAAAACCGGAAAGTGAGCTTCCACCGCATTTTGCTGATGATGTAGTAAAGCCAAATGATGCAGGGGCAGAATCCAACGGCGCCAGACATACTGATGATGCAGGCAGTGCCGGAGATGCAGGACAAGCTGAAGATGCAGGACGTGCTGAAGAAGCAAGACATGCTGAAGATGCAAGACGTGCTGAAGATGCAAGACGTGCTGAAGATGCAAGACGTGCTGAAGATGCAAGACGTGCTGAAGAAGCAAGACGTGCTGAAGAAGCAAGACATGCTGAAGATGCAGGACAAGCTGAAGATGCAAGACAAGCTGAAGAAACAGCAAGAGCACAAAATTCTTCCAAAGCATACCAAAAACTGCAAGAACAGATTGCTCAACTTGAAAAAGAAGTAAATGCCGGAAAATTGGCAGATTCTGTTTTAAGTGACTATTCTGATATTTTTGCCGATACCTACAGAGTTGATGTAAATAATCCTGAGCAGCTTAAAGCCTTAAAAACCTCTTTGAGAAAGATAATATCAAAAGTGCATCCGGATCACGGCGGAGTTAATGAATTTGCCGTAGCTGTAAATGATGTGCTTTCAGCTTTGAATACTAAAAACGGAATTGCAATCAAGGCAAGACTGGTAGACCTAAAAAATGTTCTTAAAGAAAGTACTGCCGCCCTTGACTCTAAAACAAAAGAACTGGACAAACTAAAAGTTCAGGCACAAAAAATGGCTAATGCTGCTGAAGATGCACAAAAAGCAAATGCCGAAAGAGCTAAACGAGAAGAAGAAGCCAAACGTGCGCAAGAAGAACGCCGTGCCGAATGTGAAAGAAAAGCTGACCAAGCTAATGCCGAACGTGCAAGACGTGCCGAAGAGGCTGAGCGTGCCAGAGAAGCCAGAAAAGCGGAGCAAGCCCGTCAGGCAGAAGAAGCACGCAGAGCCAGAGAAGCAAGAAAATCACAAAGAGCAAATCGCAGAGAAAATGTTAATGCCTCAACTTCAGATTACAAAATGCAAAAAGATGTAGCCGTTGAAGTTTCTCTTGATACGCAAATCAGACTTGCGAATAAAGTTGATATAAACCTTGCTGATTTTAAAGACAAAATAAATGCACTAAAAGACGGCGAAAGTTTCTTTATCGGCAGAACTGTGTCGGGTCCGAATGATGTAAGAATCGCAAATCCTTATGTTTCAGGAACGCATTTGAAAGTTGAAAAAATTGACGGAAAAATTGTAATTACCGATATGGGTTCAACTAACGGAACAGTTTTGAATACAACACAGCCTGGTTATGCGGCTGCATACAATCCGTCTGACCTTGCTCAAAAATTCGGTACAACAAATTATTCTGTATTTTCCAAATTGTATAATGACAACTATGACAATTTAAGAATGGCATCTTATTCACCCGAATCATCTTTCAAACATAGCACAATGTCTCAAATTGATGATGCAGTAGGTCCAGGAATGCATCCTTCAGGAACATTTGTTACATTTGGTAATGGCTGGTCATGGAGAAATTTGGACAATGGCTGTAAACGTGCAGCGAGAGATAGGGTCTCTCTTAATGTTGTTGCGGATACAAGGATGATTGATGAATTGGATCGTTTGCTGTGCAAAGGTGAATTTATTGACAGAAACGGAAAACTTGTTAAATTGAGTGATAGTGTATTTAGCAAGGGATTTTATAAAACACCCCGAAACGCAAATAAATGGCTCACCCGCCACGATCCTATTACAATGTACTTTGATACAAAAGTCTCTCCCGAAATGCTGGATGCAATTGCTCAAGTAACGGAAAAATACGCAAGAACACCTTCTAACGGAAAAGCTCTTATGAACTCTCTGGAAGGCAAACCATGGATTGCAAATGAAATATATACACCGCAAAATGAAATAGTTGCACTCTATAACCGGGCAAAAGGGTTAGATAGTGATTTGGCAGCGCTTATAGATCATCTAGCAAACAATTACGGCAGTTGGAATGTAAGTACAGGCATGTATGCCGCATTGGAAAAGCTTGTTAATGAATATGAAATGTACAGGCAAATGTTCTAAAACATAATAAAAAAAGACGCTTTATGCGTCTTTTTTATTAGTCATTTTCTTCAACAGGCATTGTTATTACATATTTGTGTTTGATTTTTTCTTTTGTCACCCTATCTTCATCAATCATTTCAGGCAAGACAAAGCTCTGGTTGAATGTGTATACTTTTTCAGAGTGTTTGTTTGTTTTCTCTGCGGCTGCATTTATATCGACTCTGTTGCCGTTAATTTTGATTTTTACGTTGTTCGGATTGTTGTCAAAAGGTTTGAGGTTGATAATCATCTTGTAAGAATCGGTTGTTTCATCTTTGTATGTTTCAACAGGATTTTTTATTGCAAACATAGTTGAGTTGTGCATCGGAAAAGCGCTCATTTCGTTGAAGAGTCTGTCCTGTTCTCTCATTATTCTGTCAATGTTTTCGATAGGTGCAGACGGAATATAGTAAGCGTGTCTCATCTGGTCAAGCACATAATACACTGCCAGATAGCAGGCAAGAAACAGCGTCAGAAGCAGCAGTGCAAATTTTATCCAGTGGTCGGAGTTATGCTTTTTGCAGTTATGTTCTTTGTTTTCGTTGTATTCTTCCATAGTTATTCTCCTTTTTTGTTTTATGTGTATTTTAGGAGTAAGTTGAGATTTTTTTATTCCGCTTTTATTCAATCGACTCCGGCAATATTTTTTTTAGCTCCGTTATTATTTTGTTTAATATTTCTTCTTTTTGCTCCGGTTGCGATGAAAGCAGTTCTCTTATGTTATTTTCAAAGTTTTCAGGCAGTATTTTGCAGGTACGTTTTGCGTATTTTATTTCTCTTTTTTCTCCGGGGTGAAAGACCTCGTTGAGTGCAAAGATTATATCAAAATAACTTGCCAGAAATGCGGCGGTTCTGTGATTTATGCTCACGGGGTCATCTCTTTTTATCGCAAATTTGATTTGTTCAAGATATGAGGCGTTTTTCTTGTCACAAAGAAGCATCAAATTTCTTTTTATAATATTGTTTTTGAGCTCTTTGGGATATTCTCCCGTGATTTTCGATTGCAGGTTTTTAAACCAGTTGTCCCTGTCAAAAAGAATTTGAGATGTTGCTACATTATGCAAAAAACAAGTTGTATACCCGTTTGAGGCAAAATGCTTTGTTATGACATTCTCGACCATGTCTTGAATCCAGTTTTTGTTTCTGAACATAAAATCAAGTCCGGTTTTGCCGTCTTTTAATATCCATTCATCCCCTGTTTCAAAGTAACGGTTGTCTATCTCGGAGTCCGATGCATATTTTTTTGCAAGGTTCTGTCTGAACACGACAGGTATTTCCCTATCCGAATAAACATAGATATCGTAGTCCGACAATTCGTCACTCTGGTTTGATGTTCTTGAGCCCGAAAGAACTACGGCATATACGTAATCAAGGTTTGAATATTCTTTTGCGATTTCTTTTAATATTTCATTTATCATAATATCTTCTCCGTGGTTACATTTATTTTACAATATCTCTCAGAAAATTTCCTCACCGCTTATTGTGTGATATAAAGTATATGTATGAGGAAGTTAGTATCGTTAGGAATAATATTTTTTGTTTTTGCCGGTTGTGCTTTTGCTGATGAAATAGGGCTTAAAGGTGCAAATGCGCAGCAGATAAAATATACACCTAAAGTTCAAAAAGAGACTAAAGAACTTACAATTGATGAAGATACGGCACTCAAAGGAATTGTTCATCTTCAGCAGCAAAAAGACCTTGAAGACATTGAAATGCTCTGGAAATCGACCGTTGAAAACAACAGTTTGATTAAGTTTGCCATGAAAAAACTTTCAATACCGCCTGACCAGCAGAGATATCACTCCTCTATTATGGCAAAGTCTGTATCTGCGTTGATAAACGGTGCTTCATTCGTTCCTGCGCTTTTTGGTGCAAACTATATGGTACAGTCGGCATCTTATGCTACCGGCAGATTGGCAAACAACTATCTCGCTAAAGCAAACAACCCGAAAGAAGTCCCGCTGACCGATACTGAGCTTATTGAGCTTGCCGGTATGATAGAGTCTCTGCAAGACCAGATAATTAACTCCTATTACAACTACAAAATGGTTCTGAGCCAGATTAAAGATGCCCGACAAAGACTGGTTTTGTATAACAAAAACTACTCAAATGCGATTAGAAATGACAATCAGATGGAGATAATAGTTTCCGGCGCAATGTATGATGATTTGGTCTTTGAAGAGTCACAGCTTGTTAATCAGGCAAGAAAATATCAGATGGATTTGGAGCGGTTGGCAGGGAAAAAGACGGTACAGAATTTGAATTTGTATCAGTATGCGTTTAAAAATGAACTGTTTTCTCAAAAGCTTATGAATGCTAATTCTGTTTCTCAAAAAGCAACAGGACAAAAGAATACTCAAAACGGAGGTCAAAATGCAAATAAGAAATAAAATTTTGACATCTGTTATTTTGGCACAGTTCTTTATTTCTCCTCTGTCTCAGGCAATCACGCTGGAGGAGATTAGCCAGCCGCTGCCTCCTGCAAACCGTCTCGGCGTTGGCAGTACGCCGGAAAATGCATACAAAGTTTCAGATGCAGACAAAAAGTTAAGCTCTAAAGAAGCCAGTCTTGACAAGAACAGCGAGGCGGTAAAAGACATCACTTATGCTGATTTGAGTCTCAAAAAGATTTCTAAAGAAATAAGTGATGATTTGGAATTGGATTCAGCTGAAGTACTTGAGGACGTAAAACTTTTGTGGATTGGTGCCGCTCAAAACAGTGAAACGATAAAATTTATTATCTACAAACTCTCAAATCCTGATGAGGACAAACCAAATGAAAGTATTGTCAAAAAAATAATACAGCCGATTTCTACTGTGGGCAGTCTGGCGGGTATCGGTATAGGAAATCCGATTGCGGCTGTTTCTTCAATTATGGGCAGCAGTATTCTCGGGTCAATGTCTGTAGATGACAAGGATTTAAACTACAAATTTTCAAAAGTTAACGATGCGGATATGGTCGTTTTAATCAGAAAAGTAGAGGAACTTCAAAGAAAAATAATGAATTACTATTTTGATTATATGGCGGCAAGAGAAGCTCTGATGCGTTCTGATGAGCTTGTTTCAAAAAGGCGAAATATCTTTATGAGCGCACAACATATGTCTGACGATCAGGTGATTATGATAGATGCTTTTTACAGAGAAGCACTGAACAAACAAAGCCAGCTTAGATCTGATTTCTTGTCCAAACGCTCTGCTCTGGAACAAATTGTCGGAATGGATGTTATGGCTCAGTTTGAGGATTTGCTCACACAGAGAGAAGAGAAGGAAAAGAAGACTAAGTAAAACAGAAGCCCTCCTAAAAAAGAGGGCTTCTCTCTGAATAAGAATGAATCTTATGAAAAATATCTTTTCAAAAGACCTGCAAAAGCTTGACCGTGACGGGCTTCGTCTTTGCACATTTCATGAACTGTGTCATGGATTGCATCAAGGTTGAGTTCTTTTGCTCTTGTTGCAATAGCTTTTTTAGCTGCACAGGCTCCTGATTCAGCTTCAACACGCATTTCGAGGTTTTTCTTTGTAGAAGTTGTTACAACTTCACCGAGAAGCTCTGCAAATTTTGCTGCGTGTTCTGCTTCTTCAAAAGCTATTCTTTTGTATGCTTCGGCAACTTCGGGATAACCTTCTCTATCAGCCTGTCTGCTCATTGCAAGGTACATGCCTACTTCTGTGCATTCGCCGATAAAGTGGTCTTTCAATCCCTGTTTTACTTCAGCATCTACATCAGCGCCTACGCCGATTCTGTGCTCATCTGCCCAGCCTTGAGGACCTTCTTCTACTTTATTAAATTTGTCTGCACCTACACCGCAAAGAGGGCATTTTTCGGGAGGATTGTCCCCTTCATAAACGTAACCGCAAACTGAACATACGAATTTAGCCATAATTTACCTCTTTCATACTATTACCATAATTACCTTCAGAAATTTTCTTTAATAAGAATAATTCCTAATAATATTATTATACATATTTTAAATTTAATTGCAAGCTGTTTTTTTATATCCTGTTTATCCAAGCTGTGCTTTGATTACACGCTCAATGCCGGATACGTCTTTGAATATTTCAATATTTTTAAAATTGTTTTTTTCAAATATTTTTTTGACATGTTCAGATTGATTAATACCGGTTTCAAAGAGTATAAAACCGTTTTTGTTCAGGTATTCAGGTGCTTTTGATACTATTTTTTCATAAAATTCAAGCCCCAAATCATCTTTTGTAAAAAGAGCTGTAGCCGGTTCAAAAAATCTGACTTCTGTTTGAAGATGTTCTCTTTCCTGCGGCGGGATGTAAGGCGGGTTTGAAACAATAACATCATATTTTTCTTCAGGTCTTATTTGTGAATAGATATCAGACTTTCGAAACAGTGCTTTATTCATCAAATCAAGATGCATCGCATTGTTGAGAGAAATTTTCAAGCACTCGTTTGATATATCAACCCCGAGTACCTGTGCTTTTGTCAGTTTTGCTGTCATACAGGCAATACAACCGCATCCTGTACCTATATCAAGAACCTGAGTAAAGTCATTTTCTTTTACCGTTTCAACTGTTTTCCTGACAAGCAATTCTGTTTCCGGTCGGGGTATAAGGGTATTCTCGTTGACCTCAAATTTTTGTCCCATAAAAAATGTATACCCGAGAAGCTGTGCAATAGGCTGTCTTGTTGAGGTTCTTATTTCAACCAGCTTTTTGAGCTTTTCAATATCTTTGGGGTCCGGCATTATGCCCATAATCATATCTTTTGCGGAAATTCCGCACATAATTTCAATTGCAAAATCTATTTCCGTATTTGCTTCTTCGTATGAAAATCCGTTATTCCTGTATATCTCTATCAAATCCTTTTTGAGCAGATTCTTGTTGTTCATCAAGTATTTTCCCTATCATATTCTTTAAATCAAGTCTTGATTTTTCGGAAATATCCTCTTTTTCTATTTTATACTGTTTGCATAGTTTGTCATAGTAATACAGCTGCTTTTTTGTGGGTTTTTCTTTTGACATTTTGAACTCAGCTGCCTTTTGGCGCTGTGCTTTTGCCAGTTCTTTTTGCTTTTCAAGGAACGGTTTTTGTTTTTCTTTTAGTTCAAGTTGTTTTTTGTTTTCATTGATTAGCGTTTTTAATTCGTTTATAAACTTTTCGCTTTCAAACTCGTTTATTATCCATTCAAAATGCGGGTTGTTTACCTCATGATAGTACTGCTCTTCTTCAATAAAAAGTTCGAGAATGTCATCGGTGGTTTTTGCGTTATATTTTTTGACAAAACTTTTCATAAAGCCAAACAGTGAGGCTTTTTGATTTTTTGTCAAATTTAAAAACAGAGTATTTTTCAAATAATACATTTATCTTAAAAGATCATTGATATCAAACTTTTTGGACAATTTTTCGTTGGCAAACTGAGCAAGTTTTTTGAAGATAGGATTTGTTGCTTTTTGAACTTTCGGTTCAGGGGCTTTTTGTTCCTCTTCTTTTACTTTTTCCAGTATTTTTGTTATGTCTTTTATCTTGTCCATTGTATTATTTTAACTCATTTTAAACTCTAATACTATATATATAAAAACTATTTTTGAAAAAAATTTGACTTTAGAATTAAATTTTAAACAAAAAAAACAGCAGATTTTTTGAAAATCTGCTGTTTTTCATCTGTTTTTTGTTTTACACAGCGTAAACACTAACCTGTTTTCTGTCACGTCTGTGAGGCTCAAATGCTACTTTGCCGTCAATCAGTGCATACAGTGTATCGTCTTTGCCGATACCTACATTGTTGCCGGGGTGGAATTTTGTACCTCTTTGACGAACAATGATATTACCTGCGAGAACTGACTCACCGCCGAATTTTTTTACACCGAGTCGCTTACTTTCGCTGTCACGACCGTTTTTTGTTGAGCCCATGCCCTTCTTATGTGCCATTTTTATATCTCCTTATGTATTAGTTACAAGTTTTATAAAATTTGAGTCTATGCTTCTTCTGCCGGAGCTTCTGCTGCAGCTGTTTTTGATTTTGCTGCTGTTGTTCTGATTTTTGTAATCATAACTCTGGAGAAGAACTGTCTGTGACCCTGTTTTCTTCTGTAGCCTTTTTTTGCTCTCTGTTTGAAAACAATAACTTTTTTAGCTTTGTCGTGTTTTACGATTTTTCCTTCAACAGAAGCTTTGTCAACGTATGGTGCACCTACTTTTGATTTTGCACCGTTTACGAGCATAACGACTTTGTCGAATATAACTTTTTCATTTTCTTCGCCGTCAACGAGCTCTATGTCAACGTAGCGACCTTCTTCTACTTTGTACTGTTTTCCGCCTGTTTCAACTATTGCGTACATTTTCTTTTCCTTTCTTTTGAGGAGTTGTAGCCCGGATTCGGTCTTCAATTTTTACGCAATCCGTGCATTTTAAGACAACTTACCTATCTAACATTGTATAGTCAAGTTTAACAAGCACATGATACGCTGTCAATATTGAAAGACATATTGTATTGCAGTTGTAAACACTTTGAAATATAAAAATAAACCCGCTGTTTTTAGCGGGTGAAATAGCTGGATTGTGTCTGGGTAATTAAATGTTACCTTTATGTTATCTGAAGAATTTTTTGAGGCTATTACCCGACTGTCTAATATTTCTATTTTGGCAGATACTTTCTTTCTCCTGGCAGAGCCGTACGAATCAGGATGCGCTTTGGGTATGCCTGCAAGATACAAAGAAAGAAAAGTATTACAAAAAAGAGAAACATACGCTCTCAAAAGTAAATCAAAAAACAAACTGTCATTCTGAAGCGTTCAAAAAATATCGTCATAACTATAACGCTGTATCCAGAATCTTGCCAATCCGGTGTAATTCCCATGTTATGTGGTTATTAACCTGTTTTTCAAACATTTATTTGTTTATATTCTTTTTGGTTATGACAAAATTATCAACAGTGTTTGCGAGTTCGGGTGCAGGTGTATTTTTACCATCAATATTAAGTTGAATTTCTGTTTTTAAAAATCTTGCATAATCCATATTGTATACCTTTCCGTCAGCATCAATAAGTCTTTGCATCAATATATGAGCCATTCTTGGATTATCTTTGTATTCTTTAATGAAAAGAGGTGTCATTTCTGCGTGATTTTGCATAGTTTTTGCTTTTATATTATGCTCTTTCAAAAATTTTTGCATTCTGCCGGAAGAATTGAGTTCAGTGTCAATGACAGACATTTTTTCTGCGTATTGGTTGAGTTTTTCTCTAAGCTCATTATACGTTTTTATGTACTTTTGCTCTCCTGTTAAGTCTTTTGTGTACATTTCTTTTAATTTTTTAATAACGTCAATGCACAAATCTTCCATATCTTCTGGTCTAAAATATTTTGTGTTTTTGTCTTTAGGGTTGAATGCACGCATAATGACACTGAATTTTTGACTTTTTAACAGAGGAGTGAATGTAAACAAGACATTTGCCATATCCGAGACATATCTTTCCCTCAATTGTTTTGCTTTTGCCGTGTCAGCTTTTTTCAGTGCCCTGACGGAACCAATATAAGATGTATTGAATACATTGAAGGAGATGTTAAATTGATTCAGCATTTCCATATTTTCTTCATTTGAGAAGAATTCAGCATATTTTTCAGCTCTTTTTTGCATTTTAGGATTGTTTCTATACCAGCCGGAAGTATCAAAAACGGATTTTCTTCCCATTGAGTCATATAGTTCTTTTGTGAGTTGTGTAAAGTCAAATTCTTTGCCTTTTTTATTCTTCAAAACTATATCCATACAGTCTGCATCGTAGAATAATTCAGTCGAGAGGAATATCAGGTCACCGTTCGCACTGGGGAAATTTTCTCCATAAATATCAATATTGTGCAGTCTCTTTCGTAATGTTTTAAAACCGTCCATAATTTTGTGAAAATCTTCATAGGACATCTCTCTGTTTGATGGCTTTGCATCAGCATAGCAGTGTCCGCACATGTGGTTGCAGCCTCTTTTTACGGCAATAACATGCAAGCCCTCGCACAGATATTGGATTTCTTTCATTGTGAGACCTTTGAAGACATCAATTTTGTATTGTATGCCTTCCAATAAATCCAGATTAAAAAATCTAAGAATAAAACTGTCAGGATTTTCCAGCGTGTATTCAAAAAGTTCATCAGCGGCTCTTTTGGCTTTTTGGTATTTTATAAAATCATCCGTTTCTTTTTTTATGTCAAATCCTTTAAAAGATGGCGGACAATATGTTTGAACTGGCTGAGTAATTTGAGCGGAGGTATTGTATGATAATCTGTTTGCATTTGTTTTCTGCTCAAAATATGTGCGTTTATTCAAATTCGGATTTACTGCTGAGATTTTCATACAGGCAGAAAAACCCGTAAAAATATTTTTTGCTGTTTTTACTGTGCCATTAGTTTGTTGTAGATATCAAGCGCTTCTTGAGCTTTTTTAGGTTTTTTGAGCATTTTGTATGTGTACGCAAGATTGTAATAAAATACAGGGTCATCGGGGTTTGCCTTTATTGCAAGTCCAAACTCGTATCTTGCGTTGAACCAACTTTTCTTTTTCAGATAACAACAGCCTCTGTTGTAATATGCATAAGCGTAATTTTTGTTTATTTTCAAAGCTTTTCTGTATTCGCCGAGAGCTGCATTAATTTTGTTGTCGTAAAAATATATGTTTCCGAGATTGTAATGTGCTTTGTAATTTCTGTCATCGGCGAGAATTGCTTTTTTCAAGAAGAAAACAGCATCTATAGTTTTGCCCTCATCCTGAGATATGTTAGCCAGAATCATCCAGTCTTCAGAAGATTTTTGAGCATCAGGTATCTGTTTGTATATGGCGAGTGCTTCTGCCGGTTTGTTTGAATTGTACAGGAGTTTTGCCTGATTTCTCAAATCTCTGTATGCATCAATCTGGTCTTGCGTGGCTGTTTTGGGTTCTGATGCTTGCGGCTGTTGCTCTTTTCCATTTTTTATAAAGCTGAAATCCCTGCTTTTCTTTTCTTTTGCCGGAGTTGCTTTTTTGCCGGTTTGCGGCGATTGTTGTGGTTCCGGCTGAGTCTTTGTTGCGTGTTGTTTAACTGTAGGCTGTTTTTCTGTTTTTTGAGGAACCTCCGGTTTCTTTTCTGCCTTTGCCGGAGTTGTCTTTGCCGGTTCTTTAATATCTTTTGGCGCTGCAGGAACAGGTACGGCAAATGATGCGCTGTTCATTCCTGACAGAGCAAAAAGCGCAGCAGATACAATAAAACCGTGTAATATCCTTTGAACATTAAACATACCAAGATTATAATTCAAGCTTTGTTTTTTAACAAATTGATTTATGTTAACAAATATTACAATTTTTTTTGATTTTAAAATTCAAATCATTAAATTGTTTTTATAAAAGTAAGGCAATAATTTTTAAGGTTTTAGTTAAAAGAAAATAAAGAGAATTTTATGAATCAGGAAAACAAAGAACCACGCATACTCACAAAATCGGAATTTGTATTGTTCAACTTGAATTTGAAAGCAAAAAATATCAAAAACGGATATTCAATACGTAACAGTTTGATATCTCTGGTAAATTTTGTTGATGCTGGACATTTAAGTTTTGCTAATCCATAGCCGGAAAAAGTCCATTCCTGCGTTTGCGCTTTTTTCAGGATGAAACTGCACGGCAGTGAGATTGTCTTTTTGTATTGATGCACAAAAGTCAATGTTGTAATTTGCTGTTGAAGAAACAATTGTTTTGTCCTCAGGCTCAACATAGAAAGAATTTACAAAATAGAAAAATTCGTCCTTGAGATAGGAGTTGTTCTTTGTTGTTTGAATTTTGTTCCAGCCTATTTGAGGGACTTTACCCTTTTGAAATTTTTTGACATTGCCTTTAAGAACAGAAAGTCCTTCAAAATTTGGTGCCTCTTCGCTTTTTTCAAAAAGAATTTGCAGCCCGAGACAAATTCCCAGAAACGGTTTTCCGTCTTTTATTGCTGTCTTAATCGGCTCTATGAGATTTTTTCTGTCCAGATTTTCAACTGCCTGCCTGAAATGACCCTGTCCGGGGAAAATTATCCTTTTTGCGTTTTTTATATCCGAAGCATCAGAAGAAATCAAAAAGTTTTCTCCAAGAAAATTGAGCATATTGGCAATGCTTTTTAGATTGCCGGCATCATAATCAACAATAACCGTGTTTTCCTTAGACATTAAAAGTAAAAACCATCCTTTTTCATTCTTTCGATTACTTCTTTTAGCTGTTCATCCGTTGCAACAGCGGAAAGTCTGAAATAACCTTCTCCGTATTGCCCGAAACCGCTGCCCGGAACAACCACAATACCTGATGTTTTGAGCAAATCATCCGTAAATTCTTTGGATGTTTTGTATTTTCTCGGTATAGGCTGCCAGATATAGAAAGTGGCTTTTGGGATATCCTCGTCTTTTATTTCCCATCCGAGTTCTCTAAGCCCGTTTATTACAATCATCTGTTTTCTTTTAAAATCGATATTTGATTGTTTTATATATTCTTCGCCTTCAGCTGAATTCAGAATATCCGCACCGGCTTTTTGGATAACTTTAAAAATACCTGTGTCGATTGTGGACTTGAGCTTTCCGAAAGTCGATACTGCATCTTTGTTTCCGCAAATCCATCCTAGACGGAAACCCGTCATTGAATATGGCTTTGAAAAACTGAAAAATTCAACGGCAACATCTTTTGCTCCATCCAGTTCAAGGATGCTGTGAGGCTTTTCGGCTTCATCAAAATATATGTCACAGTATGCTGCATCGCTCAAAAGCCATATTTGTTTTTCTTTGCAGAAGTCAACAACATGCTGCAGATATTCTTTTGTACAGGTTGCACCGAGCGGGTTTGAAGGATAGTTTATTATCATGGCTTTGACTTTTGTTTCATCATAGCCTTTTTGTTTCATCTCCTCCCAGATTTTGTGCATATCTGGCATGTAGTTGTTTTCTTTGCTTAATTTATATCCGTAGCTTGTACCCCCGTTAGTTTTTACAATCTGTGTATAAGATGCGTATCCGGGGTCAGGTACAAGTATAATATCTCTGTCTTTTTCAACCGTAGTCGGATTGATTAGGGCTCTGATAAAGTTTGCCAGCCCTTCTTTTGAACCAATCAGAGAAAATATCTCATTTTGGGTATCCAGCTCAACATTGAACCGCTCTTTCATACGCTGTTTTACTGCATCAAGAAACCAGCCTTCTCCCTTTGGTGTGGAGTAGGTATGAATTTGCGGTATAGAAAGCGAATTGACAATGCTTTCATAGACTTTTTTCGGCGGCGGAGCAACAGGTGCACCCATAGCAAGAGCTATTGGTTTTCTGCCTTTTTCTTCAAGTTCCGGTGTAAGTCTTGCCGCTTCTTGTTTTATTTGAAACATTATATACGTTTCTATTGATTTTGCGTATTCGTTAAACAGTTCTTTCATTTTCTTTCTTTGTCTCCAGCTGGTATGCCCACGCACTGTGGTTGTGAATACTTTCTATTGACTCTACTTCCGCTTCAAAATATTTGATTTTTGGGTTGTTTCGAAACTTCAAAACTATGTCTCGCAGTACATCTTCAACAAATTTGGGGTTGTCATAAGCTTTTTCCGTAACATATTTTTCGTCTTCTCTTTTTAAAAGCGGATAGACCTCACAAGAGGCTGTTTTTTCTATGTCCGAAATTAAATCTTCAAGCCAGATGTGTTCGCTTTCGTCATAGCTTATCAATACTTTTACAAATGCACGCTGGTTGTGTGCGGAATAATCGGAAATCTCTTTTGAACAGGGACACAGCGTTGTGACAGGGACTTTTGTCCCGAGGAAGAAATTGTATTTGTTTCCGTCGAGTTTTCCTTCAAATGAGCAATCGTATGCCATAAGGGATTTTTGTTTTGAAACAGGTGCTTCTTTTTCTATAAAATATTTAAAATTGAACTTTACCTGTGCCGCTCTCGCTCCCAGTTTGTTTTGAATTGCTTCAAGACAGCCTTTTATGTCGACACCGAGGAGTTCTTTTTCTCTCCATTCGTTTAGGATTTCCATAAATCTCGACATATGGGTGCCTTTGTAATTCATATCAAGAGAAGCACAAATCGTGGCAGTGGCATATACTACCTGATTGTCTTTCCCTTTTCTCTGAATAATCAAAGGAACATCAACATTCTTTATTCCGACTTTCTGGATTTCAATCCCTCTGTTGTCAACAAGGTTTTGGACATCCTGAAGCGGTAAGTCTTTCAGGTGGCTTTTCATCTTTTTCTTCTTATTTTAAATCGTCTAAACCTTCCGTAGATTTTTGCTCCAACGCAAGAAGCAATTTTAATGCGGCAATTCTTTGCATTTTTGGCGGTGCAAGACGCAGCATTTCAATAGCTTTCATCATAACAGGATCTTTGTCATACCAGCGGTTGCCCTTGCCTTGATATTTTGCAATTGTTTCATAGAGATGTTCGATTACATCTGCAGCAACCTGCTCCTGCAGTTTCATAATATAATCCGCTGCTTCCGCTTTTGTTTCATCCGTCTGCAGCCTCAAAAGCTCAAGAGCTTCTTTGAGTACGGGATCTTTATCATACCAGCGTCTTTGTTGTGTCATTTTTATTCCTCGCAAAATCTTTTCTTTATTATAATAGCTTTATTCTGCCGTGTCTATTATATTAAACGGCTCAAGTGCTCTTTTCAGTATTCCGAGACAGTGAGCAATAGTTATTCCGTAGTTTGTAATCGACAGATTTGCCTCTTTGCATTTCATAATCCTTGACAGGACTTCCCGTCGATTTGTCATACAGGCTCCGCAGTGGATTAAAAGCGCATAATCCTTTAAATTTTCAGGGAAATCATGTCCTGAATGATATACAAATTCTATTTGTTTACCGGTCTTTTTTTTCAGCAGATTAGGTATTTTTACACGTGCAATATCATCTTCTATCTGGTGATGTGAGCAGCTTTCGCAGATTAGCACTTTGTCGCCGTCTTGAAGAGAATCGATTTTTTGGGCTCCGTTGTAAAATTCCTGCAAATTGCCCTTTAGTCTTGCAAACAGGATTGAAAACGAAGTCAATTCAATATCTTCCGGTACTACTTCGGAAACTTTGGCAAAAGCCTGTGAATCCGTGATGACCAGTCTCGGCTTTTCTTTCAGTTCTTCAATTGTTTCTTTTAGTTCGGCTTCTTGAGTAACAAAAGCCTTGCATCTGTTATCCAGAATATCTCTCAGCACCTGTACCTGCGGCAGTATCAGCCTCCCCTTTGGCGCTTCTTTGTCAACGGGAATAACAAGAACGATTGTATCTTTTTCTTTTATCAAATCACCGAGAATGGACGGAGGGGTGATAAAATCCTCCGGACACACTTCAACAAGCTGCTTTTTCAAAAGATAAACCACATCTCTGTTTTTTGAAACACTGGCTAAAACGGGTTCTTTCACAAATTGCTTTATGAAGGATAATTTTTCTTCCGTAATTTTTCCTGCATCCTGTTTGTTTATGACAGCAAGGGTTGGTATGTTTCTTTTTTCAAATTCTTTATAGAGATTTGTTTCATAATCATCCCAACCGTTAAAATCACAGATTATTATTGCAATGTCAGTTCTGTCAAAAATCTTTTTTGTTTTTTCAATTCTTTGTTCACCAAGCGCTCCGGCATCGTCAACACCTGCTGTATCAATAAAGACTACGGGACCCAGAGGAAGAAATTCCATTGTCTTTTCGACAGGGTCTGTAGTTGTGCCTGCGGTTTCCGATACAATGGAAATATCCTGATTGACGAGCCTGTTGATTAGTGATGATTTTCCCGCATTTCTCTTTCCGAAAATTCCTATATGAAGTCTGTTTGCTTTCGGGGTGTTATTCATTGTTTGTATCATCCTGTTCTTGTTTTAGTTCATTTTTTATATTTTTTAAGCTTGTATCCGTTAAAGTAAAGTATATTACGGAAATAACCGTAATAGTGAGCATTATTATTATCTGGTGGACAAACGCTATTCCGAGCGCTCTTGACTTGTCTATATGGTATATCCCGAGTGCCAGTATGTATGCGTATTGATACGGACCGACAAAAATGGAAGAAGACGGAATTATTGTAGACAAAGCCAGAAAACTTAATACAAAAAATGCTATTGATATTCCAAAATGAAATCCGAAGGCACATATCAAGAAGTAGGTCAAAATACACTCAATAGCCCAGGCAATACAGCTTGTCAAAAAAGCAATAAAGAAGCATTTCGGGTTATTTAATGCCTGAAAACCTTCAAGAAATTTGTTACTCAGTTCTTCAGCTTTGAGCAGTTTATCTTTATGCGGTTCCAGATATTTTATCTGAGAAAGTTTATGAAAGATACAGCTTATTTTGTTTGTCTTAAAAAGTATATAAAAAAATAAAAGACTTCCCAGAAATAAAGCCGCTGCGCTGTAGGTGATATTAATTACCCAGTCATGTTTGAAATATGTCAGTGCGGCAAATATCAATATCAACAGGATGGAGATACCGTCAATTATTCTTTCAAGGATAATTGAACCCAGCATTTTCATTCTGCTTTCATTGAGATTGCCTCCGATATGATATGCACGCCAGAAATCACCTGCACGGGCAGGAAGGTAGCTGTTCAGTGTATTTCCTGTTGTGAAGGCAAAAAAAGCTTCATTAACGGTCAGTTTGCTTGTCTCACAAAGCAGGTATTTCCATCTTATGCCTCTTATATAGAGACTCAAAACATATAACGGTACAAAGACAAACAAAATTTTGTAGTCAAAGATTTTGAATGTTTCAATGAGTCTTTGAAAATCAAGTTTCCAGAGTATCAGTATTATAAAGATAATACTGACGACAATACCTATTATTTTTTCTTTGTGCCGCTTTAGTTTATCCAACTTTTACAAGAACCTTCACTGATGATTTTTCTTTGTTTCTTTCAAATGCTTCTATTGATTTTTCAATAGGATAAATGTCTGAAATCAAAGGATTTACATCTATTCTCTTTGCCGCAAGCATTCTCATTGCAGGTGCAAATTGTCCGCATCTTGAACCCAGAATTGTAATTTCGTCCACAACAACAGGAGCAAGATTGATTTCTTTTGAGGCGGCTATTGTACTTTTTAAAACAAGAACGCCTCTTGGCTTTGTGAGGGCAAGTGATGTTTCAAAACCGGAAATTGACCCTGTTGCTTCCACAACAAAATCGTAGGCTTTTTCTACTTTTAAATCACCGAGGAGCATTGTAGGAACCCCCTGCGCTTTTGCAAGAGCAAGTTTTTCTTCGTGTTTTCCGACGAGAGTAACATCAAGCCCGCATGCGCTGAGTGCCAGTGCTGTAATAATACCCAGTTTTCCGTCACCAAGAACAATAACTTTTTTGTAAGGCGGAATGTGGATTTGTTCCAGTATTTCAAGCGCAGCAGCAAGCGGTTCAACAAAAACAGCTTCGTTATCTGTTACGTTATCAGGAATAACAAGCAGATTTTTCTCAGGAAGACATACATACTCCGCAAAACAGCCTTCTCTTTTCCATATTCCGAGTGTTGACCGATTAAAACAGTGTCTTTCAAGCCCCTGAGCGCACCATTCACATTCCCCGCATCCGCAATTTATCTCTCCGACAACTCTTTTGCCGAGGAGTTCTTTGTTTTGCGCTTTTTCAACAATACCCGTAAATTCGTGTCCGAGGATGCCTTTGTAACCCATATAACCTTTTGTGATTTCATAGTCGGTATTGCAAATACCTATTGTTGTCACTTTTATAAGTGCTTCACCTGCCTTGGGCTCAGGCATAGGGTAATTGTTTTCCAATTTCAAACCGTTATCAAAAACTACTGCTTTCATCTTAACTCCATCCTCATATATCTATTTTTAATTATAAGAGAATAAAAGCAGCTTGTCCAAAAAAATTATACTTAACGGCTCAATACAGTGAGTCTTGTGTTCTGCAAAGAGTTTTGAACCTCCTGCTGTGCTCTTGTGTCTTTGTAAATCTGCAGAAGTTCTTTCCAGCCTTCAATGAACTCTACATTATCTACAAGAACAGCTTTTGGTATGCCGGCATGATGAATTCTCGGCAAAAGTTCGTCAACAGGGTATTTTATTGCTCCGTATACACCGTCATCAGTGTCGTTGCATATGAAATATTTTTTACCTCTTTTATCTGTTTCTATTCCTATAATTGTGATTTCATGCCCGCCGATTACGTTGTTGTTTATATCGCAGTATGTGTAACCGATGATTACATTATCTCCAGCATTGAGTGTTCTTTGGATGTGATCGAGTGTTTCGTGCGGTTCGCATTCGTATCCTACCAGTCTGCCGTTGTCATCAATCTGCTGGTATGTTACACAAACTTTGCCTTTTCCTGTTGCAAGCTCTTCTGCAAAGTTTTTTTCAATATCAATAAGACCGCTGTCGTCTTCGTTGTATTTTGGTATTCTTTTGTCAATTACAGTGTCATATGTGTTTTGTGCTCCGACATTCATAAATGTCGACTGCATCAAAACATCTATTGCTGATCGTTCACCAGGGTCTCTGTATGTATTTTGTACACGGGCACGGACTATTGCGTTTCTGTCAGGTCTGAGTGTTACTCTCAATGTATTCCAGTTGTCTAGCTTGTGTTCCGTTCCAAATTCGTTGAGCATCCAAATTGTATCCATCAATCCTTGCGACAAATCACTAACATTGATGGTTTTTTGAACGGACATGGCTTCTGATGTAAGACCTTCCGCTATTCTTGCAAATTCTGCCGGCATTTTGTGAGCAAGGTTGAATTCAATACTTGCTGCCGGACATGTGCTTGATTTTACGTTCAAGTCCAGCACAGAGATGTTTTTGCCCTGTTTTTTCTCTTCCTCTATTATTTCGTTTTGAAGGTTAACAGGAATATCTCCGAATTTTTGTGTGATGTTGAAAGGATTTTGAATTGTTGAAATTACATCTTCAACAATGGTTTTTGTATTTAACCCCGCAATTCTTTTTTGTGTAGCTATTTTATAAAGGTTATCAAGAGTGGTGGTTCTGTCATTTGAACCGGTATCGAGCAGTTTGCCTGTTTTGAGCAGTTCATGGAGGTCTTTTTTTACTTTTTTGTCAACCATTGCTGAGATAACGTTGTATTTTTCCTGTTCTTCTCTGCCGGAGAGGGTTGTTCTTACTGCGGCAACGCTGTTTTGTACACCAAAAGAAGGTTTTGCTGTATGTGTGAAAACGGGAGTTGTTTGAACCGGTGATTGTGCAGCGCTGTTTTGTTTTACACCGCCAATTTGCTGTGTATTGTAAATTCCGCTATTTATACTATTTAAACTCGATATATTCAACATTTCACACATTAACCTTCATCTTCTTAAAACTCATAAATAATAAAAATTGCTTTTTTTGATATAATTTATAAGTAATATTAAGAAAATAGTTTTATAAAGTTTTGCAAAAGGAAATAGTTACCGAAAAAATTAAATTTTCAACTGTTTCATCTAAAGATTTGGTATTGTCTTTGGATAGACTCACCCGTTTTAAATATCCTGAAGTAAAATATTTCAGAGTTTTTTCCGATTTGCTTTCAAAGTATCTTATCTCCCCCAAGTTGTCCAAAAAAGAAATCCTGAACCTTGATATAAATGTTCTAAAGTCAATTGTCGAGAAGATATGGAACGACTCCGTTTCTTTTTACTCTCCTGATATAGCAGCTGATTATGCATTCAACAAAGCACTGATAAAAGAAGCCATAGATACATATTTTCTCAATGATGATATTTTAAATCTCATCAATATAAATATTAATATTAACGGTGTTTTGCCTCTTGTCAAGAAATTTAACACACTGCCGGTCAATTTAAAAAGGCTTTTGCTTTCACAAAATGAGTACAGTGATTTAAAAATACTTAGAGAAAAATACAACCTGCGGTTTCCGCTTGAAAAAGTTCTGCTGTGTGAAGGTGTTACGGAAGAAATACTGATGCCAAAATTTGCAGCTGTCTGTGATTATAACTTTGACAAATACGGTGTACGGCTTTTGAGTGCAGGCGGTAAAAATCAGGTTGAAAAACTGTATTGTGAGTTAAAAGACGAACTCAAACTGCCGATTTTTATTTTGCTTGATGCCGATGCAAAACCTACTGCAATGAGGATTTCTCAAGTTTTAAGACCCGAAGACAAAATATATTTAATTCATCATGGCGAATTTGAAGATATTTTTTCGTTGAATTTGATAAAACGAACAATTAACAATTCATACAAAAATATCTGCCAGTGCAAGGTTTCGGATTTCAAAGGCACTCAGCCGATGACAAAAATCCTCACTGAATTTTTCAGGATAAACAATCTTGGCGATTACAAAAAAGCCGATTTTGCAAAAAATGTTTTTGACAATACAAAGTCGAAAAAAGATTTGACGGAAGAAATAATAAATATAGTGAATGAAATAAAAAATCTCAAATAAAAAAGCTCCCGTTTTTGAGGGAGCTTTTTTATCTAATGTCTTTCTCGGTCGTTTAATATTCAATATTAATTTGGGAGAATTGAACGATTTTGTTCTTTCCTCTTTTCTTTGCGTTATACAGTGCGTGTTCCGCATATCTTATGAGTGTATTTGCATCTTCTTCAACATTTTGGAGGAACGGATAAGATGAAATACCACCGGAGATTGTAATCGGGTGTCTTTCTTCTTCACCGGCAGGAATAAATTCCATCTTTTCTATTTCTCTTCTGAAACGTTCTGCAAAGATAAATGCGTTTTCTTCAGGTGTATTCGGTAATATAACGATAAACTCTTCATCACCGTATCTTGTTAAAATATCTTCTTTTCTTATGAAAGATTTGAGCATTTCTGCTATTTTTTTGAGCAATACATCACCCCAGTCATAACCGTACATATCGTTTACAACTTTGAAAAAGTCTATATCGAGCAAAAGACAGCTGAGTTTTGTGTCGTATCTTTTTGCTCTTGAAATTTCTGCCTCAAGTCTTTCATGAAGGAATTTTCTGTTATGAAGACCTGTCAGGGCATCAGTTGTAGAAACCTGATTTATGGTTTCTTTTAGTTCTTTTATTTTTAACAGGTTTTTGACTCTGAGGTTTAACTCTTTTTCGTCAACGGGTTCTGTAACAAAGTCATATGAATCACCACGGAAAAGAATATCGTCTATAAATTTTTCAGAAATTATCAAAGCCGGACACGGAAGTTTTGTTACCATAGAAACTTCTTTGAGTTTTTGTTCGGCGCATTTCAAAACAATCAAAGAGGGATTGTATTTTAGTGCATCTTTAATTTCGTCTATATTTTTTGTTCTTACATCATACTCTTCGTTTTTAGAAAAGAGAGCTTCTAGATTGCTGCAGTCACTGTCTGTAAAAATAACAATATTTTTCATAACTTTTCATCCTTGTGTTTACTATAACAATTATAATAACAGATGTTTCTGCAATTGTATATAATTTATACGAACCAATTTCATCTAATCTGGTATCGCAGATGCAGGCTGTTTTTTTTTCGGCAGAGTCTTATCACGAATTTTCTCGGACATCTTTTAACTCATTGTAATAACTTGTCTAATTTATAAAAATAATGATAAAGTACATAGTAAGTACTTTACTACATATGAAGTATGGAAATAACGGGATTTTATCATTAATATATAAATATATTAGATTTTCGGGAGATTAGAGGGTTGGCAACGCCGCTTCGAAAACAGTCATACGATGGCTTGAGACAGCCTGCTTTGCATAATGTACGGCAAGCTGAAACATACAGGTATAATAAATATAAATCAAATATTCGACCTGCAGTGCCAAAGCAAAAAAAACACGGACACAAAAAGCTTAATCCGTTTGCTTTTTTGCTTCAGCTCGTATTTTGTGCGGTTTTTGTTTTGTATGTTGCTCCTGTATATATGAACCAGGTAACAAGACCGCTCATTTTAAAATCGCCAAAATATCCCGAAATCAAAACAGATTTGTATTCTATTTACAAGCCTACTTCTTTGTATTTGCATAACAGTCATTTCCTTGGAATGAACATGCTCTCGGGCACAGAGACAAAAAGACCGCAAATGCAGTCGCTGTATGAGACATATCATTTGTCCTCTCTGGAAAATGAACTGAAATATCTTGCATCAAAATATCCCTCTCTCAAACCGTCAATTTATGTTTGGGACTATGAATCAGGCAAACATGCTGATTTGAACTCCGATGAGGTATATTCAACAGCAAGCATAATCAAAATTCCTGTACTTATTCAGTTGTTTAGGGCAATTGAAATGGGAATGATAAAGCTTGATGACAGAATAGCAATGACAAATTACTACAAATCAGAGGGCTCAGGAAGTTTGCAGTTCAAGGACTCAAAGGCTGTTTATACAGTAGACGATTTGGCAAGAGTTATGATAACAGAGTCTGACAATTCGGCTACAAATATGCTGCTTGATGCTACAGGCGGAATGAATGCAATGAATCAGTCATTGAGAAAATGGGGAATGAAGGAGACAAGAATAAATGACTGGCTGCCTGATTTGAAAGGTACAAATGTTACTACATCAAAGGAAATGGCTACTTTGCTATACAACATAGATAACCCGAATTTTCTCAGCCTTGCTTCAAGAGAAAAAATGGTTGATTATATGAGTCATGTACACAATAACAGACTTATACAAGCAGGATTGCCTCAAGATGCTATATTTATTCACAAAACCGGTGATATTGGCAAAATGCTCGGGGATGCGGGCATTGTTTATACTCCGAACGGTAAAAAATATATTGTCGTAATGCTCGTTGACAGACCGTATAATGCGCCGCAAGGCAAAGATTTTATTGTTGCTGCTTCTTCTTTGATATACAGATACATGACTTATGCAAGTTTGTAATTTGTAATTCAATTTTGAAATTGTTATTGATATTAAGATTTTCTTATATTATATTTATTACATAACAATTTTTTGTAAATTTAGAATTTTGGAGAAGAATAAATGACTCATCAAAACCAGATAATAAAAGTGGCATGGGAACTCAACGACAACTGTGAAAACAGATACCAGCTTGTGTACGAAATAGCGGAACTTGCCAAAAAACTCGTTGATGAATATCAAATGAAAAAACCGAAAGATGAACTCGGTTTTGACGAATACGGATTTGACAATTCTTTCAAAAAAGAAAATCCGGTTGAGCATGCTATTATGGTTAAAGCTTCTGAATCTGATGAAAGCAGACTTGTTGGTTAGTTTTAGCTATACAAACAGATATTTAAAGCCGCTCAAATATTGAGCGGCTTTTTGTTGTTTTCTTCATATAAAATTACTTAACATATAAAGGTATGACAGTAAAAGAGGGGTTCGTATGGATAGATCTGCTGAGCGGGGGACAACCTGAAGTTGAATAAAGAAACTAAAAAAGAGTCCTGCTTTTTTACAGGACTCTTTTTATTTATTATTGAAAAACTAAAACTGACTTGCAATCTCAAACGGTGTTTCAGAAACATGAGAAGCTGCATCAATTTTTCCTCTTTTTAGTTCTGAGAAGGATGCTTTTGTTGAATGGAAAGCTCTTTTCAAAAAGTCATAAGCAACTTTCGGGTCACATTTGTCACCGCAGGTAAACAAATCTACTGCTGCATAACCAAGCTCCGGCCAAGTGTGAATAGCCAAATGACTTTCAGAAATGATGACTACACCGCTGACTCCATGCGGACTAAACATATGAAAACATTTTTGTACAATTGTTGCACCGCACTCAAGTGCCGCATCAATCATAAGACTTTCAACTTTTTGAGCATTATTCAAAATATTCGGGTCACATTCAAAAAATTCAGCCAGAACATGCTGACCAAGGTACTTTGCATTTGTATCAACATGGTATGTATTCATAGCCGTCAATGATTTAGTCAATTCATTTATCTCCTTTTCTACTACATGTGTATAATTTACAATTAAAAATATATTACTATAAAAATTTAAAAAAATTAATTTTTGTCACTTTTAATACAAATATCTTAAACTTTCTAAATATAATAGAATATAATTGGATTTTTGTTTATTATACAGATAGATGAATCCTTTTTATTTGTCGGGATTTTAACAGCGGAGAAACAAAAATGAGCAAAATTCTGGTTGTAGATGATGATGCGGCAATCAATGAATTGATAAAAATAAATCTTGAATTATCCGGATACGATGTAATTACGGCAGAAAACGGAATACAGGGCTTTTCTCTGGCAAAGCAGGAGCTTCCTGATTTAATCGTGCTGGATGTGATGATGCCTGATGTTGACGGATATACAGTAGCAAAAAGAGTCCGAGAAAACGAATCTACAAAAGATATCCCAATCCTTATGCTGACGGCGCTTGGTGAACTCGAAGACAAAGTCAAAGGTTTTGATATCGGGGTAGATGATTACCTTGTTAAACCGTTTGAAATGGAAGAGCTAAAAGTCAGAGTCAGAGCTCTTTTAAAAAGGATAAATGCAATACCTGAATCGCTGGCAACAAAAGAAATTTTGACCGTAGGAAATATCACACTTCTGCCGGAAATATATTCCGTAAAAATTTTGGACAAAACTGCAAAACTTACACCTATTGAATATGACATATTGAACCTGCTTGTACAAAATCACGACTGTATGGTCTCTTCTTCCAAACTTTTGCAGGATATCTGGGGATATTCTCCGAACGATGATGTAGAAACCATACGTGTACATATCAGACACCTCCGTACAAAGCTCAAAAAGATTGCTGACGGAAAAGAATATATCGAAACAATTTACGGAGGCGGCTATCGTCTTTTACCGTGCGGAAAATAATCGAAATGTCATTACATCAGTCTATTGAAAAACTGTTAAAGAAGAAATAAACTTTTCCTAAAAGGTTTGAAGATGCTAAAAAAATTTTTGTATATTTTAATAATTTGTGCAATAAGTTTCGGAATGTATATATTTCTTGTTGAACAAGACAACTCGGTAAAAAATCCGGATTATGACAATGAATATTTAATAAACAGGCAAACAACAAACCCCAAGCGGCTTTTTTTGAAGTCCTGGAGAATAATTAAAACAAAATACTATGACCCGACCTTAAACGGACAGGATTGGTACAGATGGAACAGGCATTATGTTGACCAGATAAAAACAAAAGACGATGCGTATGTTGCAATAAACAGTATGCTTGCGAGTTTAAATGACCCGTACTCAAGGTTCTTAAACAGTGAGGAATACGCAGAACAAAACACAAACATTGATGCCAAAATTGTTGGCATCGGAGTAACGATTATGTCTGTTGACGGAAAAATTATAATCATCAGCGTAGTAGATGGAACACCGTCTCAAAAAGCCGGTATAAAGCCCGGTGATATTATTCTCAAAGTCGACAAAACGGATGTAAGCGGAAAATCAATCAGCGATGTTGCTTCTCTCATTAGAGGAGAAATAGGCACAAATGTAAAGCTTGAACTCGTCAGAAAAAAACAAAAATTGCACAAAACTATTGCAAGAGATGAGATAAAAATAAAAAATATCAAAGCCGATATTATAGACAAAGATATCGGATATATTCAGATTGTTAGTTTTATAAGCTCTGATATGACTGCAGAGTTTGTGGAAGCATTGGACAAAACCAAAAACTGTCAGGGACTCATTCTTGATTTGAGAGGAAACTCGGGAGGGCTGCTGCCAAATGCTGTTGTGATTGCAGATATGTTCCTGACACAAGGTCATATCGTCAGTGTTGTGGACAGAGAAAAACAGAAATCCGACATTGATGCCCAGAACAAAACTTACGCAATAAACAAGCCTGTCGTAATTCTTATTGACGAAGGCACTGCAAGTGCTTCAGAAATATTGAGCGGAGCATTAAAAGACAACAGAAAAGCAATACTGGTAGGCAAAAAAACGTTTGGCAAAGGAATGATTCAAAAAATTTACCCGCTGCCAAACCAGACAGGTATGAATCTCACTATTGCAAAATATTTGACACCCAAAGGCTATGATATCAACCAGAAAGGAATCACGCCCGATTACGAAGTTGATTATACGGAAACGGATTTTCTAAAAGACAAAGATCCTCAGCTTGATACCGCAAAAAGAATAATGCACAAGCTTATCTCGTCACAAAAGCAGCTTGCAAACGCCGGATAACTAATCATAATAATCAAATTGAATATGTCCGATTTTTACAACATCTCCGTCTTTTATGCCGGACTGTTTTAGCGCTTCATAAACATTCATTGCCGCAAGAATATTTTGAAATCTGTATAGCTGGTCAAGATTTCTTGTGTCAGTAACATTTGCCAGTCTGATAAGTTTTCCGCCTTCAACAACAAATGTATTTTTATCTACTTTGTAAACGGAATATGAACTGTCATCATTATCAAATGCGGCAAAATCTTCATCAATATCAATTTTGAATTCGGGTTTTGGAATTTCGTCAACCTTTTGCATTACAAAGTCCATAAACGGTTTTATATTTTCTTTGGTTGCGGCGGATATCAAAAATACGTCACCGGAAAATTTCTTAAATTCTTCAAAATACTCCTGCCGTAATTCCTCAGAAACCGTGTCTATTTTATTCAATGCAATGATTTGATATAGTCCGCCAAGCCGCTCTGAATGTTTTTTCAGCTCATTGTTAATCTTTTGATAATTTTCAACGGGATTTTCCTGAGAGATATCAACAACATGGATTAAGAACCTGCATCTTTCAACGTGACGCAAAAACTCGTGTCCCAGCCCGATACCTTCACTTGCTCCTTCGATAAGCCCAGGTATATCAGCAACGACAAAGCCGTCTCCGGATGGCTTTTTGACAACTCCGAGATGCGGTACAAGCGTTGTAAAAGGGTAATCAGCTATTTTGGGCTTTGCCGAGCTGATTACGCTGATTAATGTGGATTTGCCTGCATTTGGCATACCGAGAAGTCCGACATCGGCAATGAGTTTGAGTTCCAACTCAAGTTCTCTTTCAATTCCGGGTTCACCGGGTTCACAAAATTGTGGCGCACGTTTTTGAGCAGTTGCAAATCTTGCATTTCCTCTTCCGCCTCTGCCGCCTTTTGCCACCAGAACGGTTGATTCCGGTTCTGTTAAATCGGCAATGATTTTGTCATTCTCGGGGTCTTTTACAACCGTTCCGAGCGGAACTTTTATATATAAATCTTTTCCGCCTTTGCCATGCTGGGATTTTGGTCTGCCATTTTCTCCGTTTTCCGCTTTAAATATTGACTGGTACTGAAAGTCCATCAATGTTGTCATATCAGCATCGGCAACAAAATAGACATCACCGCCTCTGCCTCCGTCGCCGCCGGCAGGACCGCCTTTGTCCACATATTTTTCTCTGCGCCAGGCAACAGCGCCGTTTCCGCCTCTGCCTGAAAGAATTTTTATTTTTGCTTTATCGATAAATACTGACATATTAAAATATTAAAATAAAAAAGAAAAAATAAAAACAACAGCAGAAAACAGCACCGATGCAGAACTAATCTACATAGAAGAAATCATCATTTTCATCCTGATAGTCTTCCCAAACAGGAATTCTTTTCTTCGCTTCTTCTCTTTTCTTTTTCATTCTTTCTATATCTTTTTGTTTGTCGAGATTTTCTTCTATTTTTGATTTTTCAAGCTTGCTTTTGTTCAAAAGATTTGCCACATTCATCATCGCAAGCGAGTTCAAGGTTGCACTCAACTGTGCACTTCTGTCAACAAAATGAGAGTCATTGAAATATTGACCGTCTTCCGAAAAACCGCCTCTTTGAAAATATTCCATACCCGGACTCTGTCTGTCGTCTTGTGTTTTCGCAGCAGTGCCGGAGATGTCGCCGCTTTTAAAATTAAAGCTGCCACCTATCCCGAAAAATCCTGCTGAGCGATTATCTACCACGACACATCTCCTGTTCTCTCTTTAATCAATATCAAGATAATAAAAGCTCGATATTGTATTAAACCCAAACATAATTTTTTTTGCTACGTTCTATTTTAGATTCTAGATTATATTAACATTTTTTTACATCCGTCTTTTGATGGATTCTGCTACAGTCCTAGCATTAGAAGCATTTTTACAAGTGCTACCTGAATAAACTGCAAAACCATTAGCGCAATAATCGGTGAAAAATCCAATCCTCCCAGAGGAGGAATAATTTTTCTAAACGGATTCAAAAAGACATCCGACACAATCGCAAGTGCATTAAAAAACGGTGAACTCCAATCAATAGAAGGAATCCAGGTTAAAAATATTCTTACAATAACCACCCAGAAGTAAAACTGGAAAAAGTAAAAAACAAATCCTGATATCTGCATTTTTACCTCACATAACTATACTCTGGAACCGGCAAGAGTTTTTTCACATTCACAATTGTTTCTTTCTGCAGGCAGTTTTTTAATTAAATTGAACAACAGAGCCTTGAGTTTTTCGTTATTGTCATTAAATACTTTAATAACCTCAGCGTGCTGAACAGGCGGAACTTCTCCCACCAGACCTGCATCATAGTCTGTAATCAAAGAGATATTCAATGGACACATATCAAGTTCCTTAACGAGATATGCCTCAGGAAACTGTGTCATATTAATAACTTCCCAACCCTGAGAAGTGAAGAATTTAGACTCAGCCTTTGTAGAAAAACGAGGACCGTTGATTACAACAACAGTACCGGTTTCATGAACGGTTATTCCTAGTTCTTTTGCCGTTTCAACAGCGACTTTTCTCATTTCAGGGCAATACGGGTTTGCCGCACTTACATGTGTAACTATAGCACCGTCATAAAATGTTGATTTACGACCGTCTGTCCAATCTACAAATTGGTCACATATTACGAAATTACCCGGCGCAACATGTTTTTGCAAACTGCCTGCCGCACAGGGAGAAATTACTCTATTGCAACCTATAGATTTCATTGCCCAAACATTTGCTCTGTAGTTAATCAGATGAGGAGGAATAGTGTGGTTTCTGCCGTGACGGGGCATAAAAGCGACTTTATGTGAACCTATTTCGCCGATAAAAACACTGTCTGACGGAGAGCCATACGGGGTTTCAACTTTTACTTCTTCTATATTATCAAGAAATTTGTAAAAGCCTGAACCGCCAAATACACCAATATCTGCTAATTTTTTATTTATCATCTCTCCTCCGATTATTATTGCTATTTTACATCTGTCTGATTTTGAAGCCATTCATATGCTTTTGACTGATTATCGTGTCCGCTGGCTGTTTTGGGTACAGTAACTTTTCCGTCTTTAAAGACTCTAATTACATAACCTTCAGCAGCTGATGTACAAGTCGGATCAATTACACCGTCAACAGAGCCATTCTCCTTAACACCGGACCAGTTGTAAAAGCAAACATTATTAGAGAGTCTAAAGTTTGCGCCGTCAATACCTTCTGAACCGTTTGAATCACACTTAACAGCACCAATTGTATTGAGCTGGTCAGCCAAGAAATAGCAAACAGCTTCACTTCTTTTTATATTCTTTTTTTCAACCTGATTTCCTGATTCATCGGTAATATAAGCTGTAGCATCAGGATACGGGTCATCTCTGAAATCAAGATTTAAAGTTGTCCCTTCTTGTTGTTCTGCAGCATCTCTTTCGGCTTCAGTCAAATAAGTAGGGTCATATTTTGTTGTGTCATTAATAATATTTCCAATTGCAGCTTCAGTTGCATGATATGCTTTTAAAAACAAAACTTTATCCTTGTCAGGGTTAACCCTGTTAATAGCTCTGAGCATAAGAGCAACAAGTATACCTATAATCATTATCGTAAGCAGTGTTTCTGCCAATGTAAATGCATTTTTTTCTTTTTTCATATCCATATAATCTCCGTTTTTTATTAATTATATTCGATATTTATAATTTTTGCAAAATATAAAGATATTAAGAATACTTAACAATAAACTATAGAATAAGGCAATACCAGCAAGTGATTTGTTTTTATATATATAGGTAGTAAAGTGTAAGGTAAATCAACTATGGTAAATGGTATCTCTTCTCCACATATCCCGTATAATGGATATCCGGGAAACGCAATCGGTGAAACACAGGTAACAAAAGACATTGCAAGCACATGTTTTGATGCGCAGCGCCCGTATATAGCAAAAACTTACGAATTTTTGACTACGGAAGAAAAACCGAGCTATACGTTGCCTGTTATCGGTGCAGTAGTATCTTTCCTGTCTTTGATAGGTGTTGCAGCATTAAAACTGAGAAAATAATTATATATTTTCAACACTGCAATATTTAGCCAGAAATACAAAAAGATTCATAACAACAGGCCGCTTATGTTGTGCAATGTCTGTTTCAATAAAACCTTGTTCCAACCCCAGTATACACGCCGGACAAGTTGTCAAAACCATATCAGCACCTGAGTTAATATAATTCAGTGCTTTTGACTTAGAAATTTTTTCGGAAATTTCAGGATATTTGAGAGCAAAAGTCCCTGAAAATCCGCAACATTTATCAAAATCATCTGCTTTTACATATTCAATATTTTTTATCTTTTTTACAAAACCGACTAAATCAAATTCCTCGTGACACGGGATGTGTACCGCTATTTTTAAACTTTCTGAACAGGTAAAAGACATATTCCGAATCAAATCTATCACAGAAACAGTTTTTTGAGCGAATGCAGATGCAGACTCCGAGCTCAAAACATCAGGATATGTCTTAATCGTATCCAAACACGATGCACAATCCGTTAATATGTAATCAAAATCTCCTTCGGCAGCAGCTATGTTTTTTTCTGCAATTTTTCTAAACTCTTCAATGTTTCCGTCAGCCAGATAGCTTACACCGCAGCATTCAAAGTCTTTTTTAATAAAACTAATACCTGAATTATAAAATATCTTTTTTACGGCAGTTTCTGTTTGATTGTTAATGTATTTGTTAAAACAACCTTCAAAGTACAAAGCTGTCTTTTCTTTCTGCCGGATTTTATCCGGAGTTTTTTCTTTATTTATAAAATTACGAACCTGAGAATTAAGCAGAAGAAGCAATTTGCCTGGCTTACCGGTTTTTGAAATCGGTTTTTCAAGACAGCCTGTTATTTTATTAAAACCAAACAATCTGTAAAAAAATACAAAAGCGGCAGCCAATCTCAAAATTACTTTAAAAACTAAATAAGAATTAAAAAAACTTTCAAGACGGGATAAATTGTTCTCCTCATAATATCTCTGCTTTGCGGCGACAAATATTTTTTTTGCATCTATATCACTCGGGCAAAAATCTTTACATGCATTACAACCGGTACACAAATCAAGATATTTTTTCAGCTGTTTTGAAAAAGACAAATCACCTTTTACAACGCCATTAAGCATATTAAACTTGCCCTTTGACACTGCACATTCAGACAAAGTTGCTTTATAAACAGGGCATACAGACTGGCACAATCCGCATCTGGAGCATTTGTATATTTCTTCCTTGTAATCCGAGAACTTATTCATATTCACTATTATATTCACAAAGAATTATTTAGTGATAAAATTTTATTGACCTGACTACATATTCACATGGGGAGACACAATGAAAACAGCTGTTTCAGAAAATCAAAAAATATCTATACAAGAAAGTCCTCGACCTGATTTGAGAGAGTTCAACAATGAAGGTGCGATAGTAAAAGTTCTTGGCTGCGGATTATGCGGCTCAGACATAGTAAAGTTTCTCCATGACGGCACGCAAAAAGTTCTTGGTCATGAAGTTGTCGGGGAAATTGTAGACATAAAACCTGCATTTTTATCAAAGTTCAAAATCGGAGACAAAGTCGTCCTCGGACATCATGTGCCCTGTATGAAGTGCGAATACTGCGGAAATAAAAATTATTCAATGTGCCGTCAGTTTAAAGAAACAAATATTGTTCCCGGCGGCTTTGCAGAATATATATATGTTTCGCCTAAACACCTAAAAAATACTGTATTTAAGGTGCCAAAACATCTTGATGATATGGAAATCTCTTTTATGGAGCCTCTTGCCTGCTGCATCAGAGCTGTAGAAAGAGCAGAAGTAAAAGAAGGTACAAGCTCGCTTGTTATCGGACTGGGTTCAATAGGTCTTTTAATGGGACAGGCAATAAAAGCCTTTAAAGGTGATGTAATAGGCTGTGACTTGATAGAAGAAAGAGTTGCTCTGGCAAGCAATTTAAACTTTGATGCATCAATAAAATTTGAAGACAATGACGCAACTTCTGCAATGGTAAAAGAAATGACATGCGGTTACGGCTCAGACATTGTATTTATGACATCAGGTTCGGACAAAGCAATTGACTTTGCTCTAAAGGCTGTCAGAGACGGAGGAACTATTCTTGTATTTTCTTCGGTTCCGAACGATACAGCAGGATACACTAACAACGATATCTATTACAGAGAACTAAAAATCATGGGAAGCTACTCACCTTCCCCGATGGATTTGGCGCTCGCTCATAAGCTTCTTAAAAAGAAAAAAGTTATTGTGAAATATCTGTCGACAGTATACTCTATTGATGACCTTGGAGAAGCAATACAGGATACCATTGAAAACAAAACATTAAAAGCATACATAAAGGTTGCAAAAGATTAGATGAAAATGAAAGCAATTAGATACTATGCGCCTCAGGATATACGATATGAGGAAGTAGAAGTTCAAGAACCGAATGACAATGAGGTGCTTGTAAGAATTCAAGCTGCTCTGACCTGCGGAACTGACATAAAAACATTCAGAAGAGGTCATCCCGTATTGATTAAAAAAACGCCATCCGGCTTCGGACATGAATTTGCGGGAATTATCGAAAAAGTAGGCTCCAATGTAATCGGCTTCAAACCCGGCGACAGAGTAGTTGCAGCAAACTCCGCACCATGCGGAAAATGTTTTTTTTGCTTAAAGAAACAATACAATTTATGTGAGAATTTGGACCTGCTAAACGGTGCATATGCTGAATTTATTACTATACCTCAAAGGATTGTTGAAAAGAACCTGCTAAAAATCCCGACCGGACTCGGGTTTGAACAGGCTGCATTTGCCGAACCGCTGGCAAATGTGGTTCATGGTATAGAAAGAACAAATATTCAACCCGGAGATACTGTGGGAATATACGGCATCGGACCAATAGGTCTTATGTTTGCAAGACTTGCTAAACTAAAAGGAGCAAAAGTAATTGCAGCCGGCAGAAACCCTCTAAAACTGCAGATGGCAAAAGAATTTGCACTCTGTGATGAGGTGGTGGATTTGAAAAAATATCAGCATCCGGAGAAGATATTCAGCTCTTTCACAGAAGGCGGCAGAGGGCTGGATGTTGCAGTTGAGTGTGTAGGTTTGCCGGAAACTTGGGAAAAGATGTTTGAACTTGTCAGAAAAGGCGGCACGGTGCACCTTTTTGGAGGATGTAAGTCAGGAACTACCGTAAACATAGACACAAGAAAACTTCATTATGACGAAATCAAGATAGTAAGCGTTTTTCACCATACACCGCAATATTTTAGACAGGCATTGGATTTGATAGCAGACGGGCATGTGGATGTTACAAAACTTATTACAAAAAGAATGCCACTTTCAATGGCAAAAGAAGCACTGCTGGCTCACGAATCAGGTGAAGCAATAAAAGTTTTGTTAACTCCTTAAATTGAATTGTAAAGTTTTACTAAAAAATATTTATTGTCCAGAATACACTAATTATCAATATTTTGAAACCATGCCCGAAATTTTTGGTACAAAATTTGTATTGAATTGTAAACATTATGTGTTATGCTAGCAAATAATAAAATCTTTCTACTTTTACCAAGTGTGAAGAATTTAAGTAATCACCCAAGTTTAAAAGAAAAGAAGACTATGCTGAAAATACAATTAACACACACACCTATTAGACGTCCGCTGGCTGAAACGTCTTTCGGTTCGGAAAATACTTCCGCGAAAACCGATAAAAGCCTTTTGGGACTTACTCATTCAGGGTTTAAAATGCATTCCGGTGTGACTAACTACGAAGCGATTAGCCATGCTGTGATTAAAGAGAATGATAATGTGAATATTTTGAAAAAGAAGACCGCTAAAAATGTGAATTTTGGCGGTCTTCCTGTTTCAACAGCCGCAAAAGGCTTAAAGGCAACAAAAACCTGGAAATTTGCCCAGAGTGATTTACTTCACAAATTTTTAAAACTGGCTGATTCAAACCAGACTGTTTTTGATGCATTATTTGCCTTATTGATTACCTGCGGATTGAGACCGGCTGCTATTATGGCTCAGGCAAACGAGCATAACAAAGAGAAAAACAAAAAAGCAGCTTCTCACTCAATTTCTTCAGGTATCATCGGATATGTTTTTGCCGTTGTAATTTATTCACCTATCAAAAAAGGTTTGGATAAAATCAGAAAAAATCCTGAAAAATATGCACAAAAAGCAGAAAAATTCTTTACTTACAACGGAACAAAGAAAATGGCGGCATCGAAGAGATTTCAGACTTTCACAATGCTTTGCAACTATGTTCCTCAGGTTATCACAGCATCTATAAGATCAGCTATCACAATAGCAATGATACCTTACATTGACAAATACATTTTGAATAAAATCTTTGGTGCAAAGACTCAACCGACAACGAAGGAAGAACTCAAAGAAGACCCCACATATAAATTTGCATTTATAAATTTCAAAAACAACAGTTCAAATGCAAATAAAGTATTCCAAAACTTTACAGGAGTGATGAAATAATGCAAATACAACCATATACTTCAAAATATAACACATACACACAAAGCAATCTGCTGAAAAGCAGAAACAACTATATGAGCTCCACTCCTTTAAAGCAGGATCAGGTTTCATTCGGTTTCAGACCAATGAACGCACTTACAGACGGACTTGCCAAAGGTATGGGGTCTCTTGGTGCAACAAGACCGGTTCAAAGACTGGTTGACTTCTTAAAAGACAGAAACTATCAGCAGCATTTGGCAGCATTTGTCGGTGTTGTATTATCAAGTTTCTATATGATTGATACAGCAAAATCAAAAACTATTGAAAAAGACCAAAAAATGCCGTTGATTGTCAATCAGGGCGCTGTTTGTGCATTATCAACAATCGGTGCATACACACTCGACAATTATCTTGACAAGCATATTGCCAATTTTAAAGAAAAATTTGATATTGCAAACATTACCGACCCGAAAACAAGAGATATGTTTGCAAGACTATATGACAATCCAGAATATCTCGATGTTGTAAAAAGAAGAGCCAATGACGTAAAAGGAGAAAGAGCAGTAATTGAAAAGCTCGACAAATTTGTTACTGATGAGCTCTTTAAATCAAATGTTAATACAGAAGAACATTTGAAAAAATTATTAGAACAAAACGACACTGACAACATCGCAAAAACATTAATCGAAAAAATCGAAAAACTGCAAGAAACAAATATCTCCAAAAACGGTGGAAATATTGGAAAAATTGAAAAAGCAAAAGAATTGTTCCTGAACGAATTAAATTCAAGCAAAACACTCAGAGAGATTTATAAAGATATAAGTAAAAATTATATTGAACAGGTCGATTTGACTACAATTACCGATAAAGAAGCCAAAAGAGTATTCGAAAAACTTAAGAGCAATAAAAATTATCTCGAAAATGTTCTTAGGGTAAAACAGTTAAATGAGTCTTTCATAATACTGGACAAAATGTTTGAATACAATAAAGGGGTTGAAACTCAACTCAAAAAGCTTGTAAAATCAGGCAATGCTGATGATGCAGTAAAAAATATTCTCGAAGAAATTTCAAAACTGCCTAAGAAACTCGCCAATGCAGAAGGTATAACAATTGATAAAGCTGACAAAGCAAAAGAACTCTTTATGGCAGCAAAAGCAAAGAGCAAACAGCTCACGGAAATCTTTAACAAACAGAGTATGACAAATGCTATAAAACTCGTTTCAAACAATGATACAAAACTTTCTACATTGATGAACGGTTTCAAAATTGCAAAATCACTGATGATATTTGCAATGATATACAGATTTATTTCACCTGTATTTGCTACACCGCTTGCAAACAGTATCAGTGAAAGAATTGAAAAGAAAAAGCAGACTGCTGCTGCAAAATAATATTTAGTTAAAACCTAATCAAAAAAAAGCCCGCCTTTTTCAAGGAGGGAATTGGTTAGGTTTTAGTTTTGGAAAATTAGAAAATTCAAAATAATTTCGGTTTATAATAGGCTATACAGCCGCACTAAAGCGGCTTTTATAACCATTACTTACTACACTTTCATTAATTACTCAATTTTTCAAGCAATTCAGCGAGTTTGTCGGCACCTTTTGCATTTGCACCTATACTGTGAGCATCACTGTATGTTTGCGGGGTATGTGTTGTCCAAACTATTTCGCCATTAGGAACTTCTTGATGTTTTAATGTTCTATAGTCTCTATTTATCTTGTTTAACAAATCATCACCGAAGTTCTGGTAATTTGTTACACCCGGAAATCTGTTTTTTGTACCGTATACCAGATCACCTATAGGAGGAAGCTCGGGAGTTTGAGCTTTTGCCGGAGTATATGCAGGAAGCAAACCTGCTACAGGTGTTGTGCTCTCAGGAAGAAGTCCTGAAATTTTTGTAGTACCTGCTGGCATTTCATATACCTTGCCTGATGACGGAAGTACAATTGTTGAGCCGTACTTTACACCTGCTTCAGCAGCAGAAGGCGTATGAGGAGGCAGCAAGCCTTTTACCGGAGAACTGTAAGCCGGAAGAAGTCCGGAAATATTATTGTTTACAACCGGCGCTGGTGTTGGAACCGGTGACGGGCCAGGAATTGGTCCGGGTGTAGGGCCTGGAGTCGGTCCAGGTGTTGGTCCGGGTTTTGGTCCGGGCAATGGTTTAGGTCCGGGTGTGGGGCCAGGAGTTGGTCCCGGTTTTGGTCCGGGTGTGGGGCCCGGTTTTGGTCCCGGAATTTTTTTGCCTCTGCCTTTAGCCAGAGCTAATGCCATAGCAGCTGTACCGAGAGCTGTACCTATAATACCGAGAATTGTCGGGAGTTCATCTTTTTTCTTATGAGGAGCGATTGGAGCTGCATAGTAGTTGCTTCTGGCTTCATCGCCAACAATTAATTGGTCAGCACCAAAGTGTCCGACAGGAACATTGGTTAATGATCCGTTGTACATACCGCCCATAAACGGGAAGTATCCTCCGGCATAACCTGCGCCGTAGCCTGCACCGGGGATACCGTATGCAGAATAGTTTGTTTGCAGATTATACATCGGTTTATACAAACTTAGAAAACTTGTGCTGTAATCGTCAAAATACATAACCTAATCTCCAACCTAGAAATTTAATCTAACCTTACACATTTATAAAAACAATCGCTTTATCAAAATTGACTGATTGTGGAATTTCTGTTAAGAAATGTTAATGTAAAATACACAATATATTGCCATATTTTCAAGAACAACGAACCTTTTAGCGTAAACTTTGGTTAATATTTTAATAGCAAGACTATTAATTTAAATGTCAGCAGGTAAAATAGACATAAGGTATAAATTTTATATATTTTTTTAAATCAGAGGAGACACAGATGCTAGAGTTTGACTACAGAAATGTCAGCGCCGAAATTCTTGGAGAAGAAAACGGATTAAATCTGGATGCCGAATTTAACAATTACAATGAGAGAATTGCCAGAATAATAAATGACTTAAACTCCAGAAAAGACAAACCCGGTCAGTGGCTCCAGTGGTTAAATCTGGGTTATAGCGAAGAAACCGTCTGGCTGGTCAAAGAATATGCAGCTACAGTAAAAGGTAGATTTGAAAATATTCTTGTACTTGGTATCGGAGGTTCCGCTCTTGGCGGATATGCTGTCTGTGAGGCTCTTCTAAAACCATACTGGAATCTTCTTACGGAAGAACAGAGGAATAATTTACCCAGAATTTTCTTCCTTGACAACATTGATCCTGACCAGATGAATGCACTGCTGGATATTCTCGATTTGAAAAAAACACTGGTTAACGTAATTACAAAATCGGGTTCTACGGCAGAAACAATGTCTCAGTTTATGATTATAAAAGACAGGCTGGAAAAAGAACTCGGTGATAATTACATAAGAAATATTGTTGCAACAACGGATCAAAATGTAGGCATTTTGAGACAAATTTCAAACGAAGAAGGCTACAAAACTTTTGTAATTCCTGATGATGTCGGCGGTAGATTTTCTGTATTCTCAGCAGTAGGGCTGCTGCCTTTTGCTCTTGTTGACATAAACATAGAAGAACTTATGCAAGGTGTAAAAGATATGGATCTTGCGCTTAAAAATACAGATATAAGACACAATATTGCCGCTCAAAACGCCTTAATTCACTATCTGTTGGACACACAAAAAGGCAAAAACATTACGGTTATGATGCCTTATTCAAACAGACTCAAATATGTTTCAGACTGGTTTGCACAACTCTGGGCAGAGAGTTTGGGAAAAGAATATAATCTTGACGGAAACAGAGTGCATAACGGACAGACTCCTGTAAAAGCGCTCGGAGCGACTGACCAGCATTCTCAAATTCAGTTATACAATGAAGGTCCAAACAACAAACTAATCAACTTTATCAGGGTAAAAGAATTTGATACTAACCTTGAAATACCTAAAATATTTGGTTTTACCGGCATCGGATATCTCGGCGGGAAAACAATAAATGACCTCATTAATGCGGAAGCTGATGCAACAAGAGTAGCTCTTACTGATTATAAACGTCCTAATGTGACAATTTATATGGACAAAGTGGACGCTTACAATATCGGACAGCTTTTGTATATGCTGGAAGTTCAAACAGCAATAGCTGGAGAACTATACAACATTGACACTTACAACCAGCCGGGAGTAGAACAGGCAAAGAATTATACATATGCTCTTATGGGCAGAGCAGGTTATGAAGAATCTGCAGAAGATATAAAAAGAAAAATGTACCGAAATATTTAAGTTACATAAAGTTACATTTTCATACATGCGCTATTGATTTGATAGAATAAAAATGGAGCTTTTTAAGTAGAGAGTAGTTTATAAATGGCAGAAATAAACAACATAGAAATTATACAAAACAAAATTGATGCACTTGTCGAAAAAATAATACAAAAAGAGAATTCCGACGAGAATTTCCGCATCACATATGCACAAATTCTTGAAAAGATTAACACAAAGATGGACGTCTTCTCAAGCGGAGAAAATCTGGAAAAACTCGGCATGATTGCTCTTGAAATCAGAAACCTGATTCAAGACAGACAAAATATTGTTGACGGAAAATTTAATGCAATAAAAGGCGAGTTCGACAATATAAATGAAATTCTGCTTAATTCGCTAAAAACTCCTGAATTTCTGGCAGCTTTTAACAAAATACAAAATCAAATTCACTTTTTCTCTGAAGAACAGGAAAATCAAAAAGAAGCATTTAATTCCATTATTTCTCATATAGAAAAATTCGGAACGCTTGAAGAAACAAATGATATGGTAAAATCAAACTTTGCGATTGTCAAAGAGCAGAATACCATTATTAACGAAAATGTAAACAAGCAAATAAATCTTATCACAGAGCTCAATTCTTCATTAGAAGAAAAGAACAAAAAAACAATTGAAGAACTAAATGAATTGACACTGAGCCTAAAAGAGTTCATAGACACAGCTCAAGCCGATACAGCAGACACGAAAGTTCTGCTTGCAGAAAAAGTTGACAGTGTTATCGAAAAAATTCATGAGACGGATTCTTACATAGACGTTTTGAACAACAATGTTACAACAATTGTTCAGGTACTCGGAAATATCTTTGATGACGAAGAATTCCAAAACCTGCATGATGATGTAACAGATGTATTAGCGAAAACAACATTTATTTCAGATACACTAAAAAATATTGCCACAAAAGAAGAATTGCTTGAAAACTCCTCTAAAAATAAAGAGGAAATCAAAAAGCATAATCAGGAACTTTTGCTGGAGCTCGAACACAAAATTTTTGACAGACTTGATTTTAGCGATATTCAGGATATTAAGAATTACACTGAAAAAATGTTTTTCCAAGGTACAGAAGTACTTAAAGAAGAAATGTGGGCTGTCAAAGACACGGTTGCAGATGTGAAAAAGAATACATTGTCTGCCGAAAAATTCGATGAAAAAATAAACGAATTAAAATCACAAATCACGGAAGATTTGACAGATACAATATCTACTGAAAGTGTCGCAACTGCCGAGCAAATTAATCAGATAAATACAAATCTGGATAATTTAAAAAGAAATATTTCTGACACAATATACACGGAAAGTCTTTCTCAATCAAATCAAATCAATGAAATTTCATCAACAATTGAAGATTTGAGAAAAGATTTGTCCGAAATTATATTGAATGAACAGGCAGAGCAAATAAATATAGCTTTGAATGCACTGCAAACAAAGTTTGTAACACAGCTTGTTCAAATAGCGGATAATATTAGTTTTGAAGAAGAAGCTGATGAAATTAACGAAAACCTTCTGCATTGCAGTGAGGATATAAAAGAAAAAATTTCATCCAACATTTCGGATATCAAAGAAGAAATCAGCCAGCTAAAAGAAGTATCCGGCGGAGCCGATACAGAAATTCTTTCTCTGCTTGAACAAATTGATGAAGCCGTAAAAACTGACATTAATCAGGATTTAAAAACACTTATCTCCGGTTTCAAACTTTTAACAAGCGGATTAAAGGAAGACAAAGACTATGTCTACACACTTCCTGATGTTGAATCTGACTTGTCCAAAATTAGGCTAGATTTGACAAACCTGCATAAACTGCTTGCCAATACAGAGGCTGACAATTCAGAAGCCGGTGATGATATTTCAACCAAGCTCAACTTGATAAAATCAAAACTTGAAAAAATGGAAAACAGCCCGCTCAGTGCGGAGATTGCAGAAGTAAAATCTCTGTTTACCGGTCTGAATGAAGATGTTTCAAGTATAAGCAAAAGAACAAACAAACTGATATTGTCTTCTGATGAGTTGAGCAAAACATTAAAAGCCAATATCGACAATTTCTCATCATTGATAAAAACATTTGAAAAACAGAGCAAAGAGTTTTACAACTCAGCTTTTGTGAACAATCTTGATAAAAAAATCGATAATCTTAACAGAACTACGACATCATTGATGCAGTCAGATAAAGTTCTGAATGAGGCTTTTATGTATCTCGCCGAGTGGATTGATACAGCCAGCACTTCTTTTGAAGAAATAAAATCAGAAATTGATGAAATCAAGGGAACTCTTGTTACTGATGAAAATAATCTGACAGAAAGAATTGAAAGTGCTGATGTAAGACTCAAAAAGCTTGTTGAACAGCAAAATGAAACAAAAGAAATAAAATCACTTCTTGAATATGTAGCTGCACAGGTAAATATGACAAATGAAAAAATTGCCGAAAATGATAAGCTTGCTCAAAAAATTGCAAGTATGGAAAAGCAGCTTAAAAAAATCGAAAAGAATGTTGATATAATTACAGACTTCATCGATGAAGATGATGATTATGCTGAATAAATAACAAAAACTCTAGTTATTGCTCAAAACGAGTTTAAATGTTGCTAGATTTTTAATCGCAAAATTCTTGTTCTTTATATTTTGCTCTTCAGTAATCTGGAAAATTCTGATTATTCTTTGAATTTCCTGAAGATTTTTTCTTGATGTTATATCATAAACATTTTTAACGGGGTCGGAAACAACGCCCATAATTGTATTCAGTTCATTTTCCTTCATAGATTTATTCCTCTAAGACTCTATACTCATATAAAGTTTTTTTTGAAAGAAAAATTGCTTTTTTATTTTAGAAATGTTAAGAAATATATACATAATATATACACATTTTTTGTAAATATTTCTCAAAATATTTGTATCTACGGGAAACAGAGGATAAATATAATAAAAATTATGGTATATAATAATACACATACAATGATGATATAAGGAGACGATATGCTGCCCATAGTTACGGAAGAACAAGCATCACTGGCATTTGCGGAGATTTTTCAAGATGTCCACGGCTGGCGAAAAAAAATGATACATTACATAAAAGAAGAAAATCCGGAGATAAATACGGCAATCATTGAGGCTGCAAACAATACCGACCTTGATCCCAAGGCAGTGGCGCTGGGTGCATATATGACATATATTTTGATTGAAATGGCGGCAAAAGAAGATTCCGGAGTAAATTACGACATAGAAGATTAACCGGTTCAATCGCAAATTTTAATTTTAAAATTCTGAATACACTCACCATTCAATAGCTTTTTTTGATTGGAGAGTGTATTTTTTATTGCAAAAACCCAGCCTGTTTTCGGATTAACAAACAAAAAGAAAGCCGCCTGACTCTCGAGCACTCTTTGTTGCCTGTCTATCAGGAGTTCACCTTTATCTGACAGTTCAAACAGAGTAAAAGACAAAGGATTAGACAAGCTGCTGTCGACAAAAGCATCAAACATTGTGTTACGAAGTTTTGATGTATCTTTAATCAAAGGCTGTTCTTTGTATGATGTACACCAGTGATAGAGCTTTGTGATAATTTCATCAATGTGATTTTTTTGATTCATTTAACAAATCCACAAATTGTTCAACAAGTTTCTCGTTCCATTTTTTTCCGGATTCAAGTTTGATAATTTCTACAGCTTCATCTTTTGAGCGTGCAACACGATAGGGTCTTGATTGGGTAAGTGCAAAGTAGGCATCAACAATCAATATAATTTGTGAAGACACAGGAATATCATTGCCGCTGAGCTTTTGGGGATAACCGGAACCGTCCCAGTTTTCGTGATGAGCTTCTATAATAGGCACAATATCCGCTACGGAGCTGATGGGCTGAAGAATTGTTCTTGCGGCAATAAGGGGGTGTTCTTTTATTTTTTGCTTCTCTTCCTCTGTCAACGGTTCTTTTTTATTCAAAATTTCTTCAGGAATAAGAAGTTTGCCAATATCATAGAGCATCATAGCAATTTTGAGCTTGTCTATATCTTCTTTAGACAATTCCATTTTACGACCCAGTTCAATAGCCATTGAAACTTTTGCTTTTGTTAAGCCTCTTTTGTAATGAGCATTATACGTTTGAGCCAGCGTATCGGCGACTGAGAATAATGTTGATTTTGTTTCATTTGTGTCAATTGATTTGAGTTTTGAAGTTATTTCTTTTGCTATTTTGTCAGGTATAGGAATTTTTTGTTTTGTCAAAATATCCATAAAGGCGCCAAATGCAATTTCCTGCCATTCTGCCTCATTGTCAATAGCTTTTGCCATAGTTACACGGTTTCTGCCGTTGATTTTTGACTTATACATCGCCTGATCGGTCAAGTCCAGCAGTTCATCCAGTTTTATAGAGTGCTCGGGAAAAGTGCCGACACCGACACTGGCTGTGACATGCCCGATTGTATCAAGTTCCTGAGCCTCAATTGCGGCACGGATTCTTTCCGCAGCAATCATAGCACCTGATGAATCAACACCGGGCAGCAATACAGAGAATTCTTCTCCGCCTAATCTTGCCGGAACATCGATAGATCTGGCATTCTTTTTAAGAATATCTGCGATTGTACGAATAGCCAAATCACCAAAGAAATGTCCGTATGTATCGTTAATTTTTTTCAAATAATCCAAATCCAGGCTGATAATCGAAAACGGCTGATGCAAGCGCTGCGCACGTTCTGCTTCTTTTTGAATTGCCTGATTAAAATATCTGCGGTTATAAAGCTCTGTCAGAGAGTCGGTAACAGCTTCTTTTTTGAGATTTTCAAAAAGATTTGCTATAGTAATTGCCATCTCTACCTGATTTGCAAAAAGGCTCAAAAAGTTAAGTTCTTTGTCTGTTACTTCTTCACGGGGAGAAAATATCATCATTACTCCAAACGCCACATTGGAAGGAAACAGCGGTATACATATAACATTTTTGCTTACACCGAGTTTGTTAATCGCTGCAATTTGCTCATCATTAAAATCGTACAAAAGGTTATTGATTACTTTTAAATACTCGTTGCTGTACAGAATACTTTTTTCTTCCATTGCTCTTGTAATAAGCATTTGCGGGTCATATTTAAGATGATATTCGTGTATATTTATATTTTTGGAATCTAAAAACTCGGTCAGTTTTGCAAAAATCGGGCTCTCCGAAAACGCCTTAACCTTGTAGTATTTACCTTTCTCGTCATCACAAACCTGCAAAATGGTACTGTTGATATATCCCATTTCTCCATGAAGAGAGTTAACAAGCTTTTGCAAAACGGTAGAAAGCGGCTCCGATGAATTCAAAAGCTCCCAAACATGTTTTAATGTTAAAAATGCCTTGTTTGCCTGATCAAGCTCCTGAGTTCTCTGTACTATTTCTCTTTCGAGAGCAAGATTTCTCTCATATATTTCAATAAACTCTTTTTTGTTATTAGAGATGCTGTATTCTATTTCATTGACCTTGCGGGCATAATCTTTTATCTTCTTGAAGATATCCATTTTTATCCGATACTGTCTGTACAACCATTAATAATTTGTTATTATACAACTATTTTAGCCGAGTTGTAAAATATTAACGAGCAAATTTATTAATTGCTCGGGTTTAACGAGAGAACAACACAGGTTTTTGTCGGTTTTTCTCTGACAACTCCGTTTTGAGCAAGGTCTGCAGTCGAGTTGCGGAGCAAGAACATAACACTTATCGCCAAACGGTGCGCTGCGTTTTTCTGCAGTAGCACTGAACAGAGAAACAACAAACGGAACATCAACCGCCCATGCAATATGCGCACTGCCTGAATCCGGCGATATAACGACATCGCAATTTCTGAAAACTTCTGCAAGCTCTTCAAGATTTGTATTGCCGGTTAAATTTAAATAATCCTCCGGCGAAAGTGATGAACCGCCGACAATTCTGTCAATCAATGCAGCATCTTCAAAAGTCCCTGTGAAGACAATATTTACTCTTCCCTTTAAAAAATCAAGAGTCCTGCTCCAATATGACTCGTTCCAGTGTTTGTTGTCCCAAGTAGTGGCTGGTGAGCAGACAACGGTTTTTTTTGTCTTGTCTAATCTGTCCAGAAGGGAAGAGACTTTATTTTTAACAGTTTCATCCGGTTGTTTTAACACAAATTTTATTTCAGATGTATCCGCACCGATATGAGAAGCAAGCTCCAGATTTCTTTTTACGACATGATATTCTGGGTCAAAAAGTTTGTGAGACTCAGGATAAATTTCATTTGAGAAAAACGAAGAAAATTCCCTGCCGCCTGAAAGCGTGATTTTTCTTTTAATATTCAAAAACGGAAGCAGCGCCGCACTCTTAAAAAGCTGCTGAACATCAAGCACAACATCGTAATGTTCTTCGTTGATTTCTTTGATAATATTAAAAAATTCCCTGATATTTTGTATGGAAAACCCTCGTTTTTTCCACATCTTTTTGGGTATAACATAGCATTTATCAACAAGAGGATTGTCTTTTATAAAAAGCTGTGCTTTATCTTCAACTATCCATCCCAGCTTGCAGTCAGGAAAAGATTTTTTTATTGCATAAGCAACGGGTAATGTATGAATAGTATCTCCCAATGCACTTAGTCTGAGAATTAATATTTTTTTTATTTCCTGTGTATCCATAAAAAAATTATAACATTGCAAAAATATCCTGTCAGAACCATACGAAAGATTTACTTTTTTTCACATTTTTTACTTTTTTTGGTGGAGTCGATAATTTTTCAAATTTATTATTATAAGAAAGTTGAAATCGTCGCAGGTAAAAAAATTTTTTAAGTAATTTCAAAGGAAACAATATGAGTATCAGCAAAAAAGTCCTCAAGCTCCGTCAATCAATTTTGAAAGCAAATACACAGATTAACAGCATAAAAGTCAGCGGCAGTCTGGAAACATCCGAAGAAGCAAATATAAAATATAACAGACTTCTCATAGAAAAAGCTGTCTGCAAAAAAGAACTTGAGAGCGAAAAATGCTCAATTCTCCGAAAATTCTTTAACAAATTTGCTCACAATCCGAATAAAGGAAAAAAACTGATTTGTGACTACTTCAAGTCATAGAATTATTTTACAAAATTCAAGAGCTTGAAACCTTTTTTCTTTTCTTCTGCCTTTTTATCAGGAAGCTCATAGCATTTCAGGCATCTTGCTTCATATGTTTCATCTCCGCCAATCATAATCAAAGGTGATGATTTATCGGCAGGAAAACCATTGATGAGTCTTTGCGTTCTGGTTGCGTGGTCGGAGCCGCATTTCATACAAACTGCAGTTAATTTGTCTACTCTGTCGGCAAGACATAACAATTCCGGCATTGAACCGAATGGCTCGCCCTTAAAATCCAAATCCAGACCGGATGCGATTACTCTTTTTCCATGTTCAATAAGTCTTTTTACAACAGAGACAATCTCATCATCAAAAAACTGAACTTCATCAATAGCAATAACTTCGTCATCCGGATTGATTACAGCGAGTATTTCTCTGGCATTTTTGACTGTAACAGCATCAAGCCACAAACCGTTACGGGACTCTATATAGTCGCCTTTTGTTCTTGTGTCGACTTCGGGTGAAATAACTCTTACTTTCTTCTGCGCAATGATGCATCTTTTTACTCTACGCAGCAATTCCTCAGTTTTACCGCAACTCATAGGTCCGGTGATTATTTCAAAACTATATCCGGTCATTACAAATCCTTTTCCCAATCTCCATGTCACATACTCTACATTTCATGTAAACAGTATTTTTCATGACATTCTTCCTCTTATTATATGATAAATAATTTTAATAAAAATCAAATCTTACAAAATATAAATATAATCTTTGCTGCTTTTCCTTTGAATAACTGATGAAAAAGAATCGATAAAACTGTAAAATATAAATATGTTTTGGAGGAGCGGACAGTGATGGTTAGCAGTTCTTATGAGGCAGGCAAAGTTTTTGAAATAAAAGACAACAATAACACAAATATTTATCAAACTTCGCCTGTCAAAAACAATTCCGGATATCTTGCCGATGAATACAATATATCTCAGGCTTCAAAATTAGCATTCTCTTCCTGTGCAACCAAAATAAACTCGTTTGAAGACTACAAAAGAATGCGCACTGCAGCAGAAACACAAAACCCAAAAGATTTGTGGTCAGAATATCAGGACTTTTTAAAAATCAGAGGATGTTCAAATAACTTGGAACTCATTGCCTTGAATTCCACAGGCTTGACAGATACTGATACACTGAAGTCGTTTGTCACAAAACAAATGTATGAGATTTTTGATGAGTTGAATATAAAAGAAGACGATTTTTGTATTGAAAATTTTGTGGAAGGTTCTTCAATTGAAAACATTGTTGAATTTTTCAATAATATGAAAACCGCACAAGGTTCTTTGGATGAACTAAACTCTCTGTATGATTTTATTGAGACGGGGCTTGATAATTCAAACTTTGACACAGCATTTCGTAAGTCTGTATCAGATTTGCTGGAACAGATGGAAGATATGATAGATTTTCTTAAAAAGAAAATTATTTAACATATTGTTACAATTAATTTTTTATACACAAAGTATATACTTTTTTATAAAATTCATCCCTGAAATCCAAAAAAGTATATACTATTTTTTGTTTTTTGTAATATTTCTTCACAAATAAAAATCTTGCAGCAAATACCCGGGGCAATTATCTCTTTTTTATATACTTTATATAGATACAAGAGATAACAAAAACAAAAAACAAAACAGACTAATAGATTTTAATAAACTTAAAACATATAAGGAACGGGAAAAGGTATTTAACACGGGGCTATCAAAAAAGCCTCTTTTTTTTGCTTTTACAAAAAAATGGGATGAGAGAGACAAACAATACAGTAAAAATTATGTGTTGAACAAAAAAAATATACTTGTTGTATAATTATTTTTGTGAAGAGTTGAGAATGATTGGCGGTTTCTATGCTCCAGATTTTCAAAACCGGTGAAGATAAAACCCTCAGAGAATTATCCATAAACGAGTTTGAACATGGTTCATGGTTTAACCTCGTCAAGCCGACTGCGGATGAAATAAAAGATGTTGCCGCTGCATTGAATATTGATGCGGATTTTTTAAGAGATTCTCTTGACTCGGAAGAACGTTCCCGTATTGAGTTGGATGATGACAAACTTCTTATCATCACAAATATCCCGATGATGGAAGATGAAAACAGTTTTGATACATTGCCGTTAGGTGTGATTATGACACCGGATAATATTGTTACCGTATCATTGAAGGAAAACAGAATTATTTCGTTTTTCAATCAAGATACGGCAAAACTCTTCAACACTGCAGACAGAACAAGATTTTTGTTCCAGATTTTGTTCAGATCAACAAAATTTTATTTGAGATATCTAGAGCATATCAATCGTCATACAGAAAAAATAGAAGTTGACTTGAAACGTACAATGAAGAACAAAGCTCTCTTCCAGCTTCTGGATGTACAGAAATCTCTTGTATATTTTACTACTGCTCTCAAAGACAACGGTAGAGTACTTGAAAAACTCAGCAGATTTAAAAAATTTCCGGGATTTTCAAATTTCATGGCATACAATGAAGAAATTGAAGACCTTATGGAAGACGTAATTATTGAAAACAAACAGGCTGTTGAAATGGTTGAAATGCACAGAAACATTCTGGAAAGTATGATGGATGCCTTTGCATCAATTATTTCAAACAATTTGAACATAGTTATGAAGTTTTTGACTTCCGTAACTATTATTCTTGCCATACCGACTATGGTGGCAAGTTTCTGGGGAATGAATGTGGATGTGCCGATGGCGCATATGCATTATGCTTTTCTTGCAATACTGCTCTTTTCTTTAGTACTGGCTGGTATTATTGCCATAATCCTTGCCAGAAAAGGGCTTTTCTAGACTGCTGTATCTATTTTACTTAATGTAACAATATGTCGAATTGGTGTTGTTTGATTAGCAATTTTTTTTATTTTTAAACTTAAAACCATTGTAAGTATCATGTGAGGTTTGTATAGTGTATATCTACGGCATTAATTCATCAAATAATTTTAAAAAGTCTAATTCTGTATCAAAAAAATACAATCCGAGTTTTTCCGGACAGGTTCTTACTCAAGATGCACGAGGAAATGATATTTACAAATTTAACCTGCCAAATGCACCGGAAAATACCAAAATAAAGATTGCTGTACTTTCAAAAGACAGCAGAGGATATTACAAACCGACACAAGATGTTGTTACTTATGACATGCCCAAAGGTGCGGACAGCCTTGTCGTGAAAGCCTCTGACTTTAAACTGGACAAAGACACTCTGCTCGGATACAAATTTTTTGTAGGCGATAAAGAATATACTGACAAAGGTCTCAAATCAGAGGGCGGGTACACTATTGCCGTTCCCGTCACAAACCCGAACTCAACAAGACCCCGTCAAATGGAGCATGTACTTGTAGACTCTTTTAATATTAAAAATCCGACTTATGCCAAAAGAAATCACTTTAACATGCTTGGCGGAACACTAAAATCATTTAACGAAAAAGTAAATGACCTTGCAGAAGCAGGGATAAGAAATGTCCTTGGAACACCGATTTTCGGTCAGTGCAACAAATCGAGCCATGGATACTGGACAACAAACCCTTATCAAATTACACAAAACCTCGGTGATATCAAAGATTTTAGAGATTTGATGATAAATCTATACAAACACAATATGTCCTGGACTGCTGACGGTGCTTTCGTAAACGAAGGAATGGAAGGTATCCATATCATAGATATCATAAACTTTGGCACAGAAAGCCCGTTTTTGCCAATGTTTGAAACAAAAGATGTAAAAAATATTCCTATCAGATTTGGGGTATTTTCTAAAAATGAAGATGTAAACAAACACTTGCACATAAAACTCATAAATGCACCATACAAAATCACTTTTGCAAAAGACGGTGATGTATACAAAGAAGCGGAAATCAAAAGAAACAGTTTCGATGCTTCAAAACCGACATACATTCAGGTATTTGATGACAGGCTTGCTACGGAAGAGCAGATGAATAACGATGAAATATTCAATGTCTACGGAAACAAAGAAGCGCTCGACAGAAACGAAATTGCAGGATACAAAGATTCTGCACAGACTTATCACTTCAAAGTAACACCGGAAGAAGTTAAAATAAACCACGAAAAATTCAAAGAAAACAAAAAATCAGGAGCACAGTTCAAAGATGCTCTGACAAGCTGGACAAATTTCAGACTTGTTAACTCGAATAAAGACGGCGGTGTTTCTTTGTGGGTTGGTAACAGCGATATTTCAAAGAAAAGGTTTGTTCTGTCTGACTATGCTCTGAATTCCATGGACCTCAAAGGTGACGAAAAAGCACAGACAGCAGCTGCACAATATCAAGTTCAAGATGACACAGTTCAGGTCGGAAAATTCTGGACGTCTACAGTGGCAAAAATGTTGACGGAATACACAGCAAAAGAACTTGCTGATGCCGTTACCGGCGGGAAAACATACCAGCAGGCAATAGAACAGCTAATAAAGGATGGGAACTTACCCGCCGGTGCCAGAGCCGTATATGAAAAAGCAGACAAAGACAGTCCTTCCGCATTAGACAATATTCTAAAATTCAGCCCAGTAACAGGTGAAAGAAAATACAAACTTAAACCTGTTTCAATGCCTCAGAATATTACAGACGGAGTAATGTCATATCCTCTTGATGCAATTGAGTTTGGACCGGATTTGGTAAGTATATTTGCTTATCCGTTTATCAAGAACCTTGCGGTTTCAGAGGATACTGTCGGTAAATCAAGATATGAAATGTATCTGATGGGCGATAAATATTACAATAAAATGCCTGAAAGATTTAAAGAAATATACAAAAAGACAGATAGTTTCCTCGCCGGACAAATGACGGACAGTGTAAAATCTATCTTGACTGATTTGCAAAATAAAACAGGTCAAAAACTTTTAGACGAAGGTGAACTCACAACAGAAGGTAAAGAGATTTATTCCCTTATTTATCCTGATATAATGAAATTTCTTGTTGTATCAGCATTGGCTCCTCAAATAAGACCGCTGGATGATGATTCAATGCTTGTCTATGACACAAAAGAATTGAAAAAGATTGACTTTAACAAACTAAATCTTCAATACGAACTTACTCCTGAAGATACGGCTAAAGCACTGCTTTCAAAACTTCAAAAAGGTTTGGCTCACATTCCGTCTGACTCCAAAGAAAAATTTGTAGATTCTCTGGCAAAAAGAGTAGGCTCTATTGACTCTGATGCTATTAATGTTGCAAAACTTATTGTGGAAAAAACGGAGTCCGGACTTGATTGGAGAATTGATGCGGCAAAAGACGTCGGCGATTATGAATCCAAAGAAGCAAACAAAATTGATACCGGCAAAAACATCAATGCGATTTTGTCTTTCTGGAACAAATTTAACAAAGGTGTTCGTGAAAACAACCCGAGAGCCTATGTCATCGGCGAATTAACCGATGCAGACGACGAGCTTAAAGACAAAACAAAAAATGATTACAATGATTTTGTATCGCTTTCTCAATTTGTACAACGCACCGGATTTTCAACGGTTTCAGACTACACATATTTCTATAATCCTCTTGCTCAACTGTACGGACAAGACAGCGAAGGCAAAAGCAACAACAATGTGACTTCCGTAATTGGGAATGCTTTTAAAGACGGTTCTTATTTTGAGAGCGGAATAATGGATAATTTCAATTTTGCACACAGATTTGTCGGAAACCAGGATAAGCCGAGAATTCTGCATTTGCTCGCTACTGATGTAAAAGCCTTCAATGACGATAAAGGCAAAGAAGTTGCAAAAGTATTGTTAAAGGGCTTTGAAAAATCGGAAGAGTACAACAAACTCTCCGATAATGACAAAAATGCAATAAAAAATGCAATAGAAAGACTTAAAAGAGGAATACACAAAGTAAACGGTCAGGACAAAACTTTTGATGCGGAAAACTTTGGCATCAGACCATTTGACTTCACTATAGAAGACATCATTAATGAAGCCGTTCAGACGAATGACTCCTTCAAAAAATGTGCAGAAGCAAACCCGGCCGAAATTGAAAAACTAAAAGCTCAAACGCTGCAAAATATTATGGAACCTGCAATGAAAAAATATCAGGCAATAATGTTCGCTATGGTCGGATTACCGGGGAATCCGACAAACTATGCCGGTGACGAGTTCGGAATGAGCGGCTGGGAAACATTCTGTAAAAATGAAAAACAAGAAAACAGAAATGCCCTCAGATGGGATTGGCTGACAAATGAAAATTACACATTTGTAAAAGCGCATAAAGACAAGATTGCACAAATAATGAATATAAGAAACAAAGAAGCTGCCTCTGCTCTTGTCAACGGAACAACACAACCGCTTAACAACCAGCAGATTAATGACAAAGAACAAGCAGCAGCATTCTACAGATACAATGATAAAACAGATGCAATTGTTGTTCTTCATTCAAACGGATACGGTTCTTCTCCGGAACACGCCGGAATAGAAGCAAATCTGTCTTCAATCAATCTTGACGGACTTGGATTTGAATTGCCGGTCGGAACAATATATGTAAATGCTATGGATGAAAACCAAAAATACAAAGTCTGTGACGGAAATATCGTAAAACAAATTGATAAAAACGGTAACGAAATGGAGCAAATTAATCTGGGTGACAGCGGAATAATTCTTCTTCGCCAAAAAGATTTCAAAGGAAACAATGTTTCTTTCAAAGGCAGAATTGAAAATCCGCATGTGAAACTTGCAAACACAAAATACGATTTTCACTACATGACAAAATAATTGATTGAGAACTGTTTTTACGATAATATAATATAGCCGTGCTCCACGGGGACTTTGCGGATCTCTTGACCCGAACGCATATGCGGGGTGCAGAGCCTGCTGTGAGGCTTTTGCGGGAGCGAGGAATTTTTGTATTTGTTTATGATTGCTCAAAATCTTTTGGCAAAAACAATCGAACCGTGTCAGATCGGGAACGAAGCAGCACTAAGATTCAATTTTTGGGTAAATGCATTTTGAGAGGGAGACAGGTATAAATCAGAATTGTTTTTGCATTTGTCGATAGGCAGTGGCACGGCTTTTATTTTTATTTATTCTATACTGCATTTTTAACAAATATTTTTTTATTTTTATAAGTTTTTTATTCAAAAATTTTTCTAAAATTTATTAATATAACTTTATTAAGATTGTAAAAAAAACTTTTAGCCACTTGTATTAGGGGGCATGGTCAATTGTAAAACTTATTTTACAAAAACATTGTTGATACAAAAATTTTGTTTTTGTATGATTAATTTACTGGGAGGTTCCCAGAGTAGGAAAGAGGTGATGGCTTGTTCCGGGGATTAGGGATAATCGAGGAAGTGTAATTTTTAAAAAGATTAAAAAGTTTTTTAAGTTAGATTAGGAAGAATGAAAGAGAAAATTTTTGGTTTTGGCTGCTAGCCGTGGGGATTAATAATTTATCTTATTTATTTCGGGAAGAGGTTTTTAGATTTGTTCGGGTTCTGTCGTAAATGACAGAACTTTTTGTATGTAAAATTAAACCAATATTACATAAAACAAAAAAACGAAGCTGAAAGTTAGCTCCGGTTTTGTTTTAAATGGTCAAAAGCTATGAATTTGTTTGAAAAAATACAATGTGAGCAAAATGGACACATAAATCAAAGAAAAATGCTCAACCCCCAATACTATTGCAAAAAATAAAATCGGGATGACAAGATTCGAACTTGCGACCCCCGCGACCCGAACACGGTGCGCTACCAAGCTGCGCTACATCCCGACTTTATTATATTAAATTTTCATATACCCTGCGCAGCAAGCCTACCTCTCAGAAATAATTCACATGATTATTTCTTCGGCAGAGTCTCTCACAAACAAGACATTTAGTCTTGTTCGCTCGGCAGAGTATCCCGACTTTATTATATTAAGTTTTCACACACTCTGCTTTTCAAATTTGTTAATTCATAAAATTTGTTTTCAGCAAAGTACCAGTTTTGTACAATTTTGAAATTTTTTACAGAAATCGGAACGACAGGATTTGTCCTGAGATGTTAGCGAGCCTTGCGAGCATTACAGCTCAGGATCAGGTGAGAGATTTTTGAGTCCGAAGGACGTAAAAAATCCGACACGTGGAACCTGCGAAATTTAAGTACAGAAATCGGAACGACAGGATTTGAACCTGCGACCCCCACCACCCCAAGGTGGTGCGCTACCAAGCTGCGCTACGTCCCGACTTTATATTAAATTTCAATATGCTCTGCGCAGCAAGCCTACCTCTCAGAAATAATCACATGATTATTTCTTCGGCAGAGTCTTTCACAAACAAGACATTTAGTCTTGTTCGTTCGGCAGAGTGTCCCGACTTTATATCAAAAATATTTTCAAAGTACGCTGAACTTTCGTTCGTATTTCTATTTTAATACAAGCAAAAAATTTTTTAAGTACTTTTTATAAAAAAAATAAAAATTTTTTAAATTTTATATACTAAACCTCAAATTATACACAACATAGCAAAAAAATATTTTCAGAATTTTTATTTCCATTATGAAAGTCAGAGCATTTTCACATTTTTTTAAATCATATTACAATCCTTCATACGGGTCGTTGTTTCGTACGACCTATTATGTTGACTGCAACGGACAATACAGATACACCCAAAATTCAACAGAAGTCCGAGATGATTTGGACTATGACGAACTGGCAAATCTAATCAAGACTCGCTTCTCAAAATATGACAAAATAAATATCTTGCCGATGAACGGTTCTGACGGTACAGAAAGTTATTTGATTGCAAATTCAATACTGAACACAATCAAAGATAACACCGTCAAAGAAAAAATATTTCCGATTCGTGTTACAGATGTTGATAGTGCAATTATAGAAAATTACGGACAAAAAGGCGTCGTTGCACTAAAGGAAGATGATATCAAGGCATTTGGCAGCAGCTTTGATAAATATTTTGAAGAAATTAATATAAGACTGCTTCCGTATGATGCGACGTACTCAAAAGAGGCAAAGGCTTTCAGACTCAAACCTGATTTCAAAAAATTATTCACATTTAATGTACAGGATTTGCAGGAGCGAATACAAGACGTAAACGATTATGGCAATTCTGTTGTTATTATAAGAAATTGTCTGGCAGAAACATTCGGAAAAGATGAAACAAGAAATCTTATCTCAAAACTAAGCAAAATATTGCACCCGAACAGCCTTCTTGTAATCGGAGGCTTTGACAGAAAGAGACTATCGTCGCTGATTCCCGATTTGGAATATTTCGGGTTTAAAGAAGTCGGAAAGAATATATTTTCTCTAAATAATTAAACAAAATTTGCTAATACTTGTTGAATAGAATTGTCGTGAAGGTAATTAATTTGAGTTTATTCGATAATTTTACGCAGTCAAAACGTTACATAAATAGTAACAAAATAGTAAAAAAACAAGCGGACGACGGGACT